>CAJXPL010000024.1 GCA_913057985.1 uncultured Synechococcus sp.
CCCTCGACGACCTGATCAATGCCGCCGAAGCTCGCTGTCGTGGCTGACCGGGTCGGGCTGCCATCATCAATTCACTTCCTCAACGCCGGTGATGCTTGAGATCTCGGACGCCCTCAGCTTCTTTCGTCTGAGCTGTGGCCGCTGGACCTCACAGCGAAGCCAACACCACCTGCTGCATCGCCGCGCCGAAGCCGGCGCCTCCTTCATCGTTGTGGAGGAGCTGCTGAAGGGCGACGAACGGCTCGCGGAGATCTCCGAGCGCAACAACGCCAGCGTCGAGCAGATCGTGGGCGGATGCTGGGTGCGCTGGAGTGGATCGATGGCCTGGGATCGGGCCGGTGAATCTCATGAAGACCAGACCATGTTCGGACTGATCCCCGAGGACGAAACAGGGCGACGGGGACTGTTGCTGAGGGATCGTGGCTACGCCGAGAAAGCGCCGGTGGCGGGCCAGTTCCGCATGGATGACGAAAACGGCTTGATCCTCACCACGGATTACGAAATGATGAGCTCCCTGGAGCGCTTCTGGTTCGCCAGCGAGAACGTAAGACTGCGCACCAGCACGGTGCAAGGGCTCTCCAACAACGCCTCCTTCTGCATCGAGACCCGTCAACTGGACGATGTTGATCAGACCAGCCCAGCGATGGCTTCGAACGGAGCCGCCCTCGCCCCCTTCGGCTGGTAAGCACAAATACTTAGAACAAGTATTACGGCATGTAATCGCTGCAACAGCAGCTGAAGGGGGCACGACCCAGCACTTCTACGATCGCCAGCAGTGGATGCTGTAGCTCGCGTGGCCATTCCTCTCCTGGAGTACGCACCGATCACTCAGAACTCTCTGAGATCAGGTGTTCCGAACCTTCGTGTCGGCTCCGATGAGGGATCCCGGGCTTACTCCCTGGAAATCGCAGACGACCGCGACAACTTCGACACCGTCGTGGAAGCCGGCTATCGGCAAATCTTCTTCCACGCCTTCAAAACGGATCGGGACGTCAACCTTGAGTCCCAGCTGAAGGATGGCCAGATCACCGTTCGCGATTTCATTCGCGGCCTCCTGCTTTCGGACACCTTCAAACGCACCTTCTACGGCTTCAACAGCAATTACAAAGTTGTCCGCCACCTTTGCGAACGGATCCTGGGCCGCAAAGTGAACGGCAAGGGCGAAGAGCTCTCCTGGTCCATCGTGATTGCGACCAAAGGCCTGGAAGGCCTGGTGGATGTTTTGCTCGACAGCACCGAGTATCTCGACGCCTTCGGTTACGACACGGTTCCGTACCAACGCAACCGCGTGCTCCCCGGCCGCGAGCTCGGTGACACTCCCTTCAACATCACCACCCCCCGCTACGACGAGTACTACCGGAACATTCTTGGCTTCCCCCAACTCGTTTTCACTGGCGGGCCTGCCAAGCGGCTTCCGGAGCGCGCGAAAATCAAGAAGGGTGGCTCTCCGCAGGACTACATGGCATGGGTGAGCGAAATCGGCAATCCCCGCCGCATCGGACCGAGCACCAGTGCCGACATGGACTATTTGACCAAGGTGCCTTACCGGACCATCGGCCGCTGATCCCAGCACCAAGCTTGTTCACAAAAGCGGGGCTTCGGCTCCGCTTTTTTTGTGCCAGTGACTGTGATCCCCGGGATCGAAACTCATCCAGTGGTCAGCATCCACTGACCCTGGAGCCCTTAATGCTTCGAAAAGGAATTTTTCGGATCACAATGATCCCAAACGAAACCTGGAGGTTTTAGGCGTGTCTCAAACCCTGTCATCACTGGCACGTCTCACCCTGCGTCAACTGCGTCAGATCGCCAGTGACCTGGGAGTGCCGCTCTACAGCCGCAAAAGCAAAGAGACACTTGTCGATGAAGTCGCGCAGCGTCAGCAGAAGCGTGGTGGAGACCTGAAGGCCATCGAAGCTGAGCTCAACGCGCCAGCCGTCAGCACCAGTGAGACCCGCGTGGTCTTCCTGCCCCGTGATCCCCAATGGGCCTACGTGTTCTGGGAGATCTCAGACGCTGACCGCAAGGTGGCACAGAAGGATGGTGCCAGCCGTCTTTGCCTGCGCCTCGCTGATGTGACCGGCATGCAGGACGGCAACGCCCATCCGCACACTCTGCAGGAAGTGCCCGTCGACAGCCACAGCACCGAGTGGTATCTGCCTGTGCCGCTCTGTGACCGGGATTACCGGGTTGAGCTGGGCTACCGCATCGGTGCTACCTGGATGTCGCTCGCCTTCTCTTCGGTGGCCCGCGTGCCCGCTCTTCACCCGAGCGAGCAGATCCTTGATCAGTTCGTGCCCTTCAGCCTCGATGCAGCACCGGCTAAATCCGCTCCAGCTCCCGTCGCGCCGATCGAGTCGAGCAACAGTGGCCTGCACGAGCGGCTCTACCAAAGCGCCACGGTTCAGTTCCGCCGCCGTCGGGTTGGCTCAGAGGAATTCCAGGAGGGCTTTGACGTTTCCGGCGACAGCAGTGGCTTGAACGACTCGGGGGCTGGCCTCTGGGCCAGCGGACGAAACGAGTCTGGCCTTGGTGGTGTGGCTCCCCGCCAACGCTCCTTCTGGCTGGTGGCTGACGCCGAACTGATCGTCTACGGCGCCACCGACCCTTCCGCTCGCCTGACCATCGGCGGCGAAGAAGTGCCTCTCTCCACTGACGGGACCTTCAGGATTCAGGTGCCCTTCCGGGATGGCGAGCAGATGTATGCCATCGAAGCCACGGCTTCCGATGGAGAGCAGAAGCGCAACATCACGCTCAACTTCAAGCGTGAGACCCCTGAAGACAACAGCAACCCTGCCAGCGAAGCCCGCGCCGAGTGGTTCTGAACCCTTCCGACTCCAAAGCTCCAGCATCCCTTCGCTGGTTCGTGGCCATCACTCCCCTCGCGGGGGCGATGGTCTTTCCATTGGTGGTGCCTTTGGTCATGACCCGGGTGGGCATCGGAGCCGGCGTGGGCGTCGCCCTCGTGCTGAGTGGACTGTGGTTTGTGGCGATGCTGAAGACATCGGAGATGCCCCACTGAAGATCGGGGAACTCTGATCAAGGCAAGGTCTTGGTTTCGATGCTGAAGAACACGCTGGGATGGATGACAGCGGCTGTGATGTGTGGTGGCTGCAGCCAGGCGGGCATGGTCGTGGGCACAGTTCCGGAAGGGCTGGCAATGCCCGAGCAGATCGATGTGGTCTTCAATCACAACCCCAGATCGCGTTACCGCTCACCCCTTACAGGGGAGTGGCGCAATGGTGACGACATGGAGGCATGGCTGATTGAAGCCATTGATGGCGCCAACGAGGAAGTGCGGGTGGCTGTTCAAGAGCTCAGTCTTCCAAAGATTGCCCAAGCGCTGATCGCTGCACAACAGCGAGGCGTTCACGTTGCCGTGGTGCTGGAAAACAATTACCGCCAGGCCTGGAGTGAGCAACGACCCAGCCGGTTGAACAAACGGGAAAGACAGCGCTGGCATCAGTTGAACCGCTTGGCCGACAGCGATCGCAACGGCACCACCACTGCGGACGAAGCAGTCCAAGGTGATGCCGTGGCGCTACTCCAAGCAGCGAACATTCCACTAATTGACGACACCGAAGACGGCAGCAGCGGCAGCGGCCTGATGCACCACAAGTTTCTGGTGATCGACCAAACCACAGTGATTACAGGCAGCGCCAATCTCACCAGTTCTGGCCTTCATGGTGATGCGGGCCGGCCATCCAGCCGCGGCAATGTGAATCACCTTCTGCGGATCAGCAGCCCTGAGCTGGCCCTGGTGTTCCGCCAGGAATTCGTCCAGATGTGGGGCGATGGCCCCGGCGGCAAGCAGGACAGTCGCTTTGGCCTGCAGAAGGCAAAAGGGAGCGTGCAAACCGTGCAGGTAGGCAACATCCACGTGGATGTGCTGTTTTCACCCCATCCCAGGAGGGATAGCAATCACGGGCTCAACTTGTTGGCAGAGCAGCTGAAAGCCGCAAAAAAGAGCCTTGATATGGCCCTGTTTGTGTTTTCCGCGCAGCAACTCACCAACGTGCTGCAGGAGAAGGTCGAACAAGGCGTGGAGATCCGGCTGGTCGCCGATCCTGGGTTTGCGAGCCGCCCCTTCTCTGAGGTGCTCGATCTGCTGGGGGTGAGCCTTCCAGATCACACCTGCAAGGTGGAAGCGGGTAATCAGCCGTTGGATCAAGCCCTCAAAGGCGTCGGCACTCCCCGGCTTGCCCGTGGCGACAAACTGCACCACAAGTTCGCTGTGATCGATAACAAGACCGTGATCACGGGATCATTCAATTGGTCGCCTTCAGCAGCACACACCAACGATGAAACCCTGCTGGTGATCCACTCACCGCAACTCGCCAAACACTTCACCCGTGAGATGGATCGACTTTGGGAGAGCGCTGAACTGGGGATCACACCACACATCCAACGCAAACTTGAGCGTCAAAAGATTCGATGCGGAGACGGAGCAACGAGACGGTAAGGAGAACTGGCTTAGCCTTAAACTCAAGCAAGCGCAAGAACATGTAGTGGCTGGTTTTGGAGGCGCAGCAGATGGCAAAGCAGGAAAATCAACTAAAAAGCCGCAACTGAACTTTCAGAAATGGTTCAACCAGGCCATTTATTCACATAAGACAGGCCGGCTCAGAGAAGCCGAAGTGATTTACAAAAAAATGATCACCGCAGGAACATCTGATCCTGCAGTTTTTTGCAATCTTGGAATCCTTTGCAAGAACAGCGGCCGAATTAACGAAGCCCTAGAACACTATGAACAAGCTCTGAAATGCGAGCCTGAAGACCCCCAAATTTACAGCAACATCGGAAATCTATACCGGGACATCGGAAAGCTTGATCAAGCCCTGAAATTCACACTGAAATCACTCGACCTTGATCACGAGTCATCAACTGTCCAGATGAATCTCGGCAGTATTTACAGAGACCTCGGAAAAACAGACGAAGCGCTAACAGCCACCATCAATGCCATTGAATGCGATGAAGGCAACATCGAAGCGCTGCAGAACCTGAAAAGCCTCGCCAGCGACATCGAAGTAAACGCATTCAACAGAGACTCCGCCAACAAAGCCTACGAAAAGCTTCTCAATTGCGATGACTTTTCCCATCGCAAAATTGGCCAACTCTTCGTGCAAGTCCACCTGGATGACATCCAAGCGGCCGCAGGTTCAAACCCAATCATTTCAGACCAAAACCAGGCCTTTCATCGCCTCGCATCAGACTGGAGGTTCAGAACAGCGCTGACCTTACTGATCCCAACCGACAAGGAGACAGAGGAATTCCTCACACGCCTAAGAAAGGAATTCCTGGCGCACATCAAAAACCACAGCTCTACACCCCCAGAGCTCAAACCCCTGCTGGAGGCGCTTGCGACGCAATGCTTCCTCAACGAATACGTCTATTGGCAATCAGATGAGGAGCGACAATGGATCGATGATCTGATTAAACATGCAAAGAAGGGGAAAGAGGAGTTAAATCAATCCTTGCCCATGATTGGCTGCTATCGCCCACTCCACAGCATCACCACGAAAGAAGCAATCAACTCATATCCCGTCAACAGCGATGAGAGCAAAGCCTTCGTCAATACCCAATTCAACGAGGTCGAAGCAGAGCAGGACATCAAAGCCCGCCTCGGCCGTAGCCAGACAATAACCAATGAGGTGTCACTCGACGTACAACAAATGTACGAAGAAAATCCCTACCCTCGATACAAACACGCAGACCATACTCACCCGCTTTTTGCAAAACCAACAGCTGAGTTCATCTCCTTAGAGACAACCATTGAGAATCCCTCCTTCTGCAATGAACTCTCAACACCCAACTCCAGCCCAAAGATCTTGATCGCCGGATGCGGAACGGGCAACCAAATTATTAATGCCAGTCGCTATAAAAATGCGCAAATCACGGCAATTGATATCAGCACCAACAGCCTGGCCTACGCAGCAAGAAAAGTTCAGGAGACCAACATGCGCAATGTTCGACTCCAGCAACTGGACATCCTGGATGCCAATCAGCTTCAAGACATCTATGACGTAATTGAGTGCAGCGGGGTGCTGCATCACATGCAAAACCCCGCCGAGGGCCTGGCAGCACTGAACAGCAAACTCAAGCCGGGAGGCTATTTCAAGATTGGCCTTTACAGCAAACTTGCCAGACAGAAAGTCTCTGCAGCACGAAAACTGATCAAAAACCTGGGCATTCAAAGCACACCAGAAGGCATCAGAGATTTTCGCAAGCAAGTGTTTGACGATGATCAGCACGAACTAAAAGATTTATCTGAACTTGCGAGTGACTTCTATTCGCTCTCCGAGTGTCGCGACCTTTGCTTTCACGTTCAGGAGCATCAGTTCACCACAGAGACCCTAGAAAAACTTTTAGAAGCCGAGCACCTGGTGTTTTGTGGTTTCATGCTTCCGAAATCCATCAAAGCTGCTTACAAGAACTACTTCCCCGCAGACCCCAATGGCACCTCACTCAGCAACTGGAGTGAATTCGAGAGCAAGAATCCATCAACGTTTCAAAGCATGTATCAATTCTGGGCCTACAAACCTTTGTAGGCAGATTCGCGAAGGTAAACGTGGAGCAAAGCAATCAACAGCAAAAGCCCCTATTGCCATCAACGAACGGAAACGAATGACTTTTCTGGGCTGAGACGAACAGGCCATGCGGAGGCTTTCTTCATCAAGACATCGTCCAGTACTTCGCTGATTGATCGTCCAAACGATTGATTGGCTCAACTGCACAAAAGAACGCCAGACTGGTTTCATGACATCCACGATCACGCGCGTCCTGCTGCTGCTCGCCATGGCCAGTCCCGCGACCGCGGCTGAGCCCTACGAGCCCTGGCCCACCAAGGATCAACTCCGCAGCATTGAGCTGGCCGCCTATGCCTGCTCCCGCGACAACTCAACGCAAGCCTGCAGGCTGGTGCGCCAGCTCGCTGACCCTTTGATGGATCACTCCAGGTTGCCGGGGCCCTGCAAAGACGTGCTGTGGTCCCTGATGGATGAAGCCAAGGTTGCCAACAGCAACGACTTTCGCCGTAAGGACGCCATCACAAACACCGCCCGGCGGATCCCAAGGGTTTGCGCCGAGCCGGTGATGAAAAAGGGAAAGCACAAATCGCGTCAGGCCTGAGCCTGACGGGCATCAATCAAAGTCGAAACTGAACCGCTGGCCCTGCATCAGGGTGGCCACCTCACCGCGAACGGCATCCAAGAGCGCAACGCTGACGTCGGGGTGCTTCTTGATTTCGTCCACAAACATCTGCACGTCGGCAGCGGTCAGTCCGTGGTTTGTGATTCTGGAATCCACCTTGCCGCGAAACGTCTCGAGAAGACTGAGTTGATCAGCGTCGAGTGGCTTGGAACCGGGATGGGTGACGTCCATCGAAAAAACAGAAGCGATCAGTGGGATGTCTCCGAATCGCCAAGCAGATCGAGCAGGGTCTCGGATGTGGCGATCATGTCGCCCATGCTGAGTTCGCTTTCCTGACCAGCAATTTCGGAGGCCAACTCACACGCGGTGGAGGAGTAGCCCGAGACATCACAACTGTTGGACAATCTCAAGATGGCATTGGAAAACTTGCCGCGCAGGCATTCTTCCGAACCTGACTGATTGATTACAGCATTGGCAGCAGTCACAGCCTCCTGAGAGGCCTCCGGCAGGGGAAGGGCCCGTTTCCAGCTCTGTGATGCAACCACTGACGATGGCGTGCAAGCCAATCCGACGAACAACAGCAGCAGACAGCGATGCATGGTCGTCGCAATAGGTGCGGGCCAAAGGGTAGCGGCGTCAACTGGTCGCGACCGACGCCATGCAAATGGATTTCCATGTTTAGGTTCCGCATACAGACCCCTCCGTCGTGATGACCACCTCGGCCCCTGCGGAATCGACCCAACGCCAGGTGCGCCTGGACGCACCCTTCACCGACCAGAAGCCAGGGACCTCCGGGCTGCGCAAGAGCAGCAGCCAATTCGAGGAACCCCATTATCTGGAAAGCTTCATCGAAGCGTCGTTGCGCACGCTGCCGGGTGTGCAAGGGGGAACCCTGGTTCTGGGAGGAGACGGCCGTTATGGCAACCGCCGCGCCATCGATGTGATCCTGCGGATGGGCGCCGCCCATGGCCTCAGCAAGGTGGTGGTCACCACCGGCGGCATCCTTTCCACTCCCGCCGCCTCCAACCTGATCCGCCAGCGCCAGGCCATTGGCGGCATCATCCTCTCGGCCAGCCACAACCCCGGTGGTCCGAAGGGCGACTTCGGCGTCAAGGTCAACGGCGCAAACGGTGGACCCACCCCCGCCTCCTTCACCGATGCGGTGTACGAGTGCACCAAGACCCTGGAGCAATACACGATTGTTGATGCTCCAGAGATCTCTCTGGATGCCCCCGGTCTGCACAGCATCGGCGCGATGCAGGTGGAGGTGATCGACGGCGTCGACGATTTCGTCACGCTGATGCAGGAGCTGTTCAACTTTGATCAGATCCGCGAGCTGATCCACAGCGACTTCCCGCTGGCCTTTGACGCGATGCACGCCGTCACCGGCCCTTACGCCACCCGTCTCTTCGAAGGGCTGCTGGGGGCACCGGCCGGGAGCGTCCGCAACGGCACCCCGCTGGAGGACTTCGGCAACGGTCATCCCGACCCCAACCTCACCTACGCCCACGAACTGGCCGAGCTGCTGCTGGAAGGCGACGACTACAGCTTCGGAGCCGCCTGCGACGGCGACGGCGATCGCAACATGATCCTGGGCCAGCGCTGCTTCGTGAACCCGAGCGACAGCCTTGCGGTGCTCACCGCCAACGCCACGCTGGCGCCGGCCTATGCCTCAGGCTTGGCGGGTGTGGCCCGCTCCATGCCCACCAGCGCTGCGGTGGATGTGGTGGCCAAGGAACTGGGGATGGACTGCTTCGAAACCCCCACGGGTTGGAAATTCTTCGGAAACCTTCTGGACGCCGGCAAGATCACCCTCTGCGGTGAAGAGAGTTTCGGCACCGGCAGCAACCATGTGCGCGAGAAAGACGGCCTCTGGGCGGTGCTGTTCTGGCTGCAGATCCTGGCCGTGCGCCGCTGCAGTGTCGCCGAGATCATGGCCGAGCACTGGCAGCGCTTCGGACGCCACTACTACTCGCGTCACGACTACGAGGCCGTCGCCAGCGACGCCGCCCATGGTCTCTACGACCGCCTGGAAGCCATGCTGCCGAGCCTGGTGGGCCAGTCCTTTGCCGGACGCGTCATCAGCAAAGCAGACAACTTCAGCTACACCGACCCCGTCGATGGTTCCGTGACCACGGGCCAGGGTCTGCGCATCCTTCTGGACGACGGCAGCCGGGTGGTGGTGCGTCTCTCCGGCACGGGCACCAAGGGCGCGACGATCCGGGTTTACCTGGAGAGCTACGTGCCCAGCAGCGGTGATCTCAACCAGGATCCCCAGGTCGCCCTGGCGGACATGATCAGTGCCATCAACGACCTGGCGGAGATCAAGCAACGCACGGGCATGGATCAGCCCACCGTGATCACCTGAGGAGCTGAACCACTTCTATCCAACTCCTGACATGCAAAAGCCACCCCGAGGGGTGGCTTTTTTGATCGCTGCTACTAGTGCCTCAACGACGCCGACCGCGATGGGAATTGCTGTGGCGATACACCGGATCTGTGGCTTCTTCCTGAAGCTGACGCATCGTCTCGATGGCGAAGCCCCCCAGACCTCCTGAAGTGACCACCATCAGATAGAAGAGTCGCAGGCGGCCAAGATCGATCTCAGCTGGGCTGTTGTCGATCAGCACCTTGAGGAAATAGGCCACCGCCAGACCCAGACCTGCACCAATGGCCACTGCAATCAGAACACGCATGCCACTGAAGGGTTTGCGTGGGTTCACCTCTCGGTTGGTCTGCTCTGGCATCAGCTCGGTTGCGGGGTGGGCGTGGAGCCGTCCTCAGGGGGTTTGGCATCGGCCTCTCCCAGCAGGGTCTTCATCACCACGTAGAAGACAGGCACCACTAAGGTGGAGAGGAAAGTGGCCACCAGCAGACCGCCGAACACCACCAGACCCAGGGAGGACTGACTCTGGGCACCAGCACCGCTGGCGAGCATCAACGGCAGAAAGCCTGTGAGGGAGGAGATCGCCGTCATCAGGATGGGCCGCAGACGCGACTTGGCCGAGAACTTGGCGGCTTCCAGCGCCGACTCGCCTTCACCCATCTTCTGGTTGGCCAGGTCGACAATCAGAATCGCGTTACCTCCCGCCAAACCAATCAGCATCACCAGGCCCACCTGGGCGTAGATGTTGAGTACCTGCCCGGCCGCCCCCAGGAACACCAGGGCTCCCAGCAGAGCCGTCGGCACCGTCAACAGAATGATGATCGGGTCGGTGTAGCTCTCGTACTGGGCAGAGAGCACCAGGAACACCGCCAGGATGCCCAGGGCGAAGATCACAACGGCCAGAGATCCGGCCTTCACTTCTTCGCGGGAGATGCCGGTCCAGTCGAAACCAAGACCCTGGTAACTGCCGGCGTTGAAGATCTGCTTCATCGCCCCGATCGCCTGACCGGAGCTGTTCCCCTCTTTCGGGGTGCCGTCAATCTTGATCGATCGGTAGAGGTTGAAGTGGGGAATGACGCTGGGACCCACCGTCTGCTTGACCGTGAAGAACTCCGAGAGCGGGATCTGCTCACCCCTGGCGTTGGCGACGTAGATGGCCGACAACCGTTGTGGGGTAGCCCGGCTCACCTCATCCGCCTGCACATAAACGCGGCGGACCTTGCCCTCCTGGAAGGTGTCGTTCACATAGGCACCACCGAAGTTGACACTGAAGGCCGACATGGCTGAACCGAAGTCAACCCCGAGCGAGGCCATCTGCTCCCGGTCCACATCGATCTTGTACTGCGGCGCCTGGGGCGAGAACAGCGAATAGACCTGATTCAGGATGGGATCGGCATTGCCCGCCTGGATGATCTGCTGGGCGGATGCGAAGAACTCATTCAGGGAGTAGACACCGCTGCTCTGGTCGAGCAACTGGAACTCAAAGCCGCCGCCGGTGCCATAACCAGGGATAGAGGGTGGCTCCACCACGAACACCCGACCGCCATCAATGGCGCCGTAGAGCTTGGCGTTGAGACGCTTCACCACGGCACCCACGCTGTGCTCCTTGCCGGGACGTTCATCCCAGTGCTTCATGCCGATGAAGAAAAGACCCTTGTTGGGGGCGTTTCCATCAAGGCTGGCGCCGCTGAACAGGGCAGCCGATGAGATGTCCTCCTCCGTGCGCATCACTTCAGCCACCTGGCGGTTGATCGCCAGTGTTTTCTCGTTGGAGACCCCGTCAGGGGCCTGAACGAAACCAATGGCATAGCCCTGGTCTTCGATCGGGACGAAACCTCCAGGAATGCGGGTGAAGGCAAATCCGGTGAGCAGAATGCCCGCAGCCAGGGCCGCCATCACGATCGGGCGCGCCTTGAGCACGCCGTCGAGGATCGAGGCGTAACGCTTCTCAAAGCCTCCATAGAGGCGGTTGAAGTTGGTGAAGATCACCGGGATGAAGTAGCCCACACAACCACCGATGGCGGTGAACAACAGCACAGGAATCGGATTGGTGAAGATCACCCCCGTGGTGATCACACCCACTGCTGCACCACCGGCGGTGAACGGCAGACGCAGGGGCAGGCCGGTGATCTTGCCGGCGATGAAGCCAATCACCGCACCGATCACGGTTGGAATCAGTGCTGCCGCGGCGCCGTTGCCCGCACTGAGCAGGCCGTAGATGAAACCGAGCACCACACCGGCCGTGGCGTACTGATTGCGGCTGAGCTCCTTGGTCTCGCGGGACAACAACAGGGCCGAGAGCATCGGCGAGAACGTCAGCGCGTTGAAAGTGGAGATACCGATCGAGAAGAGGATCGTGGCGGCGAACTGCTTGTAGATCGTGCCGGTGGCACCCGGGAAAAACAGCACCGGCAGGAACACCGCCATCTTCACCAGGGACGTGGCGATCACCGCCCCGAATAATTCGTCCATGGTTTCCATGGCCGCCTGCACCGAGGTCATGCCCTCCGCCTTCTTGGCGGAGGTGTCTTCCACCACCGTGATGGCGTCATCCACCACCAGACCGGTGGCCAGCACCAAACCAAACAGCGTGAGCTGGTTGAGCGAGAAACCGAAGGCCAGCACCAGGGCGAAGGTGCCGATCAACGCCACCGGAATCGCAATAGCGGGAACAAGGGTGGCTTTCCAGTTCTGCAGGAACAGGAACAGGATCAGCACCACCAGAATCACCGCGTCCCGCAGGGAGTTGGTCACACCCTTGATCGACTGGTTGATGAAATCGGTGGTGTCGTAGATCTTCTGCACGCCGAGGCCCACCGGCAGAGTTTTCTCGAACTCGCCGAGCACCTCCTTGACGCCGTTGGACACCTCGATGGCGTTACTGCCGGAGAGCTGGTAAATAGCAATACCCACCGAAGGGGTGCCTTTGAGATCCATGGCATCGATGCCGTAGGTCTCACCGCCGAGTTCGACACGGCCCACATCCTTGAGCCGCACCAGGCCGCCGGCATCGGTGCTTCGCAGGATGATGTTCTCGAACTCCTGGGTGCTGGTCAGACGACCCTGCAGCTGCACCGTGAAGGTGTATTCCTGACCTTCAGGGGCAGGGGCACCGCCGATCTTGCCGGCCGGCACCAGACGGTTCTGACTGCGCAGCTGGTTGACCACATCGGTGGCCGTGAGGTTGTTGGCGGTCAGCTTCTCGGGGTCCAGCCAAAGGCGGAAGGCGATCTTGCGGTTGCCGAAGTAAGTGACATCGCCGACGCCCTTCACCCGCTTGACGTTGTCGGTGAGGTTCTTGTCGAGATAACCGCTGATCGTCTCAACCGAATATTCGGTTTTGGCGGGGTCTTCGTTGACGAAGTTGTAGACGAGCAGGATCGAGTTGGAGGCCTTGTTCACCGTCACACCCGACTTACGCACCTCCTCCGGCAGCTGAGGTTCCGCCAGGGAAACGCGGTTCTGCACATTCACCTGGTTGATGTTGCCGTCGGTGCCGCTGTCGAACGACACGGAGATCGAACTCACACCATCCGATGAGCTGTTGGAGGTGATGAAGTCCATGTTCTCCACCCCATTGATCTGCTGCTCGAGCACGGAGGTGACCCCCTGCTCAACGGCAACAGCATCAGCACCCACGTAGGTGGCCTGCACCTTCACGGTTGGAGGTGCAATGTCGGGGAGATTTTCAATCGGAAGGATCGGAATCGCGATCAAACCAACGATCACGATCAACAGGCTGCAGACAGTGCTGAGAACCGGCCGGGTGATGAAATTATTGGAAGCAGACATCGATCAACCTCAATTCGCCTGGGCGGGCTGCACCTGAACGGGCATGCCATGTTTCAGGTTGAGCAGATTGGTTGTGGCCACCATTTGATTGGCTTCGAGGCCTTTGGTGATCGGATACAGCTGGGTCTCCAATTCGCCCACCGTGACCGGCGTCTGCAGGGCGAACTTGGCATCAGCGGGAAGTTTGCCGGCCTTGATTCCCTTCTCCAGCTTCTCCAGATCAGCCTTGCCCGGATTCTCTTTGAGCTCGTCAAAGCTGCCGAGACGGTAGACAAAGCTCTGACCCGAGGTCTGGGTGACAGCAGCGAAAGGAACCGCCAGTTGTTGCTCAGCCTTGATCTGAACCCGGGTACGCAGACGCTGGCCATCCTTCAATTGCCCATCGGTGTTCGGGAAGACCGCCTTCACCAACAATCCCTGGGTCTGCTTGTTAATACGAGGATCAATCGAACCGACTTGCCCGGTTGCAATCACATCCTCACTACCTGGGGCACTGAGCAGCACGGGCTGGCCCAGAGCCAGACGCGTCGAGAACACCGCCGGGACCTCCACACGGGCTTCCAGTTCGTTGTTCTGCACCAGGCTGGTGAACACCTGGCCCTGCCGAATCACGTCGCCCACCTTCACATTCACATCAGCAACCGTGCCGGCGGAGGGTGAGGTGAGATTGCTGTAGTCGAGCTCCGCCTTGGCGGAGATGTATTGGGTGCGATAGCGATCCAGATCCTTCTGCGACGCGGCACCCGTCTCAGTCAGGTAGACGTAACGCTCATAGTTGGCCTTGGCATTGTCCGCTTTGGCTTTCTTCTCAACCTGATCGAGCACCACCAGGAGCTGACCGGGCGCAACTTCATCACCCTGGCTGATCTTGAGTTGCTCAATCCGACCCCCCGATTGAGCGGCGAGCTCGACAAGGTTGCTTGCCTCCAACGTGCTGACGGTATCGACACCCTCGGTGAACTCAGCCAGCTGGGTGGACACGGCCTGCACCTTCGGCGGCGGCGGCTTCGGCGCTTCGCTCTTGCAGGAACTGACCGTGATCAGAGCCGCGAAGGTGATCAGAAGACGCTGCGGATGACGCACGGCAAAAAGTCTTTTGCCGGATTATGGGGAGTTCCTAAGAGCTTGTCGCGAAGGTTTCGACGTGTCGAAACAGGCATCCCAAAAAATGTTCGATTCGGCCCAGCTCAAGCGCTGATTGAGAACGTCAGGGACACTGGGTCAACGTTGATTGTTCGTTGAGCCAGGACCTCTTCGCTTTTCACGGTGAGCAGCAACGGCGGCGGCTGGCCCCCCTGGCCGATCGCATGCGTCCGCGCACGTTGGAGGAATTTGAAGGGCAGAGCGGGATCCTTGCGGACGGACGGCTCCTGCGCCGTGCCATCAAGGCTGATCGGGTCGGCAACCTGATCCTGCATGGCCCCCCCGGGGTCGGCAAAACCACCCTGGCGCGGATCATTGCCAACCACACCCGCGCTCATTTCAGCAGCCTCAATGCCGTGCTGGCGGGCGTCAAAGACTTACGAATTGAGGTGGATGCTGCACGCCAACGCCTTGAACGGCATGGCTTGCGCACAATCCTGTTCATCGACGAGGTGCACCGCTTCAACAGCGCCCAGCAGGATGCGCTGTTGCCATGGGTGGAGAACGGCACCGTCACCCTGATCGGCGCCACCACAGAAAACCCCTATTTCGAAGTCAACAAGGCTCTGGTCAGCCGCTCGCGGCTGTTTCGTTTACTGCCTCTGGAACCAGAGGATTTACAGCGGCTGCTGCAACGCGCCCTTGCAGACGA
Source organism: uncultured Synechococcus sp. (assembly GCA_913057985.1). GTDB lineage: Bacteria > Cyanobacteriota > Cyanobacteriia > PCC-6307 > Cyanobiaceae > Parasynechococcus. Next base: position 15,120 of record CAJXPL010000024.1, read on the forward strand.
CGAGCGGGGCTACGGCGACCGCGCCATCGCCATCAGCAGCGATGCTGCCAACCACCTCGTTGATGTGGCAGGCGGAGACGCCCGCAGCCTTCTCAACGCCCTTGAACTGGCGGTGGAGAGTTCGGAGCCCGATGGCGACGGCGTGATTCAGATCAACCTGGCCATCGCCGAGGAATCCATCCAGCAGCGGGCTGTGCTCTACGACAAGCACGGCGATGCCCACTACGACACGATCAGCGCCTTCATCAAATCGCTGCGGGGCTCCGATGCCGATGCAGCGCTGTTCTGGCTGGCCCGCATGGTGGAGGCTGGTGAAAACCCCCGTTTCATCTTCCGGCGGATGCTGATTGCAGCGGGGGAAGACATCGGCCTGGCCGACCCGCAGGCCATCGTTGTGGTGGAGGCCTGTGCCGCGGCCTTCGAACGGGTGGGACTGCCCGAGGGCTTGTATCCCTTGGCCCAGGCCGCGTTGTACCTGGCGGGCACCGAAAAGAGCAACAGCGTTCTGGGCTTCTTTGATGCCCTCAAAACCGTGCGCGATGCGCAAAAACAGGACGTGCCCGGGCATTTGCGCGATGCCAACCGGGATGGAGCCGCCTTCGGCGATGGTATGGGCTACCGCTACCCCCATGCCTACGCCGAACACTGGGTGGAGCAGCAATACCTCCCCACACCCCTGCAAGGCGAGGTGTTCTGGCAGCCCGGCCAGCTCGGTTGGGAAGGCGAACGGCGCGAGCGGATGGCCGAACGCCGGGCCGCCCAACTCGCCGCAGCCGCAGAACTGGCGGCCGACCAGCCCTTGCTGCTGAGCAGCGGACCCGATCGTCCCGGCGTGGACCGCTGGGTGCAGCGTCAACTCGGGCAGGAGGGAGAGCGACTGCAGCGCCTGCGCGAGCGGCTCTGGCGGGATATCCCCTGGACCCGTCGAGATCGGGTGCTGTTGTTGGGGATGCGCTCGTTGATCTGGGCCCTCGATCCCTTGAGGGCCGCCCCGGAAGGAGGCGTCACCGTGCTTTGCGACAACGAAGCCGACCGGCGCCGGCTGGCAGCACAGATGGATCTGCTCGAGCCGGAGCATCGGCCAGAGCTGCTGACCGGCAACCTCGACGCACTGCCCGCACTCCAGGCCTTCGATTGGATCGCAGGACGCCTCGCCACTGCCGACCTGCAAGGGCAGAACTGGACAGCACTGCTGGAGGCCATCAACCAACATGCCGAGCCGACAACAGGCTTACGGCTGCTGATCAGCCGCGCCGAACTGGGGCCCGCTGGTGCGCTTCAGCAAAGCGGAACTGCGGCGGAACTGGTCCACGTTCTTGTGGCTCGGGAACAACACTGGCTTGAGCGGCAGCAGCGGCCGGACGAGTCCTTGAAGAACGCCGGCTGGCAGCTCCGTTGTGAGGAGTGGCTGGAACATCTCACGCTTCCAGGGGGCACGGAACTGGCTGAGCGATGGCTGACCGAAGGGTCGCCCTACCGGCAGGCCATGGGGGAGATCAGCACGGACGTGATGAAGGAATTGCGCCGGTCACTGAACAGCCTTGGAGAGGCTGGTTTACGACTGCCAATGCGCCATCAATTGATCACTGGCGAGCGAAACACGCCATAAAAAAGCCCCGGCCGTAGCCGGAGCTGAGGCGCAGAGCTCAGGAGCTGATCACCAGAGGGGACGGGCGGGAGCGACGCGAGGTGCGGGCTCGGGCAGCGCGGAGTTGGCCTGAACGCAGGCGGGCAGGAACACGTACCAGGACAACAGGGAGGTGCACTGGGCGTCGCCTTCACACTTGTCGGGAGCGCAGACGTTCTGGATGCCGTCGTAGGTGCCGCAGGTATCAGCCAGGCGGAAGTCCACGGGCAGCTCGGCCATGATGCCGGCGGAAGAGATTTCACCGTCGATGGAGTCGGCGATGATCGCGGAACGCAAGGCCACCACAGAGGTGGACTTCATCTTCCAATAAGGGAAGTAAGAACGGGTCTGGTCCTTCAGGAACTTGACGCCGTCGTCGGAGTACATGAAGCGGGAGACGCCGATGATGTCAACGGCATAGGTTTTGGTCATGCCTTCCTGAATTTCCTCGGCAGTCCAACCGGAGTTGTTGACGCCTTCCAGCAGGGCACGATCGGTGATGTCACCGGTGCTGAAGAAGGTTTTGAATTCAGAAGACGTGGTGGTCCACACGGCGCCGCCGGTGTTCCAGCGAACGGGGCGGGAGGTGCCTGCTTCAGCAGGAACGGCCAGAGCGGCGAGGGAGGCACCAGCCAGCAGGCCAGCAGCGAGACGAGAAAACACGGGACGACAAATAAGCACGTCAATAAAAAATTAGCCCCCTCAACAAGAAACGCCGACATCACTCAATCGCTTAAGAATTGGGAAACATTGAGAGAACTAACTTCCGACAAAAGAGACACGCGAGACTCGACAATTCGGCTCGATCTGGACCAGCTCGAAACAAAAAACCAGGGGATTGTGTCCGAACTGGGCCACCTACAAAGCATGGATAGGCTGAAAACCATCTCGCCGGGGAGAGCCACCTGAAACCCAGCACTTGAGATCAGTTCGTCCTAACGAGGAATCAAAAGTAGAACGCTCTGATCACTTCAAAGAGATGCGTTGCCAGCCATCTGGGCAATTCCCGGCCTCGGCCTGGCCTACTGCTTTCCGATCACCACGGCAGTGGTGCATCCGCAGCCGACCGCCGGAGCGCTCCACCTCCGCCAGATAGGCCTCTGTGCCGTGATGGGGCTCAAGCCACAGCCGGGTCCGAACAGCATCGCGATTCACCGTTGCCTGGAACTGCGACCCGGACGACAGTCACAAATCCTGAAGCGAGCCTGCGAATCCACCCCAGTAATGGCGCGTCATCTGCGCAAGGGTGAACTCTTTCAGCAGGGTTTCGGCCTCGCTGCGTTGATGCAGGGTGACCTCGCGCTGCATCAGCCGCCGGCTGAGATTCGCCTGCGATGACTGAGGAACAGCGTGATCGAACGAGAAACCATGTCGCGGCGCGACAAGTGCGCTCAAGCCCATGGCCAAAAGGCCGAGAGCCGCCAGGGAGCGTGCGATTTGCTCGACCCGGATCCGCGACGCCATGCCCCAACAGCTGCAGGTTGAATGCAACGTAGGCCGCACGGACAGTCTTGTCCTGAGGGCCGTACGCTGCCGCCACTGACCAAGCCCTTTCCGTGAGCCTGCAAATCGGCGACGCCGCCCCCGACTTCACCCTTCCCGATCAGAACGGTGATCCCATCAGCCTCGCTTCACTGCGCGGAAAGAAGGTTGTTCTGTACTTCTATCCCAAGGACGACACCCCGGGCTGCACCAAAGAAGCCTGCAACTTCCGCGATCGCTGGGAGGAACTGAAAGCCAACAACATCACCGTTCTGGGTGTCAGCAAGGACGGAGCCACCTCCCACAACAAATTCATCAACAAGCACGACCTTCCCTTCACCCTGCTCACCGATGAGGAGCCCTGTGCCGTGGCCAGCCTCTATGAGAGCTATGGGCTGAAGAAGTTCATGGGGCGCGAATACATGGGCATGATGCGCCACACCTTCCTGATCGATGAAGAAGGAAAACTCGAGCGGATTTTTCTCAAGGTGAAAGCGGCCACCATGGCCGACACCCTGATCAGCGATCTCGGGCTGAGCTGAGCCCAGCCCCCAGGATCAGCAGTGCTTGCAACTGAAGATCACCCTCCAGCTGCATCAACTCCGTTGCACCGGACCAATGACGCCTCAACAGGGCAGCGTCCCCACCGCAGATCCACAGCAAGCCTTGGGAATGCTGCTGAGCCGCCGCAATGGAGGCCAACATCGCCTCCAGAACACCGCGCTGCATGGCAGCCACGGTTTGCTGTGGGAAGACCTCTTGCAGAGCGTCGTTGTCGAGATCCTCAGGGGCTGATGGCAAACCGAGGGTTCCATCGGCCATGGCCTGGAGCTGGAGCCGATAACCCGGGATCAGCTGTCCGCCTCCAAAACAGCCGTCTGCCGTCACCCGGGTGAGGCTCAACACGGTGCCGGCATCCACCAGAAGCAACCCCCTGGAACAGTCGAGCTGTTGCTCCTGACTGCAACGCCAGGCCATCCAAGCCCCGAGAGCTCGGTCCACACCCAACCAAGGAGGAGCCTGAGGCAAGGGCACATCCTCCAGGCAAATGCGCAGATCCTGGTGGGCCAGGAGCGGCTCGGGCACAGGCCCCACCGCGGCCCAGACCGGAGGGTCAGTCCCGATGCGACCAGGCTCGGGAGGACCGTGCTCAATGCGGACCGTGTTGCCCTGCCGCTGCGCCCAATGCCAACGGCTGTTGCCGATCAGCAGGGCGCGGTCGACGTCCCGTGCAGACCCCGTCACTCAGATGCCTTCACCCATCAGCCCTTCGTTGGCCTCCTGGGGCACATGAATTCCACATTCCTGCTTCAACCCACCGAAGCGGGTGTCGCGGCCACTCAGATCTCCCACATCAGGGCCACTGGAATGCCAGTCACCAACGGTGGAATAGCCCTGCTCAAACAACGGATGCTGGGGGAGATTGTTGGATTGCATGTAGTAGTAGACGTCCCGCTGCGTCCACTCGAGCAAAGGCCTGAGAGACCAACGCTCCCGAATCGGATCCAACGCGGTCATCGAGCGGCGGTGATCGGTCTGCCCTCGACGCACGCCGCTGGCCCAGCAGCGCGTCTCCAAGTCGTTGAGCGCACGCTCTAGGGGTTCAACCTTGCGAATCCGGTGATAGCTCTCCAGATCGTCAACTCGACCGGACTCCCACAGCCGACCGTGCAGGGCCTCCATTCGAGCCGGAGACATTTCGCTCTGACTCACCACCAGACGAATCCTGAGCTGCTGGGTGAGCTGGTCGGCGTAGGTGTAGGTCTCCGGAGGCAGATAACCGGTATCAATCCAGATCACCGGCACAGCATCACCGCCGGGGAGGGAGCTAAGCATGTGCAGCAGCACCGCCGATTGAATTCCGAAACTCGTCGTGAGGGCAAAGCGCTCGCCGAACCGATCCAGTCCCCAGGCCAGACGCTGCTGCGGCTCCATGGTCTCCAGCAGCTTGCGCCCCTCGAGCAAATCGTTTTGCACCGCCATGGGCACCATTGCGTCGGTAGCCTCCGTCATCAAGACATCCTCCCCTGTCGTGGGACCAGGTGTGGTTCCTATCGTTTGAAAATTGGCAGATCCCTTCATGCGTTCACCCTCGTCCCCATCGGATGCCGTGGTGATCGTTGGCGGGGGATTTGGAGGACTGTTCACAGCACTTGCTCTTCAGCGACGACAGCCCAACTGCCCCGTCGTTCTGATCGAACCACGGGATCGCTTTCTGTTTCAACCGCTGCTGTACGAACTGCTCAGCGATGAACTTCAAGGCTGGGAAGTCGCCCCCCGCTACGACCAACTGCTCAACAACGGCATCTGCTGGATCCGAGACAGGGTTGTTGGTATCGATCAAATCAGCCAGAGCATCGAACTGGCCTCCGGAGACCTCTTGGGCTGGGGGCAACTGGTACTGGCGACGGGCTCGAAAGCCAACGATTTCGGCATTCCAGGCGTGAAGGAACACAGCTGCGGCTTCCGTGACCTCAGCGATGTGAACCGACTCAAGCAATGGCTGAACAACCTGCACCAGAAACGGGGTGAAACGGCCGGACTGATCATTGTTGGCGCGGGACCCACCGGCGTGGAGCTGGCCTGCAAACTGGCGGATCTGATCGACGGTGCTGCCAGCGTTCGACTGGTCGAGATGGGCGATGAAATCCTTCCCGGCAGCACAGCCTTCAATCGTGAGCGGGCCCAGGCCGCGCTGGAACGCAAAGGTGTGGTGGTCCAACTCAACACCAGCGTGAGCGAAGTGAAATCCAGCACCGCGGTTCTTGCCGATGGTGCTGTTCTGGCTCACGCAGGCTTGGTCTGGACCGCAGGAAGCAGCCCCTCCATCCCCCCCATCTCACCCACACCTGTGCTGGAACGGGGGCGTTTAGCCGTTGAGGACGACCTGCGCCTGGTGGGCAGCGCCAACACGTTCGCCCTCGGGGATCTCTCAGCCCGGCCTGGCAGCCCATGGCCCGCCAGCGCCCAGGTGGCGATGCAACAGGGCGATGCCACTGCCGCAGCCATCGCGACGTTGCGCATGGAGCAAGAACCACAACCCTTTCAGTTCGAGGACCGAGGCGAAATGCTCAGCCTCGGTGTCGGTGACGCCACCCTCACCGGCATGGGGCTCACCCTGGCTGGCCCCTTGGCCTTCCAGCTGCGACGAGCCACGTATCTCACCCGTCTGCCAGGGCTCTCCCTGGGTCTGCGCTCGGCAGGCGCCTGGTTGTTGAACCGTTGAAGCAATCCCACCTCGGCGGGCGTTGCCGTGGGCTGCGCCCCAGCCAGCAACGGCAACTGGAGCGGTTGAGCCATCGCCGTCATCCTGAAGACTGCGGTGCCGATCTGCTGAGCCTCGAACGCTTGGCCCACCTTGTGCTTGATCTGGAGATGCCACTGCATCTGGTGCTGGACGGCCGTGGGCTCTGCCGCCTGCTCTGGCTGGGGCCTCTCACCGGCAGCGATTCGCTCCTACAACACCTACCGGCGACCCCGCGACGGAGCAGCGGGGGATGGCGACTGATCAGCTGCCCTTTCGCTCGCAAAGGGCTGCACTCAGATCCCCGCGACGCTGTGGTCGCTCTCGACATCGCTCCTCGACACTGGCTGCGCTTTGCACCGTGCCCAGCCGCGGATGGAGCTCGCCCGGCCGAACTCTTGATTCCGGACCCGACGCAAGCCGATGGCTGGAGGCCGTTTGAACAGGGCGACCTAAGGGACCTTTGCCGCCTCACACCGGACGAACCTCAACCGCAGAGCATCAGCGCCGCGGCCGGAGACGAGCGGGTGCTTCTGCTCACCCTCACCAGCGGTGATCAGCAGCGCGACCAGCGGGATCTGGCCGAGCTGGAAGGCCTGGTGCGCAGTGCCGGTGCCGAACCGGTGGCCCGGACCAGCCAGCGCCGTGGCCAAACCAATCCCCAGACGCTCTGGGGTTCCGGAAAACTGCAGGAAGCTGCCCTCGAGATCCGCCGCTGCCAGGCCTCCCTTGTCATTACCGACAGGGAGCTCACCCCCGTGCAGGCCCGCAATCTGGAACGGCTGCTCAGCTGCCCGGTCTCCGACCGCAGTGAGCTGATCCTCGACATCTTTGCCCAGCGGGCCGGCAGTGCTGCAGGGCGACTTCAGGTGGAACTGGCTCAGCTGCGCTACCGGCTGCCGCGCCTGCTGGGACGGGGCAGCAGCCTGTCGCGACAGGGCGGCGGCATCGGCACGCGCGGCCCGGGGGAAACACAACTGGAAAAGGACCGTCGGGCCATCAGCCGACGCATCGAACGGCTGCTGCGGGATCAACGCCAACTGCAATCCCACCGCAGCCGCTTGCGGGATCAGCGGCGTGGTCTGCCGCGGGTGGCGCTTGTGGGTTACACCAACGCGGGCAAATCCAGCCTGCTCAATGCCTTGTGCGGCAAACGGGCCAGTGATCGCGTCCTGGCGGAGAACAAACTGTTCGCAACCCTGGACCCCACCACCCGAAAACTCGACCTGCCCTGCCCTGGGGCACGCCCCGAACGGTTGCTGCTCACTGACACGGTGGGCTTCATCCGTGATCTCCCCGCCCCACTGGTGGAAGCCTTCCGCGCCACCCTGGAGGAGGCACTGGATGCCGATGTGCTGCTGCTGGTGGTCGACCTTGCTGACCCCGACTGGCAAGGCCACCTGGACACGGTGCATCGCCTACTCGATGACCTCGGCAGCACCGCCCTGCGACGGGTGATCGCCAATCAGATCGACCGTTGTGAGGCGTCTGCGATCGAGCTGATTCACCAGCGGGAACCCGACGCCCTGTTCCTCTCCGCCGTGCGGGGGGATGGGCTGCAGGGCCTGCAGCAGTGGCTGCGTGAACAATTTTTTGATCTCAGGGCAGAATCCCCGCAATTAACGACCGGCGACTCGCCGCCATGGCCGAGCTGATCAACGCTCTCCAGAACCCTCAGGCATTGATCACGCTGGCCGTGCTCGCTGTGGCAGTGGTGTTGTTCATCACCGGATTGATTGCCCCTGAGCTCACCGGGCTGCTGAGCCTGAGCCTGCTGATCACCACCGGAGTGCTCAATCCCCAGGAGGCTTTGGCGGGGTTCGGCAGTCCGGCACTGATCACCCTTTTGGGCCTGTTCCCTGTCTCCGCGGCTCTGTTCAAAAGCGGTGCCCTGGATCGCCTCAGGGCGCTGATCGCCTCGGAGCGGATCCGCTCCTCGCGCCGTCTGATCGCGCTAATGGCCTTCGTGATCGCACCGGTCTCGGGAGTTGTACCGAACACGCCCGTGGTGGCATCGCTGCTGCCCGTGGTCGAGGGCTGGTGCCAAAGGCGCGGCATTTCGCCATCCCGGGTGCTGTTGCCCTTGTCCTTTTCAACGGTTCTGGGGGGCACCCTGACCCTGCTGGGCAGCTCGGTAAACCTGTTGGTGAGCGACATCAGCGAACAACTGGGCTATGGCTCCCTTGATCTGTTCAGCTTCACCCTGATCAGCCTGCCGGTCTGGCTGGCTGGGGCCATTTACCTGGTGATGGCTCCCCGCGTCCTATTACCGAACCGTGGTGCCAGCAGTGACGACCTCGGAGGCAACCCCAGGGACAGCAGCTACTGCACGGAAGTACGCATCCCTTCAAACTCTGAATTGGTGGGCCGCTCTCTCCGGAACAGTCGACTGCAACGTCGCTTTGATGTTGACGTGCTGGAGCTGCAGCGTGGAGGGGAACGGCTGCTCCCCCCCCTGGCGGACCGTCGGCTTGAGGCTGGCGATCATCTGCTCTTGCGTGTCACCCGCCCAGATCTGCTGCGTCTTCAACAAGATCACACGGTTCAACTCACAACCCAGGGCCGAAACGCAGGGTTCAGGGTGAACACCGAAGAATCCAGCGGACAGAAAACCGTAGAAGTGTTGCTGCCGGCTGGCTCCACTCTTGCCGGCGCCAGCCTGAGAGAGTTGCGGTTCCGGCAGCGCCACAACTCCACAGTTCTTGCTCTACGCCGCGGCCAAGACACCGTTCAGGAACGCCTCGGCCAGGTGATTCTGCGGGAAGGAGATGTGCTGCTTCTGCAGGCACCGATCGATTCCATCCGCGGCCTGCAAGCCAGCAACGATCTTCTAGTGCTGGATCGGCTTGAGGATGATCTCCCCACAGTGCGGCGCAAGCCCGTGGCCATCAGCATCGCCCTGGCCATGCTGCTGCTGCCAAGCCTGACCCCCATTCCTCTGGTAGCGGCGGTGCTCCTGGCCATGGTGAGCGTGGTGGCCACTGGCTGTCTGCGCCTCGGCGAACTGCAGCGCTCGATCCGGCTGGACGTGATCCTGTTGCTGGGATCCCTCACAAGTTTCAGCGTTGCCATGCAGAGCACGGGCCTCGCCGATGCCCTCGCCCTGGTGCTCCAGCAGGGGCTGGCGGGCTGGCCGAGCTATGGCGCTTTGATGGTGGTCTTCATCGGCACCACGCTGCTCACCCAGGTGATGAGCAATGCCGCCTCGGTGGCCCTGCTGGCGCCTGTCGCGGTGCAACTGGCCCCATCCCTGCAGCTGTCTCCCACCGCCTTGCTGATCACAGTCCTGTTCGGTGCCAGTCAGTCGTTTCTCACCCCCGTCGGATATCAGACCAATCTGATGGTGTTCGGTCCAGGCCGTTATCGCTTTCTCGACGTCACCCGCTACGGAATTGGCTTGACGCTGATCATGACCATCATCGTGCCGGCCTTGATCCTCTGGCATTACGGCGGATCCTGAACAACACTGGTCAGATCTCGCGCGCTCCTGTGCCGATCGGAAGGGCCATCGAACGCAGCCAGAGCTGGCATCGTCGGCTCACGGTTCCCCAGTTCACCGTGGTGACTGGATTGCTGGTGGTGCTGATCGGCACGCTGATGCTGGCCACTCCGCTGTGCTCCTCAAGCCGCGTGGGGCTTTGGGAAGCTCTGTTCACCGCCACATCAGCCATCACCGTGACGGGCCTGTCGATCATCGACATCGGCACCGATCTCACGACCTTCGGCCAGGTGGTGCTGGCCCTGATGATCCTGGCGGGGGGCCTTGGCTTGATGGCCATCACCACGTTTCTCCAGGGCTTTGTGGTGCAGGGAACAGCCCTGCGCCGCCGGCTGGATCGGGGGCAGGCCCTGGATGAATTCGGCGTTGGCGGCGTTGGGCGCACGTTTCGTGGCATTGCCCTGACGGCGACGCTGGTGATTCTTGTGGGGGCTGTGATCCTGTATCACTTCGGCTTCGATGACATTCCCAACCAGGGTGAACGCCTCTGGGCAGCGGTGTTCCACAGCATCTCGGCGTACAACAACGCGGGATTCGGACTCTGGAGCGACAGCCTCGAGCGCTACCGCAGCAACGGGGTTGTGAATGCCGTGGTGATGCTGCTGATCGTGGCCGGCGGCCTGGGGTGGCGGGTCACCAGCGATCTGACCACACAGCTGCTGCGCAGACGGCAAAGCCGGCGGCGGCTGAGCCTGCACTCCCGCCTGGTGCTGCGCACCACCCTGCTGTTGATCGTCTTCGGGGCATTGGGGCTGGCCCTGACGGAATGGTTGAACCAGGGGGAGATCTTCGCGGGCATGCCCTGGTCTGAGCGGTGGCTCACAGCCCTGTTCAAATCTGTCACGGCACGCACAGCTGGCTTCAGCACCCTGCCGCTCTCGCTCGACACCGTCACCGAATCAAGCCTGCTGTTGCTGATGGTGCTGATGTTCATCGGGGCCAGCCCGGGCGGCACCGGTGGCGGGATCAAAACCACCACCGTGGCCGCCTTGATGGCGGCCACCCGCTCCACCCTGCGGGGCCGGGAGGTGGTGGTGATCCGCAACAGAAGCATCAGCGACAAGGTGGTGCTGAGGGCCGTCGGCATCACGGTGGGCTCCCTGCTGTTCGTGATGGCCATGGCAATGCTGATCAGCATCGCCAGCAATTTGAACGGGAAGGATTCATTCACCTTTATGGAAATGCTGTTCACCTGCATCTCCGCTTTTGCCACGGTGGGGCTTGATCTGGGAGTCACCGTCGAACTCCCCCGTTTCGGCCAGGCGGTGCTGATGGTGGGAATGTTTGTGGGACGGCTGGGGATCCTGTTGCTGCTGAGTGCGATCTGGGAAGCGATGACGCAGGAACAAATCCAGATCAATCGCCAGAATCGAGTCGGTTACCCCAGCGAGGATCTGTATGTCTGAGCGCGATCAGCGGGGGAGGCAGGGATGAAGGAGTGGTGGCAGTGGAGCCCGGCCCAGGGCAGCGAAAGACTCGGCTTCGCGATCATCGGCGTGGGCCGTTTCGGCATCGCCGTTTGCCGAGAACTGCTTCAGAACGGAGCAGATGTGCTGGCCGTGGACCGCTCTGAGCGGGCGGTGGATGAACTGCGTCAGGTGGAGCCCAGCGTGGAGGCCCGCGTCGTGGACTGCACCGACGAAGAGGCCCTGCGCGAGGCCGGCGTGCTCGACATGGGCACCGTGGTGGTGGCGATCAGCGAACCGATCGAGGCCAGCATCACCGCCACCTTGATCGCCAAAGACAGTGAAGGAAGCCGGGTGCGCCAGGTAATTGCCCGGGCGACGAGCGACCTCCACGAAAAAATGCTGAAACGGGTGGGGGCCGACCGGGTGATCTTCCCCTCGCGCATGCAGGGCGAGCGCCTCGGCCTTGAACTGGTGCGCCCCAACCTGATGGAGCGGCTGGCCCTGGATGAACAGCACTGCATCGAGGAGATCAAGGTTCCGGAACCCTTTGTGGGGCGGTCGCTCCGGGATCTGAATCTGCGCAAGAACTTCAGGGTGAACGTGCTGGCGGCAGGACCGCAAAGCAGCCTGATGGTGAATCCGCCGGCATCCCACGTGCTGGAGGAGGGGCACCTGCTGGTGGTGATGGGACTGGTGGACGACCTGCAACGGCTCCCCAAAAACTGAGCCGATGCACTGCCTAGGGCTCATGAGCGGAACCAGCGCTGACGGTGTTGATGCCGTGCTGGCGCGCTTCGACGGCCCACCCCAGCATCCGCAGTGGTCCTTGCTGCGCCACCACCATCAGCCCTATCCACCTCAACTGCAGCGGCAGGTGGTGGCCGCCGGCCAGGGTGCTCCGATACCCGCCTCCGGATGGCTGGAGCTGGCGGAAGCGATCACGCAGGTGCAGGCGGACGCGGTGCAGGCCTGCGACCCCGAAGCCAAGGCTGAGCTGGTGGGCTGCCATGGCCAGACCGTCTGGCACCGTCCACCAGTTCAAGGCTCCCGAGGGGCCAGTTGGCAGATGCTGCAGGCACCGCTGCTCGCCCAGCTCCTGCAACGCCCAATCATCCATGACTTCCGCGCTGCTGATCTGGCCCTTGGGGGGCAGGGAGCACCGCTCGTGCCTCGGGCCGATGCGGCACTGCTGGGGAACACGCAGGGCTGGCGGGCACTGCTGAACCTGGGCGGCATTGCCAACCTCACCCTCATCCCCCCCTGCGGTGGAGTGGATCGGCATGCCGCGATCTTGGGATGGGACTGCGGCCCCGCCAACAGCCTGATTGACCTGGGCATGCGCCAGTTCACCAATGGCGCCCAAAGCTTCGACAAGGGTGGAGCGATGGCAGCTCAGGGCCATGCGGATGAGGGCTGGATCCAGCGCTGGCTCCAGGAGGAGTACTTCCAGCTGGCACCACCGAAATCCACGGGACGGGAGTGTTTCGGACAGGACGACCTCAACCGGCGGCTACTTCAGCTCTGTGGAGCCTCAGCGGCAGATGCAATCGCCACCCTGACGGCCTTTTCCGCAGCTGTGGTTGCCCAGGATCTGGCACGTCTGCGACAGAGCGTTGGGATCGCACCGATCGAACTGATCACAGCCGGAGGTGGCAGCCAAAACCCGGTGTTGATCGATGAGCTGCGGCGGCGCTGCCGAGGCGCACAAATCGATGCAAGCAGTAGCCTGGGAGTTCCGACGGAAGCCCGAGAAGCGCTGGTCTTCGCGTTGCTGGCCTGGTGGCACCAGCAGAATCACCCCGGCAATGTGCCGACCGTCACCGGAGCCAGCAGGGAAGCCGTGCTCGGCGTGCGGGTGAATCCGGCCTAACCGGGCCGGTGCAGGCGCAGGCGCCGGGGGGCGCCCCGAAGACGGCGTGGCTGCTGTGATTCCAGGGCGGACCGCAAGCGCTCCTCACGGGTCGGGGTCGGTGCGGACGCCTCCAACTCCTGCTCATGGCGTTGCACACCCTGCTGGATCAGCACCCGCGCCATGTTGCTCACCGTGCGGGATTCCAACTCCGCCATCGCTGTGAGACGCGCGCAGAGATCCTCAGGCAGAACCACCTGAATTCTGGGGGACTTGGGCTTCCCGCTGGATGAGGTCTGACGGGTGGGCACGACCGGATCCCCAAGAAGGGGCTCTGCTACTAAAAAGTGTACATAGATGGTCAAGGGTAGTATCCATGACTATGGTGGGGGCATTGGTCCTCCTCGGAGTACCCCATGACACAAGCCACACCACGCTCCCGTCGCAGCCCAGCCGGCTCCCGCGCTCGGTCCCGACGTCCCCGTCGCAGCGCTGAAAACAGCGATGTGCTGGTTTCAGCCGTGATCAGCACTTATTTGCTGACCCACCTGCACCACGTGTTGCAACGAGCCGAATACGGCGCCTCCCAGGAAGGACGCAGCACCCAGGCGGCCAACTACGCCCAACTGCGCAAGGTGCTCTGCATGGATGCCCGCAGCATGGAGGACGCCTCAGCACTGGGGCAACTCGATGACGGCATCGAACAAGCTGCCTGACAAGACTCCCGGTGCTGAATAGCGTTTGAGCAGTTGCTCAGATCGCGATGGCTTCCAACGCGGCATCGCTGTACGCCCGAATCAGCAGCAATCCGGAGCAGACCCAGGCCCTGTTCCGTCAGGCGCTGCAGGATCCCAACGGCGCCATGGCCAGCATCTGCAGTCTGGGCGACCAGCTGGGGCTACCCGTCACGGCCCAGGAGGTGCGCGAGCATCTGGCCAGCCTCGACGATGAAGAAAGCCAGCGCTGGCTGGTTAAAGCACGGGGCGGTCTTTGAACTCGAGAGCGTCAGACGTCAGAGATGCCTGGGGCTCGGCGCGCTCACGGCGTTCGTAGCCGCCACCTCCGGCCCAACTGAAGAAGAGCAAATAACTCACGATCGCCAGGCCTGCGGCCACCACAAGAGCGGCTAGCTGCTCCAGTTTCAGCATGGCGACCACCCTCCGGAAACCTTCACCAGTTTGCCGACAGGGATGATGGGGGCCACGACGCCTTCCGCCGGTGCTGCGACTCGAAAACGTCAGCAAGATCTACCCCACTGGGGAAGTGCTTCGAGCTGTGACCTGGGAGGTGAAGCCCGGAGACAGGATCGGCCTGGTGGGGGTGAACGGTGCCGGTAAATCCACGCAGATGCGTCTGATCGCTGGCCACGAAGAGCCCACCAGCGGCCAGGTGGTTCGGCAGGGGGAGCCCCGCATCGCCTATCTCCAGCAGGAATTCGATGTGGACCTGGAGCGCACCGTGCGCCAGGAACTGTTTCAAGCCTTCGGCGAAGCAGCCGAGGTCATGAACCAGCAGCAGCAGGTGGAAGAGGCGATGGGCTCCGAACGGGCTGCGGAGGATCCCGACCATCTGGACCAGCTGATCCAAGAACTGGGAAAGCTGCAAAGCCGTTTCGAAGCACTGCATGGCTACGAACTCGATGCCCGCATCGACAAGCTCCTGCCCACGATCGGCTTCACTCCGGAGGGCGCTGAGCTGCAGGTGAAGGACTATTCCGGGGGCTGGCAGATGCGGATCGCCCTGGGAAAAATCCTGCTGCAGGAACCGGATCTTCTGCTGCTCGACGAACCCACCAACCATCTGGATGTCGAAACCATCCAGTGGCTGGAGAATTACCTGCTGGAGCAGAGCGCAGCCCTTGTGGTGATCAGCCATGACCGCACCTTCCTCGACCGGGTCTGCAATCAGATCGTTTCCACCGAACGGGGGGTGTCCCGCAGCTACCTCGGCAACTACACCGCCCACCTGGAGCAGAGACAACTGGAGCGGGAGGCCACACAGGCAGCCTTCGAACGGCAGCAGAAGGAGATCGCCACGCAACAGGCCTACATCGATCGCTTCCGCGCCAGTGCCACCCGCAGCACCCAGGCCAAAAGCCGTGAGAAGCAGCTGGACAAGGTGGAACGGGTGGAGGCACCGATCGAATCCGTGGCCGGGCCAAGTTTTCAGTTCCCGCCTGCCCCGCGCTCCGGAGCCCAGGTTGCTCTGATCGACAACGTCACCCACAGCTATGGAGACAAAATCCTGTTCCTGGGGGCTGAACTGGAGGTGGAGCGGGGTGACCGCATTGCCTTCGTCGGCCCCAATGGTGCGGGCAAGTCCACCCTGCTGCGCCTGGTGATGGGGGTTGAAACCCCCGATGAAGGCAGTGCCCGGCTTGGGGAGCACAACGTGATTGCGGGGTACTTCGAACAGAACCAGGCCGAAGCCCTGGATCTGTCCAAAACCGTGATCGACACGATGTACGAAGCGGTTCCCGACTGGACCCAGACTCAGGTTCGTTCGCTACTGGGCAGTTTCTGCTTCAGCAACGACACGGTGTTCAAGGAAGTCGGGAAGCTCAGCGGCGGCGAGAAAGCCCGCCTGGCCCTGGCCCTGATGCTGCTCACCCCCTGCAATCTGCTGGTCCTGGATGAGCCCACCAATCACCTCGACATCCCCGCCAAACAGATGCTCGAGGATGCCTTGATGGCCTACGAGGGAGCAGCGCTGCTGGTCTCCCACGACCGCTATTTCATCTCCCGCGTCGCCAACCGCATCGTGGAACTGCGGGACGGAGAGCTGGTGATGTACCGGGGGGATTACAACTATTACCTCGAGAAAAAAGAGGAAGAAAGCGCAGCTGCCAAGGAGAAAGAACTGGCTGCAGAACGGGAAGCCAAGCGGAAGGCCAACAAGGAGAAGCAGAAGGCACGCGACGCCCGCCGTAAAAAGGCGGCCTGACTGGCATCAGACGACGGCAACCAAAACTTCACACAGGTTTAGGCAGGAAGACTTATTTCTCTTTACCTGCTGTTTTCATCTGCATAGGCTGACAAAACCGACCCTCCAGCCCCGATGAGCATGGTTCCCGGCCCCGGCAACAGCGAACCCGTTGGCGGTTCAACAGCACCCGGTCCGGCACCCCATGAACAGACCTGGGACGCCGTGGAAACCTATTTCCAGTGCATCACCACCTGTTCGCTCGACGATGGAGACTGCATCACCCAATGCGTCGAACAACTGAGGGACGCCGACGACGCCTGAGCCGAAAGCTTCAGCCAGGGGCCAAGGCCGACAAATCCACGGGCTTGACGTTGATCGAGACCCGCTCCTGAGCTCGCTGCACCTCAAGCACAACCGTGGCACCGACACCGCGGCGTTCAATGGCACTGACCACCGCAGCTGGGCCAGCAACCGTCTGGCCATCGAAGCGAAGAATCACATCATCCACCTTGAGCCCGGCGCGGTCCGCCGGCCCCCCAGGTTGAACAGCGCGAATCACCGCACCTTGCGGCACCGGGGATGTTGGGGTGGGCCGGGGCACCGGCGACAGACGGATGCCGATCACCGGATGACGGGCCTTGCCACTGGCCACCAGCTGCTGGGCAATGGTTCGAGCCCGATTGATCGGAATGGCAAAACCCAGACCCGCCCCAGGCCCTGAGCGCACCAAGGTGTTGATGCCGATCACCTCACCGTCGGCATTGAGCAGTGGCCCGCCCGAATTACCAGGATTGATGGCCGCGTCGGTCTGAATCAGGTCAAGACGTTTGCCAGAAATTCCCAACTGAGCAACGTTGCGGTTGAGGTTGCTGATGATTCCCAGAGTCACTGTGCTCTCCAGGCCAAAGGGATTTCCCACGGCAATCGCCCAGTCGCCCACGCTGAGCCTGTCGGAATCCCCCAGATCCGCGACCGGCCAGGGCCCAGAGCCCTCCAGGCGCACCACCGCGAGATCGGTGAGGCTGTCTTTTCCCACCACTCGGGCAGGCACCCTCCTGCCATCGGACAGGTCCACGGTGAGTTGATCCGCCCCCTCCACCACATGGGCATTGGTGAGCAGCAGACCCTTGGCATCGAAGATCACTCCACTGCCTTGGCCGCGCTGCACCCTGGAGCGCGGGGCTGTGGCGCGTGGGATGCCGAAGAAGTGGCGAAACAAAGGGTCCTGCATCAAGGCCGGCGGCACACCCGCAACACTGGACTGATTGACAGTCCGCGCTGTCTCCAAGCTCACCACTGCCGGACCACTGCGCTTCACAGCGGCAGCCACAAACGAGCCGCGACGGATCTCCGGGCGCGCCTCGGCTTGCTGAGAGCCAACGATCAAGGGAAGCGACGACACGCCGGCCACCAGCAATCCCCCCGCCAGAGCAGAGGCGACAAGCGAGCGGGACGGGGAGTTGACCACAGCTTCAGGGCGATCGGCTGCTTCAACGCTACGCAGAGCAGATCCGAAAACAGCCACGTTCCGTGTCAAAGCTGTGACCACATGCGACCGGGGTCCCGATAGCGTGAGAATGCAGATATTCAGATGGGTCGGAGGGTCATGCTCGGTTCGCTGTTTCCCCTCATCTACGGAGCGCTGTTCGTAGCCCTGTTGTGGCAGGCCTTCCGCGTGATGAGCAAGGGTTTCCGCGCTGCCAGCGGTCCGATCAACAGCGCGCTCAGCAAAGCTTCGAACGACCGCACAGGCCAGGTCACCGTCCACCCAGAACTTCTGGACAGCGAGGGACGGATCACGGAAGAGGCCCTACTGACGGTGCGCTTCGGCGGTGACGATGACGAAGCCTCGACGGCCGCGGGACCCGGCACTGAATAAATTGGGCGCTTGAAGTCGACAGGGGTCGCCTGAGTGGATCAGAGAACACGCATCGTTGCCGCGGTCATCAAAGGCCTCAAGCTGCCCCCACGGTTTCGGCTTCGGCTGATGAAGGAAGACCCCGTCCGCCTGGAATTGAGCCTGACTCCGGCCTACGGCAAGGACCCCATCACCGTGGGACTTGTGGAATCTCTTGATCTGGTGGCCCGGCGTGACCGGGAAGGCCGGATCCCGCGCGACCTTCAGGGCACCTGGGACTGGACCGTCCGCCACGGTCAGGTGAGCACCGGAGGCTGGAATCCTTATCTCAAGGAAGCCCTGCAGACCATGTTCGAAACCGGTCTCCCGGCCATCGTGTTTGAAGAACTCACCGGCGAGGAGTACCACCCCGTGGATGGGACCCGCCACGTGCGCTGATCCGGCACGGGTTTTCTGTAAAGGCGTGCGAATGAATGCAGCAATGCCAATGACAAGGGGGCTAGACCGGAATAACTACGGCCTTTAAGAAAGTCTTTATGGCCTCCCTTGTCGTTTCCATCGGCCCGCTGGTGCGGCTGTTGGCGGCCGTCGGCGCCATCAGCAGCCTGGTGCTGTTCGGCCTGATGAATCTCATCCCGTAAATCGAGCGGCAACACCGCGTTGAGCCAGTTCCCGATCGACATCCTGTTGGAGCAGATCTGTTCTGCGGTCCGCCCAGGGGAAACGGTTCTGCTCCAGGCACCGCCCGGGGCGGGCAAGACCACACGGGTACCTCTGGCGCTGATCGGAGCCCTGACGGAAGGCCAGGGCGTTCTTGAAGAACATCAGAAAATCTGGATGATCGAGCCTCGGCGACTGGCCACCAAAGCGGCCGCTGCCCGTCTTGCCGAAAGCCTTGGAGAAGACATCGGCGCGCGCATCGGTTATGCCGTGCGCGGGGAACAGAAGCGATCCAATCGCACCCAGGTGGAGGTGATCACCGACGGCCTCTTCATGCGGCGCTTGCAGAGCGATCCGTCGCTCGATGGGGTGGGGTGCGTGATCTTCGATGAATTTCATGAGCGGGGGCGGGACGCGGACCTATCCCTCGCCTTGCTGCGCGAGGCGAGGCCTCTACTGAATCCAAATCTCGCCGTGATCTTGATGTCGGCCACGCTGGATCTATCCGATCTGAGGGAACGGCTGCCCGAAGCGACGGTGCTGGAAAGCCCGGGCCGCTGCTACCCGGTGGACACGCACCACCAACCACCACGGCCGGACGAACCCCTGCCAAAGCAGGTGCTGCGCGCCATCGAGCAACACGCCCTCGACCAACCGCAGGGCAGCGGTGTGCTGGTCTTCCTGCCGGGGCTGGCGGAGATTGAACGCTGCAGGAAGATCCTGACAGCCGCCCCGTCCCTGCAGAACTGGAAGATTCAGGCGCTGCACGGTCAACTGCCCTTGCAGCAGCAGAGTTCAGCCCTGCAGCGCTGCGACCCCAACCAGGACGGAAGCATCATCCTGGCCAGCGCCATTGCCG
Source organism: uncultured Synechococcus sp. (assembly GCA_913057985.1). GTDB lineage: Bacteria > Cyanobacteriota > Cyanobacteriia > PCC-6307 > Cyanobiaceae > Parasynechococcus. Next base: position 34,532 of record CAJXPL010000024.1, read on the forward strand.
AGAGCTCCCTCACAATTGATGGGGTGCGCCTGGTGATTGACAGCGGCCTCAGCCGTCAACTGCGCTACGACCCCAACACCCGCATGGAGGGCCTGGAGACCACCGTCTCCAGCCTGGCCAGTGCAGAGCAGCGCCGGGGCCGGGCAGGCCGGCAATGCCCAGGCCGCTGCATCCGCCTCTGGTCACCGGCAGAGCAACAGCGGCGCCCCTCCTTTCACCCCCCTGAACTGCTGCTGGCAGATCCCCAACCCGTGCTGATGGAACTGGCCCAATGGGGGGCTGGACTAGGGGAACAGCTGCCGTGGCTGGACCCTCCCCCCTCAGCAGCCATGCAAGAGGGACAGCACGGCCTGCAACTGCTCGGCCTGCTGGAGCACGACGGCCGGATCAGCGAGCGGGGGCGGCTGATCGGCGGCCTCGGCGTTCACCCTCGTCTCGGCATGCTGCTACTGGAGGCCCATGAACAGGGCGCCCCCCAGCTGGGCTGTGACCTGGCGGCCATCCTCAGCGAACGGGATCCCTTTGATCGCCGCCAGATCGGCAGCGATCTCGAGGCCCGGCTCAACAGCATCCAGCGCCATCCATCTCTGCGAACGCTCAGCCAGCAGCTTCGCCGCCAACTGAAGCGACTGGGGGCCTCACCCCAGGAGCGAGACGCCTCCGTCAATGCTGGCGATCTGATCCTGGCGGCCTTTCCGGAATGGCTGGCGCAACAGCGTCCAGGCCAGGTCGGTCGCTATCAGCTGCGTCAGGGCCGCGGAGCCACCCTGCTGCCCTGGGATCCGCTCCAGGGCAGTCCAGCCCTGGCCGTCGCCAAGGTCGACATGGGCGGCCGGGACACGCAGATCCAGATGGCCGTGGCCCTGAGCCAAAGCACCCTGGAGAGCATCGCTGAGCGGGACGGCCACTGGCAGGACGAGGCCAGCTGGGATCCCGAACGCCAGCGGGTCCGTGCCGAACGCCAGCTCAAACTGGGGGCATTGGTGGTGCGCCGAACGCCACAACCTTCGCCAGCTGCAGCGCTGTGCCGCACCCTGCTGATCGAGCAGCTGAAGAAGGATGCCAGCCTTGATGCCCTGCCCTGGACGGGCAATAGCGATCAGCTGCGCCAACGGCTGGCATGGATGCACCAACAAGTGGGCGTCCCCTGGCCTGATCGCGATCTGACAACCCTGCTGGAGCAAGCCGACACCTGGCTGGGTCCAAGCCTGGAGGGCTGCCTGGGCTGGAGCGACATCACCGCGACAGCCTTGGAAGAAGCACTCTGGGGCGATCTGGATTGGAGCTTCAGGCAACAGCTTGATGAACTGCTGCCGCGCCGCATCCCGATCGCCTCCGGCCGGCAAGCCACGCTGCTTTACACCGCCGACGAAGTGATCCTCGCCGTGAAATTGCAGGAGATGTTCGGATCTGACGACGGTCCTCACGTGCTGAATGGCCGAATCCCCGTCACGCTGGAGCTGCTCTCACCAGCCGGACGCCCCCTGCAACGCACCCGCGACCTCAAAGGCTTCTGGGAAGGCAGCTACAAGGAGGTGCGCCGGGACATGCGAGGCCGCTACCCCAAGCACCCCTGGCCCGAAGACCCCCGCCAGGCGCTGCCGACGGCCCGGACCAAGCGCAAATCAAATGCTCAGCAATCCTGACCAGAAAAAGCCCGGCGCGTAGCCGTTAACACACTCAACAAAACTCCAACCTTTGTTACATTGGCTTTCAACCAACTGGTTCAACCCATGTCTGACAACGCACGCTTCGGTTTCGTCAACTTCGCTGAGACCTGGAACGGTCGTCTGGCCATGCTGGGCATCGTGATCGGCCTCGGCACCGAGCTCCTGACCGGCCAAGGCATCCTGTCCCAGATCGGCCTCGGCTGATTTCCGCTCCGCGGATTCGCAGAACCCCTCGGCTCGCCCGGGGGGTTTTTTGTTGCCTCTCCACCAGCCACCGCTGATGCAGCACAGTGGGGGGGATTCCGCTGTGGCAGTCGTTGGCACCGCTATACGTTCAGAACAGACGTGATGGATCAAGGCTGCTCAGCAGCGCCTTGGTGATCTGCACGATTGGTGCCACCCAGATCCACCAGCACTGGGGCGTTCTGCTGACCAGCATCTCGGCCGTTGTCTGCATCTACTGGGGTTACGCCTACAGCCGCCTTGAGCGTTGATCGTCTTCCGACCTATTCCGTTGCTGAGCTGAACACAGCCATCGGCAGCCTGCTGGAACGCGGCTTTGCGCCGCGTTTTTTGCTGGAGGCCACGGTCTCCCGGCCTCAACTCAGAAAGGGCCACCTCTGGCTCACCCTCACCGACGGCTCCGCCAGCATTCCCGGTGTGGTGTGGGCTTCGAAGCTGGCCCAATTGAGCTATCAACCCAAAGACGGTGACGGCGTCACCGTGGTGGGCAAGCTCAATTTCTGGGCAGCACGAGCCAGCCTCACCGTTCAGGCGCTGGACATCCGGCCAAGCCTCAGCACGGTGCTGCGCGACTTTGAACGGGTGCGGCAACTGCTGGAACAGGAGGGGTTGATCGACCCAAGCCATCAGAGGCCGCTTCCGAGACAACCCGCCTCGATCGCGGTACTCACCAGCGTGCCCAGTTCCGCCCTGGCCGACATGCTCCGCACTGCGGCGGAACGCTGGCCCATGACGCAGCTGATCGTGGTGCCAATTCCAGTGCAGGGTTCCGTGGCACCGACGATCATCAGCACCCTGGAAGCCTTGGCCGAGCGCACAGATGAGTTGGGACTGGACGCTTTGGTGCTCGCCCGCGGCGGTGGCAGCCGGGAAGACCTGGCAGTGTTCGACAACGAAGCGCTTTGCCGCCTCCTGGCGAACTACCCCATACCGGTGGTGACAGGCCTGGGACATGAGGATGATCTCACCGTCGCCGATCTGGTGGCAGACCATCGTGCAGCCACGCCCACGGCAGCGATCGTGGCCTTGCTGCCTGACCGCGAGGCGGAACGCCAAGGACTAGCGCAACGGCAAAGCCGATTGAAAGACGCGCTGCTGGGGAGAATCCTTCGCGAACGTCAGCGCCTTCAGGATCGAGACGTAGACCTTCAGCAACAGTCTCCACTGGAAAAGATCAAACGCCAACGCCAGGCACTGGCTCAAAGGCACCAATTGCTCAAGGCACTATCACCGGAACGCTGGCTGAAACGCGGCTTGGCTCTGATCAGCAACACCGCAGGCGACCCCATTTCAGACCTGGAATCCGTCAAGATCGGTGATCAGCTCAACATTCGAATGAGCAACGGAAGCCTTGAAGCTCGAGTCGATCAGATCCAGCCCAGTGCACCCACCACCTCCTCCTGATGAGCAAGCGCCAAGTCAAGAAAGAGCAACGCGATCGCATCGAAGCGTGGCGAAAGGATGCCGAGACACTGAGCTACGAGGAAGCCATACAGGCTTTGGATCTGCTGCTTGCTGAACTACAGAACGACAGTGTTCCGTTGGCGGACTTGCAGCAAAAGGTGCTCCATGGCGAGGTGTATCTGAACCGGTGTCAGAGCCTGCTCGACAGCGTGGAGCAGTCGATTGTCGAGCTTGATCCCACAACTCTCAAAGCCACACCCGATGCGTAAAGCCCTGCCTTGGATTTATCTGCTTCTTGCTGTGTTGGGAGCGATCCTGCCCTGGAAGGCCAACCTGGAATTCATCGCCGAAAGCGGTGGACAGGCCTTTGATCTGGCACGTTTCATCGCCGATGCCAGCAGCACAGCCGCGTCACGCTCCTTAAGCGCTGATCTACTGGTGGGGGCCAGTGCCGTCACGCTGTGGATCTGTGTGGAAGGACCACGTCAGAAGATCAAAGGTTGGTGGCTGGCCATCCCCCTGAGCTTCGGTGTGGCCTTTGCCTGCGCTGCTCCGTTTTTCTTGTTCCTGCGGGAACGACAGCTTCAGGCTCAGGAATCGGAATCCACATCCTGAGCCACCACGTCAATGGTGAGATCACTGGCAGGGGGAGACGGGGCTGCCGCACTGGCCGGGCTGGCTCCCGCACTGGCGTAGGGCGTGCCGCAGACGGCACAGACTGCAGCCCCCTTCAGACCCGTGGCACCGCAGGCAGTACAGCTGATCATCCGGGACTGCAAAAGCTTCCAACCAATCCAACCAAGACCGGAAAGGATCAAAGGAAGCGCCAAAAGAGCCAGCAACACGCCACCGGCGAGATCAAGCAAGAGTCGACCTGCAGCGGTTGGCAGCAGCAGGAGCAACACAACTCCGATCCACAACACTGCTGGTGATCGATTCATGGGCTTCAACGGAAGAGGTCCGATGAATCAGCTTCGCAGAGTTAAATCAAAGTTCAAGGCGCCGCGCTGTTCGGTTCCCCGAGCCGGGGTTTCGCAAAACGAACTGCGGCCAATTCCACACTCAAGCACTGGCCAAAATAAAGAATCACACCCACCAACCAAACCCAAAGCGTTAACACCAAAACGCCACCAATCACGCCATAGGCCTGATAGCGATTACCCAGAGAAACAATACTCAAACTCAGAATTTTATTGAGAAAGGCGAGACCGAATCCAATCAACAACGCGCCAGGAATTAGTGGAATTGCAGGAACACGACGACTGGGCAACACCACCTGAAGCAACCAAGCCATCAAAGACAAGATCAACGCGGGAACAAGAATCCGCCCGAGAGGAAGAATGGGACTGGAGCGCACGATCCCCATTAAGCCAGGAACGACGCCATCCAATAAGCCAAGAATGCCCTCAGGAAGCTGCCCAATGCTGAGCACCAACTGTTGAAAAATGATCAAAACAGATATGGCAAAAACCGTCAGGAAGGCTTCAACACGTGCTCTACAAAACTGTCCAACCTGTTGCCTCCAAGACAAACCGATTGATGGCTCGGGCAGAATCTCAGACCACAAGCGATCAGCTCCACGCTGGAGCGTTAAATAAGCATTACTGGCCGTTAGAAGCAAAACGACAACACCGAGGATTCCAGCGCCAAAGCCTTGATCCACCAACCCACGCAAGGTGGAATCCACGAGGCTGGTTGCTGACGGTGGTAAGACCTGCGTCACCGAGGCCAACACATTATCCACACTATCCGTTTTGCCAAACACCCTTGCGGCAACAGACAACGCAATCAGAAGCAGCGGAAAGAACGACTGAAGAACGAAATATGCAAAAGCAGCACTTAAATCAACACACTCAGCATTATTCCAACGCTGACAAGCCTTCCAAATCTGGCCACTTAAACGTCGAACTAGTGAACGTCTTGGCACAGATGAGCGCAAAAGACTACTAAAACCTTACAACAAAAAGCCAC
>CAJXPL010000025.1 GCA_913057985.1 uncultured Synechococcus sp.
CGGCCGTCATGGGCTCCTCCGATCTCGATGCACTCACTCTCGTCAGCGATGCCACCGACGGCAATCAGCTGTCGTGCTCATTGCCTTTTGGGGGCTGCACGACCCATCGTGGAGGTGGCGTGCCTCGCCGGGCTTAAGCCGCATCCCAGTGCAAGGCGAGCCACAGGGTTCCTGGATCGGGATCCGTGCGCTCCACCCGGTGGCGTTGATGGGGCGAAAGCAGTAAATGATCCCCTGGACTGAGATCCACAATCCGATCGGGGTTCTGCAGCGCAACACAGGCACTCCCGCGCAACACAAGCACCCACTCGTGATCGGACTGATCCATCCATTCGTCACGGGGGGAGCTGAAGCCGTTGGAGGCGATCAACAGCAGTCTCCATGTTTCGGCAGATGCCACCACCTGGGTTGATTCCTCACCCGGTGGAGGGCACGGGGTCGCCAACAGGTTGGCCTCTCCCCCCGGCCGATGGTCACGCTCACCCCAGCGCCGACCGATGTCGTACCCCCAGGATCGGGCCAACTGAACAACCTGGTTGTGGTCCGCACAAGCCGCCAGCTGTTCGCGGCTGCTGGAGTCGTTCCGCACACGCTCCGCAAGGGCCTGAAGTTGGGAGATCTTGCTGAGGAAACGGATCAGATCCTGTTCCGCCACGGAGACCACCGCACAGCTTCAACAGTGATCCTGACAACAGACCAATCAGGGGATCGACGCAAAAGTCAGAAGATCCTGACCTTCTGTTTCATGCCGTCCGCAACCAAGGCACTCACCATCGGAGATCTGGAGGCTGGATTCTCGAGCTACTGCCAGGCCCTGCGTCGCCTTGTGGCCGATGGACGCGACCTCAACGCCATTCGCCGGACGGTTTGCTGGGACTACCTCAACCGATTGCACACCTCGCTTCCGAAGGATTACCGCTCTCCCGATGAACTGATCCAGCGGTTCCAGAAGGAGGCATCGCCTGCTCAAGCAGACTGATCCAAGCCACATCATCCCTGTGCTGAGCCACCTCCTGCGCTGCTGCATTGGTGCGTTTCTTGTTCTGCTGCTGAGCCTTGGTTCAGCCGGCGCTTCGCTGGCTGCCGGGTCTGACGCCAGCCCCGGCGGCCTGTTGTTCGAACAGCACTGCGCGGGATGCCACATCAACGGTGGCAACATCATTCGCCGGGGTAAAAACCTGAAGCTGAAGACCCTTGAGCGTGAGCAGATCGCAACGGTGGACGCCATCGCAGCCATCGCCCGGGAAGGGCGAGGCCAGATGAGTGGTTACGCCGATGTTCTCGGGAGCGATGGAGATCAGCTCGTGGCTGAATGGGTGCTCATGCAGGCTCAGAACGCCTGGACCCAGGGATAAACCTCGAGCGCCGTCCAGATCCCCTGCTTCCAATAGATGTCGTCCTCAACCAGCCTTCGGACGACGTCGATGCTGTCGGCCTCGAAGATCCCGAAAACATGGGTGCTTCCCTCGGTGGGTCCGAGCGTGACCAGCGTTCCCTGCTCTTTCAGACTTTGGAGACGAGCAAGGTGCTCATCCCGATAGGGAGCACGCTTCTCAAGAGCATCCGCGCAGTAAGTGCCCCACAAAACGAAACGTGCCATAGCGAAGGATGAAATAACAGCGAACTTTTCAGTAGAAAATGATGGCATAGCCGCTTGAACCATAGCTATGTTGTGAAGGTTGATATCTCTCGAAAGCGATGCTCACTGGGAGCGACCTTCTCAATAAAGTCAAAGACCTGGGTGACATCAGCAAGTCTGACCTTGTTCGTGCCTGTGGCTATGTCTCCACGAAAAAAGATGGTGGTGAACGTCTGAATTTCACCGCTTTTTATGAAGCACTGCTGGACGCCAAAGGCGTCAGTCTTGGCGTGGGTGGAGTTGGCGGCGTGGGCAAAGGCGGCCGCAAACTCAGCTATGTGGCCACTGTGCAAGGCAACGGCAATCTTCTCATCGGCAAGGCCTATACAGCGCTGCTCGACCTGAAACCTGGAGATGAATTTGAAATCAAACTTGGTCGCAAACAGATTCGTCTGACACCGGTGGGTGCCACCGACGAAGACGACGAGTGATTCAACATTAAAAAGCAGTGCAACCCCGGCCAATGCCGGGGTTTTTCATGGCTTGAGCGGGATGGCAGCCCCTAGGGCTGATCGGCAGCGGCACGCAACTCAGCGCAAAAACGACCAGCTTCCTGAGCTATGTCCCCGGGCGACGCTGCCGCCATGCGTTTCACAAGTGCACTGCCCACAATCGCTCCATCGGCACCCCAACCCCGAACCTGACGCACCTGCTCGGCACCGGAGATCCCAAAACCAACCGCAACAGGAACCGGTGAGGTTTGTTTGAGTTGCTGCACCAAACCTTCAACCCTGCTTTCCATCTGAGCTCGCTCACCGGTGACACCCGTGACACTCACCAGGTAGGTGAAACCTCGGCTGCATGTAGCAATCCGACCCATCCGATCTTGGGGAGTGGTGGGTGCAACCAAGAGCACCAAATCCAAGCCATGACGCTCTGCGATTGTCGACAGCCGCTCCGCTTCCTCAAGGGGTAGATCAGGGACCACCAAACCCGCCGCACCAGCCTCCGCTGCGGACTGGCAAAACGCCTCCATCCCCACATTGAGCAGTGGATTGGAATATGTGAACAGGATCACGGGAATCTGCAGCTGGCCTTTCAACGAGCGCAACATGTCCAGAACACCCTTTGGCGTGGTTCCGGCGGCAAGGGCCCGGGACGCAGCAGCCTGAATGACCGGCCCATCAGCGAGGGGGTCGCTGTAGGGCATTCCCAGTTCGACCATGTCAGCCCCTGCACGTTGCAGGCTGAGCAGCACATCAGCGGTGACAGAGAGATCCGGATCGCCGGCCATCAGGAATGGCATCAAGGCGAGGCGACCGTCCTGCTTCAGCTGCTCAAAGCGCTGGGCGATGGAAGAGGACTGCTGATTGGGCATCTCGGTCAACCGACCAGGAACAAACTTCGGAAGCCTATGAGTCGACGGGGGCATCGCCGTCCGCGGGAACCGAGGCATCCGCTCCAATCTTGCGCAACAGCGCCTGTTGCTCCTCCTCGGGAAGAGCATCAAAACGGGCTTGAAGCGTCTCAGCTTCCTGTTTGTCGTAGACCTCGCGGTAGCGACGCCGCTGATCCATGTAGGTCATCTGGCCGGTGACCACACGGAACAGGTAAGAGCTTGTCCACACCACCACAATCACAACCAGCAGGGCCTCCGCAGCAATCCCTGCCGAAAACCCCTCAAAGCCTGCAGCCTGAAAGCCGACTTGCCCAAGCCCGCCCAGCAGGAGGACTGCAAGTCCGATCAGAAGAACCTTGCCACGCGTCAATTCAGACGTCTCCCTGCCCGCTCAGCCGGAAATTGAGGAAGGGGGCGAACAGAATCATCCCCGGGAAAAAGAGGAAGACCAGGCCATAGATCCCCAGACGCTCCAGCTTGCCCATGCGATGCCAACGCTGGTTCATCCACGCGTACAGGGCGAGGGGAACCACCACCAGGTACAACCCGCCCAGAGCGACATAGGCCAACAGAACCAGCAACGTGTCCTGGGGAAGTTGATGGAGCAGGGACGAAAGGTCCAAGGCCTGGGGACAACTCTTTCAAATTTAAGCTGACCGCGCTGTGGAATTGCGGACTCGCCAGACGCATTCGGCGTCATTCCGCTTGGTCCGTCAAGCCACCACCAGCGATTGCGTTGGAGACAGAAACTGCGTGGGCAACTCACGGAGCCCTCACTAGTTTCTGATCAAGAGGGTGTTCAGTCGATGTCGACGTCTGTGAGTTCCACCGCACAGATCGGTGGAGAACCCGCGGAACTTCTGCGTTGCCGCGAAAGGGATGAAGGACACCAGCCCTGGGATCGCTGGGGGACCTATCTGAGTGATCGGCAGTGGGGCACAGTCCGCGAGGATTATTCCGGCGATGGCAACGCCTGGAACTCCTTTCCCTTCGACCACAGCCACCTGCGCAGCTACCGCTGGGGGGAGGACGGCTTGCTGGGCCTGAGCGACGAACGCTGTCTGCTCTGTTTCTCTCCCGTGCTCTGGAACGGCAAGGATTCCATTCTCAAAGAACGCTTGTTCGGTCTCGGCAATCCCGAAGGCAACCACGGAGAAGACATCAAAGACACGATGTATCACCTCGCCGGTACACCAACCGGTAGTTATGCGAAAGCTCTGTATCGCTACCCCCATCAGAGCTTTCCTTACCAGCAACTGCGCGACGAAAACCGCAACCGCAGCCGAGAAGAGAACGAATACGAACTGGTCGATACAGGCATCTTTACGGGCAATCGCTTTTTTGATCTCGACGTTGAGTACGCGAAAGCTTCTCCCGAAGATGTGCTGATCCGGCTCACCATCACCAACCGAGGTCCGGAGGACGCCGACCTTCATCTCCTTCCCAGCCTGTGGTTCCGGAACACCTGGAGCTGGGGGGATCCTGACCGGAACCGACCCAGCCTTCGCCTCCAGGACAATCGGCTCGTGAGTGATGCCGTCGAAGGCCTGGCCGCCTACAACCTGACCTGCAGTGAACAAGGCCCGTGGTTGTTCACGGAAAACGAAACCAACACCGAACGGCTCTACGGACAAGCCCCAGAGCAGCCCTATGTGAAAGATGCCTTTCACCGCTTTCTGATTGACGGAGAGCAGGGCGCAGTGAATCCGGCACAGACTGGAAGCAAAGCAGCTCTGCATCTCCAACGCACGCTCCATCCAGGAGAAATCTGGTCGGTGAGCCTGCGACTGAGCCGACACGACCACCAAGGAAGCAAGGCCCCGGAGCCGGAGGAGACAGCCGCGTTCAACACCTTGATGGATCAACGCCGCCGGGAGTGGCAGGACCACCTGGAATGGGTAGCACCTGGACTCAACGCGGAGGACCGTGCCATCCATGCCTCGGCTGCTGCCGGGTTGTTCTGGTGCCGCAAGTACTACGCCTGGTATGTGGCCCGGTGGCTGCGCGGAGACAACAACGCTCCCAGGCCACCCCAGGAACGGTGGCACACCGAAAACGCCTACTGGCGAACCCTTCGGGCCCAAAACATCATCTCGATGCCCGACTGCTGGGAGTACCCCTATTTCTGCCAGTGGGATCTGATGTTCCATGCAGTGGCCTTCGCGGAAATCGATCCGGGCGAGGCGAAGCGGCAGTCGCGCATGCTCCGCCAAGCCTCATACACCGCGAACAATGGGCAATCCCCTGCCTATGAATGGGCCCTGTCAGACGCCAACCCACCGATTGGCGCCTGGGCAGCACTGCGGATCTTCCAGATCTCCAAGCGTCGTTACGGAGAGCAGGACTATCCCTTCCTCCGCGCCAGCCTGCGGGAGCTGTTGCTGGAATACGGATGGTGGGCCAACCGAACGGACCGCAACGGTGACAGCCTCTTCGAAGGAGGCTTCCTTGGACTGGACAACATTGCCATCTTCGATCGGCGTTACCCACTCAAAGACGGCAGCCGGATCGAGCAATCAGATGGAACAGCCTGGATGGGAATGCTCAGCCTCAACATGTTGGAGGCATGCGTTCTTCTCTCTGAAGACAGAGCGGAATACAAAAGCCTGAGCGATCGCTTTGTCCGCGACTTCAGTCGCCTGACCTACGCGCTGAACAGCCCTGGTGGCAAAGGGTACGTGAACTGGGACGAGGAAGACGGTTTCTACTACGACGTGCTCAAGCGCCCGGACGGAAGCACCGACTATTTGAGAACACGTTCACTGAGTGGTCTGATTCCGTTGCTCGCCATCGCAACGTTCGACGCCGAAACGGTCGAATCGATTCCGTCTCTCGACGTGAGCACCTATCTGCGTGATCTGGGTCGCGAACGCGGAGAGGAGTTTGATTCGATCGCTCATCTTGGATCCTGGCACCGTGGTCGAATTCTGTTTTCGATCGTGCCTCCGCAACGCTTACGGCGCATCCTCGAAAGGGTGTTCGATGAAGAGGAATTTCTCTCCCCTTACGGCATCCGAAGCCTCTCCAAGAGCTATGAAAAAACTCCATACAGCTATCAACAGGGTGACGACTACGCCACGATCAACTACAGCCCTGCCGACAGTCCTGTAGCCATGTTTGGAGGCAATTCCAACTGGCGAGGACCAGTGTGGATGCCGATCAACTACCTGCTGATCGAAGCACTTCAGAAGTTTGCCCACTACTTCGGCGATGATTTCAAGATGGAGTTCCCGACGGGCTCTGGTCGCGAATTGAATCTCTGGGACATTTCTCTGGAACTTGAGGAGCGACTGGTTGGCATCTTTAGGCGTGATCGCAATGGACAGAGGCCATTCAACGGGACGATCGAGCTGTTCCAAAACGATCCCGAATGGCGTGATCTCTTCCTCTTCAATGAGTATTTCAATGGCTGCAGCGGTGCCGGCGTCGGTGCGAGTCACCAGACCGGATGGACAGCGATTGTCGCGAAAATGATCACACAACTCCAACGATGGCGCTGACGCCATGAGGTGATCTCTCTAACGTTTGGGTCATAGTCCGGCACGTCGTTATGGATCACTCCACCCATGACGCTCGTCGTCATAACGCTATCGAACCCCAAGCGGATCACTACAACGTGGTGATTATCGGCAGTGGCGCGGGTGGTGGTTCTCTGGCCCGAGCTTTAGCCGACTCCGGCCACTCCATTTTGATTCTGGAACGGGGCGGCTGGCTGCCACGGGAACCGCAAAACTGGGATCCGGTTGAGGTCTTCCAGAAAGACCGCTACGTCTCAACGGACCCCTGGCAGGACAAGCACGGAAAGACGTTTCAGCCGGGAAGTCACTACTTCGTTGGCGGTGCTTCGAAGCTATATGGAGCAGCTCACTTCCGCTTGCGGGAGAGGGATTTCGAATCGGTGATGCATGTCGACGGCGAATCACCGGAATGGCCACTGAAATACGACGTCTTCGAGCCGTATTACCGCAAAGCGGAGGAGTGGTATCACGTGCATGGGCTGCGGGGTGAGGACCCCACCGAGCCACCGGCCTCCTCCGCGTATCCCCATGCGCCCATCAGCCACGAGCCACGCATGCAAAAGCTGGTGGATGACCTCCGCTCAGCGGGGCTCCATCCATTTCACGCACCCACGGGAGTCGCACTCGATGAAGCGAACCCCGCCTTCAGCGCTTGCGTGCGCTGCAACCGCTGCGATGGATTTCCATGCCTGGTTCATGCCAAGGGTGATGCGGAAGTGATGGGTGTCCGTCCGGCTCTTGATCACGACAATGTGTTCATGCTCATAGAAGCGGAGGTGCTTCGACTCAACACCGATGGGAGCGGTCGTCAGATCACTGATGTGGTGGTGAGGCACCAGGGAGAAGAACGCCGTTTCAAAGGCGACATCGTGGTCGTTTCCGCTGGTGCAGCCAATTCGGCACGTCTGTTGCTGATGTCAGCCAACGATGCCCATCCCCGGGGCCTAGCCAACAGCTCCGATCAAGTGGGCAGAAATTACATGTATCACAACTGCAAAGCATTGGTGGCTCTCGCCCATGAGCCAAATACCACGGTGTTTCAAAAGACTGTCGCGCTCAATGACTGGTATTTCGGCGACAACGACTTCGACTTCCCGATGGGCAACGTGCAAATGACCGGTAAAACCAACGGAGCGATGATGAAAGGCTATAAACCGCGGCTCACCGCTCTTGCTCCCACATGGAGCATGGACAAACTCGCGGAACACTCACTCGATTTCTGGCTGCAAACGGAAGATCTTCCGCTGCCGAACAATCGGGTCACGATCAATACGAAAGGTCAGATCAAGCTGGACTACACCCCGACCAACACCAGGGCATCCGACGAGCTGGCCAACAGACTGGAGGCATTGCTGGACAAGCTGTACCTCAAAAACCATCTCGCCGAACGTCAGATCTATTTCGCCTCGTCGATGGACATTGCTGCCGTGGGCCATCAATCAGGGACATGTCGCTTCGGCACCGACCCCAGCACCTCGGTGTTGGACACCAACTGCCGCACCCACGATGTGGACAATCTGTATGTGGTTGACACGAGCTTTTTCCCAAGCAGCTCAGCGGTGAATCCATCCCTGACAGCCATCGCCAATGCCATCCGTGTGGCGGACCATCTCAAGGAACGGCTGGGTTGATTGATTAGCCCAACCAGGATTGAAGCCGCGGCGCAACGAGCATCAGGTCAACGCTGAGGGGGCCACCGCCAGCGGTGATCAACACAAGGCACATCACGACATACATCGCAGCTTTCTCCCAACTTGGTGGTTCTCCAACTCCCATCGGACCGCCGTAATCGCCTTCGGGGATCAGATAAGGATCAGGGGCAATGAACGGGAAACCACGGGTGATCTCCAGCACAACGGCGTAAAACATCGACACAGCAATGGCGACAGCCGCCAGGGGCGTAAGGAAACCAAACAACAGAGCGATCCCTCCAGCCCACATGGAAAAAGCCGAAAGGAAACAAAGCCAGGCCGGCGTGTTCATCGCCGTGGACCATGTTTTCAAGTTCACAAGTTTGGGCCAACCATGGCGGATGAACACCAGCCCCGTGAACAGACGCAACACCAGCAGACCAGAACCAGCAAGGCCCTCAGGTGACGAGGGGGCAATCAGAGAGACAAGGTCCACAAGACACCAGTCTTTTCTCCAAAACTAGTGACGACCAGCCCGAACAATTGAAGGATTCGCTTAAGAAGAAATCCAGAGGCGATGACCATCCGGATCACACAACAATCGACCGGATCCAGCCGCAGGATCCTGGACCAGGATCTGGGCATAGAGGGCATTTTGCGGCTGCAACGCAGCCGCTGTGGGTCGCGAGGGGGAGGGGCTGAGATATCTCAAAAATTCAACACCACATGGAGAACAACCGCTTAAGCCATGGATGGCCACCTTTGGGTTGATCACGCCATCGAGCCGTTCTTGTTCAACACCCTGGTTCAGGGTGGCGTAGCGAAGTTGCAGGCCAAGATCAACGCCATAAAACAACAAGCTGCGATCGCTATCACTGATCGCAATGGCCGTATGGTCCAGCCCCTGAAAGAGAGGAGCGTCGACCTGATGCCAACGGGGATGCCCTTGACCGGGAGGGAACCAGAGCAGCTCCATGGCATGACCTGCGGCGTTACGGAACTTCCACGCCGCCACGCCATTGGGCAACCACTGCGGCGCCTCCGAGATCGGAGCCACAAGGGGCATCAACTGGTCAGCAGCACGTTCCATATCGCTCACCACAATCGCGACGTGCTGAAACCAGAGGCTGTTTGCGGGGCCTGGATCGGGGTATGGAACCGGATCGACTCCCTCGAAGGAGACATAGTCGAGGCATTCCCTGCCCAGTCGGTGGTGACGAACAATCGCCCGCCCCTTGGTCAAGCCAAAACGTCGCTGAAGGGCCTCCCCTTCCAGCAACGATTGGCCCTGATCGATCGCCCCTAAAACATCAAGTAGGGGGTCAAGACATCCCAGCTCCGGCAAGGAAAACGCTACCCCTTGAATCGAAAGGGATTGCCCCTGAGCAGATACCACGAATGCGTCATCTCCACTGCGGTTGTCTTAGCGCCGTTTACGCATCAATCACTGCCGAGATCAGTGAAAACAGCTAAGGAGTGTTTATTCGTTGATCACCGCCATGACCACCCAAGTCCCAAAGGCAATGACCTCTCTGTGTCTGCGTGACAAGGTAATCATCGTGACCGGTGGCAATTCCGGTATCGGCAAGGCCATTGTCGAAGCCGTCGGGGCTTTAGGCGCCAAGGTGGTCATCGACTACCGCTCGCATCCTGAGCGCACCGAAGCCTTGATCGATGAAGTTGGCGAGCTCGGTGGGCAAGCGATTGGCGTGCAAGCCGATGTGGCGAAGCTTGAGGAGATTCAACACCTCATCGACGTTGCCGTGAAGACCTTCGGCAAAGTGGATGTGATGGTGAATAACGCTGGCATCGAGACAAGAACCTCGATCCTTGACACCACCCCAGAGGATTTCGACAAGGTGATGAACGTCAACCTGCGTGGGGTGTTCTTTGCCACGCAGTACAGCGCCAAACAAATGATTGCCCAAGGAAGTGGTGGTCGAATCATCAATATTTCGTCCGTCCATGAAGACTGGCCGATGCCAGACAACACGCCCTATTGCGTCGCCAAGGGCGGGGTGCGCATGATGACCCGGACGGCTGGTGTTGAACTGGCGAGCAAGGGGGTCTCGATCGTCAACGTCGGTCCGGGTGCTGTGGCCACACCCATCAACGACTCCACCATGAACAATCCCGAGCTGATGGCCAAGCTCAATGCGGCGATTCCGATGGGCCGGATGGCCCAACCGGAAGAGATCGCTTCGCTGGTGGCATTCCTCGCCAGCGATGGTGCCAGCTACATGACGGCAACCAGCGTCTTTGCTGACGGTGGAATCATGATGAGCAGTCCTGGGCTTTGAGTTCAAAGGCCTCAACCCCGGCACGGGCGACGGCAGCATCCTGGTCAGGCGTCATGCCTGATACCCCGATCGCCCCCACCACCGCACCCTGGTAACGCAAGGTCAAACCGCCAGCCATCAGGGCACAGGGCTGATGCAGCACGGCCTGCAACGACAAGAGTGCCGTGCGACCGGAAGCGATGGCCTGTTCCGCAGCCGCGCTGTCAGCGCCCGTCAGCGCAGCTGTGCGCGCTTTTGCAGCGGATGTCTCAACGCTGGCGATGGACGCGCCGTCAAGCCGGCGAAAGGTGATGAGCACTCCAGAGGCATCCACCACCGCAATCGAAACCCTTGCCGACAACTGATGAGCCATGGCCATGGCCGACACAACGATCCTGTCGGCGTCGGCCGAATCGAGACAAGGAATCATCTGCATGGGTTCAGGCCCACTGAATGGCCATCTTCCAAAGGTGCCCTTCCAGCTCCACCCCTGCAGCCAAAGCCTGCAAGGCCTCCTCGGGCAGTTTCAACGTGGCTGAGGCCTGATGCACCAGGATGTCAACCCCGGTGAATTGGAACCCCATCGTCTGCCCCATCGCAGCAATGTCGTCGAGGCAAGCTGCGTCGTGAAATTGATCAAGCAGACCTTGATCACCCTTCACCTTGTGGAGGAATTGTTCCAACTGTGGATTGCCGTTGTGGGTCATGGCGTCAGTCTTTGATTGCAATGCAGGAAATTTCAATGCGGGCTCCCACCACCAATTTGCTGATGCCGATCACCGCACGGGAACAGTAATTCTCTGGATCAGGGAAAAACTCCTGCCAAACAGCATCCATCTCCTCAATTTCATCAATGTTGGTCATGTAAACAACGGCCTGGCCAACGTCTTTGTACGTGCATCCAGCCGCTTCAAGAACGCCGAACACATTCTTGAGACATTGACGGGTGTGTTCCGCACTCCCTCCCTCCACCGTTTGATTGGTGACGGGATCCACAGGCATCTGGCCGGACACAAAGACAAACTGACCGACGCGATAGCCCTGGCTGTAGCTGGCCACAGGCTGGTTGGCCTTTTTAGTGCGAATAGGATGTCGGTCTAACACCGTCGATCAACGCAACTGTCTTTGTTGTAGCGGCATTTCAGGGGAGTGCAGGGTGCTGGATGCCACGGGTATTCACATGGATGGAATACACCGAATCCCAACAGCAGAGGAACAAACGGTTGCCATGAACGCCTCCAAAGCAAAGGTTGCCAACCAAGTGGGGCGTGGCAATTCGTCCCAGAAAGGTGCCATCCGATGCGATGCAGTGAACCCCATTCCCAGCACTGCTCCAGATGTTTCCGTCGACATCCACACGGATGCCATCGGCATTGCCGTTGGTAACCCGGTAGAAATCACGTCGACCTGAAATCTGACGGCCACCATCCTCCACATCGAACACGTGAATGAGTCGATCCGGCATGGGCGCGTCGTGATTCGGCGGATCACCAAACACGCCTGAGGGGGCTGCCGTATCGACGATGTAGAGAAGCGACTCATCGGGAGAGAACGCCAACCCATTGGGGCCCACAACCTCGTCGGGAGTTGTCATTGCCTTGAGAGATCCATCGGCCGGGTCAAAGCGATAAACCACCGCCGGTTGCACGGAATGGCGCCGGCCTCCCTCAAAATCGTTGACGAGGCCGTAATGAGGATCGCTAAACCAGATCGTGCCATCACGTTTCACCACCACATCATTGGGGGTGTTCAAAGGCTTGCCCTGGTGGGAGTCCACCAAATGCACAACACGACCGTTGTGCTCCGTGCGCAATACAGCCCGATGACCATGGCTGCAAGTCAACAGCCGTCCCTGGCGATCACGGGTTTGGCCATTTGGAAACCCGGCGTTATAGCGGAACACACTCAGACCATGGGTCTCATCCCAAGACAGAATTCGATCATTGGGGATGTCGGAAACCAGCAGACGCTGTTGATCGCCGAACCAGACCGGCCCCTCTAGCCAACGACAACCGTCAAAGAGGCGTTCAAGCTGAGCATTGAACAACACCAAAGAGTTGAAGCGCGGATCCACCACTTCAATCTCAGTCTCAACAAATTGACTACGGAACACCATGACGAATGCACCCTTACTTAAATGATCCAGGGGGCAGATTTCGCCACTCCTGATCATTTCTCTGAATAATCAGTTGAACACAGGGTTCGTCTCCAACCTGAGCGGAGAGGTGACCGCGACGACCATCAGCCATCGCCCGACAATCCTGATCACCCCCATAGGAATATTCACCAGCCTTCATGACCGCCTTTGTTCCATCCATGCTCTCGACAGACCAGGCACCTTTCAAGACATAAATCCATTTCGGAACGTGATTTTCATGCCAGTCAGCAGTCCAACCAACGGGCAAGTAGGTCACAAAAGCATTTCCTTCCTTCATCAAATCACGCGAAAATTGGGGCGAATCCCCTGGCCCAAGTTGACCAAGCGTGAACGCACTGATGGTGCATCGTTCCTGACGACTGATCCCTTCAGCATCTGTATAGAGGTGCCAGTAGCTTTCAGGCTCTGGGGCCAGACTGAAAGGGTCGGTCATCGGAGGCATGCGCTGGTCTTTGCACCCTATTCATTTCGAACAAGGCTGACTATCAACTCGCACAGCACAGACAGGCCTGGAGCATTCCGGAACAACGGAGATGGCCTGCAGAGGCAAACATCAGCACGCCCGAATGTTCACCACCATCTTCTGATCCAAGAGATCACCGTGCAAGGCATCGGCCCATGGGGATGACGCGTCACCGCTGATTGAACAGAAGCAACAGATCGGAGGGCTCGAGCACTCAGGGGAAACTAAACTTGCCGAGTCGGGGGCATGGCGGAATCGGTAGACGCACGCGACTTAAAATCGCTTGGGCTGAAAGGCCTGTGGGGGTTCAAGTCCCCCTGCCCCCACCATCCGCATCAGGACGGCAGCAGCGCGGCGAGCTTCGTGCGGAAGTCTCCCTTGGGCATACCGCCTTTTAACTCTCCTTCGATGGTGAACTCGCCATCGGGATCGGTCACCAGAAGGTAGGTGGGCCAGCCCATCCCCTCCTTGTTGGGGTACTGCTTAAGCAGAATTTTCCGATATTTGCGATACATCTCCGTGTCCTGAAGCATCACGGAAATGAAGCTGCAGCCAAGCTCCTCCGCCACTTTGGCGTCGTAGTGGCTCATGCGGTGACAGGTGCCGCAGTCTTCAGAGCTGAACTTGATCAGGTGCATCGTCGACGACCCAGGAGAGGATGTCTCCAGCATGGAAAGGAACCAGGCCATTCACAAGTTCCGGCACGAGCTGATCACGCCGTTGCAAGGTGATGCGACTGCTGTTCACCGGCAGGTTGTAGAAGGCTGGACCGTTGAGGCTGGCGAAGGCTTCCAGGTGAGCGAGAGCACCCTCTTCATCGAAGACTTGGGCGTAGCTTTCCAGGGCGTAGGGCGCATTGAAGATGCCGGCGCATCCGCAGGCACTTTCCTTGGATGCCCGTTCGTGCGGTGCCGTGTCGGTGCCGAGAAAGAAGCGTGGGTCACCGCTGGTGGCCGCCCGGCGCAGGGCCTGACGGTGGCATTCCCGCTTGGCCACGGGGAGGCAATAAAAGTCACTCCGCAAGCCGCCGGCGAACATCGCGTTGCGGTTGATGTGCAGATGGTGGGGGGTGATGGTGGCGGCGAGATGACGATCCGCTGAGCTGACGTATTGCACCGCTTGCTCGGTGGTGATGTGCTCGAACACAACCCTCAGCTCGGGATGGCGGTCCCGCAGTGGTGCCAGATGGCGTTCGATGAACACCGCCTCTCGGTCGAAGATATCGATCTCGCTGTCCGTGACTTCACCATGGATCAGCAAGGGCATACCGATCCGGGCCATCGTTTCCAGCACAGGATCGATCTGCAGCAGATCCGTCACCCCTGCGGCGGAATTGGTGGTGGCGTTGGCGGGATAAAGCTTGGCGGCAGCAAAAACCCCCTCTCGAAATCCTGTCTCCAACTCGGTAGGAGCGATCGAATCCGTGAGGTACGCCGTCATCAGGGGCGTGAACTCCAGATCAGCGGGACACGCCGCCTGAATACGGTCGCGGTATGCCCGTGCAGCAGCCACCGTGGTCACCGGGGGACGCAGGTTGGGCATCACGATGGCCCTCTGAAAACGGCGGGCGGTATGGGCCACAACCTGGTTCAGCATCTCCCCATCGCGGAGATGCACGTGCCAATCATCTGGGGCGATGATCGAGATCTGATCAGACATTCAGCTGAAGACCGTTCACGGCAAGGCGCAAGGCATCGAGGCGATCACCAGTGATGTGGCTTTGGGGGAGCCGATCCAACAGCTTCAGCTTCTGCAGGCGCTTCTCCGTGCTGCCCGTTGCACCGACCAGGAACACCTGACGACTCTCTTCAATCGCTTCCTTGACGGCATTCTCAAGGGCGATCGCAGCGGTGACCCCCAGGTGGGACACCTCGGAGAGGTCGAAGACCACCGCCTGACAATTGCCGATGGCGTTGTGCTCACGCGAGATGGCCTTGGCCACGCCGAAGATCATCGGCCCGGCGAGCTGGAACAACAGAACCTTGCCGGAGGCCTGATCCAGCAACACCTGCTCTTCATCGGTCAGCTCCACATCGTCATCAGCGGTGCTGATCGTTTTCACTTTTCTGGACTGCAACGCGCTCATCCGATCAATGGTGAGCACGTTGGCCACGAAAACTCCGATGCCCACTGCAGTGATGAGATCCACCAGCACCGTGAGCGCAATCACGCCGTAGGTGATCACCGCAGCTTTCACCGAGAGGTGGTGGGCCCGTTGAAGGAAATCCCAATCGATGATGTCGATGCCCACCTTCAGGGCGATGCCCGCCAGCACGGCAAGGGGAATCGTTGAGGCGAGAGGGGCGGCGGCCAGAACGACCACCATCAAAATCAGCGCACGAACAATCCCTGAAAGGGCTGAACGTCCGCCGGCCTGAATGTTCACAACGGTGCCCATCGTGGCTCCCGCCCCAGGCAGTCCGCCAAAGACGCCCGACGCGATGTTGGCCAATCCCTGACCCACCAATTCCTTGTTGGAGTTGTGCTCCGTGCGGGTGAGGCTGTCAGCCACAACGGAGGTGAGCAGTGCATCGATGCAGCCGAGCATGCCCAGCACTGCGGCATCCACGAACATCAAACGCAGCTGTCCGCCCGACAAGGTGGGAACATGCAGGCTGGGGAGCTCAGCATTGAACGGCGGAATGGTCTTGAGACCGGCGTCGTGGAACAGGGTCATCGACAGCACCGTTCCCAGAACAAGAGCGAGCAGCTGCGGCGGGCAGAAACGTTTCACGCTGGCTGGGGTGAACCAGAGGATTGCAACGGTGATCAACGCCAGCGCCAGCTCCATCGGCTGAATTCCGGCAATCAAACCCGGCAGGTTGGACAGGGTTCCCATCACCCCGCCCGATGCAGTCTGCCCCAGGAAAGCGGGCAGCTGGAGAATCACCAGGATGGCTCCAATCCCCGACATGAAGCCAGAGATCACGGTGTAAGGCATCTGGGTGACGTATCGACCCAGACGGAAGACGCCAAAAAGAATCTGAAACAGGCCCGCCAGGATTACCACGGTGAAGGCCATGGCCATGGCCGTCTCCTTGTCCGGAGCTGTGGCGGTGAAGCTCAGGATCACCGACGTGAACACCACGGTCATGGGACCGGTGGGTTCGGAGATCAAGGTGGGCGTTCCGCCGAAGAGAGACGCCACCAAGCCGATGATCACGGCGCCCCAAAGCCCAGGGGCAGGGTCACCCGTTGCGGCGACCCCGAAGGCCAGGGCCATCGGCAGAGCAATCACCGCGGCGGTCACGCCACCAAAGGCGTCACCCCGGAGGTTGCTGGTGCTGATCCGGTTCAACAAGGTTTCTTATCTATTACCCAGGTGAGTGACCTTAGGTTGATTCGCTTCAAAGCAGAATCCCCGTACAGCTGAGCTCGCCCCATGCCTGAATTTCTGCAGGCCTCGATCCAAGTGCTCCTGGGCATCGGACTGCTGTTCGGAGGCGGGGAACTGTTCGTTCAGGGGTCCGTCGCCATGGCGGTGATCTTCGGGATTCCCCAGCTCGTGATCGGCCTCACGGTGGTGTCGCTGGGCACCAGCGCCCCGGAACTGTTCGTGAGCCTGAGTTCGGTGCTCCAGGGATCTGACGCCCTCGCCGTAAGCAATGTGGTGGGCAGCAACATCTTCAACGTGATGGTGGTGCTGGGCAGCAGCGCCCTTGTGCTGCCCTTGCGGGTTGAAAGCCGCCTGGTGAGGCGGGATGTGCCTCTGATGATTGCCATCTCGGCGGCGGTCTGGGGCATGGCCTCCGCAGGACGGGTGACCTGGCAAGCGGGCCTGGCCTTGCTGTTGGGGCTTGTGATCAACACCGTCTGGGAGATCCGCACCGCCCGTGAAGAACCGGACGACAGCGGTAGCGCTGAACCTGACATCGAAGAGGACGCAGCGAGCGGCGGTTGGACTCTTGCCGTCCTGCGACTGATCGCAGGCATCGGCATCCTCACCGTTGGATCACAGGTGTTGGTGAGCGGCGCCACATCTGCCGCGACCTATTTAGGGGTGAGTGAAGCGGTGATCGGTCTCACGATCGTTTCCGCTGGAACGTCGATGCCGGAATTGATCACCTCCCTGGTGGCCGCCCTGCGCGGGCGCACCGATCTGGCGATCGGCAACGTGGTGGGCAGCTGCCTGTTGAACCTGCTGCTGGTGCTGGGCGGTGGCGCCTTGGCTGCCGCTGGCCGCGGCCTGGACGTGAGCCCCGAGTTGATTCAGGACGATCTGCCCGTGATGTTGCTCACCAGCCTGGCTTGCCTGCCGATCTTCTGGACGCGCGGACGGATCAGCCGACTGGAGGGTGGATTGCTGCTTGGTTTGTACATCCTTTACATCGTTGACAACGTTCTTCCAAGAACAAGCCTCGCCAGTTGGTCAGATGAGTTCCGGCTGTTGATGCTCTGTTTTGTGCTGCCGGTGGTGATGATCGTGATCATGACCCAGGCGCTTGTGTTTTGGCGGACCAAGACCTAAGGGCATCTCCGTCAGGCCGGCAATGAGACAGATGGAGTTGTATTTCCTCACCCAGGGATGACCGTCTGACGCGACGTGTTCATCCTTGGAGCAGACGTTGCTCGGCTTGCCGATGCTTGAGCTGCTTCCTCCGCTCAACGACAAGAACCTGCCCTGGATCGACGTCATCCACCCCATCGTTGTTCACTTCGTAATCGCGATGGCCTTGATCAGCGTCGTGTTCGACTTCATTGGCGTGATCAGCCGAAAGAAGAACCTGCTTGAGGTGAGCTTCTGGAACCTGATCGTGGCCACTGTTGCGATCTTTGTGGCGATCATCTTCGGCCAGGTGGAGGCGGGTCTCGCCAATCCCTACGGCGCATCAAGGGACATCCTCAATGTGCACAGCACCATCGGCTGGTCCCTCGCCGGTGTGCTGGCCCTGCTCACGGGCTGGCGCTACGTCGCCCGGCAGAAGGACCCGGCGATTTTGCCCAAGGGCTTTCTCCTCCTTGACGTCGTCCTGGCGGGTCTGGTGGTCACACAGGTGTACCTCGGCGACAAACTGGTCTGGGTTTACGGGCTGCACACGGTTCCCGTCGTTGAGGCCATCCGTCAGGGGGTGGTGTCGTGATTCTCTTCGCCGCGATCGCATCACCGATCAACGACATCGCCGACTCCCTCGGTGCCAACACCCTTCCCTACGCGATTCCGCTGCACCCCAATCTGGTGCACCTGAGCATCGGCCTGTTTGCGATCGCCATCGCCTTTGACTTCGCCGGTGCCTTCTACCCGTTGGAGAAACGGGTGTTCCGCTTTCTAGCGTTGCCGGTCACCCGCAGCGGCTTCCACGACGTGGGCTGGTACAACCTCGTGGCCTGCAGCGGCATCAGCTTCTTCACCGTGGCTGCTGGGTTCTACGAAATGCTGCTGGCGGTTCCGTTGCCGGGAGTTCGCAGCCTGCTCGGCCAAACCGCCATCGACACGATGCTCTGGCATGCCATCGGCGGCGTGGCGATTCTGTTGGTGATGGTGGCCATGACGATCTGGCGTGGTTACCAACGGTTTGTCTGGCGCAAGGACATGGGCCGTCAGGTCACCTGGCTGTATCTGCTCTGTGGCGCCGCCATGCTGCTGGTGATGGGTTTGCACGGCAGCCTCGGCGCCTGGCTGGCCAGTGACTTCGGCGTGCACATCACCGCAGACCAGATGCTTGCCGCCGGTGCCGATCTGCAGGAGGCATTGCCATGACCACAACCGCTCCCAAGAACGGCCCGAACATCGGCGCCATCTTGATCATCAGCATTGCGGTAGCGATCAATCTGGTGATCGCCAAATTGATGGCGACGTGGTCCTACAGCTGGTTCCCACCCCAGGCCTCGAGCGCAGCGGCGTACGTCGACGATCTGTTCGCCCTGGAGACCGGCATCGGCTCCTTCATCTTCTTCGGCTGCACCGGCGTGATGGGCTGGGTTCTGTTGTTCAACAGAGCCGGCAAATACGACGAGAGCGACGGGGCACCCATCGAGGGAAACACCAAGCTGGAGATCATCTGGACGATCATTCCTTTGGTGACGGTCTTCGCAATCGCCGCCTACACGATGAACGTCAACATGAAGCTTCAGACCCTCGGTCCGAAGCACAAGTACGCCATCGGCAGTGATCCCACCACGCTGGTGAGCGTCGACCCCAGCGCCGACATCGGACCGATTGATGTGATTGCCCGCCAGTGGAGCTGGGAGTTCGTCTACCCCAGCGGCGTGCGCAGTTCAGAACTGCACCTTCCTATTGATCAACGGGTGAATCTGCGATTGATCTCGGAAGACGTGCTTCACAGCTTCTATGTACCGGCTTTCCGGCTGAAGCAGGACATCATCCCCGGCAGCATCATTTCCTACAGCCTCACCCCCACCAAGGAGGGCAGGTTCCGGTTGCGGGACGCCATGTTCAGCGGCGCTTACTTCTCCCAGAACCAGACCGACGTCATCGTCGAATCCGAACAGACCTACGACGGCTGGCTGAAGGCAACGGCCAAACAACCCTTGCGGCCCGGCCTCGATCCAGGACGGCCGCTGTACGACCGACGCCTCAGTCGGGGAGACAAGGGCTGGGCCACGGTGCCGCCAGCTCCTGCCCCGATGGTGAACGACCCCGGCGATCCCTCCCTCCCCCACGACGCCTGAGACGCGCCATGACCTCCACGAACTACGACCCGCGCATCCTCAAGGCCCCCCACCCGGTCCCAGGGGCCCCGGACAACTGGAAGCGCTTCTTCAGTTTCAACACCGATGCCAAGGTGATCGGCATCCAATACATCGCCACGTCTCTTTTCTTCCTTCTGGTGGGGGGACTGCTGGCCATGATCGTGCGCGGTGAGCTGATCACACCACCGGCAGATCTGGTGGATCCCAGCGTCTACAACGGCCTTTACACCATGCACGGAACAGTGATGCTGTTCCTGTTCCTCTTCCCGATCCTCAACGGATTCAACAACCTGTTGATCCCCACGATGATCGGCGCGCCAGACATGGCGTTCCCGAAGCTGAACGCGGCCGCTTTCTGGCTGGTGCCGGTGTTCGCCACGGTGCTGATGGGGAGCTTCTTCGCCCCCGGTGGACCGGCGTCATCGGGCTGGTGGTCCTACCCACCGATGAGTCTTCAGAACCCCCTTGGACACTTCATCAATGGGGAGTTCCTCTGGATCCTGGCGGTGGCTCTGTCGGGCATCTCCTCGATCATGGGTGCCGTCAATTTCGTGACGACGATCATCCGGATGCGGGCCCCGGGCATGGGCTTTTTCAAGATGCCGGTCTATGTCTGGACCGCTTGGGCCGCCCAGACCATCCAACTGGTGGGACTGCCAGCCCTGACCGGTGGCGCGGTCATGCTGCTGTTCGACCTCAGCTTCGGCACGAGCTTTTTCCGGCCCGAAGGTGGGGGAGATCCGGTGCTGTTCCAGCACTTCTTCTGGTTCTATTCCCACCCAGCCGTGTACGTGCTGGTGCTTCCGGTGTTCGGCATCTTCTCCGAACTGTTCCCGGTGTACGCACGCAAGCCTTTGTTCGGCTACCGCTTCGTGGCGCTCGCCTCCTTCGGTATCACCTTCCTCAGCCTGATCGTGTGGGCCCACCACATGTTCTACACCGGTACACCGAACTGGATGCGCCATATCTTCATGTTCACCACGATGCTGATCGCCGTTCCAACCGGGGTGAAGGTGTTCGCCTGGCTGGGAACCCTTTGGCAGGGAAATCTGCGCCTGAACACCCCAATGCTCTTCTGCCTTGGCGGCTTGTTCAACTTCATCTTCGCGGGGATCACGGGAGTGATGCTGGCCACCGTGCCGATCGACATTCATGTGGGCAACACCTACTTCGTGGTGGCCCACTTCCACTATGTGATCTTCAACACGATCGCCTTTGGTGTGTTCGCCGGCATCTATCACTGGTTCCCCAAATTCACAGGCCGGATGTACTACGAGGGCCTGGGCAAGGTTCATTTCGCGCTCACCTTCATCGGTGCCACCCTTAATTGGCTCCCGTTGCACTGGGCTGGGCTGCTGGGAATGCCGCGTCGTGTGGCCTCCTATGACCCGGAATTCGCCATCTGGAACGTGATCGCCAGCATCGGCGCGTTCATGCTCGGCGTCGCTTCGATCCCCTTCATTCTCAACATGGTGAGTTCCTGGGCCCGGGGGCCCCAGGCTCCCCCCAACCCCTGGCGAGCCATCGGACTGGAGTGGCTGCTGCCCTCGCCGCCACCCGCCGAAAACTTCGAGGACGACATCCCCACCGTGATCAGTGAGCCCTACGGCTACGGCCTGGGGCACCCTCTCGTTGAGGACGAGGAGTTTTACGTGCGCCGTTCCCAGGAGGCCTGACCGATGACCAGTGTCAATCCCGATCTAAAGCTCAATCACACGCCGGGGCATGTGAAGCACGACGGCCACAACATGACCGGGTTCGTGATCTTCCTCTGCTCTGAAAGTGTCATTTTCCTTGCCTTTTTCGCCGGCTACGCGGTGCTGAAGCTGACAGCTCCTCAATGGCTACCGGACGGCGTGGAAGGGCTGGAGGTGCGCATGCCTCTGATCAACAGCGTGGTGTTAGTGAGCTCCAGTTTCGTGGCCTATCTCGCCGAGCGTTATCTCCACAAGGGCAACCTCTGGGGCTTCCGAGCGGTATGGCTGCTCACCATGGCCATGGGGTCTTACTTCGTTTTTGGCCAATACATCGAGTGGTCAGAACTCAGCTTCAGCCTCAGCAGCGGCGTGTTCGGGGGCCTGTTCTATCTACTCACAGGTTTTCACGGCCTGCATGTGATCACCGGAATTGGGTTGATGGGCCTGATGTTGGCGCGATCCTTTGTCCCAGGGAACTACGACAAAGGCGAGATGGGCGTCGCTGCAGTGAGCCTGTTCTGGCACTTCGTCGACGTGATCTGGATTCTTCTCTTCCTTCTGATCTACGTCTGGCAGTAATCCCATGATCATCGACGACAACCACTACGACGTCATCGTCATCGGCAGCGGCGCCGGTGGCGGCACGTTGGCCGGAGCTCTGAGCCGCAAAGGCAAAACCGTGCTGGTGCTCGAACGCGGTGGGGCGATGGCCCTGGAAGACCAGAACGTGGCCGATGTGGATCTCTTCCGCAAGGATCGCTATCACCCCAAGAGTGAGCGGTGGTTCGGCCCCGACGGCGATCCCTTCGCCCCGCAAACCACGTACGCCCGCGGCGGCAACACCAAGATCTGGGGTGCGGTGCTGGAACGCATGCGTGAACAGGATTTCGGCGAAATCGCTCTCCAGGATGGAGTCTCGCCGGCGTGGCCCCTGGATTACGCCGACCTGGAGCCCTACTACCAAAAGGCCGAGCAGCTCTATCGCGTGCATGGCAAAGCGGGGGTTGATCCCACCGAGCCCAAGCGAAAGGGGGATTTCCTGGCCCCACCAAAACCGGTGGAGCCCTTCCTGGAACCCCTGCGGGCCGCACTCCAGCGTCAGGGCTGTCAGCCCTACGACATCCCGATCAGTTGGTCGGAGGACGCTGACGATCCCAGTGGTGATGCGCAGTTGTTTGGACTGCAGGTGGGTGATCCAAAACGGCTCACTGTGCGTGACAACGCGCGGGTGTTGCGCCTGCACGTGAATCCCAGTGGCCGAGCCATTCGAGGCGTCGAAGCTGAGGTGAACGGCGATGCCTGGCTGTTTCGCGCCGATGTCGTGGTACTTGCTGCCGGTGCCATCAACACACCGGCCATCCTGATGCGCTCGGAAACGGCCAACCATCCCAAGGGCATCAGCAACGGATCAGACCAGGTGGGGCGAAATCTGATGAACCTGCAGCTCACCTCGATCCTGCAGCTGGCTACCGAACGCAACAACGGCCGCTACGGCCGCTCGCTTGGAGTCAACGACTACTACTGGGGTGACAAGAACGTCAGTTTTCCCCTGGGGCACATTCAGGCCGCCGGTGGCGTGTTGCAGGACGCACTGTTCGCTGAGTCACCACCGGTGCTGTCGTTGGTCACCAAGCTGATTCCCGATTTCGGTCTTGAGCGTCTGGCCTCGCGCTCGGTGGCCTGGTGGGCCATGACGGAAGTGCGGCCGGATCCCCACAACAAGGTGTGGCTCAACAACGAACAGATCCGAATCAATTACATCCCCAACAACCGCGAAGCCCACGACCGGCTGGTGTATCGCTGGATCGACACCCTTAAGGAGGTGGAAAAGGACCCGATCACGAAGGTGGTGCTGAAGGCTCCCACCCATGCCCGTGGTGAAGCACCTCTGAGTGTTGTTGGCTTCAGCTGCGGCACGTGCCGCATGGGGGAAGACGCCGCCAGTTCAGTGGTGGATTCCAGGGGCAAATGCCATGAACTGGAGAACCTCTACATCGCCGACAGCAGTGTTTTCCCCAGTTGCCCGAGTGTTGGCCCTGGCCTCACGGTGATCGCCTTGGCTCTGCGGCTGGCCGATCACCTGAGCTAACGGGAGCGCTATCGACTACATCGTCACAAACTCCTCTGAAACAGAGGGGTGCAATGCCATGGTTCGATCGAAATCAGCCTTGGTGGCGCCCATCCCCACGGCAATCGCCGCCATCTGAATGATCTCCGCGGCATGCTCGCCCACCATGTGGCAGCCCAGCACCCGATCGGTGTGCTTCTCCACCACCAGTTTGAGCAGACAGCGGGGACCGGAAGCGGGCAAGGCCCGCGCCATAGAACGGAAGCGGGCGCGATGCACAACAACACCGTCCACGCCATGGCGTTCGATGGCCTGTTCTTCTGATAGGCCAACGGTCGCGAGCTCCGGATCGCTGAACACAGCACTGGCCACCAGATTGTGGTTCACCTGCCGCTGCCGCAAGCCGAAGACGCTGTCGGCGAAAGCACGACCTTCATCAATGGCCACAGGCGTGAGGTTGACCCGATCGGTGACATCACCGACGGCATGGATGTGGGGAACCGAGGTGCAGGAGTTGGCATCAACCCCGATCCGCCCGTTCTCCACCGCAACACCGGCGGCCTCCAGCCCAAGATCCGCCAGCCAGGGGCGACGGCCTGTGGCCATCAGCACACCCCCGCAAGCCAAGGACTCACCATTCCCCAGCCGCGCCGTCAGCGCACCGGGGTCTCCTTCCACGGCCACCACCGTCTGCTCCAACAGCACCTCGATGCCCTGCTCACGCATGCCATCCAGCACGGCATCCGCCAACTCGGCATCAAAACCGCGCAGCAAGCGCGGACCGCGCACCACCTGGGTGACCGCTACGCCGAGGCCCCGCAGGATGCAGGCGAACTCGCAGGCAATGAAGCCTGCGCCCACCACCACCACGGCTGAGGGGACATCCTCCAGCAGGAACATGTCGTCACTCACCCAGGTGTGTTCAACCCCAGGAATCTCCGGCAGGGCTGGCCGGCCACCAACCGCCACCAGAAAGCGCGGGGCCGAGAGTTCCTCTCGCACGGGCCCACCGCGTTGATCGGAAATGCCGATGCGATCTGCTGCCGTGAAGCGTCCCCAACCGGAGATCAACTGCACCCCGGCCTTCTCCAGAAATCCGAGATGGAGGGCATTGAGCCGATCCACCTCGGCGCGTACCCGACGCAGGAGATCAGGCACATCTGAACGCACCGAACCGATCTCAAGGCCGTAGGCCGAGGCATCCGCGAGTTGATGGCGGGCCTGGGCGCCGTACACCAAAAGCTTTTTGGGAACACAGCCGCGGATCACGCAGGTACCGCCGACGCGATCGCCCTCCAAGATGGCGACGCGGGCTCCATGACGGGCCGCGCGTTTCGCAGCAGCCAGACCACCGGAGCCTGCTCCGAGCACAACCAGATCTAGATCAGCGCCCATAACAGAAGGGTGCTCGAGACGACGGGCGTCATCGTAAAGATGGCGTTATGGTCCAGGGAAGGGGGCCATAAAGGCCCAAGACGAGTCGGTCGTATCTCAACCGCGTTCTTAAACCATGAACCGTTCTTCCAAGAGCCGCAGGCAGCCGCCTGAACCTGAGCTGCGCCTCAAACGATCGCAACGCCGCGAGATCGTGATGATGATCACCAGCGACGACATGAAACTGCGGCTGAAGCAGTTGGCTGATCAGGGCCGCCAGCAGGACTGTCTGGCGCTGATGCATGAACTGGGCGACTGGCAGTCCTATGGACGGGCAACGCTTGCGCCGATCCTGCATGCCCCTTTCATCGGAATCAGCTGAACCCCTGAGCTGGTCGGACCTGGCCAGCCTGGCGATGCCGGAACCGAATCGGATTGAAGGGCCGACCAGTGCCCAGGCCACGTTGCGCCTGTTCGGACAGCCTGAATCCAACGTGATGGTCACGCTGTACCGCGACCACCACGCTTGGTGCCCCTACTGCCAAAAAATCTGGCTCTGGCTGGAGTTCCAGCGCATCCCCTACCGAATCCGCAAAGTCACCATGCGCTGCTACGGCCCGAAGGAGCCGTGGTTCCTGGAGAAAGTGCCCTCAGGGATGTTGCCGGCCCTGGAGCTCAACGGGCGGCTGATCACCGAAAGCGACGACATCCTGCTGGCCCTCGAACAGCAGTTCGGGCCCCTGGGCATGGCGATGAGAGCGCCGGAAGCTCTGGAGCTGCGCCGTCTTGAACGGCTGCTGTTTCAGGCCTGGTGCATCTGGCTGTGTTCACCACGGCTGAGTCCGAGGCAACAGGTTCTGGCCCGAGAGCAGTTTCAAGACATCGCCCGGCGCTTCGAACGGGAGCTGAACCGGGACGAAGGCCCATGGCTTCGGGGCCCGGAGCCGCAGACCGTGGATCTGATCTTCGTTCCCTACGTGGAACGGATGAATGCCTCGCTGGCTTACTACAAGGGATACCGGCTGAGGGCTGAGCATCCAGCCATTGACCGCTGGTTCCGTGCCCTGGAGCAACTGGAGACCTACCGCGGCACCCAAAGCGACTTTCACACCCATGCCCATGACCTGCCGCCCCAGATGGGCGGCTGCTGGCCCGACGATGGAGCGGAAGCAAAGCGCCTGGCCGAACGGATCGACCGAGGTGATGGCCTCGGCGAGGACGAAGCCTGCTGGGATGCGGACCATCAAGCCGATCAGGCCGTCATCGCCCTGAGCCGGGTGCTGCGTCACCAGCAACAGCTGCGCGAGGTGAACCCCATGGGTGCTGCAGCCTTTGACCAGCCCCTGCGCTGTGCCCTCACCCGGTTGGTTCGCAACACCCCCTGCCCGCCTCCAGCGGGGAGTGCCGCCGGGCTGCGATATCTGCGCGATCGCATTTCGGTGCCAAGGGATATGCCGCTCCCGGCCGCTCGACTGCTGCGTCAAGCCCTTGAAGCCACCGCCCAGCTGGATGGCCCTGAGCAGGCCAAGCCCTTGCCGGTGAGGGATCGCTTTGATCAGGATCCCCGACCATTCTTAATTGGGTCATAGTGCAGGGGCGTCAACGCTGAGTCGTGCCCCTGCGGCTGCCCGCTTACCAACCGATCCCCGCCCCCGATCGGGGGACCGATCTGATTGAGGTGTCAGCAGCGCAGCTGCAGCCGACCCAGTGGTGTGTGGGACTGGCGGAGATTTGGTCGCGCGAGAAGGATTTCGCCCAGGACACCCGTCAGCAACGTCTTGACTACCTGCGCGGCAAACCGGTCCCATTGATCCGATCTGCCGATGGCGCGATGTGGATGCTGGACCGGCATCACCGGCTGCGAGGCCTAATTGGCATTGATCCAGGGGCCACAACCTGGGCTTACGTGGTGCAGGACCTCCCAACAGCCGACCGAAGTGGTGTGCTGGCCCATCTGCACAACCAAGGCTGGCTCTACCTCTACGACGGACGAGGCAACGGTCCGCGCCCTGCCGATCAGCTGCCCACGAGCCTGCTGGGGCTGGACGACGATCCCTACCGGAGCCTCGTGTGGAAGCTGAAGCAGGAGGGTTGGATCAAACCTCAGCCCCTGATCCCGTATCACGAGTTTCGTTGGGGTGCCTGGCTGCGCAGCCGCCCCCTGCCCCCCTTCAGCTCCAGGCGACTGGAGCCAGCTCTAGCAGCAGCACGCCAGCTGGTGTGCTCTGCCGCTGCACAAGACATGCCGGGCTGGAAAGGCGACAAGAAAGCCTGCCGCTAATCAGCGCTTCTTGCGGGAATCGATCTGCAGCAGATCCTTCACCTTCTGCACCTGACCGGCGAGCTGGGGGTCGGAAGCCAGTTTTTTCTCCACCTGCTCGATCGCATACATCACCGTGGTGTGGTCCTTTCCGCCGAAGTTGTCGCCGATCCTCGGCAGGCTGAGGTCGGTGCCCTGGCGCATGAGGTACATCCCCACCTGACGGGCCTGGCTCACGGCGCGGCGACGGGTGCTGCTGCACATCTCCTCTGCCGTGACATCAAACACCTCAGAGACCTTGTCGATCACCTGTTGCGGCGTGACCTCGACCCCCTGACCCGTGGGGTCGAGCATCGGCGCCACCGATTCCACGGTCATCGGCAAGCCCGTGATGGAGGCGAAGGCCACGGCCCGGGTCAGGGCCCCTTCCAACTCGCGAATGTTCGAAGTGAAGCGGCCGGCGATGTACTGGATCAGATCACGGGGCAGCGACATGCGCTCCTGCTCCGCTTTCTTCTGAAGAATCGCCATGCGTGTCTCCAGGTCAGGCGACTGAATGTCTGCGATCAGGCCCATCTGGAACCGGGAGATCAGGCGCTGCTGCAACCGCGGAATCTGGCTGGGGGGGCGATCACTGGCGATCACCACCTGACGTCCTGCCTCGTGCAGGGCATTGAAGGTGTGGAAGAACTCCTCCTGGGTGTACTCCTTGCCCTCGATGAATTGAATGTCGTCCACCAAGATCAGATCGGCGGCGCGGTAGCGATCGCGGAAGGCCTGCATCCCGTCCTTGCGGATGGCCTGAATCAGGTCATTGGTGAAGGTTTCGGTGGAGACATAGGCCACCCGGGCCCCGGGGTCGATTTCCAGCCGGTAATGACCAATGGCTTGCATCAGGTGGGTTTTGCCCAGGCCCACACCGCCGCAGATGAACAGGGGGTTGAACTCCCGGCCCGGTGCTTCGGCCACAGCCAGAGCCGCCGCATGGGCCATCCGGCTGTTGGGGCCGACCACAAAACGGCCGAACACGTAGCGGGGATTGAGCCCAGGCAGATAGCGGCGTGGGGAGCCGTTCCGAGCCGGAGCCGATGCCGACTCCTGGGCCGCTGGCGGCGGCCCCGCATCTGCAGCGGCTGAGGCCTCATCGGTGGCGTCCGGCAGCGGCAGGGCGGTTTCCGCCAGAACCGTCACCTGGACGGGCTGACCGCTGATGCTGCTGGCCATCTCGGCGATCGTGGGCAGCAGCTGCTCCCGCAGACGAACGCTGGCAAAGGGATTCGGGGCCAGAAGCTTCAGCTCTCCATTGGCAAAGCCGCTGCAACCCGTGGGGCGAATGAAGGTCTCGAAGGTGGGCTTGCTCAGCTTGGCCTGCAACCCATCCCGCACCTTGATCCAGAGCTCTTCGCCCGTCTGCGCCAAAACCGCCCATCGCCCGAGCGCTGAATCTACGCATGCCGATCCGCTCCGGCCGTCTTAAATGCATCAGCACACATCTCGTCGTGATGCCCAACGCCCAGCATTGGCTTGCCATCGCCCTGGCCGGAAGCGCACTCTCCGGTTGCAGCCTGGTGAGAGACCAGCTGGGCCTGACGCCCAAGCCACCGATGACAGCGCCACCGGTGGTGCACGATCAGCCCCGCAGTGCTCCGCTGCAGCCGGGGGACAACGTGATCGTGAAGGCGGTGGATCGCGTCGGCCCTGCCGTGGTGCGCATCGATGTGGTGAAGGAGATCTCAAACCCCTTCGGAGGGATTTTCGGCATGGGTCCCTCCAGCCAGCGGCAGCAGGGCCAAGGCTCCGGCTTCATCACCCGGACCAGCGGCCTGATCTTCACCAATGAGCACGTGGTGCGTGGTGCTGATCAGGTGGCCGTGACCCTTCCGGACGGTCGCAACTTCAAAGGCAAGGTGCTCGGCACCGACCCCCTCACCGACGTGGCGGTGGTGAAAGTGGTGGCCGACAAGCTGCCGGTGGCGGCCCTGGGCAACTCCGACCAGCTCAAGCCAGGGGAATGGGCCATTGCCATCGGAAATCCGTTTGGGCTCAACAACACCGTGACCGCCGGCATCATCAGCGCCGTCGATCGCACCGATGCCCTCGGCTCCGGACGACGGGTGCCCTACATCCAGACCGATGCAGCGGTGAACCCCGGCAACAGCGGCGGCCCCCTGATCAATGCCAGCGGTCAGGTGATCGGCATCAACACCGCGATCCGTACTGCCCCCGGCGGCGGCTTGAGTTTTGCGGTTCCGATCAACCTGGCCAAGCGGATCGCGCAACAGATCGTCAGCACCGGTCAGGCCTCCCATCCCTTCATCGGCGTGCAGCTGATGCCCCTCACCCCGCAGCTGGCCCGGGAGATTAATGCCACCAACAGCGCCTGCAGAGTTCCCGAGGTGAATGGTGTTCTGGTCAAGGAGGTGGTGAAAGGCACACCGGCCGCTGCGGCCGGCATCCGCCAGTGCGATCTGATTCTCAAGGTGGAAAACAACCCCGTTCAAACGCCCACCGACGTTCAACTCGCCGTGGACCGCGGCCAGGTGGGAGAACCGATGCAGCTCACCCTCCAACGCAACGGAGAGGAGCTGACCGTGGAGGTGCGCCCGCGAGAACTGCCTCGCAACAACTGAAATGGTGGAGATCGTCGTGATGGCCCGCTGGCCATCACCGGGCCGATGCAAACGCCGCTTGA
Source organism: uncultured Synechococcus sp. (assembly GCA_913057985.1). Lineage (GTDB taxonomy): Bacteria > Cyanobacteriota > Cyanobacteriia > PCC-6307 > Cyanobiaceae > Parasynechococcus. The sequence goes on from CAJXPL010000025.1 coordinate 29,770, forward strand.
GCTGCGATCTCAACCACGCGCTGGGCTTGTCCAACAGCAGCGAGCGCGCCACAAGGATTCAGCGGCGGCTCACGCAGCACACCGCTGCGGTGGTGCGCGGCCTGGCCGGCGCCATGGAGATGAAGCCGGTGCTGGCGGTGAGCGGGCTCGGGCCCCGGGCTGCCACGCGCTGGGGGCAGCAGCTGGGGCTGGGGCAGGTGCGGTTGCAGGGGAGGGGGCAACTCGGCACCCGATTGCGACGGCAGTTGATGCACGGCCATCACCAGCACAGGTCCTGCCTTGTGATCGGCACGGATCTGCCCGAACTCAATGCTGATGATTTGAGGCAGGCCGTTGAGCGGTTGAAGCAGCATGACCTGGTGCTGGGGCCAGCCTCCGATGGGGGGTACTGGCTGCTGGGGATCGGCGCATCCCTGATCCGCAGCCCGCAGCACTGGCCGCTGATCGGCATTCCCTGGGGCGGCCCCAAGGTGCTGGAGGCAACGCTGGAGGCGGCGCGCAGGCGGCAGCTCTCATCGGCCCTCGTGGCCCAACGAAATGATCTGGATCACTGGAGCGATCTGATGCCATGGCAGGGCTGAGCGTTGTGATTCCAACCCTGGAGGAAGACAGCAGGCTGCCACTGCTGCTGGCGGATCTGCAGCGATGGCCGGGGGAGTTGGAGGTGATCGTCTCGGATGGCGGCAGCAAGGATCACACCCGGGCGGTGGCTCAGCTGGCCGGCGCCACCGTGCTCGACAGCTCCACCGCCGGGCGGGGTCCACAGCTGCGCTGGGGCGTTGGCCACAGCTCCCATGCCTGGGTGCTGGTGCTGCACGCCGACAGCCGCCTGCCGGACACCTGGCACCACAAGGTGGAGCAGATTCTGAGCAGCCCGGAGGGCCAACCCAGCGCCTGGTGCTTCGACTTCAAAGTGGAGGCGCATGGGCGGCCGATGCTGTGGCTGCTGGAGCGGATGGTGAACCTGCGCAGCCGTTGGCTGCAACGCCCTTACGGCGATCAGGGCCTGTTGATTCAGCGCCAGCTGTATGAGCGCGTGGGCGGCTACCGGCCTCTGGCGCTGATGGAAGACCTGGACCTGGTGGAACGCCTGAGCCAGGTCGCTCCCCTCCGTTCACTGAACTGTGCCCTGCTCACCAGCGCAGAGCGCTGGCAGAAGCGAAGCGTGCTGGTGCAGGCCTGGCGCAATGCCCGACTGCGCTGGCTGTGGCGGCAGGGGCGATCAACGGAGCAGCTGTTGCGGCTCTACCGGCGCTGAAGGATCCGATCAGTTGGCGTACCAGAAGGCACAGCGATGGCCCTGGGGCTCGAGATCCCAGCCCTGGCCCTGATAGAAGCTGACGACGCCCGGATCGGCGAACAGGCTGACCCGCTCGGTTCCCATCTGATCAAGGGCCTCGAGGATGTAAGCCATCATCTGCTTGCCCAGACCATTGCCCTGGTACAGGGGATGCACGGCCACGTCCCAGACGGTGGCTTCGAAAACACCATCCCCGGTGCAGCGGGCAAATCCCACCAGACGGGGCACCCGTGGGTCGTGCCGCCAGAGGCCAACTTTGAGCAGGCTGTGGCTGAGGGCTTTGCGCACCCGGCGAATCGGCCGGCGGCTCCAGCCCACCGCTTCCAGCAACTGCTCGAGTTCCACCAGATCGTAGGGGTACTCCTGGCTGAACACCAAGGTGATCTGGTCATTGGCGCAGGGGCAGAGACGCGCCCCCTGGCCGTACTGCTCCAACAGAGGATCAGCAGGCATGGGCAGAGGAGCGATCACAGACGCGCCAACCCCCGCTCCTGCAGATCAGCCAGCTGGGCGTAGAGCCCGCCACGGGCCCTTAGCTCGCGATGGGTTCCCTGCTCGATCAGTTCACCGCGGCGCAGCACAAGAATGCGGTCCGAGGCTTCCACCGTGGCCAGGCGATGGGCAATGACGATGGCGGTGCGCTTTTGCAGCAGGCGATCAAGATCAGCCTGCAGCGTCGCTTCCGTTGAAGGGTCCATGAAGGCGGTGGCTTCATCCATCACCAACACCGTTGGCTTGCGGATCGCCACCCGGGCCACCGCAAGCAGTTGGCGCTCGCCTGAAGAGAGGTTGCCGCCCCGCTCGCGCAGCTCCGTCTCCAGCCCGTTGGGAAGCTTGGCCAACAGCTCGTTGAGACCAAGCTCAGCACAGACCTGAGCCAGCTCTCGATCACTCACCGACGCATTGAGCCGAAGGTTGTCGGCCACATTGCCGCTGAACAGGAACGTGTCTTGAAGCACGACGCCCAACTCACGCCGGAGATCGGCCATCGGGATCGTGCGGATGTCCCGTCCATCCAGAAGGATGCGCCCCTGCTGGGGTTCATACAGGCGGCAGAGCAGGCGGATGATCGTGCTTTTGCCCGACCCCGTGGGGCCCACCAGGGCGACATGTTCTCCGGGGGCGATGCGGAAGGAGAGGTTGCGGAGGATCGGATCGTCCGGCCGATAGGCGAAGCTCACGTTCTCGAAGATCACCTCGCCGCCACCGCCACTCACGTGGGGGAGAACCCCTTTGGCCTCAGCGATCTCGAGGGGCTCCTCCATCAACTCGCCGATGCGTTCGACCGCCGTGAGCCCACCCTGGATCTGGGTGAAACGCTCCGCCAGCTGACGCAGCGGATCAAACAGGCGTTGGGAGGCCAGGATGAAGGTGGTGAGGGTGCCAAGACCCATGGCGCCATTGGTCACCATCAAGCCGCCAAGGGCCAGAACCAGGGCAATGGCGGCCAGAGCCACCCATTCCAGGAAGGCTGAAATGCTGCTGTCGAAAAAGATCGTTCCGTTCACAGCGCTGCGGTAGTGCATGCCGGTGCGCAGGAAGCGGGCGCTGTTGACCGTTTCACGGCCATACATCTGAACCACCTCGAGGCCCTGGAGGTTCTCCTGGAAATCGGCATTGAGCTGGGAAAGCTCTTCACGCACGCGGTAATTGGCCTTGCGGTAACGGCGCTGCAGCCAAAGCACGGCCAGGGTGACGGGCACCTGCGTGAACAACAGCAGCAGCCCCAGCCTCCACTCGATGAACAACATCGTTGAGGCCAGCACCAGCAGGCTCACCAGATCATTGAGCACCCCCACGGCACCACTGCCAAACACCTCGGCCAGGGCATCCACATCGCTGGTGAGCCGTGTGAGCAACTTGCCCACCGGCATGCGGTCGTGAAACCGCAGGGACAGCGACAACGCATGTTCGAAGAGGTCGTCGCGGATTCGAGCTGTGAGCCGTTGTCCGACGGCCAGGATGCTGAATTGCTGCACCCCCTGCAGGCCGAGCCGCAGCAGCACGGAAACGAAGTAGAGCCCAATGATCACGCGGATCGAGGCAGAGAGGCTCATCCCCGAAAGAAAGGGAAGACTGGGCTCTCCGCGCAGGACGCTGACGGCCTGACCGAGCAGAACGGGCTGCAGTGCTCCGGCAAAGGCCAAGGGCAGCAGCAGCAGCAGGGCCACCAGCAGCCGCCGGCGATCCCGCACGAGATAACGGCCCAGACGACGGACCCGGCGCCAGTCGGCGACGGCCCCCATCAGCTGGAGCTCCCGACGGGTGTTGCTGAGCGGATCGCATCAACGATGGAGGCCAAGGGGCCGTGGTCGAGGCGAACCGACAGGGGGTGCCCCACCAGTCGAGCTGTGGAGTGGAACAGGTCTTCGATGGCGATCAGGCCGTTCTCCCGCAGGGTGCGACCGGTGGCCACCAGGTCGACAATCGCTTCTGACATTCCGGTGATTGGCCCCAGCTCCACCGAGCCATTGAGATGAACCAACTCAACGGGAAGGTCGAGCGCATCGAAATATTCCCGGGCGCAGTGGGTGAATTTGCTGGCGACGCGACAGTGGGCGGGCAGATCAGCAGCCCGGGTGTAACCACTGCTCTCCTGAACTGCTACAGCCATGCGGCAGCCGCCAAAGCCCAGGTCCACCAATTGAGCAACGGGGAGTTGATGCTCCTTGAGCACGTCGTAACCCACCACCCCCAGCTGAGCCTGGCCGTAGGCCACGTAGGTGGGCACATCGCCGTTGCGAACCAGCAGGGCCCGGGCGCGCCCGCAAGGGGTGGGCACCATCAACTGACGGTTGTTCTTGTCCAGAACAGCGGAGAAATCAAGACCAGCCGCCGCAAAGCGGGCCACCGAGTCTTTGAGCAGCGCTCCTTTGGCCAACGCGACGGTGATCATGGGTCCAGCGCTGACCGGTTAACCAGGCAGGACTTTAACGATGCATTCCTCACTTCATGCCCTGCCGGTGCTCCAGGACAACGTGATCTGGATCTGGGTGAGGGGCGCGGAGGCCGTGGTGATCGACCCTGCCGTAGCGCTGCCGGTGCGCGAGTGGCTGGATGAACGGCAGTTGCGCCTGGCCGCCGTGCTGCAGACCCATCACCACGCCGACCACATCGGCGGCACACCGGAATTGCTGGAACGCTGGCCCCAGGCTGCGGTGATTGCCTCCGCTGAGGACCGGGAGCGGATCCCGTTCCAGACGATGCCGGTGCGGGATGGGGACCGGATCACTGTTCTTGGCCATGAGGTGGAGGTGCTGGACGTGGCGGCCCACACCCGGGCCCACATCGCCTTTTTCATCCCGAAGCCGGAGGGCGGCGAAATCGAGCCCCTGTTGTTCTGCGGGGACACCCTGTTCAGCGGGGGCTGTGGCCGACTGTTTGAAGGCAGCGCTGAACAGATGCATCAGGCCCTGCAGAAGCTGGCGGAACTGCCCGAGGCCACAAGGGTTTGTTGTGCCCACGAGTACACCGAGGCCAACCTGCAATGGGCCGTTGAGCAACGCCCCAGCGACGCCGCTCTGGCTGAGCGCTACCGGGAGGTGCGGAGGCTCCGTGCCCAAGGAGAGCTCAGCCTGCCCAGCAGCATCGGCATGGAACGCCGCACCAACCTGTTCATGCAGGCCGGTTCAGCCGCGGAGTTCGCCGTGCTGCGCCAGCACAAGGACCAGTGGCGGCCGGCATGAGCGATGGCGAAGCAGGGGATCACCAACGGCGATGATCGTGGCGACTGCTGTTGAGAACCAACCCATGAGCGCCAAGGCCATCACCACTCAAGACGCCCCTGCACCGGTTGGGCCTTACAACCAGGCAGTGCTGGCCGGCGAGTGGCTCTATTGCTCCGGGCAGATTCCACTGGATCCAGCCACCGGCGAGATGGTGGGAAACGGTGATGTGGCGGCGGAAACGCATCAGGTGCTGAAAAACCTCTGTGCTGTGCTGAAAGAAGCTGGCGCCACCCCGGCTCAGGTGGTGCGCACCACGGTGTTCCTGGCAGACCTGGGCGATTTCGCAACCGTGAATGGCATCTACGCCGAGGTGTTCGGCGAGGGGGTCAGCCCAGCGCGCGCCTGCGTTCAGGTGGCAGCCCTCCCCAAGGGAGCACGGGTGGAAATCGACTGCGTCGCCTGGCTCGGCAGCTGAGCCTGGCCCGCGGGGGCATAGGTTGGAACTGGCTTCAGTGGTCCTATGCCTCAGGCGAAACTCACCATCGGTGAATTAGAGGCGGGCTATCCGATGTATTGCAAGGCGCTGCGGCGTCTCCTCCAGCAGGGAAAAACCGTTCAAGACATTGAGAGAACCGTCTGCTGGGGGCATCTGGAAACGCTGAACCGCTGCCTGCCCACCCGCTACAAATCCCCCTCCTACCTGCTGGCCCTGATCCGCCGCGACCTGGAGAACCCAAAAGAGGATTGAGACGGGTTGTCTCAGCGTTTTCCCAGCGTTCTCGTGGCCAACGCTTCAATTTGAACTGAAAAGAAGCGTTAAACCAGGCTGAGAAGCAAGGGCCTTGTATGACCCGCTGCATTTTCCGCAAGCCCAGAAGGCGACTCAAGCTGAGCCAGGGACTGGGCGTAGTCACGGTGATGCTGGGAGCGGCCCTTTGCCTGGAACTGCAGAGCGAGCTGAATCCCAAGCCGTCGACGATGCAGGGGACACCCCTGCTGGGAGAACGCGGGACAATGCAGGGATGGAGATCGAACAGCTCGAGCAGATTGCCGCAGTGATCGTGACCGCAGGGCTGGTGGCTGGAAATTTCCTGATGTTCACCCCCTGGCGCAATGGGGAGGATCCGAGGCAGCGAAGGCCGCAGAGCCTGATGCCCCAGAACGAGTCTGTTGTTTCTGATCGCGCGAAGCCGTACGCCATGCAGACATCCCAACGCTTGGATTCGTGATCTCCTTAGGGTGACTTGATGCACCCACTCGAGCTGTTCGACCGTTTTCGTCGCTGGTTTGGCTGGGTCGCACCAGGACGTCAGCTGTGGGAACGCAAGCCTGAGCAAGTGGCCCCGGATCGCTCTGATGACTGGCTCTTGGATCCACCGAGCCTGGACGAGGCCCGTTTGCTGTTTCCTCAGCTGGATGAAGAGCGGGCCTTGCTTCGGTATCAACAACTCCGCCTGGAAATGCGGGAGCGTGACGGCCGCGGTTTTTGATCAGCCAGCCAAATTGCTGCTGACATAGGGGGGCTCAGGCCGTGGCCAACAAGAAAAAACCCAGGCGGCTCTCAATCCACCTGGGTCGTATCCCTCGCTGCTCAGCCAGTTAAAGAGCTTGTGACCGGTTATGAGGCTCAGCTGAGAGTTGTGTTCTCCTCAGTCTGAGAGAGCCGACAGCGTCAGGAAGTTGGTGATGTCACCGCCATTGCAGTAGTGGACAGCCACAGGACGCTCCAAGAATCCAGGTTTGCCGTCCTTATCGAGAAACTCAACCCCAGTCAGCTTGACGATGGCGTCTTCTGAGTTTTTGACGCAGTTCACGAACTCCTTGGATTGCTTGGCGATCGGCGCGAGCAAGACAAGCGCTCCAAGAACAGCGGCCCCAATCAGGCCCTTTTCCACGTTGATCTGCATGCTTGTCATTGATGAACCCCCGGGTTGTACAGGGATGCCATGCCACTAGCCAGTGATCTGAGCGACAACCGTCATTGACTGCAGCGGGCCCCTTAGCCCGCCTCAGAGGCCAAGCCCACGGTGCCGCCGGGGCCCCAAGTCAATGCGCCAGTTAGCTCATGTATTGGACTGAACAGTTGAGCCATAACTGAAGTTCTACGGCACGGGCCAAGTCCAGCTACATCAAGGTGAATGCGTCAGCCTGGTTGCGATTGGAGACAGCACCCGGCTTTCTTATGCCGCAACGGTGCAGCCCGATCTAGCTCGCTTCTGGAGCCCAAAGCTTGCAGAGGGTCTGGCTACTGCTTGTCTTTGCTCAGCTTCTCGAAAGCTGCCATCACGTTGGCAGTGGCTACCGCCTGTGACTCTCCAGTGACCCGCATCCGCCTCTCAACCAGTTTCTCCACGAGCGTCTGGGTGGAGTCCATTCAGCGATGAACCAGGAATGCCAGGACGTAGCCGATCAGCAGACCTTTGCCGAAGGTGATCCACAGCATTTGGTATTTGCTCAGACCAAAGCGTTGTCTGATCCGCTTGATAAACGTCTTATGCCACAGCAGGACTGAGCAGGTCTGTTTCGCCTTCTTTGACGTCTTGGATGTCTTGCCCATCCATCCATCCTGCCCTCAACCAACCTCAGATGCCCAGCCAAGCTCCTTTGGCCAGGTGGGCGCCCAGAGATTGCACCACTTCATCTTTTTGCACCAACACGGGGCATCGAGCGTGA
>CAJXPL010000026.1 GCA_913057985.1 uncultured Synechococcus sp.
GCCAGCGCACCCCCTGCTGACCAGGGCATCGGCTTTCAACACACACCTCGTCGCCGTGCCGGAGCGGCTGGCGGTAATCCAGATGAAGGGACACCACCGGCATATCAACACCCATGGCGGTCATGGCGGCATAGCCAAGGCCCGCAGCCTGGAGGGCCTCAACCCTGGCCTCCTCAAGCCACTGCACATAGGCCCCATGCCACATCACACCGGCGTAATCGGTGTGCTGCGGGAGCACACGCTTGGTCAGGGTGTACATGATCCGCGTAACGCTGTGACATCAGCTTCCCTCCACGGAGGCAACCACCCATAGGCTTCCGCAGAGGCTGCTTCATCTCCCTGTGTTCAGGAACCTTCTGATTGCCGACTCGGGCAAGGGTCACGTCGAGGAAATGATCCGGATGCTCCAGGACATTCCCAGCCTGAAGGCCGCCAAAATCAATTTGCTGCATGTGGTCTCGGAGCAAAGCAAGTCGCAATCCGACGGCCATCGCGACGAAGCAGAAAACCTCTTGAACAGCGCAATCACGCGCATGGGCCTGAGCCCGTCAAGCGTGAGCACCTTGATTCGCGAGGGCGACACCAAGCAGACCGTGCTCAAGGTTGCCGATGAAGTTCAGGCCGACCTGATCGTGATGGGATCCCGCGGCCTGGGACGGCTTCAATCGATCCTGGCCAACAGCACCAGCCAATACGTCTTTCAACTGTCCACGCGGCCGATGCTGCTGGTGCGAGATGACCTCTACGTCAAGCATGTCAACCGCGTGATGGTGACGATCGACGGAACAGGCGTTGGGGACGACGCTCTGCGCACGGCCTGCGAACTGGTGCGTGAAATACCCGGCGGGACCCTCACCGGTGTTCATGTCGTACGCCAGGAGTCAGCACCCTCCCGGGGAGGCCGCACCAAAGCAGACGAGGTTCTTGACGCCGCTGTTCAGCGGGCTAGGGGTTTCGGTGTCGACATGAAAGCCATCCACACCGAAGGGAAGGACATCGGTCGCAGCGTTTGCCTGGCTGCATCAGAGAGCAACGCCGACTTGGTGGTCATCGCCTCTCAGGACCGACGTCCTCTTGTCGCCAGAGGGCTGGTGGATTTGGACAAGCTTCTGGGCGGATCAGTCAGCGACTACATCCGAGTGCACGCACCAGCCCCTGTACTGCTGGTGCGTGAGCCTGAACAGAGCTGAATCAGGCCTCTTTGTTCTGCGTGCCGATGTAGAGCACGATCAGGAAGATCGCCGGAACCAGGATGAACATGAGGCTGGCGACGAATCCGAGATCGTTGGTTTCCATGGCCGTTGGAGGGATTCAGGCGAAGGTATCACCGACAAGAGGCCTGGGGAGCGTCTGCCCTAGGCCTCGTCACCGGCGGTAGCAGCCTTGGCATCTCGGCCGTCGCCATCGCCCCCATCCTGATCGTCCTCATCCAGCTCAGTGGCCGGGGGCGCTGGCCATGCCGTGGGACCCGCCGGCAGCGGGGCCTGCCTGGCCGCAGCCAATCTCGAATCAGCATTGGCGAGCCTCACCTGAGGCCGGGTGAGAACCATGAGGGACTTCTCCACCAGGGCCTGGCATGCCAGGCGCCACTCCTGGGGTCGGCGGCGCAACTTGCTGTCTTCGACGGCAGTGCGTGCCGTCAAAGCATCGGCGTTGTCTTCGTCCACCACGGAAACGAAGCAGGTGATGCACTGTCCACACCCTCCGCAGTTGCCCAGCTGTCCCTTCAGGCCGTAGAGCTCGATGCCCTCGCGACGGGCCACCTCACGCAGATTCTCACCGGGGTAACACTCCACATCACGCCCTTCGCGAACAAACCGGATAACGGGCATGAGCTCACAAGCAACCAACCCCCATCATGGGCCGAAGCATTGCGTTTTGTGAACAGCAGGGTCCCGACTTTCATGTCACTGACCGTTGCGGGCAGGTCACTTTTCCCCCGCCCCATGGACTGAAGCCCTTACGATCGCCCATGTCTGACTGCATAAGCAGTCTTGTCCCCCGAACCTGACCCATGGGATTGCCCTGGTATCGGGTGCACACCGTTGTCATTAACGACCCGGGCCGCCTTCTGGCTGTGCACCTCATGCATACAGCCCTCGTAGCCGGCTGGGCCGGCTCCATGGCTCTCTACGAGCTGGCCATTTTCGATCCGTCTGATCCTGTCCTGAACCCGATGTGGCGTCAGGGCATGTTCGTGATGCCTTTCATGTCACGCCTTGGCGTGACCGGCAGCTGGGGTGGATGGAGCATCACCGGCGAAACGGGTGTTGACCCCGGCTTCTGGAGTTTCGAGGGCGTCGCTGCCGCTCACATCGTTTTCTCCGGCCTGATGATGCTGGCCGCCATCTGGCACTGGACCTACTGGGATCTTGAGATCTGGCAGGACCCCCGCACCGGCGAGCCTGCTCTCGACCTACCGAAGATCTTCGGCATCCACCTGCTTCTCGCTGGACTCGGCTGCTTCGGCTTCGGTGCTTTCCACCTCACTGGCGTCTTCGGGCCAGGCATGTGGATCTCTGACCCTTATGCACTAACAGGTCATCTCGAGGCGGTTCAACCGTCTTGGGGACCCGAAGGTTTCAACCCCTTCAATCCCGGTGGAATCGTTGCCCACCACATTGCTGCTGGCATCGTCGGCATCATTGCCGGCATCTTCCACATCACCACGCGTCCGCCCGAGCGTCTCTACAAAGCGCTCCGGATGGGCAACATCGAAACCGTTCTGGCCAGCGCCATCGCAGCTGTGTTCTTCGCCGCTTTCATCGTGGCTGGAACCATGTGGTACGGCTCTGCTGCAACTCCCGTCGAGCTGTTTGGCCCCACCCGTTACCAGTGGGATCAGAGCTACTTCAAAACTGAGATCAACCGTCGTGTACAAACCGCGATGGACGATGGCGCTACCCAGGAAGAAGCCTTCGAGGCTATCCCTGAGAAGCTCGCCTTCTACGACTACGTCGGCAACAGCCCTGCCAAGGGCGGTCTGTTCCGTGTGGGCCCGATGGTGAACGGTGATGGTCTGGCAACCGCTTGGGTTGGTCACATCGCATTCAGCGACAAAGATGGTCGCAACCTCGAAGTCCGTCGTCTGCCGAACTTCTTCGAGAACTTCCCTGTCGTTCTGGAAGATGAGCAAGGCATCGTCCGCGCCGACATTCCTTACCGTCGTGCGGAAGCCAAGTTCTCCTTCGAACAACAGGGCGTGACCGCCAAGGTGTTCGGTGGTGCACTGGACGGCCAGACCTTCACTGACCCTGCCGACGTGAAGCGCCTTGCCCGTAAGGCTCAGCTGGGTGAAGCCTTCGACTTCGACCGTGAGACCTACAACTCTGATGGCACGTTCCGCAGCTCGCCACGCGGCTGGTTCACCTTCGGCCACGCCACCTTCGCGCTGCTGTTCTTCTTCGGCCACATCTGGCACGGTGCCCGCACCCTGTACCGCGACGTGTTCGCTGGTATTGATCCCGACCTCGGAGATCAGGTGGAGTTTGGCCTCTTCGCCAAGCTCGGTGACAAAACCACCCGTCGCCTGCCCGAGGGCTACGTTCCCCCCGCTGGAACTCCCCTCAACTGATCGCCCTCTAGGAACAACACGATGGAAAGCTTCGCTTACGTCCTCATCCTTACCCTCGCGATTGCCACCCTCTTCTTCGCAATCGCCTTCCGCGATCCGCCGAAAATTGGTAAGTGATTTGATCTCCCAAAACCCCGCCAAGGCGGGGTTTTTTCATGCTTTCCATCACCCACCGTCGCAAGCCGGTCTCGTCCGCGCGAGCGGATCACAGCAGTCTCACGTCAGCAACAGCCGTCGACGCAATCCTCAAATGAGACTGATGTCCACGAGGCCCTTCTCAAGTCTCAAATCAGTGTCTACAGTTGGTGCAACTAATTGATGCCCTCGGGGATGCAGTGCCCCTCCTGCCAAAACACAGATAGTCGCGTTCTCGAATCCAGGGCAGCGGATGGTGGACGCAGCGTGAGACGACGGCGTGAATGCCTCAACTGTGAATTTCGCTTCACCACCTACGAACGGGTGGAGACCGTTCCGATCACGGTGATCAAACGCAACGGCAACCGTGAAATCTTCAGTCGCAGCAAGTTGCTGCACGGCTTGAATCGAGCTTGCGAGAAAACGGGCTTGGACACCTCTCGGCTCGAATCCCTCGTGGAAGAAATCGAACTGAAACTCCAGCAACGCACCGGCAAGGAAGTGAGCAGCACCGAGATCGGTGAATTCGTGCTGAGGGATCTCAAACAGATCAGCGAAGTGGCCTACATCCGGTTCGCATCCGTTTACCGCCAGTTCCGAGGCATTGACGACTTCGTCTCGACCCTGGAAACGCTGAACGCCGATCAGGAACAGAACCATCTGGCCACTGTTCGTTGAATCGGTGTTCTGAACCAGTGCGCTGAATCGGTTCGTTGAACCCGTGTACTTGATTGCTGCGCTGAAAACTCCGTCGGTCGTGTCTGTAAAGTCAGTAGTTCTCCGTGAAACGTCGGCGGGCGTTCCATGCGATTTTTTCGAACTACCCACCTGAGGTAGACCGCCAGCCCCCCATGTCTGCGACTCCGACAGAAGATCAGATCCAGGATCAGGTTCAGGACGCGAACGCCACAGAAGCCTCTGCAGAAACCGCCGCCGCCGAACAGGCGTTTGAGGGTGAGGATCTGAGCATTCCTGAAGACGTCCCCACAGCGGATGATCCAACCAGCCGCGCCGCCAGCCGCAGCCTGGACGACGCCGGATTCACCCTGGATGAGTTCGCGGCTCTCCTCAGCAAGTACGACTACAACTTCAAGCCTGGCGACATCGTCAACGGCACGGTCTTCGCCCTGGAATCGAAGGGCGCCATGATCGACATCGGCGCCAAGACGGCTGCCTTCATGCCTCTGCAAGAGGTGTCGATCAACCGGGTCGAGGGTCTGAGCGACGTGCTCCAGCCCGGTGAGATCCGTGAGTTCTTCATCATGAGTGAGGAGAACGAAGATGGTCAGCTGGCGCTGTCGATCCGTCGGATCGAATACCAGCGGGCATGGGAGCGGGTTCGCCAGCTCCAGAAGGAAGACGCCACCATCTACTCCGAAGTGTTTGCCACCAACCGTGGTGGTGCCTTGGTGCGCGTGGAAGGTCTGCGGGGCTTCATCCCCGGATCCCACATCAGCACCCGCAAGCCGAAGGAAGAACTGGTTGCCGACTTCCTGCCTCTGAAGTTCCTCGAGGTAGACGAAGAGCGCAACCGCCTGGTGCTCAGCCACCGCCGCGCCCTGGTGGAGCGGAAGATGAATCGCCTGGAAGTGGGCGAAGTTGTGGTGGGTACCGTCCGCGGCATCAAGCCCTACGGCGCCTTCATCGACATCGGTGGTGTCAGCGGTCTGCTGCACATTTCCGAGATCAGCCACGAGCACATCGAGACCCCCCACTCGGTGCTGAACGTGAATGATCAGATGAAAGTGATGATCATCGATCTGGATGCCGAGCGCGGCCGGATTTCGTTGTCCACGAAGGCTCTCGAGCCCGAACCCGGCGACATGCTGACCGACCCCCAGAAGGTGTTCGAGAAGGCCGAGGAAATGGCTGCTCGCTACAAGCAGATGCTGATGGAGCAGGCCGAAGAGGGCGAAGATCCGATCAGCTCCATGATGATCTGAGCCTGATGGCCCAACTGCTGCTGAAGGGACATCCCATCGGCAATTTCCAAGGGGTGCTGTTCGATAAGGACGGCACCCTTTCCCATAGCGAGCCGCATCTGCTGGCCTTAGCAGACGCACGCATCAACAAAGCCGTCAAGGTTGCTCAGGAACAAGCCCCTGCGCTGAACCCCTCTGAGCTGAGCCACACCCTGCGCAGAGCGTTCGGTGCTGACCAAGGCATGCTCGATCCCGGCGGGACCCTGGCGGTGGCCTCCAGGCAGGACAACATCGCCTCGACTGCAACGGTGTTCTGCCTGATGGGCTGCTCATGGCCCCAGGCTCTCTCCCTGGCCCACACCTGCTTCGACGCGGTTGACCAGGACGGCCTGATCGACACAACCCCAAGCCCGTTGATCAACGGGGCTGGACAACTGCTTCGGAACCTGCACCAGCAGGGCGTCACCTCAGCTGTGATCAGCAACGACACCCATTCCGGAATTGAAGACTTCCTGGCCCACCATCAGCTCGGCGCAGGCATTGCCGGCATCTGGAGTGCTGATGACCATCCGCGCAAACCCGATCCACAGGCCGTTCTGGAACTGTGCAACAGGCTTGGACTGCCACCCCAACGGTGTGCCTTGGTTGGTGATGCGGAAACGGACCTCCAGATGGCCCTCGAGGCCGGCATCGGCGGCGTGATCGGCTTCACCGGTGGCTGGGAGCGTGCTCCGGAACTGCCATCAGCACAGCATCTGCTCCACAGCTGGACCGACCTCGTCCTCAGCACAGGCGCGTAAAGTCTCGCAATCTGGAGCGCCGAATGAGCCGCTACGTCTTTACGTCCGAGTCCGTCACCGAAGGGCATCCAGACAAGATCTGCGACCAGGTGAGCGACGCCGTTCTGGATGCTCTGCTGGCGCAGGATCCCGCCAGCCGTGTGGCCTGCGAGACCGTTGTGAACACCGGCCTCTGCATGATCACCGGTGAGGTGACCTCCAAGGCGCAGGTGGATTTCATCCACCTGGTGCGCAACGTGATCAAGGAGATCGGTTACAGCGGCGCCCGGGCCGGTGGCTTCGATGCCAACAGCTGTGCGGTGCTGGTGGCCCTCGACCAACAGTCCCCCGACATCGCCCAGGGCGTAAACGAGGCCGACGACCACGCCGGTGATCCCCTTGATCTGGTGGGTGCCGGCGACCAGGGAATCATGTTCGGCTATGCCTGCAACGAGACGCCCGAGCTAATGCCGTTGCCGATCAGCCTGGCCCACAGGCTGTCGCGCCGCCTGGCCGAAGTGCGCCACAACGGAACCCTGGGTTACCTGCTTCCCGATGGCAAAACCCAGGTGAGCGTCGTCTACGAAAACGACAAGCCCGTCTCGATCGACACGATCCTGATCTCCACCCAGCACACCGCTGACGTGGACGGGATCAGTGATGAGCAGGGCATCCGCGAGCGCATCACCGAAGACCTCTGGACCCATGTGGTGGAGCCGGCGACCGCCGATCTGGCCCTCAAGCCCTCCCGTGAGGCCACCAAGTATCTGGTGAACCCCACCGGCAAGTTCGTGGTGGGCGGCCCTCAGGGCGATGCCGGTCTCACCGGCCGCAAGATCATCGTGGACACCTACGGCGGCTATGCCCGCCACGGCGGTGGTGCTTTCTCCGGCAAGGACCCCACCAAAGTGGACCGTTCGGCCGCCTACGCCGCGCGCTACGTGGCCAAATGCCTTGTGGCCGCAGGGCTCGCCGAACGGGCCGAAGTGCAGTTGAGCTACGCCATCGGCGTGGCCAAGCCCGTGTCGATCCTGGTGGAATCCTTCGGCACCAGCGCACTGGCCAACGATGCCCTCACCGCCTTGGTGCAGGAGCACTTCGATCTGCGCCCCGGCGCCATCATCGAGACCTTCGGCCTGCGCAACCTGCCCCAGCAACGGGGCGGCCGTTTCTATCAAGACACTGCGGCTTACGGCCATTTCGGGCGCAACGACCTCAACGCGCCCTGGGAAGACGTGACAGCGAAAAGCCAGGAGCTGAAGCAGGTCGCCGCGGCCTGAAGCCATGACGGATTCACCGCTGGTGCTCGGAATCGACCTGGGCACCAGCGGAATCCGCACAGCCGTTGTTGCCGCTAACGGCGCGGTTCTCGACAGCCGATCCCAGGCCTACGGCGGAGACTTCGCCAACCCCCACAGCTGGCGCGAAGGCTGTGGAAATCTGATCAGGGCAATCCCAGCCCAGCTGCGATCCCAGCTCCAAGCACTCGCCGTGGATGGCACCTCCGGCACACTGCTGGCCTGTGATCACGATGGTTACCCACTGGGGGAAGCACTGGCCTATTCCCAGAGCTGCCCTGAGCTGCAGTCAGCCCTGCAGCCTTTGGTGGATCCCGGTAGTCCAGCCGCCAGCTGCAGCGGCAGCCTGGCCCGGGCCTTGCGGCTCCTCAACTGCCATGGCGAGGCGATCCTGCTGCGGCATCAGGCTGACTGGATCAGCGGATGGCTGCTGAACGATTGGCGCTGGGGAGAAGAAGGCAACAACCTGCGTCTGGGTTGGGATCTGATCACGAACAGCTGGCCAGCCCGTTTTGCCGAACAGTCCTGGCGGCAGGCACTGCCTGAAATCCGTCCCAGCGGCAGCATTCTCGGGACGATCGCACCGGAGCAGGCGAAGGCCTTGGGCCTGGAGAACGATCTGATCGTCGTTTCCGGCACAACGGATTCCAATGCCGCCGTTCTCGCCGCCGATCCCGGTCCCGGAGATGGGATCACCGTGCTGGGAACCACCCTGGTGATGAAGTGCTTCACCGAGACGCCCCTGCACGCCCCGGGCGTCACCAGCCATCGCGTGGGGGGACGCTGGCTCTGTGGAGGCGCCTCCAATGCAGGGGCCGGTGTGCTGCGGCGTTTTTACAGCGACGACCAACTCAGCGAACTGAGCCGCCAGATCAACCCGAACACCGACAGCGGACTCCGCCTGCGGCCGCTTCCCGCCCCGGGGGAACGTTTCCCTGTGGATGATCCAGAGCTGCTGCCGGTGCTTGAACCACGGCCGGTGAGCGATGCCCTGTATCTGCATGGACTGCTGGAAGGTCTCGCCGAGATCGAAGCGCAGGGTTGGCAGCGCCTGAACGAGCTGGGTGCTGCTGCACCCAGGCGGATCATCAGCATCGGCGGTGGAGCGCGCAATCCCCAATGGCGACGGCTGCGGGAACGCCGCCTCGGCTGCGCCGTAACGAGTTGCCAAACTCCCCCTGCTGCAGGGGTGGCGCGACTGGCCCAACAGGCCCTGGTCGGGTGAGAATTCCGGCATCACGCCACACCCCCATGCCCACCAAGCTCCGCGATGGTCTGGCCATCGGCCTTTTCGTCGTTCTGGCCGGGTACGTGGGCTTCAGCGGCATTCGCCTCGGCCTTTTGTTGATCGAGCGCTTCGCTTGAGCCGATCACTGCAAAGATTGCACTCACCTGTTTGATCCCAATGCCTGCAGACCCCCTCACTGATGCCGTCAGCACACGGATCTGCAAACACATGAACGACGACCATGCCGAAGCGGTGCTCGCCTACGCCAAGCACTACGGCGGCGTCAGCAATCCCGCTGCAGCACGCATGGTGTCTGTGAAAGCAGAAACCATGGAACTGGAGGTGGATGGCGCCAGCGTCAGCATTGCCTTTGATCACACCCTCACCGACAGCGAAGACGCCCACCGCACCTTGGTGGCGATGCTGCGGGCGATGCCCAAAGAAGGCGCTTGATCTCGGAGCGATTCAGCCCAACAGGGGAACGCTCGTTGTAGCGACCGACCTGCTGTGCATCGCGCGCTCCTCAGCTTTGCCCAAACCCTTCTGATCGAGCCCCGCTGCCCGATCTGCGATGGACCTTGGGACAGCCCACTGCCGCCGACGGCTCCCTGCACCACCTGCCTTGATGCCCTTGCTCTCCCTGGTCAGGGACTCAAGGGCTTGCTGCCCTTGCCGTGGTGTGCTCTCGGGCCTTACGCAGGCCAGCTGCGCCAGCTGCTGCTGAAGCTGCGTCAACCGCGCCAAGGCAAAGCGCTTGCGGCCTTGGTTCAGCTGCTGTCTGAGCGCTTCACCCTGCCTGCAACAGCAGTGCTGGTGCCGATTCCAAGCTGGAAGCGGCAACGATCCAACCCCCTGCCGCAGCGCATGGCCCTGGGATTGGGCCGGCCGACGGCAGAGCTGCTGCACCGCACCCGTGCCGGGCTGAGCCAACACCATCTGAACAGATACCAACGCCAAACCAACCTGATCGGGGCGTTCCGGGCCTTCCCCATGGACAAACAAGGAGCCCACGGCTCGGTCTGGCTCGTGGACGACATCCTCACGACCGGGTCCACTGCTTTGGCTGCCCGTCAGGCCCTTGAAGCTGCTGGCCACCACGTGGCTGGATTGATCTGCCTGGGACGAACCCCCGCAAGGGAGCGCAGGCGGTGATTTAAGATTCCGTTGTCGCTTCGGCGACGCGCCGGGATAGCTCAGTTGGTAGAGCAGGCGACTGAAAATCGCCGTGTCCCCAGTTCAAATCTGGGTCCTGGCATCACATTGATGCCAAAACTGCCGTGTCATTCATCTCTCCAGATGCAGGCACAGATCGTGTTTTCGATAACGCGGACAGTTTCGCCATGGTGTTTGACCGCACCTGGAAGCAACTGCGAAGCAGCAACAAGGCTGAACTCAGCCAGGAGGAGCATCTCGAAGCCGTGCTCGAGGCGATGGCTGATCACCCCTTTCTGATCAGTTCCCCAGACATGGCACGCCAGGTGGCTGCCTTCCGGATCAGGTTGCTGGAACTGGCCTGATCAAGCGGAGAGCAGATCGATCTGGGGATCATCCACATATTCCGTGTCATCGCTGAGGGGCTCATCACTGAAGGCCTCATCCTCGACTCGGTCGTCATCCATCTCCCCCCCCATCTCCATTTCAGGAGCTTCTGGAGAATCGTGATCGTGCTCTGCTGAAGCCTCCTCGGCGTGGGAATCAGCGTGAAGCTCCACGACCTCGCCTGTGCTCAGACGATCCCGAAGCATCCGCACCTTTTCTTCACTGGCCAAGAGCAGTTCGCCGGCGTCATCACTGACCGCAGCGATCTCCGCATCTTCCAGCTGCTGGCCCTCAACGGCGGCCAACCGCGTCTCCAGCTCCATCAAGCGGTCCGCCAGCGTTTCCACCACCTCACTGAGACTGAGCAGATGGGTGCACAGCTGTTGCTCGAACGCGGTGCGCGGGGAGGTGGTGGTCACCGGGCTGGCCTCGTGTTGAGAAATTTCGCTGATGGTATCGATGCTGAGCTTCGTGTCCACGGCTCTGGGAAAAGCCACGACTGGCCTACATTCCCCAGGGCTTTCAAGCGGTTGAAGAGATGTCCAGGCTGAAGACAGGGCTGAAGGTCAGCGCCTGGGTCGCCGTCTTCATTGTTGCCGTCGTTTATCTGCAGCGATACGGCATCGCACCGCTGCAAAGCGCCGTGAATGACATGGGCATCTGGGCCCCACTCGGCCTGTTCCTGCTGCGGGGGGTGAGCATCATCCTGCCGGCGCTGCCCAGTTCGGTGTATTCCCTTCTGGCCGGCTCGCTGCTTGGCTTCAAAGCGGGCTACCTCACGATCATCCTTTCGGACCTGGTGTTCTGCAGCGCGGCCTTCTTTATTGCCCGCCGCTGGGGACGCGGACCGGTGAGCCGTCTGGTGGGGGCCAGCGCGATGAAACGCATCGATGGCTTCAGCAAGAACCAGCTTGAGGGCAACTTCTTCTTGATGACAGGCCTGCTGATGACCGGGCTGTTTGATTTCCTCAGCTATGCGATCGGAATCAGCCGCACCCACTGGCGTCTATTCGCTCCGGCACTGCTGATCAGCGTGCTGATCAGCGATTCGATCCTCGTGGCTGTTGGAGCTGGTGCCGCTCAGGGCGCCAGCCTCACCCTGGGCTTGGCTCTGCTGGCCATGTTTGCTCTGGCCACCATCACCGGTGTGCTGAAAAAGAAATCCTCAGAGGCGCCCTCCAACACCCACTCCTGACAGGAGCCCTGGGGGATGACAGCCGATCCATGTCGATTCCCACGAACCGCTGACTGGGTCGAGGAAATTCCTGGACACTGGTTACATTCGAGTTGATCGGCGTTTCTCGATGAGCGCACTGGCAGATCCGAGAATTGCCATCCTGCAGAACCAGGCCGGCAGCAGCGGTGAGCTGGATCTACCGGTGGGGGACGGTTGTTTTCGGATCAATCTCCGTGATGAAAACATCGCGCTCTGGCAGGAGACATTTGATCAACACACCACGGCGGCCAACCTTCTGCTGGCTTGCGAAGAAAGCAATGGAGACCTCAAGGACACTCGCCTGACCTGGGTGGTGGGATCTGCCATCCGCACAGCGACGGCATCAAGCCCAGACGCCGTCGGCTGGCTGTTGACGCAGTTGGGGGTACCAACTGAACTCACGGAAGCAGCCATCAGCCGTTGTCCTGGCCTGGGGGACAACCTGGTGTGGGCTTTTTACCTGGAACGCCACGGCTGGCTGATTGCCACACCGGTGGCCAGCGTTAACCCTTGAACCTTCAAAACAGCGACTTCAAGACCCTGGTGCAGACCGCCCAGGTTCAAGGGCTGAGCCTCAACCAAGATTTGCCGCAGGCCACACGCCGCATTCTTGAGCGTGCTGATCAAGCCCAACGCCAGCTCACGAGTGAGGAGCTGACGACGATCTGCCAGGCCTCCGGTATTGATCAGTCGCTCCCCAACAGCCTGATCCAACGATCGGATCGCCTGGTGAACCAAGCCCGGGCACAGCTGCTTGCAACCCAACCGCATTTGGTGCAACCGGGCGGAGCTCTTCACCCTCAGGACAGGGCAGAGGCCTGCTGGCGGGACTGCTGGAACTTTCTACGCGTGGTCATCTACGCGGTGGCCTGCAACCAGAGCTGCTTCACAAACCCGAGCGGCATGGCCGCCCTGAGAGAGCTGTACAGACGAATGAACGTGCCCATCGAGGGGATGAACATCGCCCTCGTTCAGCTCAAAAAGCTTGCACTGGAGGGGGTCTCGCGATCGAACGAACAGCAGCTGATCAGCGACTGCTTCCAACACCTGAGAGATCAGCTCAACAAAACTGCAGTTAAGAGCTGATAAGCGGATGGCCTGAAAACATTTTCTTCAAGAGAAGATTTCCACCAAGTATTTCTACTCACGGCGCACGCCATGGCCATCCCGCTCCTTGGGTACCCGCTCAGCACGCAGAACGGTCGGGTGAGCAATCTCGCCGGAGACAACAGCACCGTTCAGAGCCAGCTCTATCCCTCCTCTGCAGCAGGTGACGACACCAGCCGCAGCGACATGGATGCCGTGATCGAACAGGCCTACCGCCAGATCTTCTTCCATGCGATGCGCAGTGATCGCGAACCATTCCTGGAATCACAACTTCGCAGTGGCAACATCACGGTGCGGGATTTCATCCGAGGTCTGCTGCTCTCGGAACGCTTCCAGCAGGGCTACTACCAATGCAGCTCCAACTACCGGATGGTGGATCAGGTGGTGGGACGCGTGCTTGGGCGCCCGACCCATGGCGACGCCGAACGCCGGGCCTGGTCGATCGTGATCGGCGAAAAGGGCTTCACAGCCTTTGTCGACACGATGCTCGACAGCCCTGAATACATGGAAAGCTTCGGCTACGACCTGGTGCCGCAGCAGCGCTCGCGCGTCCTGCCCGGGCGGCCCCTTGGGGAAATCCCGATCTACCAGCAATTCCCGCGCTACGGAACCGACTGGCGCGACGCCCTTCAAGATCGGGCGCCTATCAATCAAGGGGCCCCGTCAGAGCGACTGGAGGTTGCTGCCACTTGGGTGAACGAAGAACCCCCTGCTTTCGCTCTCAAGCTCTGGCTCGGCCTGTTTGCCGTCGGTGGATTCGAAATCTTGCGGGTGCTCCTTACCATCGTTGGCGCAATGCTGCGCAACTGAGATGTCGATGCCCAAATCTGGGGCTCTAAATCTGCGTGAGTGGACGGCACCCGAAACGTGCGGAGCAACGAGCTCAGCCACAAATCCAGTCGATGCTCGAGGGGCCGACTGGAGCGGTCAGGACTTGGGAGAGCTCGACCTAAGAGACGCCAAGCTCTGTCGCTGTGATCTGCGCGGCACAAACCTCAGCCAGTGCCAACTCGAAGGCGCTGATCTACGCCTGGCCCGTTACGACCAGACAACCCAAGTCCCTGAGGGATTCGCACTGAACACAAGTGGTGCCGTTGGCCCCGGGGCGAAGCTGAATGGGGCTTTTCTCAACAGCACAGATCTACGCGGAATGGACCTCAGGGGAAGCGTGTTGATGGGTGCCTATCTGAGTGGCTCAGACCTGAGTGGAGCTTTGCTCGATGGAGTTTCTCTTGCAGGCGCTGACCTTCGATCAGCAACATTTCGCGGAGCCATGTGCCGGGGGACCCGGTTCGGAACCTGTGAGATGGACATGGCCGATCTTCGCGGAGCCAACCTTGAGGGGGCTGCTCTCGAAACGGTGACGTCGATTCGCGGGGCGGACTTTTCACTCTGCACCGGGCTGGAGGATCAAATTGGAGCTCTTCTCAGTCGATCCGTCCAAGAACTCGACTGCTGGAATCCGATGACCCGCTCCACGACAAGGGCGAGCCTCGAGTCCCTGATCAAGGGGGAAGAGCAAGACGCCTAAAGCGAGCCATTTGTATCCAAACTTTTCCTACAGAACCCGCCGAGATCGCCGTCAAGGCGCGGGAATCAGTGCGTAACGCAACAGTCGGACACAATTGATTGAGGTTTATAAAGAATGCTCTTCGAGCGTGGGCTTCTGAAGGACTATTAGTCGAACCACTGCGTGTGAATTCATGCCTTTCGGTCCAGCCTCGCTTCTAGGGGTCGAACGCTTCTCTGAGGAGAGTGAAGCCCCTCTCGAGCTGATCCCAGGCGATGAGGACGCCAGGAAAGAACAGATCATCCGTGCTGTGTACAAGCAAGTGCTTGGCAACGCTTACGTGATGGACAGCGAGCGGCAGATCGTCGAAGAATCGCAGTTCAAGCTCGGTGAAATCAGCGTCCGTGAGCTGGTGGGCCGCATTGCCAAAAGCGACCTATACCGCAGCCGCTTCTTTGATAACTGCGCGCGATACCGCTACATCGAGCTGGCCTTCCGCCATCTTCTCGGTCGCGCACCTGCTGACTACGCGGAAATGCGTGAACATGCCGATCGCCTGGACAGCCAAGGGTATGAGGCTGATATCGACAGCTTCCTGAACAGCGCGGAATACCAAAACACCTTCGGTGAATGGACGGTCCCCTATCAGCGGGGCTGGAAGACCGAAAGCTGTGCCACCTTGCAGGAATTCACCTGGAGCTTCCAGTTGCTGCGAGGCAACAGCAGCAGCAGCCTCAAGGGTGATCTTGCAGGCAACAGGAGCAAACTGGGTGGTTCGGCTTATCTGAACCGAGCCCTCGCAGTGGTTCCCCCATCCTCCAAAGAAACGGCTGGCTGGAGTTTCCGTCCCTCGACCAACCTTCAGGACGCACCCACACGTCTCGGGGTTGGCGCAGGCGATCAAGGCATCACATATCGGGTCGAAGTCACGGCTTACAAAGCCAACAATGTCAGGCGAATTTCCCGCTACACCCGAAGCAACCGCATCTTCTACGTGCCGTTCGACAAGCTCTCAGAGCAGTTCAAACGCATCCATAACGAAGGCGGCAAAATTGCCAGCATTACGCCGGTGACCTAAACGCTTCATCCGCCTTATCTCGACGCACACGACCCCATCTCCCCTCACAAAACAATGGCCAGCACCCAATCTTCCCTTGGTTTCGGCGCAACCACCAAGTGGAGTGATCCCGTTCGCTTCCAGCGCAAGGGAGTAGCCCAAACCGCTGCACTCACCGTTGGTGAGTTCCTGAAGCAGTCGTGCGATCAGATGGCGATTGGGGTTGGTCCCCGGAGTCACGCTGACTGCCCCCATCGCGTCACGAGCGAGTGCTACAGCCCAGAAGATGTGGCGTCACTGGAAACGGTGATCAGTGCTTCATATCGACAGATTTTTGGCAACGCCCACGTGATGGATTTCGAGCGTTGCTCGGAATTGGAAGCTCAGCTTCGGGACGGTCGTTTGAGCGTGCGTGAATTCGTTCGCGGCCTGGCCAAGTCAAGCTTCTACAAAGACCGCTTCTTCAGAAGCGTTGCACCACAGCGGGGTATCGAGCTGACGTTCAAGCACCTGTTGGGCCGAGCACCTGAAACACAGGACGAGATCTCAACGAAAATCGCCCTGCAGGCAGAACACGGCCACGACGGCTTGGTCGACAGCATCGTTGACTCCGCGGAATACCTCGAAGTCTTCGGTAGCGACGTTGTTCCCTATGCCCGTTCATGGTCTTCTCCCGCTGACCTGTCGACAGCGGCATTCCCATTGTTGGCCGCTCTGCAAAAGAGTTTTGCTGGCAGTGATAGTGCCCGCGGCGCAGGTCCGGCGCTAACCCGCAGCCTCGCCAATGGCGTGGCACCTCGCATCAGCCTGCCTAGTCAGCCTGTTGGTCTGCGTCCATCGTCTGGAAGTTTCACGGCCACGCAGTTCAGCAGCAAAGCACCTGGGATCACTTCAGGCAAAGACTCTGCACCCATGCGCGGTGATATGTATGTCACCTTCGGCCTTGGCCAGCGAGAGCAAGAAACTTTCCAACGTTGCCCTGGTGACGGCCCCGATCAGCTCGCTGCGCTGATTCGTTCCACCTACAAGCAGGTGATGGGCAATCCCCATCTGATGGAATTCGAACGGGTTATCTCTGCGGAAAGCAAATTCATTGATGGCTATCTGAGCACACGTGAATTCGTTCGTGCTGTGGGCCTTTCAGCCGAATACAAGCGTCGTTTCTTCGAAACCAGCGCGCCGTATCGATTCATCGAGCTGAACTTCAAACATTTCCTGGGAAGAGCACCGCGGTCCCAAGCCGAAATCAGCGAGCACACCAAGATCCTTGCCGAAGGTGGCTATGAAGCTGAAATCTCCAGCTACGTGGATAGCCAGGAATATCAAAACACCTTTGGTGAAGACACAGTTCCATTCGCTCGAATTCTTACCGAGAGCGGCCGCTCTCAGGTTGACTTCAACCGTCAACTGAGCCTGGCAGAAGGATATGCAGCGAGCGATACGGTCCTCGGCAGCTCCGCTTTGGTGAGTTCGGTCGCGACAGGGCTGGCACCCAGTGGCTGGAGCAAAACCACCAGCCGGGCCAACCGCACCGGAACCCAATCGGGTGCAGCTGATCCCACCAAGAAGCGGTATCGCATTGTTGTTGCTTCTCAGGCAGCACGTTCCCGCCAACGCACAGCTGGAAACAGCTACGTCGTGTCCGGGAAAGACATGAGCAGCCAAATGAAGTACATCCATGCTCGGGGAGGCAAGATCGTTTCCATCACTGAAGTGATGTAAAAGCATTCGATTGCTGCAACAGGGAGCCACTTCCTGAAGGGTGGCTCACTCACATCACTCTCTATTCAGACAACAATGACTGGGCCAACAACTCTTTCCTCAGCTGCCAACGTCGACACATCACATGCTTCAGATGTGGTTCGCCAAGCGTACCGCCAGGTGTTTGGCAATCGACACCTGATGGAGCTCGATCTGAACCCTTCCATTGAGGCACTGTTCATGAACGGTGACCTAACGGTTCAAGGATTGGTAACTGCTCTCGCACAGTCGGAAACCTATAAAAAGCTTTTTCTGGAAAGCAACAGCCCCTACCGTTTTGTTGAACTGAACTTCAAACATCTACTAGGCCGTCCTCCCCGTGACCAAGCTGAGTTGATGAGCCATGTTCGACTGCTGCAGGAAGAGGGATACGAAGCAGAGATCGCCAGTTACACCTACAGCGATGAATACCTTTCTGCCTTCGGCATCGACCAAGTTCCATACAATCGTGCCACCCAAACCGTGATAGGCGGAAGCACGCTGTACTTCACACGTGCGAAGGCTTTGGATGCCGGATATGCCGGATACGACAACGCAGAAACAGATTCGAAACTCTTGAATAGTCTCTGCACTGACAGTTCACCAGAGGCACAAGATCGCAGAAGCGTTGGCAACGCAAACGCGTTGACGATCAACTGGACATCACGTCGTCAGGTGGGCGCCAACCGCCGGGCAGTTCAAAAATCAGTGGTGACTCAGACCTCCATGTCAGCCACCATAAAATCAATTCTGTCGCAGGGCGGCCAGATCCTTTCTATTGCGAAGGCTTAACCCTTGGGAATATCTGGCAGATTTGACTGGCGGCTCAGTCATAATCTTCTAGTGACTGTTAACCGGTCAATACACCCCAGTCAACAGGTACAAAGCAAAATTTAGTTTCAGACATGCCCATTCTGCGTCCACCATCCAGCGAAAACCCCAACAGAAACACAACATTCCTGCAGTCGGTCTCATCAACACCCATGGCCATGTCCATGATGGTCGACTCTATGGTTAACATGATGCACATCAACTCTCCTTCGCTGGATGAGCTCAGCTCAGAAAACAAGACAAGCCTGCATGACGATTGAGCAATTTGTTGCTCAAAGTGAAGGCAAATGGCGCTCAATGAGATCTGGGCATTCCTTAGCCTTCCAGCAATTTGAAGAAGTTCTGAGCGAAGTTACGATCGAAGAAATCAGCAGAGAAGATTCCGCAATTAAACAATTAATCGAATCACCTCTAGCCAAAAGATTTAATTTAGATACAATTTCATCTCCATTCAAAATGGAATGGTGCGCAGAAAGTGACTGGGAACCTGATGACCCATCAGAAGTATCATCAGGCCATTGCATTATTATTCCATTTGTCAAAGACATTTCTTCGGGGACGCTGATCAGAAGCGTTGGTTATGCAGAAGCCGAGGCAGCCATCTCGGAATACAACTTTTCCAACGACGGTACGTTCACGCTCACAACAAACTACGAGCAATCAATTGCCGAAGAAAGAATTTGGTTTGTCTCAGAGAATGTGCGCTGCAGGTCATCAGTTTTAAGAACTTCAGCCGGGTCAGGAGTGCTGCAAACGTCGTTTGCATCAGAAGTCAGACGAATTAATGCATAATTTCCAAAGATGAACAAGAATTTAGACCTTGCCGAGTTTGCCAAAACTCTTGCGGGCATCTACGACAATATCGAACAGTCACAAAAAGACCCGAAGGATTTTGCTCGAATCAATATCTTTTTTCGCCCATTACCCTGGCATATTTTTGAAGGTCCTGGTTTTTATTCTGAACAATGTTATGACTATGCACCATGGGATCCCTACCGGCAGGGCATTCACCGATTAACTACGCATGAAGATACTTTTGTGGTTGAGAACTATGGGTTCACAAATCCGAGAAGATTGGCAGGGGCAGGTCGAGATCCCCAAATCATGAATGCAATCGATTCCACAACCCTAAAAGAACGGTGTGGGTGTGCCATGCACTTTCATCGTAAAGAAAAAGGGCATTACATCGGAAAAGTTGAACCAGGCAAAAATTGTTTGGTTCCACGAGACGGAAAACTTACTTATCTTGTGAGCGAAGTTGAGGTAGACCAAGAAAATTGGATTAGTCGCGATCGAGGCTTTGATCCAAACACAGACGAACAAATTTGGGGTTCAGAACATGGCCTTCTGAGATTCAAAAGAATCCAAAGCTTCTCCGAGGAAATCAATGATGAGTGGCTAAATTCGAAAACCTAGAATGGAAGACGTAAAAAAACAAATGAAGTCTTGGATACGCTCACAACATCTAATATGTGTTGGCACAGACTTTATATTTGAAACAGTTGATCAAACTCAACTCGATAAGTTTGAGGCTTCTGTTCAAGCAATTGGAGGAAGAATAAGAACAGTCAAAGCAATTGGAAATTGGCCAATGGGACCAAGACGGTCATTCAAAATACTACAAGCTACAGCAAGCGTACCCAGACCAGGAGGAGAAGATCTTGTCACTTATTGGGCGAAAAAAGGTAGTAAGACTACAAGATATTCAGAAATCAATACTTAAATCAAAATTTATTCTTCAAACCAGCCCATCCAAGTGTCTTGGCTGAAATCAGTATGCTTGCTCCATTTTCTCAAAATAGCGGCTGAATCGATATCGAAACCATTGGCGGCAGCGATCTCAATGACTTGATCCTGATTAAGTGCAGCCTTAATTTGAGCTTTTAGATCTGGACTTTGGCGAACTTGAATAATAAAAGCCTCCAAGACTTGATCTTGATTTGCAGCAAGAGTAGAACCGGTCATCAAAGCCCAATGAAATCTCAAAAATAATTCTAAACGAAATTCTCATGAACAGACCGTCAAACTAGGCACCATCCATCAACATGGCTCTCCACGGAGCAATCTGACGGAACGCCCACGACCAATGATCGGTCGCAATGGCTTGGATCGCCATGGCTTCAGAGTCAGATAAGCCGACCGAATCTGATTCAACATACTGCAGCCAAGCCGTGATTGAAAAAAAGTAATCACGAGAGGCCGCAAAATTCACGATATCTTGATCTGACTGGCAAGACTTTAATCCTGTTGCAACAGAATGATCGTAAATGACCATCTGCACAAAATCATCAATAACAGAATCAGACATCGTCAGCAGCTTTCGATCCAAAGCGCAAAATTCACCTTCTCACAAATCATCTGCAAAACCAAGGGCCCACCCGGGCATCGCAGTAGCCGCCATGGGATATTTTTTTCTAAAACACCTGAATCGATGGTAATTTTTGGAGGGCTTGTCGCCTGTTCATAGGGAATCAATGCCGAGCCAGTCAATAAAGGCTCAACATCATTAACAATTGCTTTCAATTGCTCCAAATCAGAAACCAGGTTCAATTGATCTTGGACATCTGCTGACTTCTGGACAGCTTCAACAAACCTAGGAAGAGCCTGTTCGAGCTCGGGAGAGACTGGCATGACACGAAAATCCCTTTATTTACGATAACAGATGGCGAGAACATATTTCATGAAGGATCGGCGCAAATTAAAAAAGACAATCAACCAGTCATAAATCATCACTGAGACAAAGAGCTGAATGCTATGGTCAAAGAGAAGATGGAATTTCAACGTCACTGCAGATTCAACAGAATCTGGTCAGCTGCTCGAAAGCTGCAGCCAAACACCAAGTGACAGAAAATCCAGGTTTTTCATTGATGACTCTTTAAACATGGCCGAGCGATTCGACAACTTGGTTGAAGGCTTGACAGAAGAGCGGGCCATGGCAGTGATTTTGGCTGATCCAGACTCACTCGACAGGCCCGTTGATAAATACATGGCCGCCACAAGACTTGGAGCAAGCAACAGCGAAGAATCACTTGATGTTCTGATTCAGGCTGCAGAGCTGGATCCAGAGCATCTTTTTAATCGAATCACACGACGCAAGGCGATTGACGCCCTTGGCAGACGAAAAAGTCCAAAAGCCCTACCATCTCTGTTTCGAGCCTTAAAATGCAGCGATGAAGCTGCGGTGATTAATTCTGTAGAAGCAATTACAAAAATCGATGCACCGTTAACGGCAGCAGATCATGAAAAATTATTGGGAGCTCTTGAGGGCGAGGATATTCAAAAGCGAGCTGTCATACAAGCATTTTGTCGTTTAGGGGTCCCCTCTGTCATCAACAGCATCAGCCCCCTCCAGGATGATTCCAATCCCTTGGTGGCTGGTGCGGCAAGGGCATACATGTCGAAAGTTGCTCAACAGCCAGAGGGCCTTGATATGCTCATCCCGCAACTTGTTGATCCAATCGCAGGACGAAGGCGCTCTGCCGTGATTGATTTGGGCGATGCAGGTGACGTTTCAAGGCTGGAAGCTCTTGTCACAGCTCCCGTATCGATGTCGTTGCGGGCTAGAAGTGCATTTCAGTTGGTCGATCCTGATAAGAAATGCCAGATACCGGAAGAATATACTGAGCTAATAACACAACTCTTACAAGATAACCCTCAACAACTCAAACTTAGGAAAGAGTGGATTTGCGATATTGAGCCTACAGAGATCGAAAACAACCTTCAACATCGCGACGAAGCACGCCAATACGGTGGTGCCTCAAGCTTGATGGCCATGCCTAAAGCAGAGAGAATGATTTTAATTGACGAAATTAAAGAAAAATTATGGAGTGATTACGTTACGCACTATTACCTAACCGCCGTCGTCAGTCTTCAGGGTTTGGAAGAACGAAGCGATCTAATCAGGCTTGCCTTAGCCGAAACAATCCCTCAGTACACCAAGTCTCGCATTGCAGCTGCATGGGGGTGCCTCCGCTTAGGCCTTGTGGACCAAAAGCCCCTTCTGGAGGAGCTTTCGGCCAATGCCTTCTGGCTACCACTGAAATGGACCTGCCAACGCGTCCTTAAACAGTTGTCATAAAAAGACGAGCAATAAATAAGGCGAACTGTCGGACATTGGTTGACGACACGGCCTTACTGATTTCGCCTTTGTCAACTTGTGTGTCCTGACGTCCTCCTTCGGGAAGACGGCCTGGGAAGCAGGGGTAGTGTAATTCGTGATGCGGAATGCATCTCCCCAAACAACGTATTCCACAACCCCATGCTCGACGCATTCTCCCGGGCTGCTGTCTCGGCCGATTCCAGCGGCTCCTTCATTGGTGGCGGCGAACTGGCTTCCCTGAAGTCCTTCATTGCTGATGGCAACAAGCGCCTGGACGCTGTGAACGCCATCACCTCCAACGCCAGCTGCATCGTGTCTGACGCCGTCGCCGGCATCTGCTGCGAGAACACCGGCCTGACTGCCCCCAACGGTGGTGTGTACACCAACCGCAAGATGGCTGCTTGCCTGCGTGATGGCGAGATCGTTCTGCGTTACGTCTCCTACGCACTGCTCGCCGGCGACGCTTCCGTGCTGCAGGACCGCTGCCTGAACGGTCTCCGCGAGACCTATGCCGCTCTGGGCGTTCCCACCGGTTCCGCCGCCCGTGCTGTTGCCATCATGAAGGCCGCTGCTAGCGCCCTGATCACCAACACCAACAGCCAGCCCAAGAAGATGGCTCTGACCTCTGGCGATTGCGCCAGCCTGTCTGGTGAAGCTGCTAGCTACTTCGACATGGTGATCAGCGCCATCAGCTGAGCCAGGTATCGATTTTCTGCACACCTGAACACCCTTCTTCTTAATCATGAAGTCCGTTATCACCACCGTCGTCGGCGCAGCCGACAGCGCATCCCGCTTCCCCACCGCCTCCGACATGGAGTCCGTCCAGGGGTCCATCCAACGCGCCTCTGCTCGTTTGGAAGCTGCTGAAAAGCTGGCCAGCAACTACGACCAAGTTGCCCAGGAAGCTGTTGATGCTGTCTACGCCCAGTACCCCAACGGTGCCACCGGCCGTCAGCCCCGTAAGTGCGCAACCGAAGGCAAAGAGAAGTGCAAGCGTGACTTCGTTCACTACCTGCGTCTGATCAACTACTGCCTGGTCACCGGCGGCACCGGCCCTCTGGATGAGCTGGCCATCAACGGTCAGAAAGAGGTCTACAAGGCCCTCAGCATCGACGCTGGCACCTACGTGGCTGGTTTCTCCCACCTGCGTTCCCGCGGTTGCGCGCCTCGCGACATGAGCGCTCAGGCTCTGACCGCTTACAACCAGCTGCTCGACTACGTGATCAACTCCCTCGGCTGATCATCAGTCAAGCTGAGTGATTTTTTGATCTAACTAACCAAGGGGTGGGCCAAAAGCCCACCCCTTTTTGTTTTCAAAATCAAAAAACACAAATTCTTGACAATTAAGAGCAAACAATTCTGGAGCGATCCAGAAAATCCGTGGCCAATTAACAAACAATTTTGCCACAGTCAAAGACGCAATGTTTGCTCGGTGTGGCAATTAGCGAATTATGAGCATCGAAACGCATCAATACTCAATTTCGCTGAATTTTTCTCGGCAAAGCTTACTAGCAACAGCTTAAAGAGTTGTTTTAAAGCATGTTGGGAAGAGTCACCACAAATCACCTCCCCTCACCAACCTTATGTTAAGTACACAAACAAGCCCCGCTGGAATGGCTTCGGCCAGCCGCACCAAACCAGCCTCGTACGCCATGCCAAGCAAGGCTGGCAAAAACACTGTTCATCGGACAGTAGCTGGATCAATCGCTGAATTTAAGCGCAACACTTGTGCTCAGATGGGGCTCGGAATTGGCCCAAGGCTGCATAGCGAATGCCCCTTCGGTTCAGTTTTTGATGAATATCACCCCAGTGATTCCTGGGCTTTAGAGAGAACAATTAATGACTCCTACAGACAAGTTTACGGAAACCTACCTCCCACTGAAAACGAGCGTTGCACATCGCTTGAGGCTCGCTTGATGAACGGAGAAATTACAGTTCGCGACTTTGTGAACGGCCTGGCAAAATCTCCTTTCTACAAGGAAAATTATTTCCATAGTGTCGCCCCTCAACGTGGGATTGAACTGAACTTCAAACACCTGCTTGGACGGGCACCCCTCACTCAAGAAGAAGTTCAAAACAGCATCAAACTTCAAGCAGAGGAGGGATTTGATGCTCTGATCGACAGCCTCACAGATTGCGCAGAATATGCCGAGGTGTTTGGGTCAGACATCGTTCCTTACATGCGAGCAGGCGATTCCTACGCAGGAATGATGACCAGCTCCTTCAACATGATGCGGGAGCTTGCCGGCACAAAGGTTGCCGTTAGTGACAACGCACAAGGACGTCGGAGTCGCACGACGACGCAACTGGCTGCGGCAGCGATCAGCATGATGAAGCCGATCTTCAAGGGCGCACCAACGCTGCCCCAACAAAAGTACGGCGGACATCAGCCTCCCAGGAGAACCGGCGCTGCTCCCTTCCGTCCCTTCGGCGTTAAGCCATTGCCATATTGATGAAGATGAGTTTGGCACCGAAATGCCATCACTTCTGCCCCCTTTCCAGGAAGGGGGCATTTTTGTGTCCAGCAGCGACACTGCAAAGCCCCACAAGCCGGTAGGTGCCTGATCAGAGTCGCTTAGATTGCGACTCAACGAAGTTGGACGTCCACTGTGCTCCAGGATTTCACCGATATCTCATCAATCAGCGAAAGCCAACTCACGGAAGAAGAAGCTCTCCAACTCGCTGATGAGCTCAGTGCAAAATTAAGCGAAGGTGAGATCCCAAGATCTGATGCCGAGTCACTTAATCGTATGGTCGCCGGACTTGGGGATGCGAGAGGCGCTTTACGACTCACCTTTGCTAAAAGTCTTGGGGCGATAGGTGATGAAGCTCTGCCCATTCTGTGTAAAGCACTTCGCCAGCACCAAAATGTGATCGTAAGACGAGCATCAGCCAAAACACTCAATTTGATTGGCAACAAGGACGCATTGCCTTATCTGCTTGAAGCCTTTTTAGAAGATGATGACCCAGTTGTTCTCGGTTCATCTGCTGGAGCGATGGCAACCATTGGGCCGGATGCCATGGATTCACTGCTTGGAATCCTTAAAAATCCAGACTGCACACCATTTCAGGTTGGCTTGATCAACCTTGCGCTAAGTTTCATCGGTGCCAAAGCACCTGAGGCATTGCTCGAGGCTGCGGATTCAGACGTGGCTGAAGTTCGTGTTGCCGCAATTTCAGCCTTGGGAGATCAAATACAGAAGAGTGATGATCTGCGGGCAAAAAACAGAGTATTTCAAGCGCTCGATGACAGCTCAGCAGAGGTCAGAGCAGAAGCAGTAACCCTTATCGGAAAATCATGTGATGCCGAAGATGTTGAAAATGTGCTGAGCAGAAAGCTAGTCGATCAAGACACTCAGGTGCGCAAAAATACAGCAATGGCACTAATGAAGCTTGAAGCATTTAACACCATAGAAAGCATAGAAGCAGCAAAATCAACAGAAAAAGATAAGTCGGTTCAAGCGGTATTCAACGTTGCCATTAACATACTAAGTAGAGATTTAGAGGAGAAGCAGGAAAGCGAATAGGGCTTTTAGGAAAACAGCTCAGAAGAATACTCAGACGAGCAAATCATGTCTCGGCTTTAACACAAAGTCAAGAAAGGTCAGGCGACATGATAGGAAGTGGATAGCAAAAAAATAAAAATCAATAATTCAGAAAAATATTAAGCTTCTTACACGCAATCGACGAAAAACAATAAAGTATAGAAACACGCAGAAGAAGTTTGCGAAAAAAACGATCGCGCAATTATATTTTTTCAGACACGCTCGAGATGGAAGAGTTTTGCAGGGCACATTTTGAAGAATATCACTCAACATCTAGCTTCGGATGCAATGTAACTCAGTTAAGCACCGGCCTTCTCGAAACGAAGACCACTTGCTCACCAATTCAAGATGTGCATCTTGAAATTTTTAAATCGAACCAAACTCTGCTCTACGAGGAAGAAGCCAACACGAAATCAGTATCATTCTGCTGGCTAGACACATTACCGAAAAATGATACGGAGGCACAGACAATCATTAGCGGCCACCATATGACAAGAAATAGCATTGCTGGCTTCAATCGGATCAACAAAACAGGAGGAAATATCTGGGACATTGTTGGAGCAAACGAAGAGCTGTGCTGCATGAGCCTGAAATGGAATAAATTACAAGAAAGAATCAACAAATTGAATGCATTTAATGCCTATGGGAGGCTTGAGGAATGCATTGGAATTGACTCGCATGATCATGCAAGTGCTCAGCTCAAAAAATTATTTAACCGACATTTTAATGGCCATCCATCAACAAAACCAAATTCATTTTACGATCTAGCAATCATATTCCTAGACAACGAAAATAATGAATCAACCTATGATGCACATCGATGCGAGTCAACTGATCTAATAGAAGACATGGTTAAACTAATTCACGAAGATAGGGCTGGAATGCCACCAATAACACTTGACGAAATTACTGAATACTTGAATTCAAAAACAGAGTCTCTCAATACTATATGCCGAAAGATCTTTAATATGGATGTAATTGAGCTTGTAAGAAGAGTACGCCTGGAACAGACCCGCAAGGCTTTTTTAACCCCACATTCCTCAACAGGTCTCAAAGAGTTTACAAAAAAGAGAACAGCACTTTACTACGGTTTTAAGAACTGGAAAAAATTTGAAGCCTCCTACTCCACATATTTTGGAGAATCACCCAGCCAAACAATAGATAGATCCAATAAGAATTTATATTCATTTAGTGCATGGCAGGGAGAGTAATATATGAAAACTTCTATTGAATATCGTGATCCACTTGAGCTCTCTGAAGAGCTTGCAAAACTCGGGCAGCTTACAAAAATAACGCAACTGGAAGGTGGCAGTGGTTTCTATACTATGCAAGCAGCAAATGCTAATAAAGTCACACTCGCAGAAATATCTGCAAGCAAAACATTATTATACGAGGGTTGGGGCAATGGTATAACTATTGATTTTAATTGGATTACGCCAAAAGCGAATACTCAAGGAGTCTTTGGCTATTGCGATGGATTTAAGATGACAAAAAATAGCCTGGCTGGATTTGGCACGATTAATTCAGTACCAGGAAATGCATGGGGAAAATATAATAACGAATGCTCTAGCACTGGTTGCATGCTTGAAAAGCAGCTCCTATTTGAATTACTCGAAAATTGCAAAGCATATGATGGACTAGAACGACTCACGGGTGATCAAGGGATTTTTTGCAATAATAAAGCTCTAAATCAACTTAAGAGATTAGCTGCCAGAGAAGTAGCTACTGGAATTCAGAGCCCAGAAAAATATTTTGATCTTGTAATCGCATGCCTAGAAGAGCCAATGACTGAGCAAAACAGTCAAGATCCAAAACATATCGATCAATTAAGAGAAATCATTGATCTTGCGCATAGTGAGAAGAGCATGGAATCCCCTCTGTCACTGCTTGAAGTTTGCAAGTATATAAATACAAGTCAAGCATCATTATATCGTATATGTCAGGAGTACTTTGGAATGGGAATCATTGAATTGATGACACAAATTAGACTTGAGGAATCCAGAAGAATTATGCTTAACCAAGACGCTCGTCGGAAATTAAATCTATATTCAATTCGAGATATTGCAATTAAATATGGGTTTAAACATCAAGGGAGATATGCACGGCGCTATTACACTGCATTCGGAGAACTTCCAAGTCAGACCATCGAAAAGTCGAGAAGATATAAATTAACTATGTAAACAAACGAATGGCAAAGAGCAATAGTCTTTACAACTTACGCAAAACCTCTGCACATGTCCATCGAAGGGGCTCCCAAGTAGATGTCATCAACAAATTCTCAATGTCAGCACGACATTCCAACAAACCCAAGTTTAAACATCCCCAAGTCGCTGCAATTTTTGATTTTGCATATTGCGGAGCTGGCTCCAATAATGATTCCTTGATTATGTAAGACAATTCTGTTAAGCCAAGTTGAGACACCAAACAATTTACTTGATAGTGAACACCATAATCAGAGCCATGATTGTCCCAAATAGTCTTAATTGCGTCAGTTACAGTTGAAGCTGGCCAACTGAATAAGGCCTTAGCACCAAAGTACTGGCGCTCCTCATCTCTATGCTTAAGGAAATCGCAAACTTTTTCTAAATCATTTGGTGCATCAAATTTCTGCGTAAAATACAAATGTCGAGAATCATCCTTCAACATTTGATTGATTAATGTTTTTTGCGATCTAGTTTTAATTTTAGAAGTCATCTTGAACGCACTTTTAGCTCTCAACGGCATTGACACCGCTGCTTTCGAAATACTTGACAAAAGAGAAGGGTCTCCAGCGTCACCAATATCAATGACGGATGAACGTCGATGTATGACATTCAAATCGTTGAGGTGATTTTCAAGAATATGCAATTTACGCTTGTCATCTTCAACCCTTATTGAATAAGCGATTGATGCGCCATTAACCAATATATTTGGATTGCTCTCTTGCTCGTGAATAATGCCATTACACTCATGCATCTCTAAACGCGTGAAACATTGAATGGCAACACGCTTGAGTACATCGGAGCCATCTTGAATAATCTTCAAAAGAGATGATTTAAACTGAGCATCAAGAGGTATGCCAAAATTAATCAGCGTATCTACTGAATTCACAATCGTCTGCTCATCCTTGCTATGCATAGCTTCATAAATGGTTGGCAGAGTACTAAGGTCGCGACGACGCCCTAGCGCTTCAATGGACTTACGACGCGTAATGGAATCGAAGATATTATCTCTATCCCCGGTAGCCGCTACAACTAATGCATCCAGAGAATCTCGTGAAGAACAAGCTCCCAACCGTGTTGCAGCTATATATTTAATACCAGGATTATCAAGAGTACTAACATTTTGCGAAAGCAACTCAATTGCTTGCTGTTCACCCATCCATGAAAACAAATTATCAAATCGCTGTGAACTTGGCACCATGCAATATGCGTATATTCAATTTTTACAGAAAAATTGATCGGCAAATCTGATTTGATAAGAAGTGACCCTCACGGCAGAGAGATTGATAATTAGTGGACATCTATTTTAAGAACAATAAACCACTACAACTAATCAAGAGTTAACAAGTAGTCGTTGATTAAATTCGAGCTAATGACGATTTATCCAATCATCAAATTGTGACCGGTTCAATTCTTTATCCACATAAGATCAGCACAGGAAAAGTACGCTGCCATATAAAATTATTGGTGGCCTACTGAGACATAAATAAGTAACAAGACGCTGATAAGAAGCGGATAGTTGCTGATAAAATATGGATATGCCGCTGGTTCATCATGTCACGTGCTGAATTCATACGCTTCCTTCAGGTTCTAGAAGAAGACCTGTCGTTCAGATCCCTGTTCAAAGAAGCTGAGCCCGAGGAGATCCTCAAGCTCGCTGATCAACATGGATTTATCTTTTCTGATGAAATAAAAGGGCGTTTTCTTAATCGATGGGCAGGGGTGTACTTCTGCCCATTTGCCAATGATGTCGGAAGACTATGCCCCAA
The DNA here is from genome assembly GCA_913057985.1 of uncultured Synechococcus sp. GTDB lineage: Bacteria > Cyanobacteriota > Cyanobacteriia > PCC-6307 > Cyanobiaceae > Parasynechococcus. Next base: position 29,551 of record CAJXPL010000026.1, read on the forward strand.
AATGGTGCCGGAAGGATTCAGCACACTGCTACATTATTCGCAGACGACTTGTGCTAAAGAAGACAAAGTAGAACGTTTTGACTTCCGCGCTGGAGGCTATTACGAAGGAGTAGAAACTGTACCTCGATGAAGGAACATCTAACTCTTTGAGTTGAGTAGATTCTGAAGTCGTGCCAATGCAGACTGTGCAGCCTCCTGAATCAAAGGATCCGTATTATTGTTCTGCAGTAACCGTAAAGCATCTTCTGCTAAAGGATTGGGAATATCGGCAAGAGCCTGAGATGCACTGAAGATTAAAGCAACATTTTGGCTGCTGAGAGACTTGGCCAAAATTTGGATTGCCTCTTCAGACTTAAATTTTTGCTTACCGATCTGACCAAGACACATCAGTGCACCCTGCACTACAACCATATCGGAATCGTCGATTCCTTGTTCCAGCATTTGCATGACTGAATCAGGAAACGGCTGATCTGGGAAGTTTTTGAACACCTGCACAAAGGCCTTAGGGCAGCAACGTCTTGCAGTTTGATTCTCTGTTGTTGCATAAAGTTCGATCAAGGGATCAAACGCAGAGCTCCCAAAAAAACCAACACCTTTAACAGCCGCTCTATAGACTTTAGGATCATGATGACAGAAGAGATCTAATAATCTTGGCAACGCCTCTTCCCGATAGTTCTCAGAAAGAATCAAACAAGCTTCTTCTTGAATCCTAGGGTTCGGATGCATTAGATCTTCAAACAATGCATCAACTGAAGGAATGTTCGAATCGCCGCTCATTTAAAAGACTAAATCAATATTGTTCAATATTAGCATTTCAAGTGATGGGGCATGAAGATTTACCACTTAGTTCTCAACCACGATCCAGAATGCTCTGTGCTTTTAGCTGCAGCAAACTGTCGCCATCGGATTCGACAAGCTGTTGTAGTTGACGTTGATATCGAAGTTGAAGATGCTCACTCTGATCAGATTGGATCAAGAGGAGAGCTACATAACGCATATCCCAACCAAGGTTGTTTTCTAAAGACAAACAATTATCCAGAAAACAATCGTATTGGCCAGGAAATAGCTTGGCAAATGACAGCAAAGCAGCTGGGGGTGATTTTCTAAATTGAGGACGCTTATCTGTAATAGCATCTGAGAGAATTTTGCGAATATCAAGCAATGCTTCGTCTGTCCAACCTTCAACAAGGCCAAACAATCGCATCAAAAAATAGTGTGCACCATAGTCATTGTGGGCTTTATCTTGCCAGCAATTCTCAATAGCTCTCCAAATCTCTTGGGCATCACATTTTATGAGTGCCTGCATCGCAAGATAGCAACGACTAAAATCGGGGTGGAACAATCCGTCAATCAGTAGCTTTGTAGGCAAAGGATCGCCGTAATGATGAAGGACAGTGATCAAACGAGGGTCGTCAAGCAAAACTTGATCTACCGCTGATAGTGAATCATTGTCTGAGAGTTTATTGGACGGGTTATTCAAGAGAGATCTCACGGCTCGCATCCGGAACGCAGGCGAGATTGGTGCTTGCATCAAATCAGACAAAAGCTCAACAGCATTCGCATCGATCACATCCTGCACTGCCGACTGGCGATCCATTTGATTGGCGTCATACAAATGATCTGAAAGATCAGCCAGATGGGATTGATCACCAGATAAATGAATCATGGCAGCGATGGCAGCACCACGGACCGAAGCCTTTTCATGGGCTGTGTGTACTGAAATAGTCGAAATTGCTGCTTTAACAGAAAGCTTTGAGAGACTTTGAATTAGGACTCTTTGATTCTGGCTAGCATCATCTAACAAATCGATCATATGTTGGTGCACTTCAGGATCTTGACAGTTCAAATGAGATAATGCCCAAGCAGCATTCTCAACCATATACACATCAGAGCTACTTAAAAAACTTGCAATTTTGGACGTAGCCTCTGCAACCCCTAATCGCGCAAGAACTTCTACAGCCTTTCGTTGTGCAAGACCTACAGGTACATCCGCAGAACACTTATCCAGAAATGCCAATAAAGCTTGGCTTGTTTTTGGGCCAGGAAAATTAATCAAATGAGAAATAGCCATATAATAATCACTCTCACTCTCGAGAATACTTACTTCTTTAGACAAGATATCAATTGCTCCCTGTTGATCCAAGCCAACATGAATATTATCGAAAAGACCAGTCATCAGTAACGGTCAACATTCTGATGATTCTACTTGAGGTGCGTAATTCAATGGGGCCTGCTGGAATAAGAAAGTAATAGCAAGCTTGCCATCAGACGACACCGGAGGCAAAATTCTTCTGAGCCACTACAAAAAATATGGGACCTTTCCCCGGACGATTGATCCATGTTTCCACTGGTGTGATGGACGGCTGCAGGCCCTCAACTTCCCACACAGTTTGCGTGGACACCCGGTTCATGGCGCAATGGATGAAATCCTTTAGAAGTTGCAATACACCAATAACATCTGTTGGCTGGAGCGCAGCGGATCAGCCTTCGATACCAGCGCCTAAAAAGCAACCGTCGACATCCAAGGTTCGGAAACTAGTAGAGAAATTAACACCCCAAAAAGAAACCAGTTCTAATAAGAAAGAAAAAGCAGACTCAGACAAGCCAGAGGCCAACAAACGTAAAAGTACCTCTAGCCGCCGTAGGAATCGGCGGAAACAAGCCTGATAAAGATCTATGAGGCTCTCGAAGAGACTTCAAAAATCGCATCTTCGGGTCGTCCAGCCTTAAGAGCTTCCCAGTTGATCGCTTGAAGAAAAGTGCTTTCATCAGGCGTTTCAACCAAATCAACACCCCAATATCCCTCCTGGAGTGGAGCTCCAGGAGAAGCTTGGGAATCTTTCCTTCCACCAAGTGCCAGGACAACGTGGTTCATGTCGTGTCCGAGTTGACGACGGTGTTCAGACCACGTTTGCACCAAATCAACAGCCATATCTTGCGGAGACAAATCAGATGATATAGAGAGTTTCCAATGAGGATGATTTAAAACCACCGTTGAAGAAATATTTTTCGAAAGAGATTTAAGTTCTTGAGCAAGTAGTTCAAAATTCAATGCAGGTACGAGATCTGATTGAACCTGTAAGTTATGAGACAGAACAAACGTCGTCATCAAAAAAAATACACCTCTTGTGAATCTAATGGAATTTCAGCTTGTCTGTGATGGATGATCAGTGGTCTTCCATCTGGCTGACACAAAAAAAGGGGGGAGCGACTGCTCCCCCCTTTCCCTAAAATCTCGAATTGATCAAGACAGAGCGTTGATCGCGTAATCAAGATAGCTCTTGAACTCGTTAAGAGCCTGAGGGCTCATGTCGCGAGGAGCGCAAGCACGATCGCGAGTGTAAGTCAGAGCTTCGATGTAGGCGTTGGTGGGAAGACCCAAGGTGCGGTACACCTCACGTGCTCCTGCAATACCCCACTCATCGAGAGGACCAGTACCACCCACGATGAGACAGTAGTTGATCAAGCGCAGGTAGTGACCGAGGTCGCGGTAGCACTTGTCGACCTTCACTTGGCTATCACCGGCTTCACCGGGTTGCCGCAGATAGGCGTACTTATTGAAGCAAGCATCACCTGCTTCGCGGGTGACGTTGTCCAGACCGGCGGCCAGCTTTTCGGCAGCTTCCAGACGTGCAGCTGCACGCTGAATGTTGCCCTGAACAGCCTCAAGATCGTTCTGGGAAGGGAAGCGACCGGCTGCATCAGCTGCGGTCACAACAGTGGTGACGACGGATTTCATTTGAGATCCTTAGGTAAAAGGTGCTGAGAAGGTAAGGAGAGAAGACTTGATCGTCTGGAGATCAGCTGATTGCGCCAATCACACGATCGAAGTAAGAACCTGCTTCAGCCACCAGTGCAGAGCAGTCGCCCTGAGTGGTTTCCATCTTGCGGTACTTAGCACCACCGCTGGCAGGAGAGTTGGTCTGACCAATCAGAGCCGTAGCAGCGGATTTCATGATCGCGACCGCACGGGCAGCAGACTGAGTAGGAACACCTAGAGCGATATAGGTTTCCTTGAGGCCATTCAGGCAACGGTCATCCAGCACGGAAGCGTCACCAGCCAGCAGTGCATAGCTGATGTAGCGAAGCACAATCTCACCATCGCGAAGGCAAGCAGCCATCCGACGGGTGGGATAGCAGTTGCCGCCAGCCTGGATCAGACCTGTGTTTTCGCAGATCATGCCGGTTACTGCATCAGAGACGATGCAGTAGGCGTTGGAAGTAATGGCATTCACAGCGTCCAAACGCTTGTTGCCATCTTGCACATAGGAGCGGAGGCTAGCGAGATCACTACCACCAACAGGTGCAGTTTTGGCGTCAGCGCTGACGACTGTGCGGGAGAATGCGTCGAGCATTGGGGGCCAGACAGTTTTGGGGATGCAGTGCTTCGGAAACCGCCGGGTGAACAGGCCTTAGAAGCCCGGAAACCCAAGGGTGGTGGAAGCGCTGACCCAGGCTAAACTCAGTTACCAGCAGGGTTCGTCAAACAGCCCCCTTTACGCAAAAGTTTGTCACCTTGGGCCAAATACCCCGGTGGCGCCCTAGGAATTAGGCCAATCCGAGAGCAATCTCTCCTTTATTGACGCAAACCCGAGCAAAGGTTCACAAAAGCCTTGGGCAGGCATCTGACAGGCTTAGGATCCTCTGGCTCAATCAGAACTTCATGGACAACGCAGCCTCCGATTTACCTACCCTCGAAGAGTTGCAAGAGTCCATCGATGAATTAGCTGCCTACAGGGAAAGACTGTTTCAAGATGTAGTTGGCTTGGGCAAAAAACTGCGCTTATCGCAGAAAAAGATTGACGCCACTGTTGCAGCACATCCAGAGCTTCAAAGACTCGACGAGGTGATGTCACAGCTGGTTGCACAGAAAAATGCACAACAGAGTCAGTCTTGAAGCGCCAAAACAACACTTTACCGGTTCGCCTGTATTAATTAACTTTCTTCAAAGCGCAAACCAATGGTGCAGACCCTTTCCCCGCCGATGACAATGGCGGATTTCTTTGAAGCCAGCCGCGGAACTTGGTTAAACAGGCGTGCTGTTCATCATCACGACTATCAGGATGACGAAGCTGCGGATTCCAATCTGGTCATTGAACCATTCAATGCAGATGACCCAGTCGTCACCAAAATCTGCAACTCTTTGAACATTAAAACCGAAGACAGCTCAGGCGGAGCACGATTTTGGTGGGAAAGCAATATCAAGAAAGGCGTTCGTAACGATGATTACGCTGCAGTGGTCATTGACGTTCCTGACCATGAAGATCCCCGAAAGGGATTTCTACTTCGAGATGTTGGATATGTTGAAAAGCAATCTGTTTTAAGCACATACAGCTTCGCAGACGACGGCGTCGTGACGATCACGACGCGATACGACACCAATATTGGCATTGAACGCTGTTGGTTTGTGACCGATCAAATCAGAATGAGAGTGAGTTCTGTTCAGTGCTTGGATGGCGTTGCAATGACCACATACTGCACCGAGTTTCGGTGCCCTACTGATGCCGAAATTTCAGATATCACCCAGCGGGCACAACAATTGGCCATGGCGTCTTCAACAGGTAACAACTGATCACCATGTTTGATCCATTTCTTGAGGAGTTGCTTTCAGGAATCAAAGCCCGGGGCGCAGTACCCGTTGATGTTCCTCATGGACTTGAGCACAATCAATCATCCAAACGCTCTAGCACCATCAAGAGCTGGCTTTGGGACGTGCCTGGCTTTCGGAGGTGGCGCGTTACCCGGTTGGATGCTGGTGACAGCTTGCAGGTCCTGAATTCCGTTGCCTATCCCGACTACACCTACGACCATCCATTGATGGGAGTTGATCTGCTCTGGTTCGGTGCCAAGCAGAAGTTGGTTGCTGTTCTTGATTTCCAACCACTTGTTCAAGACAAGGACTATTTGGAGCGCTACTTCGATGGACTGAAGTCACTCAACGCTCAATTTCCGGATCTCAATGGTGAAGAGACCATGCGTTCCTTTGATCCAAATCAATACTTTTCCTCATGGCTGCTGTTCTGCCGGGGCGGAGCAGAACAGGCGACATCGTCGCTACCCCCAGCTTTCAGCGCTTTTCTAAAAACCTACTGGGATTTACACGACGAGGCAGTTAAAACCCCTTCTTCCATTAATCCCATGGAAGTGGAAGAACTTCAGAAAAATTATGATATTTACAGTGCAGAGAGAGATCCTGCACACGGCCTATTTACCAGCCATTTCGGAAGTGAATGGTCTGATCGTTTCCTGCACGAATTTCTCTTCCCCGCCAGCCAGCCCAAATGACCCTCCCTCTCCGCACGACGAGTCTTGATCCTGTCAAGATCCCAGGTTGGCGCTGGCAGCCTTTTCTCGACACCGCAGTTGCGGCACTGAGCTCTCTGCAGCCGGATCCTTATCCAATTGCGGAACGATTTCTGCAGAAAGAGGGCAGCACAGGATCCAAGGCGAAACCAGTGCCGGTCAGCACTGCAACTTGGGCCTGTTCAACAGAAAAGCTGCGCCAAGTGCGCTGTGCCTGCGTTGAGGCTGGTGCGGCTGCATCGGTGCTCAACTTCGTGATCAACCCCAGCAGTCGTTTTGATCTTCCTTTCTTCGGAGCCGATCTGGTAACACTGCCCAACGGGCACCTGCTCGCTCTGGATTTGCAGCCTGTCGACAAGACAGATCCCGATCACACGGGCCCGGTTTGGCAGCGGCTAATGCCGCTATTCGAGCGCTGGCGCGCCGAACTCCCCGATGGGGGGCCCATTCCTGAAGAAGCACAGCCCTATTTCTCACCTGCTTTTCTCTGGACCAGGATCCCGCTTGGGGAGGAAGGCGATGCGCTGATTGACCGCGTGATCCGTCCGGCTTTTGCGGACTACCTCCAGCTCTACCTAGCGTTGGTGGAGGAGGCGCAGCCCGTTGACCATGAGCGTGCTGCACACCTGCTCTCAGGCCAGAAGCGCTACACGGCCTACCGCGCCGAGAAAGATCCAGCCCGCGGCATGTTGACGCGCTTTTACGGCAGTGAATGGACGGAGTCGTACATCCACGACGTGCTGTTTGACCTCGAAGAAGCCACCGCCACTTCCTTGTCGCCGCAAGGGAGTTAAGCATTATGAACAGCTTTCGGGACGCTCCCGAGCTGTTGGCCAGAATCGCGGGCGACGGGATGGAGGCAATAGCCTTCAATCATCCCTTTCAAGTCTGAGATTCCCGCTCCAGACGTAGTTCACAGGAACAACAACCATGTTCGACGCCTTCACCAAGGTTGTCGCCCAGGCCGATGCCCGGGGACAATTCATCAGCACCAGCGAGATCGACGCCCTCGCTGCCATGGTTTCCGACAGCAACAAGCGTCTGGATGCCGTTAACCGCATCTCCAGCAACGCCTCCAGCATCGTTGCTTCGGCCGCTCGTCAGCTGTTTGCACAACAGCCTTCTCTGATTTCCCCCGGCGGTAACGCTTACACCTCCCGTCGTATGGCTGCTTGCCTGCGCGACATGGA
>CAJXPL010000027.1 GCA_913057985.1 uncultured Synechococcus sp.
CCCCTCCAAACTTCTGGGTATTCTCGCCAGCGGCCGCCCTCTTGTAGCCAGTTCACCGGAGGGCAGTGAATTGGCGTTGCTGGCTGGCCAGGCCGGGCGCTGTGTACCACCAGGTGATGCCGCAGCCTTTGCGGATGCGCTTCAGGAGTTGATCGAAAACGCCGAGCTGCGCGCCCAATGCGGCCGTTTGGCTCGTCAGCTGGCGGAGGAGCACTTCGGCCAAGACGCCGTGTTGAAGCGCTTTGAGCAGCAGCTGCTTGATGAACATCTCAGGCGTCAGCTGAGAACCCGTTGATCACTGCTGGATCAAACAGATCCTCGCGCAGTTGGCCGCCTCGCCCGCCGATTGTGCTCTCAGGTGTTCAAACGCTTCAGAGCGAGTACGCAACGCTGTTCGATCAGTGCGATGATGAACTGCACTAGCGGTTGACCCGAATACAGCGCTTGCGTTTGTAAACCGCGAGCACAGCTTGGCAGTTGTTTGGCGATCCCCGCAAGGCGCTTTTTCGTCTGTGCTCCAGACAACCCTCCTGCTTTGGCCAATTGCTCCCAGTGGCGCGCCTGCACCTCGGAGAAGTGGACTTTGCTGCCCACTTGCATGGCCATTTTGTCGGTGAGCGTGGGATACACCGCTGTGCAAAGCAGGACGTAAAGCGGAGCCAGGATTCCTCGCTGCTGTTGATAAAGAATCGAGAAATTCTTGGCGTGGGCGTCGTGATTACCAATCAAGGCATTGAAGATCACGGCATCCAAAAGACGGATCACTTCCGGAGCGCTGGGCCTGGTTGCTCAGCGCAACAGTGAGAAGCAGGCCTGCAAATCAGGTCCACCCTCATTACCGCTGTGCTCCAGCCCGTGCGCAGATGCGCTTCATCACCGAGCCGATCGGCAATCAGCCCTGCATCGAGCTCTGGGGCAGCGAGCGCTCCTTGATTGATCGTCAGGCAAACGCATGCACGATCTGCTGCTCAGCGCTCTCGTCCTGCTGTGCTCAGCCCCCTGCTGCATCTGAGCTCGCCCAATGCGTATTGATTGGGCGAGCTCTCCACCGAAGCCCTTGGGGTGCTGGGTGGGATCAGCGCTGTTCCTCCAGGTAGCGCCGCAGGTGCGCTGGAAGCACGTGCTCCAGCGCCTGCCCGCGAGCCATCCAGGCCGTCGCCACGATTTCCAGCTGATCAGGATTGAGCGGTGGCGGTTGATCAGTTGGCTCGCCAGCAGCCGGCCATGGCAGGGAAAAGATCGTCACCGTGTTGCGTCCTCCCGCTTGGTGCTCGGTGAGCGTCCAGGGCTTCTGCAGCCAGCTGCTTGGCACGGTCAGCCCCAGCTCCTCCTGCAGTTCTCGAACGGCTGCTTGGGCTGCCGTTTCGCCAAGCCGCAACCCGCCGCCCGGTAGGCTATAGCCGTGCCGGTAGCTGGTCTGCACGAGCAGCAGTTGCTCATGCCACCAGATCGCCACCAGTGCCCCATGCGTGTGCGGGCGTCGCACCAGACGGTAGAGCTCATAAGCCCAGGCAGCCACACGCATCAGCCCCAGGCGCCGCACCCAGCGTTTGAGCGAGCTGCTACACATCGCGATGGCTCCACTCCGCTCGGATTCCCTCATCCTCACTGGCGCCGCCTCGATCGCCACACGGCCGTTGCTGAACGCCCTCCTGCGTCGCCGCTTTGCTGCCGTGCAGCTGTGCGCCGAGCTGCCGGAGCTCGCCGATCTCCAGACCCATCTCTCGGCCTGGTGCACAGCCCAGGGCTTGCCAACCGCGCTTCGGTGGCTTGCCGAAGAGCCCGAGAGCAGCTTCGTGGCGCCGATGTTGCCCCTCGGCTGGCTGATTCACGGCAACACCTCCCGCGCCGAAGCCCTGCTGCAGCGCAACGTGTGTACCGCCGTGCGCCGCAACATCCGCGCCACCGCCCAGCGCCTGGAGACGCTGCTCGATTGCGGTGTCCACCTTGTGTTGCTCAGCAGCCACCAGGCGGCGCACCGATCCGGCATCGCCGGCTCCACTCTCGCCGCCGCCGAAGCCCTGGTTGAGGCCTGGAGTGCGAGCCATCCCGCTGCCTGCGTGCAGGTGTGGCGGCTCCCGGCTGCCTTCGATGCCGAGCAAGTGTTGGCCCCCGAACCCCCCGAGCTCAACGCAGCCTGGCAGCGCGAAGGCCAGGCCGAAGCGTTTGTGGATGCCCTGGTCGCTGCCCAGCCGAGCGTCTGGTGCGGCGGGAGCTGGAGGGGGTGTGGGGGTGATGAGAAGGAATTTGAAGCTGGAGAGACAGCCGGATGCTCTTTCTTGTGTTCGAAGTATGCGTCTATACCCATATGCCGCTACCGCGTGATGCTGGCCATGGCTTCGGTTTGGGGGTTGTTGTCGGCGTTTGCCCCTGCTCCATGGATATGTGCATTGACTTCCTGGTTGCCCGACTTGCCATTCTGTGCAGTCTGTTCAGAATTCACGCGGGCCCAAGGCTCCGCTTCTGTTCCGCGCCACCGCTCGCGAGTTGTTCCGGCTGTAGCCCGTGAGGTCGCCGTGGCGCCTTGAGTGGTCCGCTGAAGGCGGCCCAGGTGTGGTTCCGGCGGAACGAGCTGGCGGCCGCGAGTGCAAGCTCCGTCGACTTCTCTCGACTGGCTTCGGTGACACGTTCGACGCAGCCGAGCGACAAGAATCAGTTCAGCTTCTGGCTGCGACTGGCCCATCCGCTCCATCCCAGCTTTCAGGCTGCCAGCCTGTGGTTGCTGCCAGCGGTGTTGCTGGTTGGCCTGCCGCTGCTTGCCCTCACCGGGCAAGACAAAGCCCTCACGCGCTACGTGGGTGCGTGATCTGCTCCTGTCGCTGCGTTCGGTAACGCCGGAGCCCAGCTCGCCGCGGCACTGCGCCTGGCTGACAACCACCAGATCGCCGACTGTCTCGATCCCAGGAGCTGCGTGAGATCCAGGATCAGCTTGATCAGGTGCTGCTGGCAATCCCGTCAATGCCTCGCAGCGAACGGCGCCGCATCGTCGCTGAGTTGCAGCGCCAGGCGATCCCGGTGTTGCAAATTCCCTCGGTCGATGACCTCACCTCCGGTCGGGCTCGCATTGATGCACTCCGCCCCGTCGCCATTGAAGACCTGCTTGGCCGTGATCCCGTGCCGCCCGTGCCGGAGCTTCTTGGTCCTGGTCTGCGGGATGCAGTGGTGTGCGTACCGGTGCCGGTGGCTCGATCGGCTCTGAGCTCTGCCGCCAGATCCTGCAACTGAGCCCAAGCATCTTGATACTGCTCGAAAGCAGTGAACCTTCGCTCTATGCAGCTGAGCAGGAACTGCGCCAGCAACTGCCTGCCTCGGTGGAGTTGGTACCAGTGCTCGGCAGCGCCGCTGATCCGGCGCTGGTGCAACGGCTGTTTGCAGACCATGGCGTGCAGACCGTGTTTCATGCCGCCGCCTACAAGCACGTTCCCTTGGTGGAATCGAACCCGCTGGCGGGCCTCGCCAACAACGTGAATTCCACGCGGGTGGTTTGCCAAGCCGCCGTCGCAGCCGGAGTCAGCGAACTGGTGCTGATCTCCACCGACAAAGCGGTGCGTCCCACCAATGTGATGGGTGCCAGCAAACGCCTGGCTGAGCTGGTGGTGCAGGCCTTAGCGCTGGAGCTTTCTCATGGCGCCGAGGGTGCTGCCCAGCCCCGCACCCGTGTGGCGATGGTGCGTTTTGGCAATGTGTTGGGATCGTCGGGCTCGGTGGTGCCGCTGTTCAGTAAACAGATTGCCGCAGGTGGCCCAATCACCCTCACCCACCCGGAGATCATCCGCTGCTTCATGACGATCCCTGAGGCGGCTCAACTTGTGCTCCAGGCCGCCACCCTTGCTTAGGGGGGTGATGTGTTTTTGTTGGATATGGGTGAGCCGGTGAGGATCAAAAGCCTGGCCGAACAGATGCTGCGCCTGAGCGGACTGTCACTTCGCGATGCTCAGAACCCAAACGGAGATATTGAAATTGTTTGTACTGGTCTTAGGCCGGGTGAAAAGTTGTATGAGGAGTTGTTGATCCAAGCTGAATCGCAGCCCACGAAACACTCTTTGATTTTTAGAGCGACTGAGCACTCACTGCATCCACAAGACCTTTGGCCTCGATTGGATCAACTGGAGGAGGCACTCAAGATTCAAAATCCAGGGAAGGCTCTTGACATTCTTTCTGAGCTCGTTCCTGAGTGGAAAAAAGCCCAGAATTAACGCTCTGCAGGACGGGTTATGTTTTTGAGTGACGATCAAAGAGCTGTGCTGTTGCGATCACCGGTACGAATTCGTATCACAGATTCAACGGAGCTGATGAAGATCTTGCCGTCTCCGATTTCGCCGGTCCGTGCGGCATCGGCGATGGCTTTGACAACATCGTCCACCCGTTCGTCATCGACGACGACGTCGATCTTCAATTTCTGCAGGAACTCCACAGTGAATTCTGAGCCGCGATAGCGCTCGACCTGTCCTTTCTGCCGCCCGAAGCCGCGAACCTCGCTGACGGTCATGCCGATGATGCCGGCTTCAACGAGGGCGACCTTGACGTCTTCCAGCTTGAACGGACGGATGACGGCCTCAACCTTTTTCATGGGGTGTGGTGTGTCCTGTGAACAGAATGCCGCGGACTGGGGCCTGAGGCGTGTTTGCCGTTACAGAAGGCGCCTGTTGCCTAAGGTCGTTTCTGGCTTGATCGACCCGCTTGACCCACCCGCAGACCCAGACACCGCTCTACGGCGAGCGTGCCATCGCTGAGGCGGAACTGATCTGTTTCGACAACCCTCCGCCCGGTCGGCCCTATGGGTGTCAATTGAATTGCCGGAATTCACCTGCCAGTGCCCCTTCTCGGGCTATCCGGATTTCGCCGTGCTGCGGCTGATTTATCAGCCCGGCCCAAGGGTGGTGGAGCTCAAGGCGATCAAGCTGTATGTCAACAGCTACCGCGAACAGTCGATCTCCCATGAAGAGGTGACCAACCGCATCCTGGATGACCTCGTCGCGGCAACGGATCCCGTCTGGATGCAGCTGGAAGCCGATTTCAACCCCCGCGGCAATGTCCACACCGTGGTGCGGGTCAGTCACGGCAGCCGTCAGCCCTGCTGAAGGAATGAAGAGGTCCTCTTACACTGTCAAGGAGGTAAGGCGAAAGGAGGTTGGCTGGTGGAGTTGGCGACGTTGACTGCCAAAGGGCAGGTCACCATCCCCAAGGCTGTGCGGGAGGCTTTAGGAATGAAGCGTGGTGACCTCGTGAGTTGGGAGCTTGACAAGGAGTCAGTAAGGCTGAGAGTTGTACCGGCTATCGACCACGTTTACCTGAAGGGTGTGCAAGCTGGGCTGACGGAATGGGGCAGTGAGGCCGATGAAGAAGCCTTTGCTGGCTTGTGAGGATCGCCCAGTCGTTTGAGCTCGTCCGTGTTCCTTTTCCGTTCACCGACCGGCAAGCCACCAAGCGCAGACCAGCTTTGGTGATCTCGCGGCCAATGTTTCAGCAACACAGTGGGCATTTGTTGCTGGCGATGGTGACCAGTGCAAAACACAGTCAATGGCCCTCTGATTGGCCCATCGAGGATCTTCAGACCGCAGGATTGCCTCAGGCTTGTGTTGTGCGCTTCAAGCTTTTCAGCCTCGATCAGAGCTTGTTGCTTGGTTCTCTTGGGCAGTTGTCGACACGAGATCAGCGCGGTGTCTTGAGCCGCTTGGACGCTGTGGCAGCGCTTCGTCCACCTGACTGATCGTGTAGTCACTCCTTTGGGGGGTGTTGGCCCTGGTCTCCCTGGCGATCGATGTCGGCCAGCGTTGAAAGCCTGTAATGTCTGCGTCCAGCTTCGGCCAGGTGTGCTGAAGCTGCTCAATCAGGCGTTGGATGGGTTCCAGCCGCAGCTCATCGGCATAGAGATTGCGCACGAGGTGCCGGAATCGCAGGTACTCCTGTAGCTCCACTTGTGTGGCGTCGTTCAGCACCGCTGGCCGGGTGTCGGTGGCCATCGCCATGCGTTCCAACAGCCTCCGGTGCCAGCCTTCACCTTGAGCTGGTGTGCCTCCGTTCACGACACGGCTGATCAGCAGCAGCATGCGCTCGACGCCGGTGTAGAAGCTGTGCAGACGCAGGGCAGAGGCTTCAACAGCATCGGCTGAATGCTCCAATCGCTGGCCGAGATCGCTCAAGCCAGAGACCAACTTGTGCAGGCGAGAGCATTCGCGGCTCAGGTCATCGCGCAGTTCCAATAGATCGGCGGCTTGCATGAGGGCATTGGTGGGGTGTGGTTCTACAAGGTTTGGCTTTTGCGCAGCAGCCGTTGGACCAGATCATCGCTGAGATCTTCCCGTCGTTTCAGGTCCACTGGCAAGGGTCCGGCGCCTTCTGCGAGGGCGATGGCATCCAGCAACGCCGCCGGCGGCAGTCCGTCCACCAGCAGGTCGAGATCGGAATGGCTGCGGAAGCGATCATCGAGAACGGAACCGAACAGATGTACGGCGCGAATCTGCGACCATCTCTTGCGCATCGCTGCAGCCGCCTTGGCGCCCTGAGCAAAGCCTTCTTGGCGTCTATTCTCCAGTTGCTCGCGATCCGCCGCGAAGCGTTGCCTCCAATACTCCTGGGCGTGAAGGGTCATGGTTCAGTCTGATCAATCACCCGTGCCTTGATCCAGAGCCTTGAGCATGGTCAACATTTCACGTGCCGTGGCCAGGGCCTGATCGGCTTCTGCCAGATCAAAGAGCTCCGTTGGCGGGGTTGCATCCATGGGAGTGCGGGATTGAATCGCCATTCGACTGAGGCTGCGTAAGGGGAGGGCCTCAAGTGCTCGCGTGTCTAAACCGTTCTGCTTCAGCCGACCCACCAGATCGTTTTCGGCCTGACGCAACCAGGCATTAGGGCGAGCATTCATGGTCCAGCCTCCAGCAGAGGCTGGGCATCCCGGGCGACATGCCGCAAGATCACCGAGGGATGGTTGGGCAAGTTGTGCCAGGCCTCCTGGTCGAGGCCGATCACGTCTTGGGCGAGTCCACCATCGAGCAGGTGATCAGCCCATCGATCAGCTTCCCCTTGGGAGTCGGCAACCACCAGCAGATCGGTTTCCGAGAGGCCGTCCCAATCCCCACGGGCCCGTGAGCCAAACAGGTAGATCTGTTGCTTCAGTTCCGTGAGCCACTGGGCATGACGGCGCTGACGCAGGTCTTGAAAACTCGTCATGGGCTTGTGTTGGCTCCCGCTTCGATGGCCTGGCGGAGCTGGTCCGCCAACAGCTGGATTTCCTCCACAATTGTGGCCCGACTGGCGGGCAGTTTGAAGTCGCCGTCCTGGTAGCGCGCTTCCACCGCAAACGGTTGCAGGTCCAGGAGCAGGTCTTTCAGCTCGAGATTGGCCTCGCCGGCGAGCAGCTGAGCGTCCTCAGAGGGTGGCATAGAGCACCACCCCATGGCGGGCCACGTCTTTCATCACATGCCAGCGGGAGCACGCCAACCTTGCGGCATCGGCTTGTCCCTACAGCACCAGATCGACACCACAGCCCAAGGGGCCGATGGCGTTGCGGTAGGTGCGCCAGCGCTTCGTGCGCTGCTGGTTGGTCAGCTTCTGCTCGTTGCAGATCACAGCCAGATCAAGATCAGAATCGTTTCGTGCCGTGCCCTGAGCCCGTGAGGCGAACATCACCAACGCCATGACACCCTCACAAGCGATCAAGCGTTGGAGGCCTGCGAGGAGGGTGTCCCGGTCTAGACCCTCCCCAAGTTGATCGGGCAGCTGCAATGCCCTGAATGTTGTCCAGGGCATTGCAGTCGAAAGAGTGCCGAGTGGCATGGGTTGAACCATGGCGTCATTCTGTCTCTTTTGCCCCCGCGCCATCAGTCAAAGAAGCGCTTGCCGTCCACCCGTTTGATCGCATTGCGCCGTGCGTTGCGGCGGCTGTACTCGCTCACGGTTGGATTGGCCGCCGTGGGATCCACATGGGCCACCTGTTCCCAGAGATCCCGGGGTGCCCAGCGCACCGTATGGGCGACCCGGTCGTGCTTGATCACGTGGCACCAGTGGCTGTTGCCGCATTTGGGGCAGTACAGCTCTTCGAGCCATTCGTTGCTCAACACCAGCACCGGGTAGGCGTTGATGATCAGTTGCGCTTTTTTGGCAGCCATGCCCCGCTGCTGCAGCTGTTCCGGCTGCAGCAGATGCAGGTAGTACTTCTTGCCGTTGCCCTGGATCTGTTGATCCGGATGGGCCGGACAGAACAACTCCCGCTTCTTGGGGCGCCGGTTGCGGCGTGCACCTGTTGATGCCCTCATCAGCAAGACGGGGAACGCAAACATTCCATTGTCCCACTGCCGATCTGGATCGCCATCCTGGAGGCAGCTGCCGAGCCTGCCCATGGCCGCTGTGATTTACCTCCACTGGACGGCGACCGGCTACAACTGGATTCGGCCCGGCCACTACCACTCGATCATTGGCAGTGACGGCCGCGTCCACCGGCTGCATGCCTACAGCGTGGAT
This sequence comes from uncultured Synechococcus sp., assembly GCA_913057985.1. Taxonomy (GTDB): domain Bacteria; phylum Cyanobacteriota; class Cyanobacteriia; order PCC-6307; family Cyanobiaceae; genus Parasynechococcus. The sequence goes on from CAJXPL010000027.1 coordinate 8,461, forward strand.
CTGCCGGCCCACACCTACGGCCGCAACCGCAGCAGCGTCGCCCTCTCCTGCGCCTGCATGGGTGGCATCCCCGATCCCTGGACCCAGCCGCCCACCACGGCTCAGCTCAACAGCCTCTGCGCAGAAACCGCATCCATCGCTCGAGATTGGGGGTGGCGTGAGGCCGACATCACCATCCAATCGGTGATGACCCATGCCGAGGCTGCCTCCAACCGCGATGGCCGCTGGATGCACGACAACTACGGCCCCGTGATCTGGGGCGGCATGGGGGAACGCTGGGATCTTCTTCAGCTGGAGAAGGGTGGCCCCAACGATGGGGGAGACCAGTTGCGCGAGCGCATTCGTGCGCTGCTGCGCGGGGATCCGCCACCTTCTCTTGCACAGCCTCTTGAACAGCGGTTGGTCTTCAAGGGGGAGACCACGATTCAGGCCCGTAGCGCTGATCTGCGCGTCCAGATCGATGGGCAGGGCCGCTCCTGGGCTCTGGTGGCTGAACTGCTCGAGCGCTACGAGATTCCCCACGTATGGGATGCCAGCCGCCGTCGCATCCTGATCGGTGCCCTGGATGTGACGCCCACCTATCGCGATGACGCCGTGCAGGCTTCAGTCGGCTGGCCCTTGGTGGAACTCTCCTTGCAGACGGGCAGTGCGCCGGTGATACTCAGCGGCATTCTCCGCCCGGGGGGCGACGGGGATCGGGCCTGGTGCCGGGTGCTGGAATTCGCCTAGGAGTTTGGGATTTCGGTGGCCTTTGATCCGTTGGTGCTGGCTGAGCGCCGGGGCGGTTGAGGCCGATCTCTTGTGTTGCTCCGGCTTGGTGATTGGTGTGGCGTCGCGCAGCCAGTTCAGAATGATTCGATGAATCGTTCGTTGGATTGGTTGCATCAAGCCCAGGCAGACTTGGCCCAGGCCAGCCTCAGCGCTGAGGCCGGCCACCATGAATGGGCCTGCTTTGCCTCCCATCAAGCTGTTGACAAGGCGTTGAAGGCCCTGCATCTTCAGCGGGGCAGCAAAGCTGGGGGCACGGCTTGGGGCGCTCCTATCGAGAGCTGCCGCCAGCAGTGATTGAGCAGTTGGCCGCAGCGGTGACGGACCTGGAAGACCGCTTGCGGGTGCTCGATGCCCTGTACATCCCCACGCGCTATCCAGATAGCCTGCCGGAAGGTGCCCCCACCGACCACTTCGGACGCCTGCAAAGTTCAGACGCCATCAGCCTGCCCGTGCGCTCGTTGAAGCAATCCGTCTGGCGCTGGCCAGCCCCTGAGCAGGTGCTCACGGACGTTCAGGCTTGGGCGCAGCAGCAGCAACAGCGCGTTCCAAGCTTGCAGCGGCTGGGTGTGTTCGGCAGTTATGGGCGCGGCACCGCTGCCTTCGGCAGCGACCTCGATTTGATCTTGGTGGATGCTGAGGCAAGTGGAGGCCAAGTCGAGCGCCTGCAGCAATGGCCGTTGGCTGAGCTCCCTCTCAGTTGTGATGCCCTGGTGCTCACGCCTGCTGAGCTGGAGCAACGCTTGAACGACGGTTCTCGCATGGCGATGGAGCTCAAGAGCGACTTGCGCTGGCTGCTCTGAAGCTTCCATGGCCTACTGGCTCAGCAAACTCCTCCCCCTGGCTCTGTTGCCGCTCGGTCTCAGCTTGATCCTGCTGTTGGTGGGCTTGATCGGCCGTTGGCGCTGGCCCGTGATCACTGCGGGCCTGATGCTCTGGTTTTTTTCACTGGGTCTGGTGAGCCAGAGCCTCTGGCGGTGGCTGGAGGTTCCCTGGCAACGCCGCATGGTGATGGATGCTCCTCAGGCCGATGCCATCGTCGTGCTCAGCGGCGGCCGCCATCCCGCTACCGGTTCTGCGCGCTTCCGCGAGTGGCACGATCCTGATCGCTTCCTCGCTGGCGTCGACTTGTTCCGCGCCGGCAAGGCACCACGCTTGCTGTTCACCGGCGGTGCCAGCCCGTTCAGTCCCGGGCAGCACCCAGAGGGGCAGCACTACCTCCAGGAAGCCGCATTGCTCGGCGTGCCTGAAGCTGCCATGGCCAGCACGCCGCCGGTGGTGAATACGGCAGAGGAAGCCAGAGGAAGCCAGGGCTATTCGTCGGCTGCTGCCGGCCAGCCAATCCCGTGTGCTGCTGGTCACCAGCGCCTTTCACATGCGCCGCTTCCAGCGACTGTTTGAGCGCCAGTGATTGCAGGTGCTGCCGTTCCCGGTGGACTTTCAGGCCCGTGGCCGCTGGGCCGGACCGCTTTGGCGCGACCCCACCCAGTGGCTGCCCAGTGCCAGGGCCCTCGACCACAGTTCCCGCGCCCTGCGGGAACTGTTGGGGCGACTGGTCTATCGGGCCTGGTGAGCTAGGGCCTCAGAGGGCAGTGCTATCACGGTCGCCGGTGCGGATGCGCACCACAGATTCCACGGGGCTGATGAAGATCTTGCCGTCACCGATTTCACCGGTGCGGGCAGCATCAGCGATCGACTTGACCACCTCTTCAACGCGGTCGTCCTCGACCACCACTTCGATCTTGAGCTTCTGCAGGAATTCCACCGTGAATTCAGAGCCGCGGTAGCGCTCCACCTGACCTTTCTGGCGGCCGAAGCCCCGCACTTCGCTTACGGTCATGCCGATGATGCCGGCTTCCACCAGCGCCACTTTCACGTCTTCCAGCTTGAAAGGACGAATGATCGCTTCGACCTTTTTCATGGGGGTGACCTGATCTGCACTTAAGGATGCCGCGGTTCTCTGAGCCGTGCGTGGCCGCTGTTACAGAACGCTGCCGAAGCTTGACTTCTTAAGGTCACCCCTCAGAACTGGCCCCTCCAGCCCTTGACCCAGACTCCCCTTTACGGCGAGCGCGCCATCGCTGTCGCCGAGCTGATCTGCTTTGACAACCCCCGGCCTGGCCGCCCCTATGAGGTGTCGATCGAGCTGCCGGAATTCACCTGCAAGTGCCCCTTCTCCGGCTACCCCGATTTCGCGGTGCTGCGCCTGATTTACCAACCCGGGCCCCGGGTGGTGGAGCTCAAGGCGATCAAGCTGTATGTGAACAGCTACCGCGACCAGTCGATCTCCCATGAAGAGGTGACCAATCGCATCCTTGATGATCTGGTGGCGGCCACCGATCCGGTGTGGATGCAGCTGGAAGCTGACTTCAACCCCCGCGGCAATGTGCACACCGTTGTGCGCGTGAGTCACGGCACCCGTCAGCCCTGCTGATCGAGGGCCTCAAGGATGTCGAGCACTTCAGCCGCTGTTGCCAGCGCCTGTTCGGCATCCGCCGGGTCAAACAGGTCGGATGGTGGCGTTGCGTCCAGGGGGTAGCGCGACTGGATCGCCATCCGACTGCGCCCCCTTAAAGGAAGCGTTTTGAGTTGAGCGGTGTTGAGGCCGTTATCACCCAAGCGTTGCACCAGATCGTTGAGCACATGGGTGTGGGGTGGTTCCGATTCCAAGCTCCAGCAAGGCGGCTCCTTTCAGCCCCTTTTCAGCGGCTTCTGAGGCGAAATAGCAACTCTGGGCCAGAAAACCGTTGTCTTTGGTCAATTGAGCCAGCGCGAGATCGTTGTGGGCTTGACGCAACCAGGCATCCGGACGGGAATTCATTGCGGCTCCTCCAGAAGCGGTTGCGCATCACGGGCCACGCCCCGCCAGATGGCCGAAGGATGGACCGGCAGTTCCATCCAGGCCTCATGATCCAACCCGATCACGTCCTGGGCCAGGCCTCGCTCCAACAGCAGGTTCACCCAAAGCTCCGCATCGGATTTGCTGGTTCCCACCACCAGTAAATCGGTATGCGACAGCCCATCCCAGTCGCCCCGTGCCCGCGAACCAAACAGGTAGATCTGCTCCGGGTGGGGCCTGTGTTCTTCGCTCAGTAATTCGTGGAGCTGCCGTTTCAGCTCGGCCAGCCAAGCCCCATGGCGTTGTTGGCGCAGCTGGCGGAAGCTCGTCATGCCACGGTCGATTCAGAGCCACTCTGCGTAGAACTGCTGGTGCCCACCACCCGATCCAGCAGCTCCGGCAATTCGGTGGAGAACGCGGCGAGGTTGCGGTTGCAGAGGCCACCCACGCTGAGCGTGCCATCGGCGGCGATGGCCCAGAGCTGGCGGGTGGCCACCAGGCTCAATCCACCGCCCACCAGTAGCACTGCGAAGCCCAGATACACCAGGGGCACCCCTGGATCCCGTTTGAGCAATAGTCCGCTGGCCGGCAGCACCGCATCCACCCGCATCGGCAAGCCCTTTACCTCCGCGGCGGGACCACCCGGTCGCAGTCGGGCCAGTTGCTGGCCGTCGGCATCAAACACTGTGGCAGGTCCTTGTTCGCTCTCCAGGCTCAGAAACACCGGTTCGGTTCCATCGGGGCGTGTCGGTAGCACCAGGCCCCAGATCTGATCACCCAGCTCCGGATAGGTCTGTAGCGGCAGCTCCAGCACGGGGCTACGCCCGATCTGCAGGCTGATCGTCGCCAGTGACCAATCCGCCTGATAAATCGTGATGCCGCGGTATCGCAGCGGGTGATTGACGCTGATTTCGGCATCCAAGCGTTGGTTGGGTCCCTGCAACTGCAGAGCGGAGCGGAACTGTTCCGTGCGGCCCGCCGGGTCCCGATCGATCGCGAAGCGGTTCAGGGTGATCGTCAGTTGGCTGGTGCCATCGCGATCCAGGAGATCGAGGCTGCGGCCGGGGGCCAGGAAGCGCTCCAGGCGGTTCCCCGCCAGCGCCCCCCAGGCCGCCCCCAGCATCAGCAGCACCAGTCCGGTGTGCACCAGCAGCGGCCCCACCCGGCCGATGGCGCCGCGTCGGGCCGCCAGCCGCTGTGGCTTGCGTTGCACCTCCCATCCGCCGGCCCGCAGCACCTTTTCCAATTGCGTCAGCCCCTGGCTGGGGTCAGCAAAGTGCCGGCTTTCGGCGATGGCCAGTTTGCTCAATTGGCGCGGGGTGCGGTAGTCGATCCAGCGCCGGGCCGCCACCAAGGCCGGCCACTGTCGCCGCCAGCTGCAGAGGATCAGGGCGAGCCCCAGCCAGGCCAGCAGGGCGAGGAACCAGCCGCTGGAATACACGTGATCGAGCTGCAACTGCAGCACCTGCTCGCCGTGGAGCAGCCCCAGCCAGGGGGTGTCGCCGTAGGCATCGATGTAGCTGGCCGGGGGATCCCCCTGGGGGATGCCGGTGCCCACGGCACTGGCCAGGGCAATCAGCAGCAGCAGCATGATCGCCAGCCGCAGATCGCTGAGCCAGGCCGCCAGGCGTTTCAGCAGCCCTATCCCCCTCGCCATCGCCATCAGCTCCAGCGGGCCAGCAGGGTGAGCAGGCCGCTGGTGAGGAGCACCACACCACTGGCTGGCGGCACCCAGCGGCTGATGCCCCGCAGGGCAAGCAGTTTGGGAATGGCGGCCGCAAAGGTGCCAGCGAGCAGCAGGGGCAGCACTTGGCCGATCCCGAAGCTGCTCAGCAGGGCCACCCCCACCAGGGGACGCCCGCTCTGGGCAATCCAGCCCAGCAGCACCGCCAGCACCGGCGTGGTGCAGGGGGACGCCGCCAGCCCGAAGGCCAGTCCCGCCGCCACCGGTGCCAGCGGGGCCGGCACCTTCTGGCGCCATTGCTCCGGATCCGGACCGCTGGGCAGGGGGATTCGCAGCACCCCCAGCAGGTTCAGCCCCATCGCCACCGCCAGGATCGCCACCAACGTGGGGATCAGTGCCGGCACCTGGCCGTAGATCCGGCCGAGCAGCCCGCTGACGCTGCCCAGCACCACCAGGGCACCGACGATGCCGCCGCAGAAGGCCAGGCTGCGCTGCCAGGCCGGCTGGCCATCCTCAAAGCCCGCCAGGTAGGCCAGCGTCACCGGCAGCAATGACAGGGAACAGGGGCCGAGGCTGGTGAGGGCACCGCCGCCGAACACCAGCGCCAGGGTCAGCGGACCCGGCTCTGCCAGGGCGCGCCGCAGCAGCTGTTCGCTGCTCTGGGCGAGATCGGAGAGCAGCAGCAGGTCCACAGGTGCCCTTAAGTGCCCAAAGCCTATCCAGCCAAGCCGTTGGCCCGGCCCGGCTCAATAGGCGGTGTAGCCCTTTTCTTCCATCAGGTGGGAGCCGGTGGCGGTGTTGATCTGCCGTTTCAGCGCAGCCCGCTGGTCATTGCAGCGGTACACCGAGCGGGCCAGCTCAATAAAGCGGGCGTCAAAGCAGCTGCTCGCTTCCTGTTCACGAATGGCATCTTCGATGGTCCAGAGCCGCTGGTTGATCTCAGAGAGAGCTTCGACGAGCTTCGTTGGCAGTTCCATCCCACAGCTTTCCAAGACACTCTCCAGCAGCGTGAGCTCCCGTTGCACATTGACCAGGGCTTCTCCGCTGAATCGGTTGGCCTTGATCTGCAGGATGGTGATCTTGTCGACCAACTCCCCAACCGAAACGGGAATCTGCACCTCCATCAGCGTTGGCGCACGGGGCGCGGCTGCCTGTTGGATCGTCCCCCGATCAAGCCGGTGGATTCCAGTGAACAGCGGATCAGCAGACCCAGGATCACCAGGCTCGACATCAGCGAGTTGCCGCCATAGCTGATCAAGGGCAGTGGCAGACCGGTGGTGGGCATCGCCCCAGAGGCCACCGCAATGTTCAGGATCGACTGGCCCACCAGGGTCGTCGTGCAGCCGATGGCCACGAGCCGGGCCTGGTTGCTTCGGCAGCGCAGGGCCACCCGCAGCCCCACCCAGGCCACCAGCATCAGGAACAGCAGCAGCAGCACTGAACCCACGAATCCAAATTCCTCGGCGAACACCGCGTAGATGAAGTCAGTGCTCTGGATCGGCAGGTATTGGAGCTTCTGGGTGGAGAGGCCATAGCCCTGCCCCATCCAACCGCCCGATCCGATCGCCAGCAGGCTCTGCACCAGCTGGTAACCGTCCCCCATCGGGTCGTTCCAGGGATCCAGAAACGACACCACCCGGATCCGCTGGTATTCATTGATCAGGATGCTGGCGGTGCCCAGCAGCGATCCGGCCAGGGCAGTTCCCAGCAGACTTCGCCAGCGCAGACCGGCCGCGAGGGCCACCATCCAGAGGGTCAGGCCCATCAGGGCTGCTGTGGAGAGGTTGGGCTGCTTGAGGATCAGCAGCAGCAGTCCGCCGAAGCTGCCGAGCCACAGCAGTTTTTGGTCCAGGCTCATCCGGCTCCAGGGGGCGAACAGATTGGCGGCCTGCAGCACCACAAAGGGTTTCACCAGCTCCGAGGGCTGCATCTGCAGCGGACCCAGCACCAGCCAGCGGCTGGCGCCGTTCACCGTGGTGCCCATCACAAGAGTGGCGGCGATCAGCAGGCAGCCCATCCACAACCCTGGGCCTGACCAGCGCAGCCAGCGCCGCAGGTTGGTGGAGATCGTGATGCTCAGCAGCCCCCAGCTGGCCACCAGCCAGATCGCCTGCCGTTTGAGATAGAAACCGCCATCGCCCATCTCCCGCAGGGCCACCCACCAACTGGCGGAGGCCAGCACCACCAGCCCTGCCACACTCCAGAATCCCGCCAGCCCCATCAGCAGGCGAGCTTCTGCAGGCCAGAGCTGCCATGGCAAGGGAAGCAGCCGCTGGACCAGAGCTGACGTCTGAGCCTCTTGTTCACCCCGTCGTCTCGGAGCGCGTTGTAGGGCTGTCGATCGACCCAAACGTTTGCTCAAACAGCGTGAATGCTCCATTGAGCCGTGAAATGGTTGCCTTGCCAAGACACGGTTCGACCAGAAATATGGTCTGGGAATCTTCGCAGAACAAGGTGAGCAGCTGCTTTGCTCACGCAACCTTCAACCGCACGTGCTCCACCTCCCACTGCACATGGGCCCCCCAGGACTGCTGGCGCACCCAGCAACGCCCCCCCCGGCAGTGCAGCACCTGGAAAGGCGGCAGATCGGAGGGTTGGTTGTCGAGCCGCACGAAGCTGCCCGGCCGCAACAGCGGCACAACCTTGGCGGGTTTGGGGCGGTGGGTCGACACGTCCTTCGACGCGGATTGAAGCAAATCCTCCTGGCAGAACCTGCTCCGGCCTCTCGATCGCCGGTTTTCTTTGGGATTGCTCTGCTTTTATGTCGCAATGGCGTCCAAACAGCGTCTTGATCTGGAACTCCTGACCCGTGGCCTGGTCAGTTCGCGGCAACAGGCGCAGCAGCTGATTCGTGCTGGCAAGGTGCGTGATGGCGCCGGCACCCTGTTGGACAAGCCCGGAACGGAGGTGACGCCGGAGCGGGAGCTGCGGGTGGAGCAGCCCCCCCGCTTTGTCTCTCGTGGGGGCGAAAAACTGCTGGCGGGTTTGAAGGCTTTCCCTGTGCCGGTGGAGGGTCGCGTCTGCCTGGATGGCGGCATCTCCACCGGCGGCTTTACCGATTGCCTGCTGCAGCACGGCGCCACCCGTGTGTATGGCGTTGATGTGGGTTACGGCCAGACGGCCTGGAGTTTGCGCACCGATGACCGCGTGGTGCTGCGGGAACGCACCAACCTCCGCCATCTGCAGCCCGATCAGCTCTATGGCGCCAGCGACGCCTGGCCGAGCCTGGCGGTGACCGATGTGTCGTTCATTTCCCTGCGCTTGATTCTTCCTGCCTTGCGACGGTTGTTGCGGGGTCCGCACACCGAAGCGCTTGTGCTGGTGAAGCCGCAGTTTGAAGTGGGCAAGAGCCGGGTCGGCAAGGGAGGCGTGGTGCGTGATCCGGCGGCCCATCGTGATGCCATTGAATCCGTGATTGCCGCAGCAGCAGAGTCGGCTTGGCAGCCCCAAGGCTTGGTGGCCTCGCCGATCACCGGGCCTGCTGGCAACCACGAGTACGTGCTCTGGTTGGGGGAGGGGGATTCCGCTGACCTGCCGGATCTCGATGCTTTGGTGGCCTGGACCCTCAACAGTTGAGGGCCAATAAAAAAGCCCGGTCTTGGACCGGGCTTGAAATGTGACTGGGAGCGGAGTTCAGTTGCCGACGTTGACTTGCTGACCCCCGGTGCAGAGTTCCACCTTGATGATGCGGCCTCCCTGCTTCTGGATGCGCTGTTGTTCAGCGAACCAGCTGTCGTAAGGCACCCACTTGGTGAAGAAGGTGTTCTGCAATTCGCGCTGCGTCCGCACCTTTTCAGGACTGGGGATGCAAGCGGTGACTTTGAACAACCGCATGGGGCTCAGTTGCCGAGGCCGGAGCAGATGTAGTCGAAGTAGACACCCATTTCCTTGCCGGCATCAGGGCCGACGAGTCCGGCGGTGACTTCCTTCATTGCTTGGATGGCCTGAACGGTGGCTCCGATGGGAACACCCAGGGAGTTGTAGGTCTCCTTGAGGCCGTTCAGAACACGCTCGTCGAGGATTGAGGTGTCGCCAGCAAGCATGGCGTAGGTGGAATACCGCAGGTAGTAATCCAGATCGCGGATGCAGGCGGCGTAGCGGCGGGTGGTGTACATGTTGCCGCCGGGACGGGTGATGTCCGAGTACAGCAGAGCCTTGGCCACGGCATCGCGGATGATGGCCGAAGCATTGGCGCTGATGGTGGCGGCAGCGCGCACGCGGAGTTCACCGCTTGCGAAATACGACTCGAGGCTGCTCATCGAAGCCGTGTCCAGGTAGAGGCCCTGGACGTCCGACTTGTTGATGACGTTGGTGATGGCGTCTTGCATGGATCCGTGAGGAGACGAGAGGGAAATTCAGCGAGCGGTTCAGGCGAGGGCGCCAACCACGTAATCGAAGTAGGTGCCGGCTTCCTCTGCGTCGGCTCCGGTGAGAAGACCCATGGCGACGATCTTCATCTCGCGCACGGCTTCTGCCATGGCTTCCAGGGGAGTGCCCAGGGAGCGGTAGAGCTCTTTCGCGCCGATCACACCGATCTCTTCGATCGGGGTGACGTCACCGGCAACGATGCCGTAGGTGACGAGGCGGAGATAGTAGTCCATGTCACGAAGACATGTGGCGGTCATCTCTTCGCCGTAGGCGTTGCCGCCGGGGGAGATGACGTCGGGACGCTTCTGGAACAGCTGACCACCAGCCTGCTTGACGATGCGCTCGCGGCTCTCGCACAAGACCTGGGCCACGCGCAGACGGCGTTGACCGCCGGTGACGAAGGCTTTGATCTGGTCGAGTTCGCCAGGGCTGAGGTAGCGGGCTTCGGCGTCCGCGTTGATGATCGAGTTGGAGACGATGCTCATGCAGTTCTGCCTCGAAACAAGCGGCCGCCCGTAGGAGACCGGTATCCGGTGAATAAGGGGTGATCCCGAGGGATCGCGTCTCAGACTAAAGGCTGAGACAGGGGGTCGAAGCATCGGGAGTGAGACTTGTTCACAACGGTCAACACGGATCGTTGTGGTCTCGCTCCGTTGGAATCGGCTGATGCATTCTGCGCTGGCGACGGCCTGGGATTTTTGCCCGGGTAACAGTTCTTCACGGCATCGGCCATGCCTGGAAAACCGTTGCCATGACTGCGATTTACGCCATGGTCCGAGAGGCTCCCAAGACGCGCAAAATGATCCCGACGAAGCGGCACTTCACCGGGATCCAATGAAAACAACCGCTGTGAATTGGGGCGTTTGTTTGTCAGGAAATTTGCCGTTTGGCTCAGATCGCGTCGCCCGTGGGGGGATTCAGGCCGGCATTGCCGCGGTAGAGCGAGGCCGTGCGCTGGATGGTGGCCTGGGTCACCCCGGATGCCGTCGCCATCCCGTCGATGCGAGGCACCGTCGAGCTGATCCGTTCCGCCAGCAGTTCAGTCACAGCTGCGCCATGACCCGCTTGAGCGCGGGTGATCAGGAAACGGCTGGTTTCCGCTGGGGTGGTGGCCCGTCCCAGCAGGGCCAGACCTGCTGCGGAGGCGGCCCGAAGCGGTGCCATCGTGGCGATTCGGTTCTGGAACGCTTCGCTCAGCGCTACTTCAGCAATGAACTCGGTCAGGTCAATGTCCTGATTGCGCAGCCGTGATTCCGCGCTGATCAGACGCTCATTCCCTGTGGGGACACGGTTGAGAAGCTGCTTGTAAGTTGCATTCACAGCAGTCTGGAGCTCATCTTCGCTGCACGGCTGTTTCAGCTCCAGCGTCGCGGGTAGTCCACCCCGCAAGCGGAATCCTTCAGCGCCTTCTGAGACAAGAGCTATGCCTATGCGTGGGAGTGCTTGCCCGCTCCGCGCGTTGGAAGAAATCAGCTCAACGCTCCATGACCGGCCACCAATGCTGGTTGGCGTTGAGTTGCTGGCTCGCCGCATCGGGAAGCCAGTCCTGTTGGACGCAAGACGTTGTTGACGCACTACCGACAGCCAACTGGGCGCACCGGCGTTTCCGCTCGTCGTTGTCGTGAAGTCTTGGGTGGCTGTCTTTTGCGTGTCGGGCAGGTTGCGTGGCGTCACATCGCCACTACTGCGGAATGCCTCGGACCGCTGTGTCTCTGGACGGCTGCTGAGGGTGAGGTCAGCGGCAGCCTCAAGCTTGAGAGCACGTGACCAGCCTGGAGTTCGGCGTGCAGTCACATCACCAGGTGTGATGAAACGTTCGTAGGGGACTGTGTCGGCCCCAAAAGCTTCGCTGTAGTCCTTGCTGTCGATTAGTGCGTCCACCACGCCGTAGAAGCCATGTCTTGCGGCTGTATCGAAGAGCGCATCGATTTCCCAGCGGCCGAAGGTGGGTCGGCCCAGCAAACGCCGATGCATCACTTCGATCGCCTTCACGATGTAGAGACCGCTCCAGTAGCGGCGTCGGAAAGCATCGGATTTGGCGACTGCCCGAACAAAATCCTTGAGGGAGATGTCTCCGTTTTCGAGGCGGGCTTCATCAGAGCTCATCCGCTCTCCCGCATAGCCGCCGTTGCCGAGCACTTGCACGTAAACAGCCTTGATGACGGCTTGGGTGCTGGCCTCAGTCGTACGGACGCTGGGCTGACCACCTCGCCCTGGATTCACAGTGCCACCCGTGGCGATCTGCTGAAGTCGCACCACACGCGGACCACCCTTGCGGGGGCGGCTCTTGCGGAAACTGTCGCTGTCCAGTTGGCCAGGGCTGTTGAGGCCGTTGCTCACGAGCAATCGGCGACTGTCGTAGCCGTAGGGGGCTGGTCGGGTGGCGACTGAGGCGATTCCGCTGGGGAAGATGGCGCCGAATTTGTTCGCCACCGGATCATTGCCACCGCCGTAGACGTGCTGGTCGGCAAAGGGCTGGCGGTAGGAGGCGTAGAGGGTGACGTATTGCGGTGCGCCATCGAACGGGGCGCTGAAGTTGAACAGCTTGCGGTTGGAGCCCCAGCCGGCACTTTCCTGAGCTTCCGTGCCGAGATCGCGCAGGTAGGGAACGGTTTCCTCTCCGAAGGCCTGGGCGTATTCCGAGGAATTCACCAGCACATCCACCAGGCCGTTGAGGCCCTGGTCGCTGAGGATCGCGAAGGACTTGCGGAATTCCTCGAGGGAGCTGATGCCCCGGCCGAGGAAGTGGCGGTAAGCCAGTTCCACCACACGGCTGTTGACGAAACCGTCGTGGAACTGCTGGCGGTATTCCTTGCTGCGGCCGAGGGCGCGAACGAATTCGCGCATTGAGATCTGGCCTTGAGCCACCTGGCTGGCTTTGTCTGCACAGGGGGTCTGGGAGTACCCCTTGGCGATGTCGCGCTCAAACACCTGGCGGTAGGCGGCGCGGATGATTTCTGCTTTTTCGGCTCCGGACAGACCGGGACGCATTTCAAACAGCTGGCGTCCCTCTGAAGCCAGGGCATAGATCGCCGGCAACTGCAGGCCCTGCTGAACCGGGCTGCCTTGACGCTGTTTGGTGCTGGGGGTGGGGATGGCCAGCTCCTGCAACAGCACGTTGAAGCAGTCGATGGTCATCTGACGGGCTTCAGGACGATCCCGCAGCAGTTCCGCTGAAGCAGCCCGCATCTCCTGAAGAGCCACGTTGGTCGCCGCCAGAGAGCAGTTCTCCAGAAGGATGTCCCGCAGGCCGCGGGTGTTCACCGCAAGGATGCTGGGGTCTCCCGCCACCAGGGCATAGCCCACATAGCGCAGGAACCAACCCATGTCGCGGACCGACTTGCGCATGAAGGCCGGGCCGTACTTGGCCACGCTGATGGCGTTGAAACCGGTGGGGAGCACAACCCGCACGTCGGCATCGCCGCCAGCTCCTTCCAGCAGGCGGGTGAGGAAGTTGCCCCGCCTGGTGCTGTTGCTGTCGCCGGTGAAGGTGCGTACCGACTGTTCAAACGCGGCTTGGTCCGAGGCCAGAGGAACCCCATCCTTGCCGCTGGGGCGTCCGGTTTCGCCCGTTGTCAGGGGTGCTTCAAGGAAGGAGAGAGGCGTACCTCCCACAAAAATTCTGTTGGCGGCGCGGGCCACGATGGCCTCGGCGTTGGCCGCAATGATCCGGGACGCTTCGATCCGGTCCTGACCGGTTCGGAAGAAGGTCACAAGACTGTCCAGTTCCCCGTTGTCCGGGAAACGGTCCTGCTGCTCTGCCTGACGGACGCTGGAGAGCGGCAGCGTGTCGAACAGTTGGGGAGACACGCGCGGGCTGCCGCTGCTGGCGGTCACTGTCATCGACGAAAGCAAGCCGGATCGCGCCACGTTACGGCTGCCGGGATGGCGCTCCGTGGCCCCATGAACAAATGTTTGCAGGCCTTGTTGTGCTGGAGGGGCTCGCTGGGTCTGGCGTGAAAAGCTCGCAGGCGCTGTATCTGCGCTGCATGACCCACCCCAATCCCAGTGATGCTGCGACCCCTGTGGTGAGTGCGTTCTATGACCGCTTCCCATTTCCGGGGGATCCGCTGCAGGACGGACCGCCTCCTGGATACAACTGGCGTTGGTGTCACCGCAGCGTTCTGGCCGCGGTCCACGGATTGATCCCTGCGGGCCTGGAGCAGCCGCGGATTCTTGACGCCGGCTGCGGGACCGGCGTCAGCACCGACTACCTCTGCCATCTCAACCCCGGCGCGGATGTGCTCGGGGTGGACATCAGCGATGGGGCTTTGGCGGTGGCCCGGGAACGCTGTCTTCGCTCTGGGGCCGCCGAGCAGGTGAGCTCCCTGCGTCAGGAGCAGCGCAGTCTTCTTGATCTGGCGGATGAAGGCCCCTTCGACTACATCAATTCCGTGGGGGTGTTGCACCACCTAAACCAACCGGAAGCGGGGCTTCACGCCTTGAGCGGGTTGTTGGCCCCCCAGGGCTTGCTTCATCTCTTTCTTTATGCCGATGCGGGGCGCTGGGAAATTCACCGGACCCAGAAAGCACTCAACCTCTTGCAGGCCGGTACCGGGGCTGAAGGGCTGCGCTTGGGCCGTGAGCTGTTCGAGACCCTGCCCGACACCAATCGCCTCGCCCGTCATCACCGCGAACGCTGGGCCGTGGACTGTGCCGCCGACGCCAACTTTGCGGACATGTATCTGCATCCGCAGGAGACCAGTTACAACCTTGAGCGTCTCTTTGCGTTCATCGAAACGGCGGGTCTGCATTTCGCCGGCTTCTCCAACCCCGAGATCTGGGATCCGGCCCGTCTGTTGAAGGGAGAGCTGTTGGAGCGGGCCCAGGCCTTGCCCCCGCGCCAGCAATGGGAGCTTGTGGAGCAGCTGGATCCCGACATCAGCCATTTCGAGTTCTTCCTCTCCGCCCAGCCGATCGCAGCGTCGGTGCTGACCGATGAGGACTTGCTGCAGTCCCATGGGTTGCGCCAGCCCTGTCTGTGGGGCGAGCCGGATCCGATCCTGGGCACCAACATGGAACCGCTGCAGCTTTCGGCGGATGAACGGGCCCTGCTGCAGGCCCTGCAGGAGCAGCCTGAGGCCCCGCTGGGGAGCCTGGCTCAGCCCATGGTCATTCGTTCCCTGGTGGATCGGCGGCTGGTGCTGCTGAAGGGTTAAGGAAATACGCGTGATAGATTCCGCGCGCCATTTCAGGCAGCGCTTGGAGGATTTTTACCGTCTTCAGCGTCGTCTGCTGTTGGCCACCGTTCTGGTGTCTCTGGTCACGGTTCCGATCGTGGCCCTCACCATGAATCTCTCGGTGGCCGGCAGTGTTCTTGTGGGATCCTGCGCCGGACTTCTGTACGTGCGCTTGCTTGCCCGCAGTGTGGCCCGGCTCAGTGACCAGTCCCGTGGACTGGGACGTTTTCAGCTCATCGTTCCCACCCTGCTTGTGGTTGGTTCGGCGAAGCTGCCTCAACTCGATCTGTTGCCGGCCTTCCTGGGATTCCTTCTCTACAAGCCCGCCCTGATTCTTCAGCACGTCTTCGACGACCGCTGAATCTGAGCACTTTTCTCTGCACCCATGGCTTTGTTGCCCTTACCACTCCCGTTCGCTGAACTGGAAGTGGGTCACCACCTGTACTGGCAGATCGGCGATCTGTATCTGCACGGCCAGGTGTTCCTGAGCTCCTGGATCCTGATCGGCATCCTTCTGGCTGTGGTGCTTGTTGGCACCCGCGGCATGAAGCGCGACCCGATCGGTCTGCAGAACCTGCTCGAATTCCTCTGGAACTTCATCCGCGATATCGCCCGCGACAACATCGGCGAGAAGTACTACCGCGACTGGCTGCCCTTCATCGGCACCCTGTTCCTGTTCATCTTTGTGAGCAACTGGGGCGGTGCCCTGATCCCCTGGAAGATCTTCGAACTCCCTGAGGGTGAGCTGGGCGCTCCCACCGCAGACATCAACACCACCGTGGCGATGGCTCTGCTGGTGTCCCTGGCGTACTTCTACGCGGGCTTGAGCCGCAAGGGTCTCCGCTTCTTCGAGCTGTACGTGGAGCCGACCCCGATCATGCTCCCGTTCAAGATCATCGAGGAATTCACCAAGCCTCTCTCCCTCTCCTTCCGTCTGTTCGGAAACATCCTTGCCGACGAATTGGCTGTAGGGGTTCTGGTGTACCTGGTGCCCCTGATCGTGCCCCTGCCCGTGATGCTGCTGGGCCTGTTCACCAGTGCCATCCAGGCTCTGATTTTCGCGACCCTGGCGTCCTTCTACATCGGTGAAGGTCTCCACGAGGCCCACTAAACCGCCTCGCCTCTTTCGCCGGAGAACGGCGATCTGCTAAACACATCCGCGCGCAGGTCCGGCATTGCACCCGGGCCCGTTCCTTCGGGAATGTCCCTGCGCGGGGGGAACCGATCCCCAAGTCCATTCCGTACGGCGCTTCCCAGCGCTTCCCCTTACACCACCCAACATGGATTCCATCACCTCCGCCGCTTCCGTTGTGGCTGCTGGCCTGGCAGTCGGCCTCGCCGCCATCGGCCCTGGTATCGGTCAGGGCACCGCATCCGGCGGCGCTGTTGAGGGCATCGCCCGTCAGCCCGAAGCCGAAGGCAAGATCCGCGGCACCCTGCTGCTGTCCCTGGCGTTCATGGAATCGCTGACCATCTACGGCCTGGTTGTGGCTCTGGTGCTCCTGTTCGCCAACCCCTTCGCCGGCTGATCAGTGCAGGGGGATCACTGATCCCCCTGCTGAACTCCTTGTTTCGATCCCTTTCCAGCGCACCTTTCCATGACCTGGCTTCTGCTCGCTGAAGCAGGTGTTCCGGAGGGAGGTCTTTTTGACCTCGATGCCACCCTTCCGCTGATGGCGGTTCAGGTGGTTCTCCTCACCTTCCTTCTCAATGTTCTCTTCTTCCGTCCGGTCGGCAAGGTCGTGGAAGATCGTGAGGGCTACATCTCCACCAGTCGTGCTGATGCCAAGCAGAAGCTCGCCCAGGTTGAACGCCTGGAAGCTGATCTGGCTGAACAACTGAAAGGTGCCCGCCAGGCCGCTCAGGCCGTGATCGTCGAGGCGGAACAAGAAGTCGACCGGCTCTACCGCGAAGCGCTGGCCCAGGCGGAAGCTGAAGCCAACCGCACCAAAGAGGAAAGCCGTCGGGCCATCGAGGCCGAGCGTGAATCCGCCCGCACCCAGCTCAAGGGTCAGGTGGATCAGCTGAGCACCACGATCATCAACCGTTTGCTGGCCGCGTGATGTCTCTCAATTTCAATCCGCTCGAAACCAATCTGGTCAACCTGGTCATTGTGATCAGTCTCCTGATTTGGTTCCTGCGCGGTTTCCTGGGAGGAATCCTGGAACGCCGCCGCGCCGCCATTCTTCAGGAGTTGCAGGACGCTGAGTCCCGCCTGAAAACCGCCAGCGAAAACCTGAGCAAGGCCCAGTCCGAGTTGGCTGCTGCTCAGCAGAAAGCCGAGAAGATTCGTGCTGATGGCAAGGCCCGCGCCGAAGGCATTCGTGCCGAAGGCGAGAAGCGCACCATCTCTGTGATGGCAGCCATCAAGGCAGGTGCCGATGCTGATGCAGAGGCCGATGCTGCCCGGATCAAGGACAGCCTGCGTCGTGAGGCCGCCCTGGCCGCGATCGACAAGGCCCTTGCCGAACTGCCGGGTCGTCTTGATGCCAGTGCTCAGGCCAAGTTGATCGATTCCACCATCAAAAATCTGGAGAACGCCTGATGCCTCTCCTCAACTCTCTGGCCACCCCCTACGCCGAAGCACTGCTTCAGGTCACTGAAGCCCGTGGTGAGTCTGAAACCGTTGCAGATCAATGCAAGCAACTTCTTGCAATTTGGAACGATTCCGAGGACTTCCGCGACGCCATGGTGTCTCCGGTTCTTGAGCCGGATGCCAAGAAGAAAGCTCTCACCGCGCTTGTGGGTGAGGATGTCACCCCTTCAGTGTTCAACCTGCTGAAGGTGCTGGCTGACCGCCAACGTCTCATCGCTTTTGATGCGGTGATGCTTCGTTATCTCGAGCTCTACCGCGAGCAGCAGGGCATCACCCTGGCCCAGGTCCGCTCAGCCCAGGCTCTCAGCGAAGAGCAGCAAGCGGCCCTCTCCAAGAAGGTGCAGGCCATGGCCGGCACCAACAAGGTCGACATCGACCTCAGTGTGGATCCGTCCCTAATCGGCGGTTTCGTCGTGAGTCTCGGATCTCAGGTGATCGACGCCAGCCTGTCTGGCCAGGTTCGTCGCCTTGGTCTGGCACTCGCCAAGGCGAGCTGACCTCACTCCTTTCCCCACCGCTCCTTCTTCCCCCACTCCCAGCTGGGATCACACGCCATGGTTTCCATCCGTCCCGACGAGATCAGCGCCATCCTCAAGCAGCAAATTGAGGACTACGACAAGTCGGTTTCCGTCAGCAATGTCGGTACCGTTCTCACCGTGGGCGACGGCATCGCCCGCGTTTACGGCCTGCAGCAAGCCATGGCCGGCGAACTCATTGAATTTGAGGACGGCACCGAAGGCATCGCCCTGAACCTCGAAGACGACAACGTCGGCGCGGTGCTGATGGGTGAGGGTTACGGCATCCAGGAAGGCAGCACGGTGAAGGCCACCGGCAAGATCGCCGCTGTGCCCGTGGGTGAAGCCATGCTGGGCCGGGTGGTGAACTCCCTGGGCCGCGCCATCGACGGCAAGGGTGAAATCGCCACCAGTGAGACGCGCCTGATCGAATCCATGGCGCCCGGCATCATTCAGCGCAAGTCGGTGCATGAGCCGATGCAGACCGGCATCACCGCCATCGACGCGATGATTCCCGTCGGCCGTGGCCAGCGCGAGCTGATCATTGGTGACCGTCAGACCGGCAAGACCGCCATCGCGATCGACACGATCCTGAACCAGGCGGATCAGGACATGATCTGCGTCTACGTCGCCGTGGGTCAGAAGGCTGCGTCCGTGGCCAACGTCGTTGAAGTGCTGCGTGAGCGCGGTGCCCTCGACTACACCGTGATCGTGGCCGCCAACGCCTCCGAGCCCGCTGCACTGCAGTACCTGGCTCCTTACACCGGTGCCACCATCGCCGAGTACTTCATGTACAAGGGCAAGGCCACGCTGGTGATCTACGACGATCTCTCCAAGCAGGCTGCTGCCTACCGTCAGATGTCGCTGCTGCTGCGTCGTCCGCCCGGTCGTGAGGCCTACCCCGGCGACGTCTTCTACTGCCACAGCCGTCTTCTCGAGCGTGCAGCCAAGCTGTCTGACGCCATGGGCAAGGGTTCCATGACCGCCCTGCCGATCATTGAGACCCAGGCCGGTGACGTTTCGGCCTACATCCCCACCAACGTGATTTCGATCACGGATGGTCAGATCTTCCTCAGCTCTGACCTGTTCAACTCCGGTCTGCGTCCCGCCATCAACGTGGGTATCTCCGTGAGCCGGGTGGGGGGTGCTGCCCAGACCAAGGCCATCAAGAAGATTGCCGGCACCCTGAAACTGGAACTCGCCCAGTTCGACGAGCTGGCTGCTTTCTCCCAGTTCGCCTCCGACCTGGACGCGTCCACCCAGCAGCAGCTGGAGCGCGGCAAGCGCCTGCGTGAACTGCTCAAGCAGCCTCAGTTCAGCCCCCTGATCCTGGCTGAGCAGGTCGCCATCGTTTATGCCGGTGTGAAGGGCCTGATCGACGACGTCCCCGTCGACAAGGTCGTTGACTTCTCCCGTGAACTGCGTGAGTACCTCAAGTCCAACAAGGCTGAGTTCATCACCGAAATCCAGGAGAAGAAGGTGATGAGCCCTGAGGCTGAGGCGATCCTCAAGGACGCCATCACCGAAGTCGTGTCCACCATGGTCGCTTCCGCGGCCTGAAGGAGCTGCCGACATGGCGAATCTCAAGGAAATCCGAGACCGAATTAAGTCGGTCAAAAACACCCGCAAGATCACCGAGGCCATGCGCCTGGTGGCTGCGGCCAAGGTGCGCCGCGCCCAGGAGCAAGTGCTCCGCAGCCGTCCCTTCGCGGATCGGCTGGCCCGGATCCTGGAAAACCTCCAGTCCCGCATGGGTTTCGAAGATGCGGCATCTCCCCTGATGCAGCAGCGCAATGTGGAGACCATCACCCTGGTGGCGGTCACCGGCGATCGCGGCCTGTGTGGTGGCTACAACGCCAACATCATCAAGCGCACGGAACAGCGTTTTGCTGAGCTGAAGGGCAAAGGCTTCGACGTGAAGCTGCTGCTGATCGGCACCAAAGCCATCGGCTACTTCACCCGTCGGGACTACCCGATCCAGGCCACCTTCTCCGGTCTGGAACAGGTGCCCACCGCCGATGAGGCCAACACGATCTCCACGGATCTGCTGGCTGAGTTCCTGGCCGAAAGCACCGACCGCGTCGAACTGATCTTCACCAAGTTCATCAACCTGGTGAGCTGCAAGCCCGTGGTTCAGACCCTTCTGCCCTTGGATCCTCAGGACATCGCTGATCCCGAGGATGAGATCTTCCGTCTCACCACCAAGGACGGTCTTCTGACGGTGGAGCCTGGTGCAGGCCCTGCCAACACCGAGCCGAAGATTCCTTCGGACATCGTGTTTGAGCAGACCCCTGAACAGTTGCTGAATGCACTGCTTCCGCTGTATCTGCAGAACCAGATGCTGCGTTCCCTGCAGGAATCGGCCGCCTCCGAGCTGGCCAGCCGGATGACGGCCATGAACAACGCCAGTGACAACGCCAAGGAATTGGCCAAGAGCCTCACCCTTGACTACAACAAGGCCCGTCAGGCTGCGATTACCCAGGAGATCCTGGAAGTTGCAGGCGGTGCGGCCGCTGTTGGCTAACCATTTCGGCTGATCTTTTCGGTCGATCGATCATTCGAATGCCGGTCCTTCGGGGCCGGTTTTTTTGTGCCGTGTTAACGGTGAATCGGAGCGGTTTGAGGGTGTGGGCGTGCTTCAGCTTCATCAGCTCTTCCCCACCGTCGTGGCAACGACGCAACTTCCTCTCGACCCTCTGCAGCAGGCGGCCTGCATGCAGGCTCTGCTGGAGCTTCGCGGCGAGGCCGAGGGCAACCCCAGCGAGGGTTGTGCCTGGACGGGGGACCTGCATGGGGTGTGGCAGCTGCATCAACAGCAGCCCTTTCAGGCGCTGGCTCAGCTGGTAGCCGATCAGGCCTGGGGCTATCTCAATTCGCTTGGGTTTGAGCGAAGCCAACTGGCCCTGCATCTGCAGCGTTGCTGGCCGGTGATCAGTGATTGGGATCAAGTGGGTGGTCGCCACCACCACCCCAATGCCCATCTCAGTGCTGTTCTGTACCTCACAGGTAACGGCTCGGGAGAAGAAGGCATGTTGCGGCTGCATGCGTCCCATCAACCCAATGAGTTGGTGGCGGGTTTGGCGGTGGGTTACGGCGGCCCGATTGCTGAAGGCCAACCGTTCAATCAGGCCCACTGGGATCTGGCCCCACGCCCCGGTTTACTGGTGCTGTTTCCGTCGAGCCTGCACCACAGCGTTCTGCCCAACGACGCCCCAGACGAGCTGCGCTGTTCGATCAGCTTTGATTTCGCCCTCACTGCGCCTGCCGAGGGGGATCCTCCGGAATACCTGGCGCCCCACCCATCGCAGTGGACTTCAGTGGAATGAGATGAATGGAGTTGTTTAAAGTTCCATTGGATTATCAATTGGAAAATACCAGCCCTGATTTTTGTATTGCATCGCTTCGGGAAAATCTGGACGATGATGGCCCTGAGTAATGGAGAACCTCTGAGTTGCTGTCTGGTTTGTAATCAACTACACGCCTCGTCCATTGATTCGGATGCTGTAAATTTATATTATTATATGATGCAATTTGTTTGATTAAAGAATGATTCTTGTTTTTGCGGGAAATAATCTTCGTTATGTGCGCCTAAGTGTTGTCATTGATATGCGGTTTATTTCGTTGATTTTTCTCGAAATGTGCGGTCTTTCTTTTATCCCTAGTCGTTTCTGCGCTTTACGGTGTTGATGATGATGAATCTTTCATCCAAAGTGTATGCAAGAGGTGGTTGACGGTTGATGCATGGCGGGGTCTGTTATGGTGTGTTCACTTATGCCGAATTGTGTGACGCTGCAATTCACTAGTAGAATTGAAGTTTCATGTTTTAAGTCAGGCCAGCTTCTGTTGGGGTGGAAGCCGATAAGTGAATTTGAGAATGGGCTGATTGATCTTGCAAGTATTGGCTCTTGCTCACGAGGATATAAATGTTATTCAATTAATACTCTTTATGCCAATATTGACTGTGATGTCATAGCAGTACGGAGAATTTTTGATAAGTTGCCAGATAAGCCGTTGTGGGAAATCTGTTGCCCTAAGAACATTCCGCTTAATGTAAGGCCAATGGATTTTGCTCCTCTTGGTCAGCAAAAGCTAAGAATAATTTACTTCTTGAATTGCTTCGTGTCTCAATACTGGGAAATAGTCTTTAAAAGGCATTTTTGCGATCTATGTGTTTCAGGTGTGTTTTGTGGTTCTTATGATTCTTTGGTTAAAATAGTTGTAAATGGTACTCCAGAACATTTGTCAAGGGTTGTTCAACTTGCCGAAGGCTTTCTTGGCGAAGAATCTTGTGGGAGCTCGAAAGAAAATGGGGTTCTAAAAAGAAATTATGAAATCTTGTGGAGTCAAGAGAATTGTTTTGAGTATCCCGGCATTAGATCTTTTCATGAGACATCAATGGCGCTGGAAGGGGCTGATTACGTTATATATTCTCATTGCAAAGGTTTGTCGCATCTTGAGTCTGAATCGCTTACCACCCTAGAGAGTGCTATGTCATCAATTATGATCCTCAGAAATGTTTATGTTAATGCAGATATTTTGAATACAATTGTTTCATTAAATAAAATCGGACCTGGCCTAGGAGGCAGTGGTTGGATGTGGTTTAACTTTTACATGTGTAGGGCTTCCTATGCTAAAACTCTTCATGTACCTGTTAGGACTGAGCGCAGGCATTATTACGAGAGCTGGTTAGGTGATTTCCCAAGCGATTTTGAAACAAATCCTGTTCATGTTCCATTTAGACTGAGTGACGGATTGAGTCTTGTTGACTTGCCAAGACCTGCCATAGGTTCTAGTTGGGACCCGCGGGACATTTTCAATCATGTTCACAAAGAAAAACTTCAGATCAATTCAGGCCTTGATCAAAGTTTTGAAGTTCTAAGGGCAATCATGTGATTTCGTCACTTGAATCTTTGCGAATCCACTTTAATTTTATATGTCTTTTTCGATGAAGTTACGGTTTTTGGTTGACCCCGATATTTGGCCAGTTTGTCTTGGCTGTTAATATTAGATGGACTCTCTTGTTGGCGGTTGGGGTTGTTTTCATGGGCTAAATTGCTATTGAAGCGTTACGGGGGGATGACTTAATTCTGGGGAGGTCTGTTCTTTATGATTGCTTCTAATTCATTGACTCACCACGGCATGTCCGACGTGGCCACCTACACCGTCCGCGCCGAGTTTGAAGGCACCACCCACAGCTTCAGCTGCCGTGCCGATCAGACCGTGCTCAACGCGGCGGAAGCCGCCGGTGTCACCCTGCCCAGTTCCTGTTGTTCCGGTGTCTGCACCACCTGTGCCGCGCTGATCAGCGAAGGGTCGGTGGATCAGCCTGATGCCATGGGTGTGAAGGCGGATCTGCAGCAACAGGGTTACGCCTTGCTCTGTGTGGCCTTCCCCCGCGCCGATCTCAGCTTGAAAGCCGGCCAGGAGGATGCCTTGTACGAGGCGCAGTTCGGGCAATACCAGAAGTGAACCTGCGTCGCCTGGACCGTCAGCTGCTCTGGCCCGAGGCGGTGCCAGCAGAACGGTTGGGTGGATGGATTCGTCAGCAGCTGCAGCCTGAAGGCCAACTCTTGCGTTGGGCGATCACGGCGGTGAACAGCGATGCCGCCGGTCAGCGTTGGCTGCAGGTGGAGGCTGTTGTTGAGATTGGTGCTTCTGAGCAGGAGGCTGTTGTGCAGGTGGGTGCGGCTGTTGAGCAGGAAGCCGTGGTTCAGCCATGAGTGCGACGGCGCTGCCGGTGCTGATGCTGGTGCCGACGGGCATCGGTTGTGCCATCGGCGGCTACGCCGGCGACGCAATGCCCAGTGCGCGGGTGCTGGCCGCGGCGAGTGGATGCCTTATCACCCACCCGAATGTGATGAACGGGGCCGCCCTCTACTGGAGCGACCCCCGCATTCACTATGTGGAGGGCTACGGCCTGGATCGCTTTGCCGTCGGTGCCTGGGACCTGCGGCCGGTGCTGCGCCAGCGGATCGGGCTGTTGCTCGATGCCGGCATTGAGCCGGAGCTGGCGCAACGGCAGATTCAGGTGGCGGAGGGTTGTCGCGCCACGTTGGGGCTGGAGATCGGACCGGTGCTGACGACGGATGCGCCCCTCGGGGTCCACCTGGAACAGGGGGCCAGTGGCGCCAGCTGGGGAACCCTGGATCGTCATGATGCCTTGCTGCGGGCGGGCGAGCGGCTGCAGGCGGCCGGGGCCACCGCCATCGCCGTGGTGGCCCGCTTCCCGGAGGATCCGCAAAGTGATGCCTTGGCGGCCTACCGCGCTGGTAGCGGCGTTGATGCCCTGGCTGGGGCCGAGGCGGTGATCAGTCATCTGCTGGTGCAACACCTGCAGATTCCCTGTGCCCATGCGCCGGCCTTGGATCCGTTGCCCCTGGATCCACAGTTGGATCCGCGCGCTGCTGGAGAGGAGCTGGGCTACACCTTTCTGGCCTGCGTCCTGGTGGGTCTGAGCCGGGCGCCGGATCTGGTGGCGGCCGGCCAAGGCGTGGTGGGGAGCGATCGGTTGAGGGCCGATCAACTGGGTGCGGTGGTGGTGCCGAACGGTGCCCTCGGCGGCGAGTCCGTTCTGGCCTGCCTGGAGCGCGGGGTGCCGGTGATCAGCGTGGTCAACCCCTCGCTGCTGTCGGTGACGGCGGACGCCCTCGGGATCGGCAGTGGGGTGCATGCTGCGGCCAGTTATGCCGAAGCTGCCGGTCTGGTGCTGGCCCTGCGCGAGGGAGTGGCGCCGGCATCGCTGGGCCGGCCGTTGCCAGGGTTGGAGAGGCTCAACTAATGGTGCCGAATTGATGCCTAAGGGATTCGCGGCGTCGGCGGATCAGGACCCGTGCCCCTGTGGTGGTGGGTTGTATGGCCGTTGCTGCGGCCCTTTGCACCGGGGAGAGCAACGTGCGCTCACCGCGGAGCAGCTGATGCGATCCCGCTACTCCGCTTTCGCCCGGGGGGAGGTGGACTACCTGATCGCCACCCATCCCGAGCCCCATCAGCAGGCCTCCCAGCGCCGGCGGGAGCTGCAGCGCAGTTGCCGCCAGACCCGGTGGCTGGGGCTGGAGATCATCGCCGTCAGCGGCGGCGGCGGGGACCTGGAGGGCACCGTGCAGTTCGAGGCCCGTTACCAAGGCGGTGTGCTGCGGGAAACCTCCCTGTTCCAGCGCCGGGATGGGCAGCCTGAAGGTGATTGGCTCTACATCCGGGCCGTCGATCTGGATGCTGAGAGCTAGCGCAGGCAGGCCATCGGGTGCCGCGGCGGCAGGCCGAGGGCCTTGGCGACGCCGGGATGGCAGACCGAGCCCTGCACCGTGTTCAGGCCTGACAACAGTTCCGGCCGTTCTGTGACCGCCTCCTCCAGGCCCCGGCCAGCGATGCCAAGGATGTAGGGCAGCGTGACGCTCACCAGCGCTTCGGTGGAGGTGAACGGCACCGCACCGGGCATGTTGCCGACCGCGTAGTGCTGCACACCGTGGATGCTCACGGTGGGATCGGTGTGGGTGGTTTCGCGGCTGGTGGCGATGCAGCCCCCCTGGTCGATCGCCACATCCACGATCACCGAACCGGGCCGCATCTGCTTCACCATCTGCTCGTCCACCAGGGTGGGGGCGCGCCCACCGGGGGTAAGCACGGCTCCGATCACCAGATCCGCTGTCGGCACCAACCGTTCCAGAAGCCCGCGGCTGCTCACCACACTCATCAAGCGACCGCGCCGGTCGGCCTCCAGGCTGCGCAACCGCTTGGGTGAGCGGTCGAGCAGCAACACCTCGGCATCCATGGCGGCGGCCGTTCGTGCGGCATTCCATCCCACGGTGCCGGCGCCAAGCACCACCACCCGGGCCGGTTGCACGCCGGTGCAGCCCCCCATCAAAACGCCCCGGCCGCCGTGTGGTTTCTCCAGCAGGTGAGCTCCAACCTGGGCCGCCAAGCGCCCCGCGATTTCGCTCATCGGTGCCAGCAACGGCAGGCTGCCGTTCTCCAGCTGCACGGTTTCGTAGGCGATGGCAGCGGTGCCTGCCTCCAGCAGGGCCTCGCCAACGCTGGGATAGGCGGCCAGGTGCAGGTAGGTGAACAGCACCATGTCCTTCCGCAGATAAACAAATTCCTCCGCCTGCGGTTCCTTCACCTTCACCACCAAATGGGCGCCCCAGGCCTCGTCGCGGCTCACCATTTGGGCACCGGCGGCGGCGAAGGCGTCGTCACCGATTCCCGCTCCAGCCCCGGCTCCGGTTTCGATGCGCACCTCCAAGCCTTGGCTCACCAGTTCCCGCACCGCATCGGGAGTCAGCGCCACGCGCTGCTCATCGAGCTTGATCTCCTTCGGCACACCGATGCTGGCCATCGGGGCCGAGAGAACGGAGGCTGCCATGGCGGCTTCAAGGAGATCCCTTCAATCTGGCTCCGCTGCGCGCAACCCGCCACATCACCAGGGTGGGATGGCTTTAGGCCGCTGCAATGGGCAACCGCCAGCCGCTGCCGAAGGCCTGGGGGCTCACCTTGAGCAACGGTGCCGCCTGGCGTCGCTTGAACTCGGCCCGTTTCAGCAGCCGTTCCACCCGCTCCACTAGGGCGGGATCATGGCCGGCCGCCACCAGGGTTGGTCCAGACTGGCGCTCCTGGATCAGCGCTTTGAGCAGGGCGTCCAGAGCGTCGTAGTCGGGCAGGGAGTCGCTGTCTTTCTGGTTGGGCCTTAGCTCGGCGCTGGGGGGTTTGCGTCGAATCGCCTCCCCCACCAGCTCCCCGTGGGTCGGGAGTCCCAGCGCCTGGCGGCAGCCCCGGGCTGCGTCGCTGTCGAGCCAGTCGCACAGGGCAAACACGCTGGTTTTGTAGAGATCGCCAATCACCGCAAGCCCGCCGTTCATGTCGCCATAGAGGGTGCAGTACCCCACGGCCAGCTCGGATTTGTTGCCGGTGGTGAGCAGCAGTTGGCCCTGCTGGTTGGCCACGGCCATCAGCAGGGTGCCGCGAATGCGTGATTGCAGATTTTCCGCCGTCAAGCCCTGGGGCGTTGCCCCGAGCGGTGCGGTGAGGGCCTGGTCGTAGCCCTCCATCAGGCCGGCGATCGGCACTGTGTTGGTCTGCAGTCCCAACCGTTTGGCCAAGGCCAAGGCGTCGTCGATGGATCCAGCCGAGCTCCAGGGGGAGGGCATCAACAGCGCTGAGACCGCCTCGTTCCCAAGGGCTGCGCTGGCGATCACGGCCACCAGCGCTGAGTCGATGCCGCCGCTCAACCCCAGCAATGCCTTGTTGAACCCGCATTTCCGGGCGTAGTCACGCACCCCAAGCACGAGGGCGCGGAACAGCCGCTCCAGGGGATCCATGGGTTGAATCTGGCCGTGGGACTGCACAGGGGTGGGATGACCGCTGTCCCAGACCGCCAGGTGCTCCTCACAGACGGGGAGCTCCAGCTGCACGGCGCCATCGGCTTCCACCACAAAACTGGCCCCGTCGAACACCAGCTCGTCGTTGCCCCCTACTTGATTGAGGTAGATCAGTGGGCAATTGAGGCGTTGCGCCGCCGCCGCCGCCAGCTGTTGGCGCAAGGCTGGCTTGGAGGCATCGAAGGGGGAAGCCGCCAGATTGATCACCAGATCCGGCTGTTCGGGGATCAGTTGATCGATGGGATCCGGTCCGTCCAGGCGCTCGCGCTGCAGGCCGTCATCCACCCAGAGGTCTTCGCAGATGGTGAGGCCCAGTCGCTTCCCGTTGGGCAGGCTGAGCAGGCAGGGGCCATCACCGGGGCGGAAGTAGCGCCGCTCATCAAAGACGTCGTAACTGGGCAGCAGTTGTTTCTGGGCAATCGGCCGCCAGCCCAGGCGATTCACCAGCACCACACCGTTGTGCAGCCGTGGACTGCGGGCATCTGATGCGG
>CAJXPL010000028.1 GCA_913057985.1 uncultured Synechococcus sp.
TCTCCATGAGGTGGCTTTTTGTTGGCTATTGTTCTGCTACTAGGAGAGCACTTACCTCGCGGAGTGATTGAACCACCGTGTGATCCCGTGGGTCACGGTCGGGATTGCCCTCGCGAAGGCTGAAGAGAGTGTGCATTCCTGCCAAGCGGGCAGAATCACATTCAGCTCCGTTGTCACTCACAAACCAAATCGTGTTGGGCAAGCTGTGAAGCTTCTTGGCGATTGTTGTATAGCTCTCCGTGGATTTTTTGGGGCCTGTATGTGTGTCAAACCAGTGACTGAAAAGATCTTCTAAATCACCATTTGAGCTGTGTCTGTAAAGCAGTTTCTGAGCTTGAATGCTGCCCGATGAATACACGGAAAGCGTCAATCCTTGTTCATGCCATTGGCGCAGACATTCCGCAGTTTCCGGGAACAGTTGAGATTTGAGCTCGCCATTGCCATAGCCGTATTCCCAGATTTTCCCTTGCAGATCTTTGAGTGCTGTTGACTTTCTGTCAATTGAAATCAGGTGTTTTAGGTATTGAATTAATCCGTCAACCTCCCCTGTCCCGCCCTGCATAACTTGTTGTTTGATCTTCATGCTTTCGGCGGATTGGTCGTCCATCCATTCTTTCTTGGCCGCTTGGATGGGCTTGTTGTGAGGGCTTTTGTTCCAATGTTTTGTGATGTATTTGCTCAATTCTTTCTTGGCAAAGGGAAACAAAACGTCGCTAACAAAGCTCACTGGGCATGTCGTTCCCTCGATGTCGAGCAGCAGATGTTGTTGATTCGTCATAAATGTCCAATTTGCATTTGAGTCAATTTCACCATCAAAAGAAATTCCAGGATTTCCAGGTGTCGTTTGCTCGCATCCAGGTCAGGCCCCCACGCGTAGAGGCCATGTCCAGCCACGAGAAATCCGCAGGGTGCGGTTTCCAGAAAGGGTGCGATGGTATCTCCCAGCTCCTGCATCGACTGACTGTTGCTGATCACGGGGATGGTGACGCTGCAGGCGTGGGTCTTGATTCCAACCAAGCCTTTCAGCATTTCCCAGCCCTCCAAGGCAATCCCTCCTGTGGTTTCGTAATGGCGGGATAACACCGTTCCGGGAACGGAATGGGTGTGCAGCACAGCTCCCGCTTGGGTCGCTTCAACAATGCGCAGATGCAACCCTGTTTCGGCACTGGCTTTTCCCTTGCCCGTTAATACCTTGCCTTCTCCATCCACAACAATCAGCTGATCGGCAGGTACCTGCCCCTTGTCCACTCCACTGGGTGCCATGAGCAACTCCAAGGGCTGATGCTGCAGCACAACGCTGAAGTTCCCTCCAGTGCCATCGCACCAGCCGCGTCGGTGGATGCCTTGCATCACCTCAGTCAAGCGATCGCGCTGGGTTTGGTTTGCGGTCACAATCCGCTCATCCCTCCATCTTCTATACAGGACACAGCGGCCCACGTGCATTGACGCTTCCCCCCAGTTGCCGCTGGAGCCGTGATCACCTGGAGTTGCTGGATCAGCGACTACTGCCCGGTGCTGTGGTCTTCATGCAATTGCACCGATGGCAGGAGGTTGCTGAGGCGATTTCCTCCATGGCTGTGCGCGGTGCACCCGCGATCGGTATTGCGGCGGCCTGGGGGGTTGTGTTGGCTGCACGCTCCGGTGATGACCTCCCCACTGCCATTAGAGGCCTGCGTGCATCACGGCCAACCGCCGTCAACCTTGGCTGGGCCCTCAATCGGATGCAGGCGGCCATGGGTTCCGCCGCCCCAGTTGATGTTGAAGCGCTCGCCGGCGTGGCCGCTGCGCTTCAGCGTGAGGATTGTGTTCTGACCCAGCGGCTGGTGGATCACGGCGTTTCCCTGTTACATCAGGGTTGCCGGGTCTTGCATCACTGCCACACGGGGGCGATCGCTACGGGTGGCGTTGGAACCGCCCTCGGTGTGATTGCAGCCGCCCATGCCCGTGGTCTGCTTCGCCATGCCTGGCTGGATGAAACGCGTCCCCGCTTGCAAGGTGCTGCTCTCTCTGCCTGGGAATTGGGTTGTCTCGGGGTTCCTTGCACCGTGATTGTTGATGGAGCCAGTGGATTGCTGATGCGCCGGGGTGAGGTGGATGCCGTGATGGTGGGCTGTGATCGAGTCGCTGCCAATGGCGATGTTGCCAACAAGATCGGCACCTACAACCTGGCGCTTGTGGCCCGAGCCCATGGCATCCCCTTCTATGTCTGCGCCCCTGGCAGCAGCATGGATCGAGCGACGGTTGATGGGGACGCGATCACCATTGAGGAACGGGATGCAGAGGAGATCACCCACGTGCGGGGCATGGATGTCGCGGCTCCCGGGGCCAAGGCCTGGAACCCTGCCTTCGACATCACCCCGGCTCATCTGGTGACGGGCTTCATCACCGAGTTCGGCGTGCTTCGTCCTCCCTATCGGGAGGTTCTCACGGCGCTTCCGCTGCCCAATCAGCTTTGACAGGTCGGGCACCAGTGGGTGCTTCGGCCGGACAGTTTCTCTCTTTGAATGGTCGTTCCACAGCTGCGGCAGGGTTCCCCTCCACGCCGGTAGACCCAGGCCTGGCCGCCGTAGTTGCCATTCACCCCCTCAAGATCGCGGAAATCACTGAAGGTGGTGCCACCGGCTCCAATGCTGATGGTCAGCACATTGACCAGGGCATCCCGCAACCTCTCCAGTTGTTGGAGATTCAGCTGCCCTGCTGGCGTGAAGGGGGCGATGCCTGATGCGAAAAGGGATTCATCCGCGTAGATGTTGCCCGCCCCGGCCACCAGGGCTTGGTCCAAGAGCGCTGTTTTGATCGGTCGGCTGCTGCCCTTGAGTTTCTGCTTCAGATAACTGGCGGAGAAGTCGGCGCTGAAGGGTTCAGGGCCGAGCCGCGTTAACCCTGTGATCACCTCTTCAATCGCCTGACCCGGAGGCACCCACCACATTTCTCCGAAGCTGCGCACATCCACAAAGCGCAACTCCTGTTCTTTCGAGTTCCAGAGGCGAACACGGGTGTGTTTGCACGGTTCGGAGGACTGCTCATGCCATTGGAACTGGCCGGTCATGCGCAGATGAACACCCCAAACACCGCCTTCGGGCTCAAGGGCGGCCATAAGATATTTCCCTCTGCGCTGCCACTGCCCCACCGTTGTGCCGCAGAGGCCAGTAACAAACTCGTCAGGACCTCCAAGGCTGGCAATCGCCCTTGGTCTGCAGACTTCAACCTGCGCAATTTTGAAATCGACGAGACGGTCTGCCAGTCCCCGGCGGACCGTCTCGACTTCAGGAAGTTCAGGCAACGGCCTCAGGCCGGCTCGAGCTCAGCTTCAGCGAAATTGTTGGTGTTGATGCCACCGTCAACGCCTTGCAGGCCGCTGTAGTTGACCTTCTCGAAGCGAACGACAACGGGGTAGCGGATTCCCGAGGTGTCGATGGAGGCAACGGTGCCAACTTCGTTGAACCAGTAGGACTCAGGACGCTTGATGCGCACCTTGGCGCCGCGGGTGATCGCCATCGCTGGGCATAAGGAGATGCATTCGGAGCGTATCTCGTGGAATGGATGGTGATGACCGCTGCGTCACAGAATGTCGTCCCTTCGTTGTCGGCGTCCCTTTGACCAGTTCCATCGCCCTTGATCCAGATCCGTCGCTGCTCCAGCTGGATTTGCCGGACCCGGAGCAGGACGACATCAGCACGATGGAATTTCTGGCCCGCCTCGAACAGGCCTGGGCCGTCTGCGATCGCTTTGATCTCCAGACCGAGATCTGGCGTGGTCGCATCCTCCGCGCTGTGCGGGACAAGGAAAAGCGTGGTGGTGAAGCCCGGGGCGCCGGATTTCTGCAGTGGCTGCGGGAGCGGGAAATCAGCAAGACCCGCGCCTACGGCTTGATTCAACTGGCGGAATCCGCCGACAGCATGCTCAGCGACGGCACCCTGGAAGAGAGCAGCGTCAATCAATTCTCCAAGCGGGCCTTCATGGAAACCGCCCAGGCGGATCCTGAAGTGCAGCTGATGATTTCTGAGGCTGCCAACGAGGGGCAGGAAATCACCCGCAAGCAGGTGCGCCGCCTCACCGATGAATTCACGGCAGCCACGAGCCCTTTGCTGCCGGAGGAAATTCGTCAGCGCACCCAGGAGAACCTTCTGCCACCCCGTGCGGTGGCTCCCTTGGTGCGGGAATTGGCCAAGCTGCCTGAGCCGCAGCAGGAAGATCTGCGCAAGGTGCTCCGCGATGAGCCCGAACTCGATCGGATCAAGGACGTCACCAGCACAGCGCGCTGGATCACCAAGGCAACCGAGTCGGGTGTTGCCGTGCGGGCCTTCCAGCAGGGGGAACTGGATCTTGACCGCGCCATGCAGGAGGCCCAGCGCCTGGACGCCCTTGGCTTGCTGGCCGATGCGGTGGGCCAGGCCCAGGCCCTTGAGTCTGCGGTGTTGAAGCTGCACACCTCCTGGCGGCGCTTGGGGGGGCTCCAGGAGCGGCTTTGGGTTGAAAGCGGAAGCAGCACGCCTTACCTCCGCGATGTGCTCAATGCCCTGCAGACCCTCAGCGGTGCCACCTTGCGGGTGTCGTTGGGAGAGTTGGCTGGCGGCAAGCGGGTGCGGCTCCAGCTGGTGGAGGAGTCCCCCGATCAATTGGATCCCCCGCCGCTGGCCTGACACCAGATCTTGTGCTCGATAATCTGAAGTCTCCACATCTGGTGTGTTCTGGCTTCGCTCGAGCGTGCACTGCAGACCCACTTCGGTTGGGATGGCTTCCGCCCCGGGCAACGGCCCGTGGTGGACGCCGTGCTGGCCGGCAAGGACGCGCTTGCGGTGCTGCCCACCGGTGGTGGCAAATCGCTCTGTTATCAGCTGCCGGCCCTGGTGCGCGAGGGCCTGGTGGTGGTGATCTCACCGTTGGTGGCGCTGATGGAGGACCAGGTGATGGCCTTGCAGCGACGGGGAATCGCTGCGGCCTGCCTGCATGCCGGACTCGAGCCCGCTCGACGCCAGCAGGCTTTGGAGCAGCTGCGGGACGCCACACTGCGCCTGCTCTACATCGCGCCGGAACGACTCCAAGGTGAGCAGACAAGGCTGATGCTGGAACGTCATGCCACGGAGGGGCGACTAGTGGCCCTGGCGGTGGATGAAGCCCATTGCATCAGTGCCTGGGGGCATGACTTCCGCCCCGATTACCGCCGCCTTGGCCAGATCCGCAGCCTCTGCCCGGGAGTGCCGATGCTGGCCCTCAGTGCGACGGCAGCCCCAAGGGTGAGGGCCGACATCATTCGCCTGCTGGATCTGCGTCGCCCGCTTGTGCAGGTGAGTTCGGCCCGCCGGGACAACCTTCACTACACGATGCAGCGGCGGCCCAGGGATCCCATGCCTCAGGTGTTGGAGGCACTGGAGATGTCCCGTGGTGCTGCGCTGATCTATGCCCGCACCCGTCGTTCTGTGGAGCAGTGGGCGGAACGTCTCAGTGATCAAGGGGTTGCAGCAACGCCGTATCACGCCGGCTTGGATCCGGAGACCCGCCAGCAGGCTCTGAAGCTGTTTCTCGAGCATGAGCGGCCTGTGCTGGTGGCGACGGTGGCCTTCGGCATGGGCGTTGACCGTGGCGATGTGGGCTTGGTGCTTCATCTCGATCTGCCGGCCACGCCCGAGGGCTATCTGCAGGAATCGGGCCGCGCCGGCCGAGATGGCAAGCCCGCCCATTGCCAGGTGCTGTTTTCGCCGGGTGATCGCACCAGTCTGGGCTGGGCCATGCAGGCTTCGGCCCGGGGCAGTAACGCCCTGGAGGACCGTCGCCGCCTGGACCTGGCGCAGCAGCAGCTGCGGCGCATGGAGGCCGTCGCGGAGGGTGAGATGTGCCGTGAACAGGCGTTGCTGCTTGCGGTTGGCGAGTTGGTCGGTCCCTGTGGTCGCTGCGATCGCTGCATGGAGTCCCCCAAACGACGCGACTGGTCAGCCCAGGTGGAAACGCTCCTGGCCCATCTGGCCGAGCAGGACGGCACGGAGATGCGTCGCCTTGGAGAGCACCTGGCCCTGCATGAGCCCGGACGCCACGACCGCTGGACCTGGTTGGCCCGTCGGCTCGTTCAGGAGGAGCTGATCCAGGAAAGCAACGACGGTGCTCAGCGGCTTTATCTCCGCGAAAGCGGCCGGAGATTCCTCGATTCGCCCTGGCCGCTTGATTACGCCGCCTGATTCAGATCAGGCCTTGGCCTGACAACGATCCTTCACCAGGTCTTGTTCGAAGCGGTTCTTCGGCGCTTCCCAGGTTTTCCAGCTTCCGTCGGAACCGGTGGCATTGATCTTCTTGGCGGAACAGTTCACAGCCAGGTACAGAGCCTGCCCCTGGGCATTGAGGGTGGGCACCACCTGACTGCCACCCATGGCCTGCCAGTTGCCCCAGTCCACCTGAAGGGGGCCATAGGTGCGCCAGTCAGCCGACTTGGCCAGGGTCTGCTTGGGCTTGGCAGCCTCGACCGGCTTGGCCTTGGCCACGGGGGTTTTGACCTGAACCGGTTTCATTTGCGCTGCCTTGGTTTGGACGGGTGTCGCCTTGGCTTGAACCGTGGGCTGCACCGTCACAACTGTTCTGCCGGCGGTGACTGACGGTTCCGTTGTGGCGGGCTGCGCTTGGTGAGTGGAGGGTGTCTGGAAGGAGGGATCCGTCAGATACAGGCGCGTGCCCACCTCCACTTTGTTGGGGTCGCTCAGCTGGTTGATGCTGATCAGGCTGGCCACCGGCAGTTTGTAGGCCTTAGCGATCTGCGTGAGGGTCTGCCCTTTGACAACGGTGTGTTCCGTGGCTCCTGGGATCGGGGTCACGGCCACCGGTTTGAAGGCCGGACGGGGCATTACGGCGTTGCTGGGGAGTCGCAGGTTCTGGCCAACCTCAACGTGGTTGGCATTGCGCAGGTTGTTGAGGGCGATCAGGTCGCGACTGCGGACCTGGTACTGGCTGGCAATGCTGCTGAGGGTTTCACCGCTGTTGACGCGATGGCGGCCGGAGCCTGCTGTCACCGTGGGGCCTGGCACCTGCAAGCGGAGTCCGGCCTGAACAAGGTCTGGGTTGCGGATCCCATTCATCCGCATCAGGGTGCCGACGCTCACCCCGTAGCGGTCTGCGATATCCGAAAGCGTCTCCCCGGATCGCACCGTCACCGAGGCAGCCGTGGCTGACAGGGGGAACCAGGCCGTCAGCAGCAGGGCGGCAAGAGCGGTACGGCGCATTTGTCTCCGGCAGATCCCCGCAAGATACGGTGCCTGAGCTAAAGCGCCAGCCCCCCAGAGCACCTGCTGCAGAAGGGATGTGGTGGCGATGAGTGCGACTTATCCCGCCAGCCGCTTCAGCAGGTTGAGATCCACCTTGTAGGGCGGGTAACGCAGCTTGAAATCAAACCGGAAGGGGCGCTTCAGCACCGCCTTGTGGTGGCTGAATGTGTCGAAGCCGCTTTGGCCGTGGTAACTGCCCATCCCACTGGCGCCGACGCCCCCGAAGGGCAGCTGGGGCACGCCGGCCTGCATCACCACGTCGTTGAAGCAGACCCCGCCTGAGCTGGTGGTAGAGAGCACCTGCTGTTGCTGGGCCTCATCACCGCCGAACAGGTAGAGCGCCAACGGTTTGGGCCCTTGGCGGATCTCCTGAAGGGCTGTGGTGAGGTTCTCGAGCACCAGCACCGGCAGGAGAGGGCCGAACAGTTCCTCGGCCATCAGCGGATCGTGGCGGTCATCCACGCGAATCACGGTGGGGGCGATGCGCCGCTGCTCCCGGCTGATTTCGCCTCCGATCAGGATGCGACCGTCCGCTCTGGCGGACTCCAGCAGCTGTTCCAGCCGATTGAACTGGCGTTCATTGATGATCCTCCCCAGCTGATTGGAGTTGAGGGGGGCGGCGCCATACATCTCGGTTCGGGCCTCCTCCATCGCCTTCAGCAGCGGTGAACGCAGGGCGGGTGGTACCAGCAGATGGTCTGGTGCGATGCAGGTCTGCCCGGCATTGATCCCCTTGCCCCAGATCAAGCGGCGCGCTCCCACCGTGAGGTCGGCACCTTCAAGAACGATGGCGGGGCTCTTGCCCCCCAGCTCCAACGTCACCGGCGTGAGGTGTGCAGCGGCCCCCTCCAACACCTTCCGGCCGATGTTGCCGCCACCGGTGAAAAAGATGTGGTCGAAGGGCATGGCCACCAGCTCGGCCGCGACGGCTCCATTTCCCAGGACCACCTGCACCACCTCAGGCTCGAAGTGCTGAGGGATCAGCCGTGCGATCAGATCCGCGATGGCACTGGCGTGTTCCGAAGGCTTGAGCACGGCGGTGTTGCCAGCAGCCAGGGCACTGATCAAGGGCCGCAGCGTCAGTTGAAAGGGGTAGTTCCAAGGTCCGATCACCAGAACGCACCCGAGTGGTTCCGGTACAACCTTGGCCTGGCCGGGGCGGAGTGAGAGGGGCACAGCCACGCGGCGCGGGCGCATCCACCGCTCCAGCTGCCGGCCGGTGAGCTTGAGCTCCTGTCGCAGGGCCACCAGCTCAAAAAAGGCTTCGGTGGGTGGTTTGCCGAGGTCGGCGGCGAGGGCGTCGAGCACCTCCGATTCATGCTTCTCCACCAGAGCGGAGAGCCGTTGCAATTGCTCTCGGCGCCAGGCCAGGGGACGGGTCAGCCCAGCCCCCACGAGCTCCTGCATCCGGCTCAGTTGCGTTTGGGTGAGGGCCACAGGGCTGACGATCAGGCCAGTCGGGTCTAGCAGTGGTGAATCTGCAACCGGGGGATGACCCCAGCGCTTCCGTGGTGGTCAGGGACGGTCATCTATCAGCTGATCGTTCGCAGCTATTCCGATGGGAATGGCGATGGCACCGGTGATTTCAAGGGGCTTGCGGCGCGGTTGCCCTATCTGCGTTGGCTGGGGGTCAACACCCTCTGGTTGACCCCGATCTATCCCTCCCCCCTGAGGGACGGGGGCTACGACATCACGGATTTCACCGGAATCCATCCGGACCTGGGGGATCTCTCCTCCTTCCACCGGTTCCTCACGGCGGCCCACAGCCAGGGCATGCGCGTGATTTTGGACCTGGTGCTGAACCACACTAGTGACCTGCACCCCTGGTTCCAGCGGGCCCGCTGGGCTCCCAAGGGCAGTCCTGAACGGGATGTGTACGTCTGGAGCGACGACCCCAAGCGCTACGCCGAGGCACCGGTTCTGTTCCGGCATTTCGAGGCTTCCAACTGGGAGTGGGATCCGGTAGCCGAGCAGTACTACCTGCACCGTTTTCTGCGTCATCAGCCTGATCTCAATTACGAGAACCCCTGGGTGCAGGACACGATGCTGGAGGTGGTCGACTTCTGGCTGGATCGCGGCGTCGATGGGTTCCGCTTGGATGCGGTTCCGTTCTTGTTTGAGTCAGAGGGGACCCGCTGCGAGGGGTTGCCGGAAACCCATGCCTTCCTCAAGCGATTGCGGGAGCGGGTGGATGCCCATGGCCGTGATGTGCTCTTGCTGGGAGAGGCGATTCAGCCGGTGGAGGAGGCCGCTCCCTATCTGGCGGATGACGAACTGCATGGAGCGTTCAACTTCGTGCTCACCGCCCATCTGTTTGCCGCCATTGCCAGTGGCCGCACCCAGCAGCTCGGGGAGTGCCTGATCCAAGCCGAGCAGGCGGTATCTGGTCCTCGCTGGGCCCTGCCCCTGCGCAATCACGATGAACTCTGGTTGGGGGATGGCCATCTCATCAGCGATGACGTGATTCAGACCATCCGGGTGGGCCTGCCCCAGGGACAGGGGCACTGGTTGAACTGGGGCATCAACCGACGCTTGGCTCCTCTTCTCAATGGCGATCCACGCTCCAACCGGTTGCTGCACGGGCTCCTCTACAGCCTTCCGGGGATGCCCTGTCTGTATTACGGCGATGAACTGGGCATGGGCGACTGGCCCGGTCTGCGGGACCGTGATCCAAACCGCACGCCGATGGCCTGGACGCCAGCCCGCAACGGTGGCTTCTCCACGGCCCCCGATCCGCTGTTGGTGCTGCCCCCGATCACCGCTCCCGGCTACGACTACCGCGTGGTGAATGTGGAGGTGCAGAAGCAGCTGCCCGGGTCGCTGCTGAATTGGCACCGGCGCATGCTCACCTGCCGCCGCCTGCTGCCAGCACTGCGGCATGGAAGCTTCCGGTTGCTGCACAGCCCCCACCCTGGAGTGCTGGTCTATCTCCGCTGCACCGAGGCGATGACGGTGCTCGTGGCCGCCAATGTCACCGCTGCTGGAGCTTCGCTCAGTTTGGATCTGACGGAGTGGACCGGCGAGCGCACCCGTGAGGTGATGTGGGGATGTGAGTTCCCGCCTGCCGCAGCGGAGTGGTTCGTGAACCTTCCGCCCTATGGATTCAATTGGTGGTTGATCGGAGAGGTGGACGCTCAGTCCTAAGGCGATTGGAGTTGGATCGGCTTTTGTTAGGCAGACAAGCCGGTCATCAGCCCCGCCATCCCAGGTTGCTGGTGGAGGTCGCGACGTACCACAAGGCGCAGCGTTTCAGGCTCGTCCGTCAACGGGAGGCTGATGATGGCTTCGCTGCGGCCCAGGGCCTGCTCCTCAGAGGTGAGCCAGGCCTCGATCACCCGTTGTTCCAGCAAGGTTTCGAAGTGATCGGGCTCGCGGATCCGGGAGCTGCCAACGGTCCAGATCCTTGCGAGGTCTTGAGGTAGGGCGGTTTCAGGGCTGAAGGCCGCCTCCAGTCGAAGACCCCGCCCAAATTTCAGCCGCGCCGCCTGATGCACCCCCCGCTCCAACTGCAGGAGATGGCAGTCCCCCTCGATCTGCCAGAGACCATCGCGTTTCAGCATGTCGACCCCAAAGGCCTTCGCGCATTTCCGCTGATTTCTGCTGACGGTGGTTTGGTGCTGGAGCGTCAGAGCCCCAACCGCATTGCCTGACTGAAGCCAGATCAGACCGTCGAGACAGCAGAGCTGGTCGACCGTAACCATGCTGTTGGCCAGGATCTTCAGATCCTTCTAGCCAGCAGCGGTTCAGGCAATCCCCAGTTCTGGGGGGCTAGCCCTGTCTGGGGAGGAGCAGCACCGCGCGGGTGCCGCCGCTGGGGCTGAGGCCGAGCGTCAGTTCTCCGTTATGCCCCTCCATCGCCGAGCGCACGATGAACAGTCCCAGGCCACTGCCGGAAGGCTTGCTGCTGTAGAGCGGCATGTCACCAGTGTGGTCGTCAGGCAGTCCGGGCCCGTTGTCGTCGAAAACGATCGCCCAATGCTGTTCTTGGCGTTCGAGTCGAATCACGATCTCCGGAGCAGCCGTGGTTGGAGGTTGATGCGACAGGGCATCCACAGCATTCTTCACCAGATTGATCACGGCGATCTGGAGCTGGATGGCATCGCCCTCCACCCAGGGCTCCTGTCTCTTCAGCTCGGAGGGCAGAGAGGTCGTGATCCAGCTGCTGGCTTCAATCAGGTTGGAGTTCACATACAGCTCAATGCTGTCCAGCACATCACGCAGATCGATCCGGCTCAGGCTGGTGTTCGCATTGCGGATGATCGCCTTCATCTGGTCGGTGGTCCGTGCGATCCGGCTGGCTTGATCGTCAAGGATCTGCAGGGCTTCCAGCAGTTCGACGGGATCGTCCGTTTCGGCACGCTCGCGTACTTGATGCTTTAAACGTTGTGCCGTCAGGCGCAGGATGCTCAGGGGTTGATTGATTTCGTGGGCGATGGCCGCGGCTTCAAGACTCACCTTCAGCCGATCGTTCATCTGGGTCAGGGCTTGTTCATCCTGCAGGCGCTGCTCCTGAAACATCCGCGTGATCTGCTGCTCCTTGGCGGCGAGGTTCTGGGTGAGTTGATTGAAGGCCTTCACCATCGACTGAACCGCCACGTTCAGGTCCAGCAATTCCTGGCCGCTGTTCTGGTCCAGTTCACAGCGGTATTCCAAAGCCTGAGGCTGGGCATCTTCCAGCTGGTTGATTTGCTGTTCCGTGGTCTGGCTGGCCCGCTGCAGGGCGCTCAAAGGCTGAAGAATCCTGTTGATCAGGCTGCGGTTCAGCAGCAAGGTGAAGCCCAGAGCCAGCACGGCAGCGCCGACCTCAACGGCGAGTGTGAGTCCGGCTTGCGTCACCTCCGCGTTGGCACTGCTGGCGGTCAGCAAAATCCAGTCGAGACCGAGGTCGCTGCCCCATGGCGTCGACTGCAGCAGGAAGGCTCCGTCCTTGTGGCGCAGGAGTTGAGGCTGCGATGCGTCTCCTGCCGTCTGTTGGATCCGGAGCAGCATCTCCGCCAAAGGGTGCTCCAGCTCGCTGAGGCTGCTGCGCTCGTTGCTTTCTCCTGTTGTTGTAAGGGGAATGCTTGGGTCTGAGCTGGCGATCAGACGTCCATCGGCTTCGACGAGCAAGGCCAGGCCATCTCAGCTTCCCCACACCTGGTGGAGCCAGGTGCTGAGTTGGTTGATCACCATGTCCACGCCGATCACCCCCAGCAACTGGCCATCACCGTCAAGCAGGGGGGTGTTGAAAGAAACCGAATGAACCTCGGGCTGGTCTTCCCAGGCGTAGATGCTGCTCCAGCTCGAACGTCCGGCCGCAACGGTGTCGACGTACCAGGCTTCCTCGTGGGTGGCACTCATGCCGGTGATGACCTCGGTTGGCTCGAGGCGTTCCCCACGGGGTGAGAGGGAGAACACCGTCAATTGACCCCGCCCCAACCGTGTGCTGTCTTCGTAGAGCAGAACGTCACCATCCGAGCCGCGCTCCAGACCCAGAAAGGAGCCATCTGGCGCGCCGTAATTGATGTAATCAACAGGGAAGGCCTTCAGCTGATGCCAGAACCGACGCCCCAGGGTGTCGAAGTTTTTCAACAGATTGGGCTGAGCATCAATGGCCGACGCATTGAGGTCATTGAGAAACATCGGAACCCGCAACTTGCCGCTCAGTTGCTCACGGATCTCAGTGATCAAAAGATTGGTTCGGTGCCTTTCACTCTGCTGAATCCCGCTGTTCCGCCCCAGCGTGTAAGTCAACAGACTGAATGAACCTGCCACCAGGATCAGTTGCAGTCCGGTGGACCGGACCAGCCGTTGCCCCAGGCTCAATGTGGAGTGCTGGCTCATGGGCGCGGATTGATCTGACGTGTCAGGGATGCCTCTCGAATCAATTCAGCGCCGCTGAGCTTGAGTTTCTGGGTGATGGCCTTGCGGTGCGATTCGATCGTTGATGTGGCGCTGTTCAAAATGTGGGCGATCTCCTTGGTGCTTTTGCCGGCACCAATGAGCTCGAAGATTTCGCTCTGGCGTGGCGTCAAACGTTGATGGGCTGGTTGCAGAATCGTGCTCAAGCTGTGGTGCAGTGCATCGAACGAATCACGCTTGTCGATCAGGGCATGGATTGATCCACGCAGTTCATGCGAAATCCTGAAGTCTTCCGGTTCTCCTGTCAGAACAATGAGTCGAATTGAGGGATTGCGTTGGATAAGACGTTGTCCCAGTTCGCTGCCGTCACCATCTGGAAGATGCAGATCCAGGATGGCTAAATCCACCGGCATATCCTTGCTGACGGTGATTGCTTGTGCGCACGTTGTGGCCTTCGAGACAGTCGAGATCTCGGAGAAAGCGTCCACGATGGTTGCCAGCAGATCCAGCAAAATTTGCTGATCTTCAACAACGAGGCAGTGCAAGTGTTTTCTCCACTGATGATCAAAACCTAGGCCGTCTAGTTCGCTTTTACATCTGTTCCAGTTCGTTGTTCACCAGAGGGCTTAGCCGCTCTGCCTCAGCTGCATCCACCATCGCGAGCCTGCAACGGCGGCTCAGAACATCATCGGAGCTGCTGGCGTGCTCCTTGTGGATGGCGTGCTGGATCTCGGCGCGGCAGATCGGGATCACGCTGCTCAGTGGTTCGCGTGCCTCCATCGGAGCCTTCGCCACCACCGCCTCGGCACCCAGTCCGAAGTTGTGCTGCAGATGCAGGATCTGTTGGGCTCGTTCGGGTGTGTCGGGCAGCAGGTCCTCGAGGGCCAAAGCTTGCTGCCGCAGTTCGGTGGTGGTGTGCTCGGGGTTGGCGGCTGTCCCGAGCAGCGGCAGGGATTGTGGCTTCGGCAGGGGTGCTGAAAGCTGGCGTTCCACCGCGGTCAGGGTGTCATCAGCCATCGGTCGGCAGGTGGTCCACTTGCCCCCCATCACGCTCACCAGGCCGCAGGCCAGCGTCTCCACCTCGTGCTCCCGCACCACACGGCTGCTGTCCAGGCCCTGGTCCGCTGGCTTCAGCAGCGGGCGTCCCCCCGCCCATCGGCTGCTCACCTTCGGATCCTGGAGCTGGGGAAACCAGTCACGCACGTAGTTGAGCAAGTAGGCCTCCTCCTCTGGAGAGGGGGATGTGGCGTTCTCCTTGCTGCAGGCTTCATCCGTCGTCCCCACCAGGGTGCGGCCGTGGAAGGGGAGCATGAACAGCACGCGTCCATCCGCAGTGGATGGCACCAGAAGCCCAACACCTTCCGGGCAGAGGTTCTGCTCCAGCACGATGTGGGCCCCACGGCTGGTGAGCATCCGAGGAGGGGCTTCAGCCTCCGCCATCTGGCGGATCTCATCCGCCCGGATGCCCGTGGCATTCACAAACGCCGAGGCGCA
This sequence comes from uncultured Synechococcus sp., assembly GCA_913057985.1. Lineage (GTDB taxonomy): Bacteria > Cyanobacteriota > Cyanobacteriia > PCC-6307 > Cyanobiaceae > Parasynechococcus. The sequence continues at coordinate 14,583 of CAJXPL010000028.1, forward strand.
CCAGCGTTCCCGTTGGCCCGTGGCCGATTGACTGATGGCGGCCTTGAGCTGGCCCGTGCTGCCAGTCTCCAGCTCCACCACCCGGCAACGGGTGCGCAGGGTTGCCCCCCGTTGCTCGGCGGTGAGGGCCAAAAGCAGGTTGAGGCGTGCATCGTCGAACTGTCCGTCGCTGTAGGCCACGCCGCCCTGACACGCCTTCAGCAGAGGCAGGGCCTGACGCATCTGCTGCTGGGACAGCAGTCGGCTGTGCCCGATGCTTCGTTGACCGGCCAGGGCGTCGTACACCCCCAGCCCAACTCGGTAGTAGGCCTGGCCCCAGAGCTGTTGAGTGGGCAGGGCCAGCTCCAGTCGTCGGGCCAGGAATGGTGCCTGGGTCAACCAGTGGCTCCGCTCGAGCAGTGCTTCCCGCACCAGCCTCAGCTGGGCCAGGTCCAGAGTTTTAAAGGCCAGCTCCAGGTAGCGCACCCCGCCATGGAGCAGCTTCGTGCTGCGGCAACTGGTGCCACCGCCGATGTCTCCGGCCTCGAGCAGGGCCACGCTCAGCCCCCGTCGTGTTGCTTCATAGGCCACGCTGGCACCGCTGGCGCCGGCGCCGATGACCAGCAGGTCAACCTGGTGATCAGCCATGCCACCCCAGGCTTCTGGAGACGGCGTCCTGCCAGCGTGAGCGCCACCTGTGGCGCTCGGATGCATCCATCTGTGGGTGGAACAGTTCCGCGCCGTCTCTCCGTGCGGTTGCGAGCTGCTCCAGGTCGCTGATCGCCCCAGCCTGAAGGCCTGCGAACAGCGCCACCCCCCGGGCGGTGCTCTCGAGGCTGGCGGGACGCCGCACCGTCAGACCGGTGCAATCGGCCTGTGCCTGCAGCAGAGGATCCGAGGCCGCGGCGCCACCATCCACCGCCAGTTCACCCAGGCCCGTGCCGAGGGCCTGCTCGGCAAGTTCCACCAAGGTCGCCACCGACAGGGCGATTCCCTCCAGCGCTGCTCGGGCGATGTGACCGCGTCCGCTGTCGCGGGTGAGGCCCACCAGAACGCCGCGTGCCTGGGGATCCCAGTGCGGTGTTCCCCAGCCGGTGAAGGCGGGCACGAGCATCACCCCTCCCGAATCCGGCACCGAACGCGCCAGTTCGTTCACCTGAGGGGCCTGATCAATGATCTGCAGCCCATCCCGCAGCCACTGGATCACGGTGCCGGCGTTGAACAGACTTCCCTCCAGGCAGAAGCTGGGTCTTCCGGCGGCATCGGTCCAGCCGAGGGTGCTGAGCAGCCCCGCATCCGAGCGGCGGATGACGTCACCGGTGTTGATCACCAGAAAGGCTCCCGTGCCGTAGGTGCACTTGCCTTCTCCGGGCTGCAGACAGAGCTGGCCCAGGGTGGCGGCCTGTTGGTCGCCAAGCATCGCCTGGATCGGTAGGCCTGCGAAGGGAAGATCCGTAGTGATGTGCCCGAACTCCCCGCGGCAGGGCAGCAGTTCGGGCAGAGCGTTGGCCGGGAGCCCTGTGGGCTCTCGGAAGTCATCCACCCAGCGCTGCTGCTCCAGGTCCATCAGCAGTGTTCGGCTGGCATTGCTCATGTCACTGCCGTGGCGCTGCCCGCCGGTGAGTTGCCAGAGCAGCCAGCTCTCCACTGTTCCGAAACAGAGGTCATCGCTGGCTGCGGCAGCCTGGGCGTCCTGGTAGTGATCGAGCATCCAGCGGATCTTGCTGGCACTGAAGTAGGGGTCGAGCAGCAAACCGGTGCGCCGGCACCACTCCTGCTCCAGTCCCTGCTGCTTCCAGTCCTCGCAGATTGCGGCGGTGCGGCCGTCTTGCCAGACGAGGGCCGGGCCACAGGGGAGTCCATTGCTGCGGCGCCAGAGCACGGTGGTTTCCCGTTGGTTGGTGATGCCGCAGCTCACCACTGCCTTGCGCTGTGCATCGCTGAGCTTCGAATCGAGCTGCACCAGGGCCTGCCGCTGGCTGGTCCAGATCGCCATCGGGTCCTGTTCCACCCATCCATCGGCGGGGTAGGAAATCGGCAGCGGCGCACTGGCGCTGATCACCAGATCTCCGGAGCTGCTGAAAAGCGCGGCTCTGGAGCTGCTGGTGCCCTGATCGAGGGCCAGAAGAAGAGGCTGCTCAGCCATGGCCAATGTCTTTCTCTCCTGCTAGCCAGGAGATGGCTGACTGCAAAGGCTTTGCCAGCGACCACTCCGTTTCGTGATCCCCCTGCCTGGGTGGCTGATGCGGTGCTCTACCAGATCTTTCCCGACCGTTTTCGCCGCAGTGGGAGGGTTGATGCGCAGCGCCATCTCACCCTGAAGCCATGGGGGACGGACCCTCGCGAGGAGGGATTCCAGGGCGGGGATCTCTACGGCGTCATCGATGCTCTCGATGGGCTTCAAGCCATGGGCATCACCTGCCTTTATCTCACGCCGATCTTCAGTTCACCCGCCAACCATCGCTACCACGCCTACGACTACTTCGAGGTGGACCCTCTGCTGGGGGGCAATGCAGCACTCAGGGATCTGATCGATGCCGTGCATCGGCGCGGCATGAAGTTGGTTCTCGATGGGGTGTTCAACCACTGCGGCCGCGGCTTTTGGGCCTTTCATCACGTGGTGGAGAACGGTGCGGATTCGCCCTACCGGGACTGGTTCCATCTGCACCGGTGGCCCCTGCAGCCCTATCCCGCCCCAGGCGAGGACTGCGGTTACGACGGCTGGTGGGCCTTGCCGGATCTGCCCAAGTTCAACCATGCCAATCCAGGGGTTCGGGAGCACCTTCTGGCGGTGGGCCGTCATTGGCTCGAGCAGGGCATTGATGGCTGGCGTCTTGACGTTCCTGCCGAGGTCCCGGCCGACTTCTGGGTGGAGTTTCGGCAGATGGTGCGGTCCACCAACCCGGAGGCTTGGATTGTCGGAGAGGTGTGGGGTGATGCCACCGCCTGGCTGCAGGGGGACCACTTCGATGGCGTGATGAATTACCGGCTGGGTTGGAGCAGCATCTGCTGGGCCGCCGGGGAAGCGTTGCGGCGGGACTACCGCAATTCCGAATACCCGCTCGATCCCCTGGATGGCCAGGCTTTGTTGACCATCTGGACGACCACAACGGGTTCCTACCGGGAGGTGGTGAACAGGTCGCAGATGAACCTGCTCGACAGCCATGACGTGCCACGGGCCCTTCACAGCCTCAACAACGACCTGGCGGCCCTGAAGTTGGCCCTGCTGCTGCTCTTCCTCCATCCAGGGGCACCCTGCGTTTATTACGGGACCGAAGCTGCTCTGGCGGGTGGCCCTGAGCCGGGCCCTTCCAGCGGTCCCGGACCGGCCTGTCGTGAGGCCTATCCCTGGGATGTCCCCTGGTCCGCTGATCTCCGCTCCTTCATTCAATCCCTCGCAGAACTCCGCCGTGCCCATGGGGTCTTGCGCAGGGATGGCCTGCGCTGGTCAGCCCAAGGGGCGGACGTGCTCGAGGGCGTTTCGGATGGCCTGCGGGTTGTGATCAACCGCAGTCGCTTCAACTCCGTGCCTTTAACAATCGAGCCTGGAAGGTCCTGTGTCTGGACGCTGGGGACGGTCGAAAATCGTGCTGTTGGACCGCAATCGGCGGCTGTTCTGGAGTCCTAACCCCTCTCCCCTGGTGCCGAGGGGAGGAAGAAAGCCCTTGTCGAGACTTGAACTCGAGACCTCTCCCTTACCAAGGGAGTGCTCTACCGCTGAGCTACAAGGGCATGTGGAGGATGGGCCGGGTTGGATTTGAACCAACGTAGGCAGAGCCAGCGGATTTACAGTCCGCCCCCATTAACCACTCGGGCACCGACCCGAACCACACCGCAAGAACTTACCAGTCGGTGTGTCCTTCGCCACGATCTCGATACGATCTGCCGAGCTGAACCGATCTCCAGCCATGCACGTTCTGCTGCTGAACGGTCCGAATCTGAACCTGTTGGGTCAGCGTGAGCCTGGGATCTATGGCCATTCCTCTCTGGCGGACATCGAAGCGGCGCTGACGCGGGAAGCGGAGCAGGAATCTGTGCAGCTGGACTGCTTTCAGAGCAATTTCGAAGGCGCCCTGGTGGATCGGATTCACCAGGCCATGGGCCGATGCGATGGGATCTTGATCAACGCCGGCGCCTACACCCACACGTCCATCGCCATCCGTGATGCCCTGGCTGGCGTCGCGATCCCCTACGTGGAATTGCATCTCAGCAACACCCATGCCCGGGAAAACTTCCGCCATCACTCGTTTCTGGCTGAGCAGGCTGTTGGTGTGATCTGTGGGTTCGGCCCCGCCAGTTACAGCCTTGCCTTGAACGGATTGCTTAGCCACCTGCGCCGGAACGCATGACCGCCACTGCTCCACCACAAACTGTTCCCTCGAAGACAGTCCCCTCCAAGGCAGTGGCGTCGATCCGCTGGTTGGCCGCACCCACCAGCTGGAGCTGGGTGGAGCAGGCCAACGCTCACCCGATGGAGGTGCTGATCGATCACGCCCACTGCGAACGCAAGGCTGCCGGAGCTGCAGTGCAGATGATGTTCCGCTACCTCTGCGAACCGGGTCTGGGTGAAGCCCTTAGCCCTTTGGCGCGGGAAGAGCTGGAGCACTTTGAGCAGGTGCTGGCGTTGATCAAGGCCCGGGGGCGCTACCTGGAACCGATGCCTTCTCCGGGCTATGGCGCTGATCTCGCCAGGCAGATCCGTAAAGGTGAGCCGCAGAGAATGCTCGACTCGTTCCTGGTGGCGGGTCTGATCGAAGCCCGCAGCCATGAGCGCATGGCCCTGCTGGCGGAGCACAGCCCGGATCCTCAATTGAGGGAGCTCTACAGCGATCTCTTGGCGAGTGAAGCGCGCCACTTCGGCCTGTACTGGGTGTTGTGTGAGCAGCGTTATCCGCGAGAGCTGATCGTCGAGCGCCTCGAAGTGCTGGCCCTGGCCGAAGTGAAGGCCTTGGAAGGGGAGTTAACTCGCCCTGAAGACGTGCGAATGCATTCCTGTGGTGTGGACGTCAGTGCGATCAGAAGTCAGATCAGCTGAGCCGCCTCCTGCAAGGCCTCCAGCCTGGACGGTCTGAGCACACCCTCCACACCGAATTGCCGCAGCCGTTGTTCGAGGGTCTTGTTGGCTCCGGCGATGAACAGGGTGCGTCCCGCTGATCGTGCTTCCTCCACCATGCGTTCAATGGCCAGGGTTGCGGTGACACCGATGCGGGGCACGTCGGTGAGGTCAAGGATCAGAACCCTGTAGCTCTGGATCAACCCCATCCGGGCACTGATTCCCTTGGCGGCGCCGAAACTCAGAGGGCCGCGCAGCCGGAACAGCATCAAGGCCTTGCCGCAGCGCAGGATCAGGGCTTCCTCTTCCGGGGAGAGATTGGCGTGCAGTGCATCCGTGGCATCGGAAGGGTTGTCCTCTTCCATGCCCTCAAGTTGGGACCGCGTGATCGAATCAACGGTCAACAGGTTGGCCACGAACATCCCCACCAAAACGCCCCAGATCAGGTCCCAGAACACCGTCATCAACAGCACGGCGTACATCAGTGCAGCCGTTTTCGCCGACAGGCGATGGGCGCGGAGCAGAAAGCCCCAATCGATGATGTCGAGGCCGACCTTGATCAGGATTCCCGCCAGCAGCGCTGTCGGGATCTGTGCTGCCAGGGGGCCTGCCCCGAGCAGCACGAGCAACAGCACCAGGGAGTGGGTCATGCCCGACCAGGGCGTCTGACCACCGGATTTGATGTTGATCACCGTTCGCATCGTGGCGCCGGCACCGGGAAGGCCCGAGAGAAACCCGGCCGCTGTGTTGGCGATGCCCTGGCCGATCAGCTCACGGTTGGAGTCGTGGTTGGTCTGGGTGATGTTGTCGGCCACCAGGGAGGTGAGCAACGAGTCGATTGCCCCGAGCAGGGCAAGAACCATCCCGGCTTTCACCAGCTCCGGCAGGTGCTGGCTGAAATCGGGAACCACCAGTTGCAAGCCCCCTTCAGGGATGGCTCCAATCCGGGCGATGGGCTCAAGGCCCAGCTCCAGCAGCCGGTCGTCGTTGAACAGCACCAGCGACAACGGCGTCACGATCAGCAGCGCCAGCAGAGGCGTTGGTACCCACTGACGGATGCGCATGGGGGTCAGAAACACCACGGCGAGTGTCATCAATCCAACGGCGAGCGCGGCTGGATTCCAGCTGGGTGCCTCGAGCAGCGAACCCAGGGACGCAACCACGCCGCCCCCGGTGCTCACCCCGATGAAGGGCCCAAGTTGCAGCACCAGGATGATGAAACCGATCCCCGACATGAAGCCGGAGACGACCGAGTAGGGCACCAGGGTGATGAAGCGCCCCAGCCGCAGCACCCCGAGCAGGGCTTCAAACACACCACCGATCACCACAGCGGCCATCACCAACGGCAGCATCTCGCCGGCATTGAGATCGCGACTGATGCCGATGGCGGCCAGGCTCGAGACGATCCCCGCCACGGTGACGCTCATCGGTCCGGTTGGTCCGCTCACCTGAGCGGGAGTCCCCCCGAGCAGAGCCGCCAGGAATCCGGTGACGATGGCGCCGTAGAGGCCATAAATGGCGCCGCCTGGCCCCAGGGCGGCATTGCCGAAGGCCAGGGCTAGGGGCAGCGCGACCACGGCTGCCGTCAGTCCTCCGAGAAGGTCACCTCGGATGTTGCGCTGATGCAGGCCGTGAATCGGTGCCATTTCAGTTCAGGCCACTCCAGCGGCTCAGGGCTTCCAGGGACTGAACTCCAACTTTTCGGCGTCCATCGGGGAGAACCCAGGTGGGGTAGGCCCGGATCTCTGCGGCGTTGCAGGCGTCGGCTTGCTCCGGCAGCTGCTTCGGCTTGCGGCATTCCACGTAGGTCAGATCTGCTCCAGCCTGTTTTCCGAACAGATTCATCTGCTTGAAGCAGGCCGGGCAGGTCCAGGCGCCGTAAAACTTGGCCCCAATCGCCTTCAGATGTTGCGTCAGTTCAAGGGCCTGGGGGCTGGAGTTGCGCAGGGGCTCTCCGATCGTGCTGGTCCAGGGAGCTGCCAATACCCGTGGGCTACCGATAGCTCCGCCAGCTGCGACCAGAACAGATGCCAGCAGGGATGAAGCCGTGCTTCTCATGCTGATGCAGCGGTTGGCCTGAAACTAGGTCGCATTAAGGCGTTCGGGCTTCCCTCCATGCGGAAGCAACAACGCAAGCCCTGTTGCGGTGAAACTGGACTCACCACTGGATGGGTATGGCAGGCAGCGGATACAAGGATTATTTCCAGGTGCTCGGTGTTGATCGCAGCGCTGATGCCAACGCCATCAAAAAAGCTTTTCGCAGCCTGGCGCGCCAGCACCACCCTGACGTCAACCCCGGTGATGCCCAGGCTGAAGCGCGGTTCAAGGAGATCAGTGAGGCCTACGAAGTGCTCTCCGACCCCGAGAAACGGCGTCGTTATGAGCAATTCGGCCAGTACTGGAACCAGGCCGGTGGCATGGGCGGGGGAGCCGCACCCGGCATGGACGTCGACTTCGGTCGCTACGGCAATTTCGATGATTTCATCAACGACCTGCTGGGCCGTTTCGGTGGACCAGGCGGCGGTGGCTTCCAGGGGGGTGGTTTTCCTGGGGGTGGATTCCCCGGCGGGGGATTCGCAGGAGGTGGTTTCCCCCGTGGTGGCCAGGCTTCACGCGCTCCGGTGAATCTGGATGCCGAAGCTTCGGTGAATGTGACGTTTGCGGAGGCTTTTCGAGGTGGAGAACGCAGCCTCTCGGTGAACAATGAGCGCGTTCAGGTGCGCATTCCTGCTGGGGTTAAGAACGGCTCGCGGCTGCGGTTGAAGGGCAAGGGCAACCTGCAACCGGGAACCGGACGGCGAGGCGATCTCTATCTCAATCTCAAGATTCAGGAGCACCCAATTTGGCGGCTGGAGTCGGATCAGCTGCGGGCCGACCTGCCCGTCAGCCTCGATGAGCTGGCCCTTGGAGGCATGGTCTCGGTGATGACGCCCGATGGTGAGGCCCAGGTGAGCATTCCGGCCGGCACCGCTCCGGGCCGCAGCTTGCGGCTCAAGGGCAAAGGTTGGCCGTCGAAGACCGGTCGTGGTGATCTCCTGCTCACACTGACGTTGGCCATGCCGTCCTCCTGGAGTAAAGAGGAGCGTCGCTTGCTCGAGCAGTTGCGTGCCAAGCGCACGGACCATCCACGTCAAGAGTGGCTTCGTTCGGCGTCCCTCTGATCCGGTGACCCTTACGATCGCACCTTGTGTTTGGGTCTGATGGAGCTCACCTACCGCCCCCGTCGTCTGCGGCGTACGCCCGCCCTACGCGCCATGGTGCGTGAGCACAGCCTCTCGGCTGCAGACTTCATCTACCCCCTTTTTGTGCATGAAGGCGCTGAGGTGGAGCCGATCGGTGCCATGCCTGGTGCCAGCCGTTGGAGCCTCGCGGCCCTTACCGGCGAAGTGCAGCGTGCCTACGACCTGGGAGTGCGTTGCATCGTTCTGTTCCCCAAGGTGTCCGAAGGGCTGAAGACCGAAGACGGGGCCGAATGCTTCAACGCCAAGGGCCTGATCCCGCGGGCGATCCGCCAGATCAAGGAAGCCATCCCCGAGATGGCGATCATGACTGACGTCGCCCTGGATCCCTACTCCTGCGATGGTCATGACGGGATCGTCAGCCAGGACGGCGTGGTCCTCAACGATGAGACGATTGAACTGCTCTGCAAGCAGGCCGTTGTGCAGGCTGAAGCGGGCGCTGATCTGATCGGTCCCAGCGACATGATGGACGGCCGGGTCGGTGCCATCCGGGAAGCCCTCGACGATGAAGGCTTTGAACACGTGGGCATCATCAGCTATACGGCGAAGTACTCCTCCGCGTACTACGGACCCTTCCGTGAGGCGCTCGACTCAGCCCCGCGTGCCGCCGGCAGCAAGCCGATCCCCAAGAACAAAGACACCTATCAGATGGATCCCGCCAATGCCCGGGAAGCCATCACCGAAGCCCAGCTCGATGAGCAGGAGGGCGCCGACATCATGATGGTGAAGCCAGGTCTGGCCTATCTCGACATCATCCACCGGCTGCGCGAGGAGTCGGAACTCCCCATCGCTGCTTACAACGTGAGTGGTGAGTATTCGATGGTGAAGGCCGCGGCGGAGCGGGGCTGGATCGATGAAAAGGCTGTTGTGCTGGAGACGTTGCTGAGCTTCAAGCGCGCCGGTGCTGATCTCATCCTCACGTACCACGCCTGCGATGCAGCGGCTTGGTTGAAGGAGGCCTGAGCCGATGGCAACAGCCGATCAACCCAAGGGTGTGGATCGTCTCGGTCACGTTGCGATCCGTGTTGAGAACGTCGATCGGGCTGTTGCCTTCTACACCGATCTGGGCATGCGTCTGGTCTGGCGTGCCGACGACTGGTGCTATCTGGAAGCTGGGGAAGGTCGCGACGGACTCGCCTTGTTAGGCCCGGATTACAAGGCCGCTGGCCCACATTTCGCCTTCCACTTCCGCGATCGTGCGGAGGTTGATGTGATTCACGACCGTCTCAAATCGCAGGGTGTGCACGTTGGTGCCGTCCATGACCACCGTGACGGCACGGCGTCTTTTTATCTGAAAGACCCTGAAGGCAACTGGCTCGAAATGCTCTATGAACCCCCCGGTGGCATCCCCTCCAACTGCAATTGACTTGGGTCAGGAGGCGGATCGGGCTCAGCAGGAAACCCTCGAACTGCTGGAGTGGCATCGGGTCTGTGACCATCTCAGCGGCTTTGCCAGCACCGGCATGGGCCGTGATGCGGCCCGGGTGCAACCGCTTCCTGCCAGCCTGGATGAGTCGAAACAACGTCTGGCCGAGACCGTTGAAATGGCGGTACTTGATGACCTCACCGAGGGGGGGCTCAGCTTCCGCGGCGTGCAGAACCTCGAGCCCGTGGTGCTGCGTTGCAGCAAGGGAGGAGTGGCCTCCGGCGAAGAGCTGCTGGCCGTGGCGGAAACGTTGGCAGCGGCCCGTCGCTTGCGCCGTCTGATCAACGACCCCGAGCTGCGCCCGGTGTGCACCGCGTTGATTGAAACGATGGTGACGCTGCCGGAGTTGGAGCAGCGGCTCAAATTTGCCCTCGAAGAGGGCGGCCGTGTCGCTGATCGCGCCAGCGCGGCCTTGTCGGCGCTCCGGCATCAATGGAACGGACTGCGCCAGGAGCGTCGCGACAAACTTCAGGAGTTGCTGCGTCGCCTAGCGCCATCCCTGCAGGACAGTGTGATCGCCGAGCGTCATGGGCGTCCTGTTCTGGCAGTGAAGGCCGGTGCCGTGAGCCAGGTTCCGGGGCAGGTGCACGACAGTTCGGCCTCGGGCAGCACCCTCTTCGTGGAGCCCCGCTCGGTGCTCACCATGGGCAACAAGCTGGCGGAGCTGGAGTCCCGCATCCGGGATGAGGAACGCAAGGTGTTGGCTGAGCTGAGTGCTCTGGTGGCTGAAGAGGCGTCTGCCCTCAACCAGGTGGTGGCCGTGCTGCGCACGCTTGATCTTGCGCTAGCTCGCGGGCGTTATGGCCGCTGGCTTGGCGGCGTCGAGCCGCAACTAGAGCCGGCAGCGGAGGCTCCGTTTCGCTTTGCAGGTCTGCGGCACCCGCTGTTGGTGTGGCAGCACAAGCGCGCGGATGGCCCACCCGTGGTCCCCATTTCGGTGGAGGTGTCTCCGGAGCTGCGGGTGGTGGCGATCACCGGCCCCAACACCGGTGGCAAAACGGTCACCCTGAAAAGCATCGGCCTCGCTGCACTGATGGCGCGCGCCGGGATGCTGTTGCCCTGCTCAGGCCAACCCTCCCTTCCCTGGTGTGCCCAGGTGCTGGCGGACATCGGCGATGAGCAATCCCTTCAGCAGAGCCTGTCCACATTCAGCGGCCATGTGAAGCGCATCGGGCGCATTCTTGAGGCGCTCCAGCGCGGCAGTGCCCCTGCCCTGGTGCTGCTGGATGAGGTGGGTGCTGGAACGGATCCCAGTGAGGGAACGGCCCTGGCTACGGCTCTGCTCAAGGCTCTTGCCGATCGAGCCCGGCTCACGATTGCCACCACCCATTTCGGTGAACTCAAGGCCCTCAAATACGACGACGCTCGTTTTGAGAATGCCTCTGTGGCCTTCAACCCTGAGACGTTATCCCCCACCTACGAGTTGCTGTGGGGAATTCCGGGACGCAGCAATGCGCTGGCGATCGCGACGCGCCTGGGGCTCGATTCGGATGTGCTTCACCAGGCTCAGCAGCTGCTAGCTCCAGGAGGTGATGGTGAGGTGAACAGTGTGATCCGCGGCTTGGAGGAGCAACGGCAGCGCCAGCAGGCCGCGGCAGAAGATGCTGCAGCACTCCTGGCACGCACTGAGCTGCTGCACGAGGAGTTGCTGCAGCGCTGGCAGAAGCAAAAGCAGCAGACCGCGCAACGTCAGGAGCAGGGTCGTCAACGCCTGGAGCAGTCGATCCGTCAGGGCCAGAAGGAAGTTCGCACCCTGATTCGCCGTCTGCGGGATGAACGCGCGGATGGGGAAACCGCGCGGCGGGCTGGGCAACGGTTACGCAGCCTGGAGGACCATCACCGCCCCACCCCTGAACGGCGTGCACCCAAGCCAGGCTGGCGTCCGGCCGTGGGCGATCGCGTGCGCTTGCTGGCCCTCGGTAAGGCTGCAGATGTGTTGGCCATCACCGATGACGGCCTCCAGCTGACAGTCCGTTGCGGTGTGATGCGCACCACGGTGGATCTGACGGCGGTGGAAAGCCTGGATGGGCGTAAGCCCGAGCCTCCTCCAAAGCCGGTGGTGAAGGTGCATGCCCGTTCAGCCGGTGGCGGTGGTGCACAGGTGCGCACCAGTCGTAACACTCTTGATGTGCGGGGCATGCGGGTGCATGAAGCCGAAGCAGCGGTTGAGGAATGCCTGCGCAGTGCCAATGGCCCGGTTTGGGTGATCCATGGCATTGGCACGGGCAAGCTCAAGCGCGGCCTGCGCGCCTGGCTGGACACGGTGCCCTACGTGGAACGGGTGACTGATGCTGAGCAGGGGGACGGCGGACCGGGCTGCAGCGTTGTCTGGGTGCGCTGAGTTGCCTCAGCCGTCGCAGTCATTAACGGATCGCTTCTCCATCCGCCTCGAACAACCGCCAGCCTGTGGGGTCAGGGTCGAGGTGGATGGCATCGCCGGCCTTGATGTTGATGTCCGCTGAACCTCTGACCTGGATGAGTTGATCACCATCCACGAGCCGACAGGTGAGGATCTGCTCATTGCCCAGCCGCTCGCAATGGCTGACCTCGGCTTGGAGATTTCTGTTCGTTGCTGGTGCCAGGTGCCAGTGTTCAGGCCTCAATCCTGCGGTGAGGTGTTGGCCTTCTCGTTGAAGTAAGGGCTCAACCATTTCACCTTCAACCTGAATGCGCTTGCTTCCCAAAATGAGGGTTGCATTGGCTCCCACCGTGACGGGCAACAGGCTCATCGCTGGGCTGCCGATGAACTGGGCCACGAAGATGTTGGAGGGCCACCGGTACAACTCCATCGGTGTTCCCAGTTGTTGCAAGCGCCCTTGGTTCAACACGGCGATGCGGTCGCCCATGGTCATCGCTTCCACCTGGTCGTGGGTCACATAAACCGTCGTTGTTCCGAGCTCTCTCTGCAGCTCGACGATTTTTTGGCGCGTGCTCGTTCTGAGTTTGGCGTCGAGATTGCTGAGCGGTTCATCCATCAAGAACACCTCAGGATTGCGCGCCATGGCGCGTCCGAGGGCGACCCGTTGTTTCTGTCCGCCGGACAGTTCCTTTGGCCTTCGATCGAGCAATTCGGTTAGTTCCAGAGATCTGGCAACGGTGTGCACCCGGGCTTCGATGCGTTCTTCTCTGACTGACCGCACACGCAGTGGTTTGGGCAACATGCGCGTGGATCGAAAGGCTTGATCTTGGATGCGCTGGACTGTTGATCTCGCCTGGCTTCTGCGCAGTCCGAAGCTGAGGTTGTCCCTCACGCTGAGATGCGGGTAGAGCGCATAGCTCTGGAACACCATGGCGACGTTGCGGCGCGCTGGCGGCACATCGCTGATAGGCCGAGTTCCGATTCTGATTTCGCCGCTGGTGGGGCTGTCGAGACCAGCGAGCAGTCGCAGCAAGGTGCTTTTGCCGCACCCCGAGGGACCGACCAGCACCAAAAACTCGCCATCGTTGATCGTCAGATTCAACTGACGAATCACATCAACGGGATAACCGCCGCCGCGTCCTGGGAAGGTCTTGCTGAGGTCTTCGAAACGGACGCCGGCCAACGGCAGAGCTGCAGCGGCTGAATCTTAGGGTTATGGATTGGATTGAGCCGGCAGCACCGTGCAGTTCATCGATCAGGCACGGATCACGGTCCGAGGCGGGCGCGGCGGCGATGGCATCGCTGCATTTCGCCGTGAAAAGTATGTGCCCGCTGGAGGCCCCTCCGGAGGTGACGGCGGTTGTGGGGCTCCTGTGGTTCTGGAGGCCGACAGCAACCTGCAAACCCTGCTCGACTTCAAATACAAACGCCTGTTCGCTGCTGATGACGGGCGACGCGGTGGCCCGAACAAATGCACCGGTGCATCGGGGAAAGACCTGGTGATCAAGGTGCCTTGCGGCACGGAGGTACGCCATCTGCGCACCGGCATTCTTCTGGGCGACCTCACAGCGCCGGGTGAACGTCTCACCGTTGCCTTCGGTGGGAGAGGTGGTCTGGGCAATGCCCATTACCTGAGCAATCGCAACCGTGCTCCGGAGAAATTCACCGAGGGGCGTGAGGGTGAGGAATGGCCCCTTCAGCTGGAACTCAAGTTGCTGGCTGAGGTGGGCATCATTGGACTTCCCAATGCCGGAAAAAGCACCTTGATCGCCGTGCTGTCGGCAGCGCGACCCAAGATTGCCGATTACCCCTTCACCACTTTGGTCCCCAACCTTGGTGTGGTGCGCCGGCCCAGTGGAGATGGAACCGTGTTCGCGGATATTCCAGGCTTGATTGAAGGGGCAGCCCAGGGCGCTGGTCTTGGCCACGACTTTCTGCGTCATATCGAACGCACCCGTCTGCTGATCCACCTCGTGGACGCAGGATCCGAGGATCCCGTGGCTGACCTGAACGTCGTCCAGCAGGAGCTGGAGGCCTATGGCCATGGTCTGGTTGATCGGCCACGTCTGCTGGTGATCAACAAACAGGAGTTGGTGTCAGAGGACAATCTCCCCACGTTGCAGCAGGAGCTTGAAGCGGCGAGTGGTCGTCCCGTTCTGTGCATTTCAGCCGCCATGGGAACCAACCTGGATCAGTTGCTGGCAGAAACCTGGGCCGAGCTCGGGGTGTGAGCTGATCCTCCAGACAATCTTCATGTGATCAGCAACACCGATGCTTGTGGGCTGATCGCAGGAGAGCCATAACGGGAATGTCTCTCCCATGACATGACCTTTTACACCTGTCTGGACAACAAGGGCGACGTGATTGCCCGGTGCCAAACGAAAGAGGATGTTGCTGTGCTTCAACGCATGGGACGCCCGATCGCTGAAGTGAAGGCAATGCGTAATGAGGAGGCTGTCGTCTGCAGCCTGACCGGCAGCCCCTCCGATTACAACGAGGACTATTGAGGCCTCGTTGAATTAACCGCGTTTGTTGGCTCAGTCGTCGTAGACGCGGCACTCCTCGGCATCGGGATTGGCCTCGCAATGCAGCTCGAGGGAGGTAGGGTCGTGGCTGTCGCCGGGGTGGTGTTCCTTGTATTCCTCCAGCGACTTCAACTCATCGGTGAGGTGACGAACCTTGGCGTCGTCTCCAGCTGCTTTGGCAGCTTCAATTTCCGATTGATCCTTCTGGATGTGTTCGTCGATGGACTTCATGAATTCAGACCGTGGCCTGGCTGCACCTTACGGCGATTCATCGGTTTTGGAGTGGTGGAATCCCCCCCCCATGACCATCCGTCAATCTTGATCTGAGGCGGCGGTAGCCGTGGCTACAACCACGGCTCCAGCTCCTTGCTTAGGGAGCCAATTCGCTGAGTTCCAGCCAACGTTCTTCGGCCTGTTCGATGCGGGAGATCAGATCAGCCAGATCAAGGCTGAGCTTGGCCATGTCGGCGCCCTCCTGCGTCATCTGCTGTTCCAGCTCCTCCTTCTGCAACTCCAGGTCAGGCAGCTGTTGATCGAGAGCCGCAAGCTCCTTGTTTTCTTTAAAGTTTCGACGCCGCGGACCATCGCGCTTGGTTTCGCTGCTGCGCTCCGGTTTTGGTGAGGAGGGTTTGCTCGCCTGGTTCTGGCTGCGTTCCTCCTGGCGCTGCTGCTCCAGAAACGCGCTGTAGTTCCCTTCAAAGCGATTAAGCCGTCCTTGGTCGAAGCAGAACAGGCGATCAACGGTGCGATCCAGGAAATAACGGTCGTGGGAAACAACGATCACGCAGCCCCGGAAGTCTTCAAGGAAGTCTTCGAGAACGCTGAGGGTCTGAACATCCAGATCGTTGGTGGGTTCGTCCAACAGCAAGACGTTGGGCGCCTGGATCAGCATCCGGCAGAGGGTGAGGCGGCGGCGCTCGCCTCCCGAGAGCTTGGCCAAGGGGCTGTGCTGCTGGGCCGGTGGAAACAAAAAGCGTTCCAGAAGCTGCGATGCGGTGACCTGTTCACCCCCCAGATCGATCCGGCTGGCGGCTTCTTCCACGAACTCGATCACTTTGCGATCGAGCCCTTTGCCTTTGTTGAAGTCTTCGGTGTGCTGGTCCAGGTAGCCGATGTGCACGGTCTCCCCAAGCAGCAGGCTGCCTTGGGTTGGCTCGCGCCGTCTGGCAATGAGATCAAGCAGGGTGGATTTGCCGCTGCCGTTGGGGCCGATGATGCCGATTCGGTCTTCAGGGCTGAAGCTGTAGCTGAAGCCATCAAGGAGTGGGCGACCGCCTTGGCTGCCATCGGCTGTGACCCCAACGTCTTCCGCTTCAATCACCTGTTTGCCGATGCGCCGGCTGATGCCGGTCATCTCCAGCTTCGCTTTGGCCTGATTGGGTTTCTGCTCGCGCATCGCTTCGATGCGTTGCAGTCGCGCCTTCTGTTTGGTGCTGCGCGCCTTGGGGCCCTGGCGTAGCCAGGCCAATTCTCGGCGAAGCACGCTTTTGAACTTGGCCGCTGAGGCTGCTTCTGAGGCTTCTTCTTCCGCTTTGTGCTGCAGAAAGGTGCTGTAGTTCCCCTGATAGGTGCGGGCCTGGCTTCGGTCCACCTCCACCATCCGTCGTGTCACCCGATCGAGCACATAGCGGTCATGGGTGACCAGCACCAGAGCCCCGGGGTAGCGATCCAGCCAGCTCTGCAGCCATTCCACGGCAGCGGCGTCGAGATGGTTGGTGGGCTCATCCAGCAGCAGCACATCGGGGCAGGCCACCAGAGCTGATGCCAGACCCACCCGTTTGCGGTATCCGCCAGAGAGGTCGTCGACCGGGCGCTGGAGATCGCTGATGCCCAATTTCTGCAGCACTTCCCGGCATTGCTGCTCCAGGCTCCAGGCTTCTTCTTCATCCATCCGTTGGCTGAGCTGACCCAGCTCCGCCATGAGTGCTTCGTTGCTGGGGTCTGCCGCGATGGCGTCGCTGAGGGCGCTGAAGCGCACCAGCAGATCCCGTTTGGCGCCGCAGCCTTCCAGCACCTGTTCCAGCACCGTGAGCCCCGGAGTGATTCGGCTCTCCTGACCCACCAGCTCCACCCGAAGCCGCGGCGAACAGCGGCGTTCCCCCTCACCGAGCGGCTCTTTCCCCGCCAGAACCTTCAACAGGGTGGATTTGCCGGCGCCATTGGGACCGATCAGCCCGAGCCGTTCTCCTTCAGCGATGTGGAGATCGAGATCGGAAAAGAGGGTGCGGATGCCGAAATCCTTGGCCGCACCCACCAGGCTGATCAGACTCACGGCGTGCCAGCGGGCAATTGACCGTCCAGATAAGCAAACACGCTCTTATCGCCCACATCCGCTGCTGCCTCCATGCCGAATTTGCGCAGGGCCAGCAGCACCAGCAGCACCGCTGCAGCTTCCAGTAGAGCCAGGCAGAGGGGACCATTGATCAGTCCCACCAGATGCCCCAGCAGCGCTGCCGGCAGCAGCAAGGTGAGACCAATGGCTTCGGGCCGTTGGAAGCAGAAAAACTCCTTGAAGCCGATTCCCGCCAGGGCAGCAAACAGTGGCCCGATGGCCAGGATCCACAGTGGCTGATCCCGGAGGACGGAGAGCACTTCGGTGGGGCCGGCCTGCAGCAGCAGGGCTCCCCAACCGATGCAACCGCTGAGCCAGAACAGTTGAAGGGCCCGGTGCAAGGGACGGAGATAAATGTGAATCCAGCGCAGCGCCAGGCCCAGGGCTGTGGCCATCGGCAGCACCCAGAGCCATGCCCAGGGGCTATCGGTTTGCCACCATTGCAGCAACCCTGCGGCCAGGCTGAGGCCGGTGATCAACAGGGCGATTCGATAAAAACGCACCTCCTGGCGATCGGCAGCGGTTATTGAGTAGGTGCCGTAGACACCTTCGAAGGTTGGATCTGCGTTGGTCATCCCGACGCTGCCGTGCTGTTCACCAGTGTGCTCAGGTCAGGACCGGCTGGAACGATGCCGCTGGGATTGAGGGGGAACAGGGCACCGAAGTAATCGTGTCGCCAGGCGCTGCCGTCGCAGGTGTCCGCCACGCCCGGCAGGCGATAAAAGCGCTGTCGCCACGTCCAGAGGTTCGGGTAGTGCCAGAGCGGCTGCCGACTGCAGCCGAACAGGGGGGCATACACCAGCTCCCAGCGGATCAAGGTGGGGAACAGCCGCACATCCGCCAGGGTCAGTGCTTCTCCGCACAGCCATGGACCGTTGCTTTCGAGGCTCTGCTCCACCGCATCGAGGGCGGCGAAGAGATCGGCTTCAGCGTGGTCGTAGGCCGCTTGGTTGCGGGCGAAACCGCAGCGGTAAACCCCATCGTTGATGGCCGGTTGCAGCCGCTGCTGCCAGGCCTGGATCCTGTCGGTTGCTTTTGCTGGTGCCAGGTCCACAACCTCGTCGTGATGGGGCCAGCGGTTCAGTATGTCCACCAGTGGTGCACTGTCATTTCCCAGCAGGGTGCGCGTCTTGGGATCCACCAGCACAGGCACGGTGGCCCGGTAGCTGGGGTGGGCGCCGCAGTGCTGATACAACTCCAGCAGCGTTTTGCACCCCTCCCAGGCTGGATCGAGGCCCCAGCGTCCAGCGTTGTGATCCGCCCGTGCCATCACAAGGGTGACGCTGTCGTGCAGATGGCGCAGCTGATGCACCAGCCAGGTGCGGTGGGCCCAGGGACAGCTGCGCCCGATCACCAGCATCGGCCGTTGACCTGCGCTGCGCTGGAGCAGGTCCGCAGGATTTAAGGCCGGCGGGGTGAGCGGATCGCTGCTTGGGCGGGTGTAATTGCCGGCTGCATCGGCTGGGCCCAGCCCACCCATGAGCCGTTGCCATTGCCATCGCCAGCTGCGACGGGCGGCCGTGACCACGACAGGTGGGATCGACATGGCTCGGTTTGGATCGCTTTCATCCTCGCTGTGACTCGTGCTTCAGTCAGAACTTGGTTCGCTGTGGTCCATGAGCAGCTGTGGCGTTCTTGTGGTGGCCGGTACCCATGGGAATGAGGTGAATGCCCCTTGGTTGCTGCAGCAGTGGCAGGCCAACCCTGATCTGATCGACACGGCTGGCTTGGCGGTCCAGAAGGTGATCGGCAACCCAGAAGCATTGCGCCGCCGCTGCCGATACGTCGATCGCGATCTCAACCGCTGCTTCCTCCCGGAACAGCTGGAGAAGGGGGCCCCTGGCTTGGAGTTCCAGCGTGCTGGAGAACTCCTGCGGTTGCACGGCCCGAGTGGCGAGCAGCCCTGCGCTGTTGCCATCGATCTGCACAGCACCACTGCGGCCATGGGCAATTCCCTTGTGGTGTACGGCCGACGCCCTGCTGATCTGGCCCTCGCGGCTTTGGTGCAGGGGGCCCTTGGCCTGCCGATTTATCTGCATGAAGCCGATGCTCAGCAGACCGGCTTTCTCGTGGAATCCTGGCCCTGCGGTCTGGTGATCGAGGTGGGCCCTGTGCCGCAGGGTCTGCTCAATGCCCGGGTCGTTGAACAGACCCGTCTTGGCTTGGAAACCTGCCTGAGGGCCTTGGATCAGGCAGATCAGGGCTTGGCCAGGCTGCCGGATGCTCTGGTGGTGCACCGTCACCTGGGGAGTCGGGATCTTCCGAAGGCGGAGAACGGAGAGCCTCAGGCCCTTGTGCATCCCGAACTGCAGGGCCGCGATTGGCAGGACATCAGCTCAACCCAGGCGATGTTCCGCGCTGCGGATGGGACCGATCGAGGTGAAGCGTGGGTTGAGGGGGAGATTCCCGTGTTTGTGAATGAAGCGGCCTACGCGGAGAAAAGTATTGCTTTTTCCCTCACGCGCCGGGAGGTGTGGCCCGTGCAGCCCACCTGGCTGCCGGCCTTGCAGCAGCTGGTCTCTGCGGCTTAACCGCAGGCCCAAACACCTTTCCCTTCTTGAGAGCAGATCAGATTGCTCGTCTGACCATCGGCCCAGTACATCCGCAATCGGTCGTCCTCGGTGCCGATCCGCAGGGTGAGGGATCGCAGCGGACCGGCCGGGGTTTTGCTGTCGGCATCGCCGCCGGGCAATTTGATTTGTTGCAGCTCTCGCTCCAGCTGGTTGATGCGTTGTTCCAGCTGTTTGATCGAAGCGCTTGCGTTTGGTTGGTCGCCGCTTGAGCTCACCAGTCCACAGCTGGTGAGACCAATCGAGGTCAGCCCAAGACAAATCAGGGGAATCAAACGCTGCATGGGCCTGTGCTGATTGGCCCCAGCCTCTCAACAGAACTGGCCCTGGGCCAGACGTTCACTCCAATACACGGTGGCACCTTGAGCCTCCAGCTCCAGTCGCCTGTGGCGGGCCTGGGTCAGAGGAACGGTTTCCTCCAAGCGGTGGCCGGCTTGCATCCAGCGGATCAGAACCAAAAGCGCCTTGGTGAGTCTCATGAATCTTAAGTCTTTCGAAAGCATCGTCTTCCTCGCATGGGGCTCTTAAGCGTTGGTTTCGCAATCTGTGGACACACAGCGCAAACTTCCTTTACACTCGATC
>CAJXPL010000029.1 GCA_913057985.1 uncultured Synechococcus sp.
AGTAAGGAAACCGCGGTGTTTCGTAATCCGCCGCTCCCTCCACTTCCATGTCCGACGCCCCCCAAGAGCCGACAGCAGAAAGCCTGGAGGTCATCCGCAAGTTCGCTGAAACCTACGCACAGCGCACCGGTACTTATTTCTGTGCGGACCCCAGCGTCACCGCTGTTGTTCTGAAGGGTCTGGCGCGTCACAAAGACGATCTGGGGGGAGCGCTGTGTCCTTGCCGCCATTACGAAGACAAGGAAGCCGAGGTCTCCCAGGCCTTCTGGAACTGTCCCTGTGTCCCGATGCGGGAGCGCAAGGAATGCCATTGCATGCTCTTTCTCACTGAGGACAATCCCTTCGCTTGTCCTGAAAAGACGCAGACCATCACCACCGAAACGATCAACGCCACCGCCGCCTGAGCTGCATGACCAGTACCTCCACACGGGATCTCGTCAGCCAGCCGTACAAGTACGGCTTCGTCACCGAGATTGAGACCGACAAAATCGCCAAGGGTCTCAGTGAGGAGGTCGTTCGCCTGATCTCGGCCAAGAAGGAGGAGCCGGACTTTCTGTTGCAGTTCCGGCTCAAGGCGTTTCGCCACTGGCTCACCCTTGAGGAGCCCGACTGGGCTGCCCTGGGTTATCCCGAGATCGATTATCAAGACATCGTTTATTACGCGGCTCCCAAGCAGAAGGAGAAGAAGGCCAGCCTCGATGAGGTGGATCCGAAGCTGCTGGAAACCTTCGACAAGCTCGGCATCCCGCTGAGCGAGCAGAAGCGTCTCAGCAACGTGGCGGTTGATGCGGTGTTCGACAGTGTCTCGATCGCCACCACCTACAAGGAGAAGTTGGCGGAACACGGGGTGGTGTTCTGCTCCTTCAGTGAGGCGGTTAAGGAGCATCCCGAGTTGATCGAGCGCTACCTCGGCACTGTTGTCTCCAGCAACGACAACTACTTCGCCGCTCTGAATTCAGCGGTGTTCAGCGACGGATCCTTCGTCTTCATCCCGAAGGGCGTCGAGTGCCCGATGGAGCTGTCCACTTACTTCCGGATCAATTCCGGCGACACCGGACAGTTTGAGCGCACCTTGATCGTGGCCGAAGAAGGTGCGTCGGTGAGTTATCTCGAGGGCTGCACGGCACCCATGTTCGACACCAACCAGCTGCATGCGGCGGTGGTGGAACTGGTGGCCCTCGACGACGCCTCAATCAAATACTCGACGGTTCAGAACTGGTACGCCGGTGATGAAAACGGCGTCGGCGGCATCTACAACTTCGTGACCAAGCGCGGCCAGTGCCGCGGTGATCGCAGCCGCATCAGCTGGACCCAGGTGGAGACCGGTTCGGCCATCACCTGGAAGTACCCCAGTTGCGTGCTGCAGGGTGCTGATTCGGTGGGTGAGTTCTATTCCGTGGCCCTCACCAACAACTGCCAGCAAGCTGATACCGGCACCAAGATGGTTCACGTCGGACCGCGCACCCGCTCCACGATTGTGAGCAAGGGCATCAGTGCAGGGCGCTCCAGCAACAGCTACCGCGGCCTCGTACAGATGGGGCCCAATGCCAAGGGCGCCCGTAACTACAGCCAGTGCGATTCGATGCTGATCGGCGATCAAGCCGCTGCGAACACCTATCCCTATATCCGTTCGCAGCAGCCGCAGGCGGCCATCGAACACGAGGCCAGCACCTGTCGCATCTCCGAAGACCAGCTTTTCTATCTGCAAAGCCGCGGCATCGGGTTTGAAGAGGCCGTCTCGATGATGGTCAGCGGCTTCTGCCGCGACGTCTTCAACCAGCTGCCGATGGAGTTCGCCGCTGAGGCCGACAAATTGCTGGCCCTCAAACTCGAGGGGTCTGTGGGCTGATTCCCTCCCCCACCTTGTCTCTGTTTTTTAACGACGCCTTCCGTGATTCGCCCTGACGCTCAGCTGCTGCTCGACATCCAAGATCTGCATGCCTCCGTCGAGGACAAGCCCATCCTCAAGGGGGTGAATCTGCAGGTGAGGGCTGGTGAGGTGCATGCCGTGATGGGCCGCAACGGCAGTGGCAAGAGCACGCTTTCCAAGGTGCTGGCAGGACATCCGGCCTATCGGGTCACGGGCGGCACCGTTCGTTATCGGGGCCAGGATCTGTTTGAGCTGGAGCCTGAGGAACGGGCCCGTCTGGGGGTGTTCCTCGGATTTCAGTACCCCGTTGAAATCCCTGGCGTCAGCAACCTGGAATTCCTACGGGTGTCCACCAATGCCCGGCGGGAAAAACAGGGAGAGGAGGAGCTCGATACGTTTGCCTTCGAGGATCACGTGCACGACAAGCTCAAGGTGGTGCAGATGGACCCTGCCTTCCTCGAGCGCAGTGTGAATGAAGGCTTCTCCGGGGGCGAGAAAAAGCGCAACGAGATCCTCCAGATGGCGCTTCTCGAGCCTGTGGTGGCGATCCTGGATGAAACCGATTCCGGCCTGGATATCGATGCCCTGCGCATCGTTGCCGGTGGTGTGAACCAGCTGGCGACGGAAGACAACGCCACGCTGCTGATCACCCACTACCAGCGTCTGCTCGATGAGATCACCCCGGACTATGTGCATGTGATGGCGGCAGGCCGGATCCTGCGCACCGGAGGACGGGAGCTGGCGCTTGAGCTGGAGCAGACCGGATACGACTGGGTGGATCAGGAGCTGGCCGCCCAGGGAGTCGCTTGACCATGGCGAGCAGTGTGCTGGCGCCAGTGCAGGAGCGTGGTCGCGCCGCTCTGGAGCATCTCGGTTTGCCCAACCGCCGCCAGGAGCCCTGGCGTCTCACCGACCTCAAACGGCTTGCGGCTGTTTCGAAATTGCCGGCCAGTGCATCGCCACTGTCCACACCCCTGCCGCCCAGCCTGGAGGGGGTGACCCGTCTGGTGCTCAATGGATTTGATGATCCCCTGGCCGGCCAGGTTCTTCCGGAGGGAATCACGGCGCTGAACGCTGAAGAACTCGAGCAGGCCCTCGGCCACACCCTGGACCGCTGCGGTTGTGCCCAGGTCTGGCCCGTGGAGTTCAACCACGCCAAAGCTGAGCAGATCCTGGCCCTCAGGGTGCGGGGACAGGTTGGCCCGTTGGAGCTGGTGCTGGCGGCGGGTGCCGGCTTAAACGCCACGCGGGTGCTGCTGCTGTTGGAGGAAAAAGCTGAGCTTGAGTTGATGCAGGTGCTGCTGGCTGAGGGGGCATCGGCCCATAGCCATGTGCTGGAAGTGCATTTGGGGCAGGAGGCCCAACTGCGCCATGGCGTGCTGGCCACGGCGGATGGAGCGTCATCGCTGATGGCTCATCTGGCTGTCGAGCAGGAGCCCCGCAGCTCCTATGCCCTCACCTCGGTGGTTCAGGGCTGGAACCTGGGACGGGTGGAGCCCCGGGTGGTACAGGTGGATGGCCAGGCGCAGACCATGCTCAAAGGTCTGGCCGTGACCGGCGCCGAGCAGCAACTGGCCACCCACACTGCGGTGCGCTTCGACGGGCCGGAGGGGGAGCTGGATCAGTTGCAGAAATGCCTGGCTGGCGGCCAGTCCCACGCGATTTTTAACGGTGCTATCAGTGTTCCCCGCGATGCCCAGCGCACCAATGCCGCGCAGTTGAGCCGCAACCTGCTGCTGTCTGATCTGGCCCGGGTCGACACCAAGCCCGAGCTGGAGATTGTGGCGGACGATGTGCGCTGCGCCCATGGAGCTACCGTGTCGCAGCTTCAGGACGATGAGCTGTTCTATCTCCAGAGCCGGGGCATTGCTGCGGCGGATGCAACGGCGCTACTGCTGCGCGGGGCCTGCCAGGAGGTGATCGCCCAGCTCCCTGCTGCTGCTCAGGCTTGGCGCCCTCTGGAACGCGTGATGGAGAGTCTCGCCCCATGACGATCGCTGCAGAAGCACGATCCAGTGCTGATTTTGTGGATTTATCGTCTCGATGTCGTGCCGATTTTCCAATTCTTGAGCAGTGTGCCCCCGACGGCCGGCCGCTAATTTATCTTGATCACGCGGCCACCAGTCAGAAGCCCCGTCAGGTGCTTGAGGCGCTGCAGCAGTACTACAGCTGCGACAACGCCAACGTGCATCGCGGTGCCCACCAGCTCAGTGCCCGCGCCACCGATGCCTTTGAGGCGGCCCGCAGCACAACGGCGGACTTCGTGGGCGCCGCCAGTGCTCGTGAGATTGTCTTCACCCGCAATGCCAGCGAAGCCATCAATCTGGTGGCGCGCACCTGGGGGGACGCCAGCCTCAAGGAGGGGGACGAAATTCTCCTCACGGTGATGGAGCACCACAGCAACCTGGTGCCCTGGCAGCTGTTGGCGCAGCGCACCGGCTGCGTGCTTCGCCATGTGGGCATCACCGAATCCGGTGAGCTGGATCTGGAGGATTTCTGGGCCCAGCTCAACGAGCGCACCCGACTGGTGAGCCTGGTGCACATCAGCAATTCCCTCGGTTGCTGCAATCCCTTGGATCAGGTGATCCCCGCAGCCCATGCCGTTGGCGCCTGTGTGCTCGTGGATGCCTGCCAGAGCCTGGCCCACAAGCCGATTGATGTGGCGGCCATAGACGCCGACTTTCTCGTCGGCTCCTCCCACAAGCTCTGTGGCCCCACCGGCATGGGTTTCCTTTGGGCGCGGGAGTCGCTGCTGGAGGCGATGCCTCCCTTCCTGGGAGGCGGGGAGATGATTCAGGACGTTTACCTGGATCACAGCACCTGGGCGGTGTTGCCCCACAAGTTCGAAGCGGGAACCCCCGCCATTGGTGAGGCGGTGGGCATGGGTGCTGCGATCCGCTACCTGCAGGCAGTGGGTCTGGAGGCGATTCAGGCCTGGGAGGCGCAGCTCACCCGGCATCTGTTCACCCGGTTGCAGGCCATTGATGGTGTGCGGGTCCTGGGCCCGACGCCGGATCAGCAGCCTGAGCGTGGTGCCCTGGCCACATTCCTCGTGGACGGCGTCCATGCCAACGACATTGCCGCTCTGATCGATGCCTCCGGAATCTGCATCCGCAGTGGTCACCACTGCTGTCAGCCCCTGCACCGCATGTACGACGTGACGGCTTCAGCGCGGGCCAGCCTGAGCTTCACCAGCACTTTTGAAGAGATCGACCGCTTCAGCGAAGAGCTCGCTTCCACGGTCTCCTTCCTGCGCGAGCACAGCTGAGCTGGCTCAGGTCGCCAGCTGATCGTTGCTTGCTGCGGCCTCGCGTTGCCGCAGGGGAACAACCCGCGATAACGCAGGATCCGCATTGGTGCTGTCGAAACAGCAGACAGCTTTTCAGGCTCACCGCTTCTTGATGGGTTCCGTGGAGCACAGGTTGATGGTTCCTGCTGGCTGCTCGCTCAATCCATCACATCTGCTGAACGGGGTTGTGTGCTTTGTAACCGTCTGTTAGCCCCAATTTCCGCCTGAAAAAGGCCTCGGTTTGCTCGAGCACCTCGATCTGGGTGGCTTGGCTGCGGAAGCCGTGGCCTTCCTCCTCGAACAGCCGCACCTCCACCGGGATGCCGTTGCTGCGCAGGGCCTCGGCCATGCGTTCGGTCTGCTCTGGAGGCACCACCTTGTCTTGCAAACCCTGGAAGAACAGCACCGGACAGCGGATTTGATCGGCATGCAGCAGCGGCGACCGCTGCTCATACAAAGGACGATCCTTGGGCCATTCCCCCACCAAGCCATCCAGGTAGCGCGCTTCGAATCTGTGCGTGTCTTCAGCCATGGCGGTGAGATCACACACCGCATAGCGGCAGGCGCCCGCCCTGAACACCTCAGTGAAGCAAAGCGCCGCCAGGGTGGTGAAGCCGCCGGCACTGCCGCCTTCGATGGCGATCTGGCCGGGATTGGCGCGACCGGCCTCGATCAGGGCCTGCGCTGCGGCGGCGCAGTCGGCCACATCCACCAGGCCCCAGCCCCCGTTGAGGCGCTCCCGGTAGTCCCGGCCAAACCCCGTTGAGCCGCCGTAATTCACATCCACCACGCCCCAACCCCGGGAGGTCCAGTACTGAATCGCCAGGCTGAGGCCGCGGCGAGCCATGGCCGTTGGTCCGCTGTGGCTTTTCACCAGCAGCGGCGCCGGCCCTGGTGGTTTGCCGCTGGGGGGGTAGTACCAGGCATGGGTGCGTTCACCCTGGTGCCCGTTGAACCACAGCGGTTCGGCCACGCTGATCGCCTCAACCGACAACGGTGACGTGGTGGCGGGGCTATGGCTCCAGATCGGGGTGGCCGGCCGCAAATCGATTTCCAGCAGCCCGGCCACGCTGGTGCTGTTGCTGGCCACGGCCACGGCGCGGCCATTGCAGGCGCTTAATCCCGCAAGGTCATCAAGCGGTTGCGGCAACGGCTGCACCGCTCCATCCAAGCTGAGCCGTTGCAACGACCACGCCCCGCGGCTGCAGACGGCGGCGACCAGTTGCTCGCCATCCCAGGCCGTGGTGCTCATCCCATAGATCCACTGGGGCATGGCCGTTTCGGCAGCCATCGGCCAGGGCCTCTCCCAGGCGGCGTCGGCACTGGGCTGGAGCATCAGGTTCCACCAACCGGAGCTGTCTTCCGCCACAAGCAACTGCCCGTCGGGCAGCCATTGGGGTTGAAACACTGAGATGCCATCGCCTCCGGCCAGCTGACGGGGCTCGACCAGCCCGCCCGTGTCGCTGAACTCCGCGCACCAGAGACGGCTGCTGTCCCAGGGCATGGCGGGTTGCTGCCACTCCACCCAGGCGAAGCGCTGGCCATCGGGGCTCAAGCAGCCATAGCCGGCAAAGTCCGTCGGCTGGTGCAGCAGCAGCGGCTTTTGATCCGTTGCGTTCAGCGCCAGGCTCACCAGCTCGTCACGGCCTTCGATTTCACGGATGCCGATCCAGCGCTGCCTGGGCAGATCGAGCACGCCATCCGCCAGCTCCCAGTCCCCTTCCCGGCTGAGCCGTTGGGGTGCAGCCAGGGGGGTGGGTTGCTGGGGGCTGGTCTGCGGCAGGCGCCAGTCCTGACGCCAGAGGCAGCCGCGCTCGATCCAGGCCAGGATCAGCCTGTCCTGCTCCACCGCGGTGGCGAGCACCCCGCCGCCGTAGTCATGCACGCGGCTGCGCAGGTTGCTGGGGGCCGGCGTCAGTTCCTGTGGTTCTGCCTCGGAATCACCGAAACGCCGGATCAAGGCAGTGGTGCGGCCACACTCCTGGGGGCGCTGTTCCAGCCAGATCAGCCACAGCGTTGCATCGGGGCCAGTGACCAGGGCCGGTTCCTTGAGACCAGGCAAACGGCCGACGGCATGTAGCGCGGATAACGGAGCGGCTCCCATAACGGCTGATTCAGGCCGCTTACCATGCTGAATCAACGCGGCGTTGGTCTTGGCAGGAAGCTTTGCAGAGTTGGCCCGTCAGGCCGATAAGTCGCGGGACACGATGCTGGTGCCCAAGACGGCCCTGGAAACCCCGCCGCTGGAGATTCACACCCTGGGCGACGAGGTGTTGCGGCAGCCCGCGCGCCGTATCGGCAAGGTGAATGAGCAGGTGCGGGAGCTGGCCCGCGACATGCTCCGCAGCATGTACACCGCCAAGGGCATTGGCCTGGCGGCTCCTCAGGTGGGGATCCACCAGCAGCTGCTGGTGATTGATCTGGATCTGGAGAATGCAGCCACGCCGCCCCTGGTGCTGATCAATCCGGAAATCACGGCCGTCAGCGCCGGGCTCGACACCTACGAAGAGGGCTGTCTCAGCATCCCTGGGGTGTATCTCGATGTGGTGCGCCCCACCGCGATTGAACTGAGCTTCCGCGATGAGATGGGTCGGCCCCGCAAGATGAAGGCCGATGGCCTGATGGCCCGTTGCATTCAGCACGAGATGGATCATCTCAATGGCGTGTTGTTTGTCGATCGCGTCACCGATGAAGACGGTCTGCAGAAGGAGCTCAAGGAGAAGGGCTTCGAGCGCCAAGATGTGCGGAGCGTCGCCTGAGTTATGCCGATGAAACCCCTGGCCGGCGTCTTTCTGGCCCTCGCCTGTGTTCTGGGTATCGCCAGCACCGGTTGTGTCTTTGAACTGGCCTACGGCGATCCCGACCTCGGGGTCAAAACCACCAGCTGGATCCTGGCCTTGGCGGCCCCTGGCACTGTGGGGACCCTTCTGTTCGCCATTCGCCTGAACAAACCGGCCTGATCGGGGGCGACCGATTCAGGCATCACTTTTACGATCCGCTCAGTTCCTCCATGGACGTGATGGCACGCTTTCGAACCGTGGCTGCTGCCGGCCTCGCTCTCGCAGCGACCTCTGCACCTGTGGCCCTGGCCCAGGGTTCGCTGTTCACCGCGGTGCCCGTGGAGTTGAGCAATTTCGTCTTGGTGTCAGCCCCGATCGGTCAGGGCGAGCGTTCGCAGTTGAACATCTACGAGCAGCGCACCACAAAACGCCCCTGCTTCGCTGTGGCCGCGGGATCACCGGCGATGGTGGATCCCTTGTTGTCCACGTTTGACTTCACTGGAGTCTGCAACCGCTACATCGACGGCAACGGCTATTCCCTGCGGATCGGTGGTGACGACCTTGGCACCCGCTACAGGCTCAGCGTTGTGAACACCGGTCGGGATATTGAGTTGCTGGCCACGCCCACCAAGAATCCCTCCCAACCGACCATGCTCGTGGCCCGGGCCGGTGGTGCCGCCAGCGGCTTTGTTCAGCTCAAGCTTGAGCCGGGCTGGACCTTGAAGCGACGGGCCTATGGCAAGAAGAGCCTCGGCCATCTCTACGTTTATCGGGCTAGTGCACCAGGGGCGGGTTCCAGCCCGAGCCCTGCACCGGCGGTCTCTGAACAGCCTGAGAGTTCCGTGGCTCCTTCTTACTGAGCTGGCGCAGAACCGGTGAAAACACCTGTTGTCGTCCTCTGTCAGTGATTTCACACTGAAGACAGATCCCGGAGGATGTGATGAAAACAACGGTCGTTCAGTGGTTCCAGTGGTTCGGTGAAGCGATGACCCATGCCCTGGGTTCGTTCAACGACCGCCATCTCCAGCCCCCGCCGATCGGCACCCAGCCCTACCGGGATACGCCCGACAAGCGTGCTCGCGACTACTGAGCACCAGGCTGCTTGAGCAGATCTGTGCAGCGGAAGCAACTTGCTTCCGCCACGGCGTTTCGATCGACGCTGGCCCGGTCGTTGAGATCGGCAATGGTGCGCGCCACGCGCAACAGTTGAAGGCTGCTGCGCGTGCTCAAGCCGCGCTGGTTGATCAGCTGTTCCCAGAGCTCGAGTGCCGCCGCTTCGATGGCTCCGCTCTGCCGTAGCGCTGCTGCCGAGAGCCGCCCGTTGCTGTCTCCACCGGGATTGCGCCTCTGCATCCGCTGCCGGGCTCGTTCAATTTGTGCGGGGGTGCACCAGGACGCTGAAGCTTGCGTTGGGCTGGGCTGCTTCAGCACAGCTGCCAACTCCTTGGCGGAGCGCCGTTCCAGCCGCAGTTGCAGATCGAGCCGATCCAAGAGCGGGCCGGAGAGTCGCTGCCAGTAGCGCTGACGCTGGCTGATGCTGCAGCGACAGCCATGGTCGCGGTCGCCATGCCAGCCGCAGGGGCAGGGATTGGTGGCGGCCACCAAGGTGATCAAGGCTGGGAAGATCGTGCTTTGTTGGGCACGGCTGATCTGCACAGCGCCGTCCTCGAGCGGCTGCCGCAACTGATCCAGCACCGTTCGCTGAAATTCCGCCAGTTCATCGAGAAAGAGCACACCCCCGTGGGCCAGGCTGAGTTCCCCAGGACGGGGCGAGCGTCCACCCCCCAGCAAGGCGGCTGCTGAGCAGCTGTGGTGCGGTGATCGAAAGGGGCGCTGCCGTTGGAGTTGCTCGATGCCACGCAGATGGCCGGCGACGGAGTGGATGCGCGTGATGGTGAGCGCTTCCTTTCGGTTCAGAGCCGGCAGTAGGCGGGGCAGTTGATGGGCCAAGCGGGTCTTGCCGCAGCCTGGGGGACCCACGAGCAGGAGATGGTGTCCGCCTGCGGCCGAGAGGGCCAGGGCCCTTGAGGCCAGGTTGTTGTCCAGGCAGGCCCAGGGCTCCGGGTTGACGATGCGCTTGCTTGATCGGGAGCTGTTGCCAGCGATCACAGGCCAGGGTTTCTCGCCTTTGAGTTGCTGAACCAGCGCCCGCAGGTTGGGTGCGGTGCGGATCGGCAGCCCCCCAATCAGGCTGGCTTCACGGGCATTGTCGGGAGGGACCACAAGGGCCCGGGCCTGTTGCTGATTGGCCTGGTCGGCGAGGGCGATCACCCCGCGACAGGGTCTGAGGCTGCCGTCGAGGCCCAGTTCACCCGCACACCAGAGGCCCTCCAACTGGGGGCGGTCGAGCTGCCCGCTGGCCGCCAAAAGGCCCAGGGCGATCGGCAGATCAAAAGAGGGACCTTCCTTGCGTAGATCGGCGGGCGCCAGGTTGATCACCACGCGGACCAGGGGGCCGCGGAAGCCGCTGTTGCGCAGGGCGGAGCGCACCCGCTCCCGTGATTCCTGAATGGCCTTGTCCGGCAGACCCACCAGCTGGACGCCCGGCAGTCCTGGGGCCAGATCCACCTCAACCACCACCGGTCTGGCCTCCAGGCCTTGCAGGGATGCACTGAGACAACGTGCCAGCATTCTGTGGAGGGTGATGCAGGAGATTCATGCCCCTGCTGTCACACCGGTCCGGCTGTTCCTTCGTTCTCAAGCCCCATGGCAGACGACACGATCTTCGGGAAGATCCTTCGTGGAGAGATCCCGTGCGATGAGGTCTACAGCGATGAGCAGTGTCTGGCCTTTCGCGATGTCGCGCCCCAGGCACCCGTTCATGTTCTGGTGATTCCGCGCAAGCCGATCGAGAGTCTGCGCTCCGGTGCTGCTGAGGATGCGGCCCTGCTGGGCCACCTCTTGCTGGTTGCTGCCCGCGTGGCCAAACAGGAGGGTCTGGACGATTTCCGCACGGTGATCAACAGTGGCGCCGGTGCTGGCCAGACGGTCTTTCACCTCCATGTGCACGTGATCGGTGGACGTCCTCTGGCGTGGCCTCCCGGTTGAGGTCAGCGGCGAAGCGGCGCGGCGGCAGCCAGACTGAGCACAGTTCAGCAGTGGCATGACCCACCAGCTTCAGAACCTGCGCAATCAGGCCGCCAAGCTGCGTCGGCTTTCGCAGCCCTACTTCTTCCCCTACACCGAAGACAACGGCTGGCAGTTCCTTGGACTGCTGGTGAGCCTGCTCTTCTGTGTGGCCGGGATCGTGCTGTTCCTGGTCACCGGCTTGATGAACGGCCTGTCTTGGCTGTTTCCGGAGTTGTCCGGCCAGTACCTCGGGGGCGTCCAGTCGTCCCTGGCCATGCTCTGGTCCCGTGGATGGGGGGCGGGCATCAGTGCCCTGTTCGTGCTGGGGGCTGTGGTGTTTGCCTCCGTGCGGGGCCAACTCAGGCATCGCCGCTGG
This sequence comes from uncultured Synechococcus sp., assembly GCA_913057985.1. GTDB lineage: Bacteria > Cyanobacteriota > Cyanobacteriia > PCC-6307 > Cyanobiaceae > Parasynechococcus. The sequence continues at coordinate 11,385 of CAJXPL010000029.1, forward strand.
TTGCCTTGGCTTTTTCTCGGCCTGATCATCCTGATGCTGTTGAGCGTGAACGGCATCAACGCCGGCATCACATTCCTCGCCAGGGATCTGACCAATGCGTTGATCGCCAGGGATGGCGATGCGTCGTATCGCAACCTCTGGATCTACGGCGCCTGTTTTGCTGTGGCACTGCCGATTCGCAGCCTGCAGTTTTATTTCACCCAGAAACTGGGGCTGTTCTGGCGCGAATGGTTGTCCCTGAGCCTGGTGGACGATTACCTGCGGGATCGGGCCTATTACGTGCTCAATCCCAATGATGAAGCGGCCACCAATGTTGATAATCCCGATCAGCGGATTTCCGAGGATGTGCGTGATTTCACGGCACAGGCCCTTGGTTTTGCGCTGAATATTTTTGATTCGATCCTCACCTTTTCCCTCAACATCCTCATCCTTTATTCGGTGAGTGAGGGGCTCACCTTTGCCCTTCTGGCCTATGCATCCGGGGTGTCTGCCCTGATGATTGTGGCTGGCCGCAAGTTGGTGCGGTTGAACAATTTCCAACTGCGTTTTGAGGCGGATTACCGCTATGGCCTCATGCGGGTGCGCGACAACGCCGAATCGATTGCGTTCTATGCCGGTGAGCAGCAGGAAGCCAAGGAGGTGACGCGTCGACTGGCCACCGTTGTTGAAAACTTCAATCTGTTGATTGTCTGGGAAGTGCTGCTGCGGGTGCTGCAGCGCTCCAGCATTTACGCCAGCAATTTCATCCCCTATCTGATCCTTGCGGCTCCGATTCTTGCCGGGGAGATGGATTACGGCGGCTTCGCCCAGGCGAACGTCGCCTACAACCTGGTTGAGGGATCGTTGTTTTTCATCATTTACAACATCGAAGCCCTGGCCCGGTTCTCGGCATCCATCAACCGGCTTGAAGGCTTTCAATCCAACATCTCCAACCTCGATCCAGAGGAGTGGAGTGATTACGTGCCGCGGATCGTGCCCTCTGAGCGCCTGGCGCTGCAGGGGGTGACGGTCAAAACACCGCGTACCGACAACGTGCTGGTGCGCGAACTCAGTTTTTCTCTGGGCAACGCTGAGGGGCTGTTGGTGGTGGGACCCTCCGGCTGTGGCAAGACGTCTCTGCTGCGGGTGGTGAGTGGCCTGTGGGGCTCGCCGACGGGCACCGTTTATTCCCCGGGGCAGGGCGATCTTCTTTTCATCCCCCAGAAGCCCTACATGGCACTGGGATCTCTGCGCGAACAGCTTTGTTATCCCCTCGATCAGGCCCGTTTCAGCGATGAACAGCTACGGGCTGTTTTGGATCAGGTGATGTTGGGCAAACTTCTGCAGCGCTATCCCGACCTCGACATCAAGCAGGACTGGCCGCGGCTGCTCTCTCTGGGTGAACAGCAGCGACTGGCCTTTGCGCGGCTGCTGCTCAATTCGCCCAAGGTCGTGGTGCTTGATGAAGCCACCAGTGCCCTGGATGTCGAGACCGAATCCCGCCTTTATTCCCTGTTGCGGGATCGTGAGGTGGCGTTCATCAGCGTGGGCCACCGGCCAACCCTGAAGGACTTCCATGACACCGTTCTGGAGCTCAGCGGTGATCACGACTGGCGGCTGATCCCGGCGACCAGCTATGACTTCGAGCGTTCTTGAACCGGCCGGATGACCTCCACCAGCGAGACCCCTGACACCACGTCCGTTCCGGAGACGTCCGCCACCACCAACGATGTGCCTGCGTTCGGCTGGAGTGGCTATGCCGAGCGGGTGAATGGACGCTTCGCCATGGTGGGCTTTGTGGCGGTGCTGCTGATCGAGGTGCTCAGCGGTGACACCTTTCTGCACTGGGCAGGGCTGCTGCCCTGATCAGGGCAGGCGGATCAGATCCACATCCCAGCGTCCGTTGCGGCTCACCTGCACCGCCAGCCGCCGGCCCGAGCCATCCAGGCTGACGCTGCGGGGTACACCCGGTGGGTCCAGGGGCAGCCGTTGCGTCGCCCCGACGTTGCGCCGGTAGAGCACCAGTTCCGTGCGGTCCTCCCGTTGCTGGACCACGGCCAGGCGTTGTCCATCGGCACTGACGCTGACGCTGATCGGTTGGGCATCAGCACGGTTGAGGCCCGGCAACGGGACGGGGCTGCGGCTGCGCAGGTCGATCAGTTCGACCCGCTCCCGCCCATTGCGTTGGCCCAGGCTGGCCAGCCAGCGTCCCCCCAGGGAGGGACCCCGCCGGCTGTTCACGGATTGACGCAGCAGGCCGTTGAGGTCGGGCCGGGGAGTGGGCCTGGGGCTGCTGCACGCGCTCACCAACACCAGGCTGAAAAGCAGAGCGACGCGGATCATGGCTCTGACGACAGCGCCGGTGTGGAGAGGCTCTGTCCCGGAGGACGGTCCGGCTCGAGCAGATCACTCAGATCCAGCAGTTCCACGCGCCACCTCCCCTGATCCGTCACCTGCAGGGCGATCTGCTGGGCATCCGGCGCCAGACTGAGCTGCACCGGGTCTCTCCCCCCCGGCAGCGGCAGGGGATGCATGCGTCCGTTCAGGCGGTCGGTCACCACCGCGAGTCGGCGGCGCCCCCGCTGGGTGATCGCTGCCAGGTAACGGCCGTTCCAGCTCAGGGAGGGCGAGCTGTGGGGCTGATGTCGGCTCAGCTGGGGAACGGAGACAACCGATCCGTCGCTCAGGCGGCGCAGCTGCACCGTGGGTCGGCCGCCGTGATCGCTGACGACCGCCAGCCACTCACCACTGCCACTCAGGGCTGGGGCCTGCTGACTGGTGGCGAGCAAGCCACCACCCGCCCGTTCACTACGACCGTTGCAGCCCACCAGCGCCAGGCTGGCGAGCAGGATCAGCAGCGAGCGAGGCAACTGGCTCAGTCGTCGAAGCGTGAGCTGTTGTCCCGTGGTCTGCCGGACGAGGGCCGTGAGCTGCGGGGGGGTTGGCGGTTGCTGCTGGGCCGGTTCGACGCCAGGGGCGGCTCAGCTGATCGCCTGGAGTCGCTCGCGGCGTTCGGGTTGGCGCTGGGGCGTCCCCGGTTCGGGGCCGAACTGCTCGGCGCTGAACTGCGGCTGGGGGCGAAGGCGGCATCCTCGGCTCCTGAAGGAGCGCGTTCGTCTGAAGGACGCTCAGGCCGCCCCATGGGACGGCTGCCACGGCGTTGTTCCTCTCGATCCGTCCGTCTGGAGCCAAAGTCGGGGCGTCGCTCATCCCTGGCTTCGCCGGCACGGAAACGAGCCATGCGGCGGGAGCGCTCTTCGTTTTGGTCCCAGCCGGAATCGCCTTGATCACGGTCTGCGGAGCGACGGCTGGCGGCTTCCTCAGGAATGGCGGCACGGCTGGCGCGGCGCGGTCGGTAGAACTCCTCTTCCGGCCGTTCTTCCGCGTCATCGTCACGGCCTGAGAAGCGCCGCCGCACCGGCTGGGGCTCATCAAAACGGTCGTAACCGCCGTCATCCCAGCCGCCCCTTAGTCCCCCAGGGCTTCCACCCCGGGCCGGTGCTGGTTCGTCATCGAAATAGGCGGAACGCCGAGCCTGCTCCGTGGCCACGCCGCGCAGTCGCACGCTTTCGTAGGCAAAGAAAACGGTGGTTCCCGCCAGCAGGAACTGGCCGAACTGAAGAATCGGGTCGAGGCGCCATCCCTGGAAGAACAGGATGCCGCCGCACAGCAGCCCGATGGCTGCAAAGAACACGTCGTAGTCCCGCGCCAGGGCGGGCTTGAACGACCGCATGAAATAGAGCAGAGCACCGCCGACGGCCAAAACGATGCCGACGATGCTGGCCCAATTGAGACTGGCGTTAACCAAAGCTCTGCTCCTGCTTGGGAGTCAGTCTACGAGGGGCGCCAGGGGCGGATCAGAGCTTGCGGTCGACCTGGTCGGTCTGGCTCAGCAGGAACAGGGCGATGGAGGCAGGAATCACGACGATCACACCTCCCCAAAGGAGGCTGCTCAGGAAGTTGGAGAGGGAGGGGGTCATGGGGTTGCTGCCGTCTGCTTCAAAGCCGCGCCGATCTTAAGAAGCGATGCCGTCTTTCTACGATGAGGGGACGATTTGCTTTGAGCTTTGTGACGCCGCTGCTGCTGCGGGCCCTGCCAGTCCTCCATTTGCTTCTGGGCTTGCTGCTAGCGGCCTGGACCCTGGCGTTTCTGCTGCGCATCGTGCTCACCTGGTACCCCCAGGTCGATCTGAGCAAGGGCGCCTGGCCCCTGGTGGCATGGCCAACGGAACCTGTGCTCTCGCTGAGCCGCCGCGTGATCGCACCGATCGGTGGAGTCGACGTCACTCCAGTGATCTGGGTGGGCTTGATCAGCCTCGTGCGTGAGTTGCTGGTTGGCCAGCAGGGGCTGCTTTCTCAAATCCTGATGCACGCCCAGGCAGTGGACTGAGCTCAGGGGAGCATCTCCTGCTCCACGAATTTGGTGTGCACGTCGCCGTTGATGAATTCCGGCCGATCCAGCATCTCCAGATGGAATTCCACCGTGGTTGGAATCCCGGTGACGGCACATTCATTCAGGGCCCGCTTCATCCGGGTCATGGCGTGGTCGCGGTCCTTGCCCCACACGATCAGCTTGCCGATCAGGGAGTCGTAGAAGGGCGGGATGTCGTAGCCCGTGTAGACGTGGCTGTCGACGCGCACACCCGGTCCGCCGGGGGGCAGCCATCCGGTGATGCGTCCGGGTGCGGGACGGAAGTTGTGCCGCGCATCCTCAGCGTTGATCCGGCATTCGATCGCATGGCCGGTGAGCTGGATGTCCTCCTGGCGCACGCTGATGGGTTCGCCACCGGCGATGCGCAACTGCTCAGCGATCAGATCCACACCCGTCACCATCTCAGTCACCGGATGCTCCACCTGGATCCGGGTGTTCATCTCCATGAAGTAGAAGCCGCCGCTGCGATCCAGCAGGAATTCCACCGTTCCGGCGCCCTCGTAATTGATGCTTCGGGCGGCAGCAACGGCGGCTTCGCCCATGCGGCGGCGCAGGTCGGGATCCAGGGCCGGGCTGGGGGCTTCTTCCAGCAGTTTCTGGTGACGGCGCTGAATCGAGCAGTCCCGTTCACCCAGGTGAACCACGTTGCCGTGGCGGTCGGCCAGCACCTGCACTTCCACGTGGCGGGGCCGATCGATGAATTTCTCCATGTAGAGGCCGGGGTTGCCGAAGGCGGCTTCTGCCTCCCCCTGGGCCGCTTTGTACAGGCTCTCCAGCTGGCTGGCGTCCGGTACGAGGCGCATTCCGCGACCACCACCGCCAGCGGTGGCTTTGATCATCACGGGATAGCCCATTTCCTCGGCCAGGGCGGCCGCCTGGATGGTGCTGCTGAGCAGACCCTCGCTGCCGGGCACCGTGGGAACACCCACCGATTGCATGGTCGATTTGGCGGTCGACTTGTCCCCCATCGAGCGAATCGCGTGGGGGGACGGCCCAACGAAGGTGAGGCCATGATCACGGCACATCTCGGCGAACTTGTCGTTCTCCGCCAGGAAGCCGTAGCCGGGGTGGATGGCGTCAGCACCGCGGGAGGTGGCGGCCGCCAGGATGTTGGGAATATTGAGGTAGCTCTTGCTGCTCAGGGCTTCGCCCACGCAGACCGCTTCATCGGCGAGCTGCACGTGCAGAGCGTCCTTATCAACGGAGCTGTACACCGCCACGGTGGCAATGCCGAGCTCGCGGCAGCTTCGAATGATCCGGAGGGCAATCTCGCCGCGGTTGGCGATCAGCACTTTGCCGATGGGCATCCCGCAGCATGTTCAGGCCTGACGCCGGATCGTATCAGCGCCGACCGAAGTTGCCGAGGAGCGAAGACCCCGCCCGGTATGATCTGACCTCGACAGCACCCGAGCGGTGAAGTCGACCACGCGGATGTGGTGGAATTGGTAGACACGCACGTTTGAGGGGCGTGTGGCTTCGGCCTTGCGAGTTCAAGTCTCGCCATCCGCACTTTTTTTCTTTGGCCCGTCCCCGCGCAGCAGAACCAGGACTGGCCGTTGTTCTTGTTTCGAACGGTCCAGGTGAATTGACCACCTGGGTTCGACCTCTGGCCGAACGGCTGCACACCAGCCTTCGCCTGCGTCCCCGGTCTAAGAGCGCGCCAGCGTCGTTACATTTGGTGTTGGTTCCCTGCCCCAATGCCACGGGCCATGAGCGTGCGGCCGCAGAGCCCTGGGGCTTGTTCGAGCGCATCGTGCCGGCAGGACGCTTCTGGTCGCTGCTGCTGCGTCCCCAGCGCTACGGACCATGGCCGCAGAAGGGTGTGGTGGTGTTTCTGGGCGGTGATCAGTTCTGGACCGTTCTGCTTTCGGCTCGTCTCGGCTACCGCCACATCACCTATGCCGAGTGGGTGGCGCGTTGGCCGGGCTGGAACGATCGGATTGCGGCGATGTCGGACGCGGTGCGGCGCCAGCTGCCGGTCCGTTACCAGCCCCGGTGCCGCGTGGTCGGTGATCTGATGGCGGATCTATCGTCCTTCGCTCGCCGAGAGGAGCCTCTCCCCGAGGGCCAGTGGGTAGCCCTGTTGCCGGGATCGAAGCCGGCCAAGTTGAGCGTCGGCATGCCGTTTTTGCTCGATACCGCCGATCGTTTGGCCCGATTGCAACCCGGATGCCGTTTTTTGCTGCCGCTGGCCCCCACCACCAGCGTTGATGAACTGCTGCGTTTCGCCGGCGCATCCAACCCGATTGCTGCCCGCTACAGCGCCACCGTTGCTTCGGTGGAGAAGGGGGAGTCGGTGACGGAGTTGGTGACGGGTGCGGGCACACGGATTCGTCTGCTGGAGCAGCATCCGGCCCATGGCCCCCTGAGCCAGTGCGCCCTGGCCCTGACCACGGTCGGCGCCAACACGGCCGAACTTGGCGCCCTTGCGGTGCCGATGATCGTGATTGTTCCCACCCAGCACCTGGAGGTGATGCAGGCCTGGGACGGCGGGCTGGGGCTGCTGGCGCGTCTGCCGGGTCTGCGGCGTCTGATCGGGGTTCTGTTGACCCTCTGGCGTTTGCGCAACAACGGCTTGATGGCCTGGCCCAACATCAGTGCAGGCCGTGCTGTGGTGCCGGAGCGGGTGGGGGCGATCACACCGGAGGAGATTGCGAAGGAGGCCCGCGATTGGCTGAACGCCCCCGAGCGGCTTGAGGGCCAGCGCCAGGACCTCCAGGCGTTGCGGGGAGAACCCGGGGCGGTGGCCGCATTGGCCGCCGAGGTGAGGGGTTTGCTTCCCCGAGAGCTCAACGCTTCCTAGGCTGCGCCCCACTCTGGTTCCGACGACCATGTCCCCGTCCAATCCGGTCGAACGCAGCGCCGAGGAGTGGAAGCAATCCCTGACGCCAGAGCAGTTCCAGGTGGCCCGCTGCGGCGGCACGGAGCGGGCTTTCACCGGGGCTTACTGGAACAACAAGGCCACGGGGATGTATCACTGCGTCTGCTGTGGTGCGCCGCTGTTCAGCTCTGAGACCAAGTTCGATTCGGGCACGGGTTGGCCCAGCTTCTGGGACGGTGTGAGTGCCGAGGCGATCACCACCAAAGAGGATCTGACCCACGGGATGGTGCGCACCGAAATCAACTGCGCTCAATGTGATGCCCACCTCGGGCACGTCTTCCCCGATGGTCCTGCCCCCACGGGCCAGCGCTACTGCGTCAACAGCGCATCGTTGAACTTCAAGAGGTCCTGAGCACCGTTCAGCGCCTCAGGCCCGATCACCAGGGATCGTCGAGATCCTGGCTCCGGCGCTGGGGCGCTCCATCCTCCATCGGTTCCACATCCAGGGGTTCGCCCGACTGCTGAACTGCGCGGCGGGAGGCTGGCATGGCACGCCGCGGAGGCTGTTCCTCGTAGGCGGGCTGCTGCTCGAAGGGTGCGGGCTCGTTGTAGGTCTGTGCTCGCTCAGCCGGCCGCTCGTCGTAGCGGGCAGGTTCGGCGTAGCGCTGCTCGTCGTGCCTCTGGGGCTCATCGAGGTAGCGGCGTTGCTGCATGGACTCCTGCCGCCGGTCCTCCAGCTCCACATATTCCAGTTCTGCATCAGCCTCAAACCGCTCCGCTTCTGAAGCCTGGAGACGCCGTTGCTCCTGCTCCTGGGGTTGTCCGGAGGTGAGCTGATTTTCCACGGGCACCAGGTTGACCCGGTAGCGCTCCCGCTCCTGCTCTTCCCAGCTGGGGCCACCGACTCCAAGTTTTTCCAGAACGCCGCTGTTCAGCTGTTTGAGCTTGTCTTCGGCTCCCTCGTAAACAATGATCCGGTCCGGGCCGCTGCTGACGATCTCCTCCACCGGCATTTCCCAGGTGCTCAGCACCCCTTCCCCCAGCAGGGGCACGCCAAGGGCGCCCATCACCAGGGTGGTGAGCTCGCCGGTCTCGATGTCGAAGGCAAAGCCGAGCACCCGCCCCAGCTGTTCACCGGACTCGGTGATCACCTGGCAGTTGATCACCCGGCTGTAGCGCTCAGGGTTGAAGTTTTCGCTGAGGGAGTCGGCCGAATCCACCAGGATCACGTCGCCCACCTGACGGATCCGGTCCAGCGGCATCCAGCGCGGCAGGCCGGGCAGGAAACGGGTCAAGGGGTTGTCCCGCAGCCCCACAGCCACCACTTCACGGCGGTCGATATCGACGATCACTTCACCCACCACCCCAAGACGGCGGCCGGTGTCACGGGTGATCACCTGGGTGCCCATCAGTTCGGAGCGCAACCAGAGGCGATCGCTGGGCACGCCAGTGGTGATGGCGTCGTTTGGGGTAGGGGTCGGGGTCAAGCGCGGGCCCTCGGCCATGGACATTCAGACCATTGTGGCGCAGGGGTTCCGCCTGTCACGTTCAGATTGCACAGCGAAAACTCCGATCGTTCAGGCGGCATCCGGTAAACCCACCACCTGGGTGTGGGCGCCGCGGGCCTGGGTCACCCCGATCGTGCGCTGGGCTGCGCCGATCATCGGGCGGCGGTGGCTGACCACCATGAACTGGGCTGCCTCGGCCTGACGGGCGATCAGAGCCGCCAGGCGCTCCACATTGACGCCGTCGAGGAAGCTGTCCACCTCATCGAGGGCATAGAACGGCGACGGCCGGAAGCGCTGCAGGGCGAACAGGAAGCTCAAGGCGGTGAGTGATTTCTCTCCCCCCGACATCGATGCCAGGCGCCGCACGGTTTTGCCCTTGGGATGGGCCACCAGGGTGAGGCCACCTTCCAGGGGCTCCTCCGGGTTCTCCAGTTGCAGGTGGCCATCACCATCGGAGAGCGAGGCAAAGATCTCGCTGAAATGGCCATCCACGGCGGTGAAGGCTTCCATGAAGGCGTCCTGGCGCAGGGTGGACACGGTTTCGATCCGCAGCAGCAGTTCTTCCCGTTCGCTGTTGAGCACGTCGAGCCGTTCGTTGAGTTCGTTGAGCCGCTCTTCGAGGGCCTCGAGTTCCTCCAGCGCCAGCATGTTCACGGGTTCCAGCGCTTCCATGCGTTGCTGGATGGCCTGCAGATCGGTCTGCAAGGCTTCCAAGCCCGCCAGCCGCAGGGCTTCCGGGATCTCCGGCTTTGGGTCCGGCAGGGCCTGTTCCATCTCCTCCAGGCGCACCGCACCGCTGCGCTGTTCTTCGATCAATCCTTCGCGGCCTTCCTTGAGCCGCTCCAGATTCCATTCGGCCTGCTGCAGGGCCTGACGCTGGCGGCCCACCTCGGCTTCCGCGGCGTCCCGGGCCCGGCGCTGGCTGCCGAAGCGCTCCTGCAGGTCGGTCTGCTGTTGCTCGAGCTCTTTGCGCTTCTCCTGGAGGTCGCTCTGCTGCTGGCGCCAGGCCCCATGGGCATTGGCGAGTGCCTTCACCGCCTCCTGCAAGCGGGTTTCTTCGGCGGCCAGAGCCTTCTCCTGGTCACCCAGGCGTTCAATCGCCAGCTGCCGCTCGCGGCGGGCATTCAGCAGCTGGTCGCGCTCGCGGCGGGCCGCCTCCAGTCGTTGGTCGGCGGCTTCCTGTTCCGTCTGAAGTTGGGCCCAGGCGGCGGCATCGTCGTTGTTGCCGCTGTTGCGCTCCGCCTCATCCAAGGCCTGCAGTTCCGCGGTAAGTGGTGTGAGCGCAGTGCTGATGGCTTCGAGCCGCTGCTGTTGCTCGGTCTGGTCCTGCTGCAATTTGCTGAGCCGTTCGGCCCGCTGGCGGCTGCGCTCGAGCAGGGGGCCGTGGTTGCGCCGGGCGGCATTGCGCTCGGAGATCAAGGCCGCCTGTTGCTTTTCCAGTTCGCGCAGCTGGGGTTTCTGCTGTTCGATCAGTTGGGCCAGCTTCGACTCCTCCCGCCGGCAGGCCACCAGGGATTCCCCCAGTTCCAGCAGGCGCCGCCGCAGGGGTTCAGCTTCGTCCTGATCGCTGCTGCGGCCAAAGCTGAGGCTGCTGCTGCGCTGGGAGAAGCTACCGCCGGTCATGGCGCCGCTCTTCTCCAGCAGCTCCCCATCCAGTGTCACCGCCCTGGAGCGGCCTAGTTGTTGACGGGCGCTGGCCAGGTCGGAGAACACCAGGGTGTCGCCGAAGACGTAAGCAAACACCTGGTCATAGACCGGTTCGAAGCGCACCAGTTCCACGGCCCGGCCGATCAGGCCGGCACCGCTGTCTCCACCGGGGCGTGCACCCCGGGCAAAGGCGGCTGAAGAGCCCCCGCCCCCTGGCGCGCGGATCTTGTTCAGGGGCAGGAAGGTGAGCCGGCCAGCACGGCGGCTCTTGAGCAGTTCGATGGCGCGGGCGGCGATGCGGTCGTCGTCGACCACCACCTGGCCGAGACGGGCCCCCGCGGCCACTTCCAGGGCGAGGCGATGGCGATCCTCCACCTCTCCCAGCTGGGCCACAGGGCCGTGGATGCCATCGAGGCCGGCCTCCAGCAGCAGGCGCAGGGCTCCGGCGCCGCGGCTTTCCTGAAGGGCATCCCGCCGGCTCTCCAGCCGAGCGATCTCCCGTTCCAAGCGGGTCTGCTCCTGCTCCAGCCGGCTGCGGGTGCGCTGTTGGATGGCCAGTGATTCGGCGGTCTGCTGGAGCTCCTGCTTGCCGTCGGCAATGGCTTGCAGCAGGGTTTGCCAGGTCTCCTCCAGGGTTGCGAGCTGTTGCTGCACGGCGTCGCCGTCGGCGCCGTCCTGGTGCTGCTCCTGGGTGAGCTCTTCCAGCCGTTCCCGTTTCTGGCGCAGCCGTTCCTGCAACTGCTGCTGTTCCTCCAATAGGGGAGCGATGCTGCTTTGCAACACCTGCCGGCGACCGCTGCGGCGCTTCTGTTCCTCCACCCAGGCGCCGGAGCGGCCCGCCACATCCGCCAGCCGGCGGCGGGACATGTCCACCGCGGCTTCAGCGGCCCTGCAGTTGTCTTCGGCGGCGCTGAGGGCGTCCTGATGGGGATCGCGTTCCAGTTCCCGTGATTGCAGCTGCCACTGCTGGCGACGGGTGGCGAGGTCCTGGCGCTGCGCCTGCAGTTTCTGGCCTTCGTCCTGGTGGAGGCTGGCCTGGCGCTCCAGTTCACGGCTGCTGGTGTCGAGGCCAGCCAGTTCCGCCTGAACCGCCAGCAGCTGGTCTTCCCCCAGGGCCTTCACCTGCTCCTGGAGCAAGTCCAGTTCGGCCACGGCCTTGTTCAGCTGCTCCCGGCCGCTGGCAATGGCCGCGGCGTCCCTCTGTTCCTGGGCTTCCAGCGCCTGTTGGCGCGTGGCCAGATCCTTGAGGGCCTGCTGGGCGGCTTCGTAGGCCAGCACCATTTCCTGACGGCGTCCCAGTTGCAGCCGTTCCCGCAAGTCCTGGTACTGCCGGGCCTTGGCGCAGTCCTTCTCCAGCCGTTGGCGGCTGGCCAGCAGTTCCTGCTCAATGATCCGGCAGCGCTCCTGGCGCTCCTGCACGTCATCGAGCTTGCGGCGGGTTTGTTCGATCCGGGTGTCGAACAGGGCAACACCGGCCAGTTCATCGATCAGGCCGCGGCGGTCGCGGTTGCTCATCGAGACGATGCGGGTGACGTCCCCCTGCATCACCACGTTGCTGCCCTCGGGATCAATCCGAAGGCGGCGCAGCTGGGTCTGCAGCTGCTGCAGGTTGCAGGGCACCCCGTCGGCGCTGTAGCTGGAGCTGTAGGAGCCCCCCGGCATCACCCGCAGTTTGCGGGTCACCGTCCATTCCGTTTGTCCAGGTTGAATCCAGGGCCCCTCCGCTGGTGCCTCCAGACCTTCCTCGGCGGCATCGGGGGTCCAGTCGCTCAGATCAAAGCGGACGCTGACGGTTGTTTCAGCAGCCTTACCGGCCTTGAGCATGCCGCTGTTGACCAGGTCCGGCAGGCGGTCAGCCCGCATGCCACGACTGGTGGCCAGGCCCAGGCAGAACAGAACGCCATCAAGAATGTTGCTTTTGCCGGAGCCATTGGGTCCGGTCACGACGGTGAATCCCTCCTCAAGAGGGATGGTCATCGCTCCGCCGAACGACTTGAAGTGCGTCAGCCCAACCTGATTGATATGAACCAACAGGATCTGGGACTGTCAGCGAGTCGAAACTAGCGGAACCCACGAAAAGCTCAAGGGTTCGATATCGAGCAGTGCCCGGATGTGATGCGCAGGCAGCCCTGGAGGTCGCCTTCGAGCTGCAGGGTGACATCTGCATCCGTGGCGTTGGGGAGCACCCCGAAGTAGCTGCCGGCATGGATGCGTTCGGCCCAGCCCCGATTGCCCGAAACGGCAGCACCGCGGGGTTCCAGCCAGATCTTTCGATGGGCAGGCAGGGGAACCGCTGGTTGGGCCTTTGCGTTGAGCTGCGGCACGTTGGAAAGCCGCCAAGTTCGGCAGCTGTCCCCGTCCTCCAGCAGCAGATCGATGTGGCATCCGCTGGGGTCGTCCGGTGCTCCGGTGTGACGCAGGAGGGCGTATCGCGGCAAAGACTTTCCCTCAGCCTTCAGTCTCCCTACCGTTCTAAAGCGTCCTGCCAACGGTCTTCATGGCCTCGCCATCGCCGCACTCCAACGGCAGATTCGAGCACCACTTCCGCGAGCGCTTTGAAAGCCTGCTGCCCACGATCCAGGAGCGCTGGCCGGATCTGGCTGAGCACACCCTTGAAGCCACACGGGGGAGTGTGGATGAGTTGGTTCGTTTGATTGAACAGAACACAGGCCTGACGCCCCAAGGGGTTCGGGAGCAACTGGAGGAGCTTCTCCACAGCGCCGGTGATCGCAGCCGCGACTGGGCCGACAGCCTGGATCCCCTTGAAGAGCAACTGGAACAGTTGCTGGATGAGTTGAACAGCACCCTGCGGCCGAAGATCGAGGCGCCTGTGCGCCAGCGACCGCTGCTGGCTGTGGGTGTTGCCCTTGGTGTTGGGTTGCTGCTGGGCAGCATGCTTCGCGGGGGGCGGCGTTCCTGATGGCCGATCAGAACTCTCCCCGCGGATTTGGAGCGGCAGCTCGAGTGACCGCACTGGCGGCGTCAGTGATGGATCTGCACGTGCGGATTGCTCTGCAGGAAGTGGATCGGGAAAAACGCCGACTGATCAGCGGTGGCCTGTTCCTCGCTATCGGAGGCACGGCCATGTTCCTGGCCTTGCTTGCGGGCGAAGCGTCGTTGCTGCTTTGGATTCAGGCCCAGTGGGATCTGGATTGGATGCGCGCACTGTTGAGCCTTACGGTGGCCAACCTGGTGCTGGCGGGGATCAGCTTGCGCATTGGCGGCCAGGTGCTGAAGGGCCCGTTCCTGCCTCAGACGTTGGAGGGCCTGATGAAAACAGTGCGTGCCGTCATGGGGCGGGTCTGAACGGCTGATGAGGGGCGGAAGCCAGGTTGAGATAGGAGCAATCATCAGGAAGAATGTGTTGGCTTGATGCCAGAATTTTTTGGTCTCGATTTGTTCCTTCCCCTGAAGATTTGTCGAAACAAGAAGTTTCTGATGCCTATAGGTTGAGGGATTCCCTGCTCCTAGTGGGTCGATGAATCCACTTTATTTCAGTCGAATTGTTCGGTAATCCTTTTGGTGGGCTGTGGCAGATGCGGAGTGGATTTGTGGAGGAAGTTATTTTTTAATCCAGTCCTGTTAAAATGCCTGCTCGCAAATTGCTGTTACTGCAATTTGTTCGGATTTTGTTGGTCTTTGTCAAGGATGGCGTGGAATTAAATCCTTCTTCTTTCTTTTTTTAGAAGGTGTGAGCTCTGAAGGAGGTTCCGGAAGAAAAGGGTATTGGTTGGCAATGCGTTAAAGCATGGTTTCCCAGGCCTTCCGTGGACCGTGCTGGTTGTCAGGATGGAAGGTAAATGCAAGTGCAAATGGGCTGCCATTTCATTGCGCAGGCGTTTGTATTGGAGGATCTTTTTCTAAACGGTTCATTGCTTGTGGCTGAGTGTGATGAGCATTTTTCGCTCAGCAGCCACATTGCTTCAATTGAATGCTTCTTGAAGCACGCATTACCTCAGGCCGCTGTGACTTACATTGAACTTCTATTCGTAATCGATGTGCTGGAAGTACTGCGGGTTTCAAGTCAAAACATCCGCTCAGGTGGCTGTCACGTCGATGTTGTCCGTCCAGGGGCGCTGAGGCCTCTGCAGAGCGGGGCGATGGAAATGCCCTGGATCAAAAGATTGAGAATCACCACAATGAAGATGATTCCCTGGGAGTTCTGTGCGAGCTGAGCTGATGCCTGTGGCTCAAGGCCTGGGTAGTTGGCGATGGCTTCCTGCACGCTGAATGACAGCGCAAGGGGGACTGCTCCTCGCAACCCGCACCAGGCGATCAGTGTCGATTCCTTGCGGTTGAAGGGGGACACGTGCTGGAAGCAGGCAACACTGATCGGTCTGGCAATCAGCATCAACGCCGCGGCGGCGGCCAGGCCTGCAGGAACGCACGGTGCAAGATCTGAGGGGTGAATCAGCAGGCCGAATAAAAGGAAGATGCTTATTTCTGTCATCGTGTTAAAGGGCAGCAGCACATCCTGAATGCTCTCGTGATTCACATTTGCATCGTGATAGTGCAGGTTTGCCATGAAAGCACCAGTCACGTATACAGAAACAAAGCCTGAGCCTCCAAGAAAAAAAGAACTTCCATAATCGATTAAGGCGATCGACATCGCCACGATCAAGAGCTGTTCTTTGTCGGTGACAAAATGATCGATTGTCAGTTTGGAGAGGTAGCCGAAGGCAATACCCACCAGAAGTCCAGACCCCAGCTTCTGCAGCAGTTCGCTTGATGCCGCCAGGGCGAGAGATGGGAATGATTCATGGGTGTTGTTGGACGCGACGAACAGGCTCAGACAAATGCTGAAAATGATCAGCGCTGAGGGGTCATTCAGAGCTGATTCAAACTCCAGAAGTTGCAGCACCTTGCATGGAACAATGTTTCGAACCTTGCGCAGCACGCTCAGGGTGGCACCGGCATCTGTGGATCCAAGGCAGGCTGCGATCAGGAAGGCAGCTCCCAGCGGCATTGTTTCTGTTATTCCGGGCACTATTCCCGTACCTGTTGATGAGCTCAGCCAAAAAATTGCGATGCCGAGAATGATCGTGCAGATCGCCACTCCTCCGACGGCAAGCAACAATCCGTATTCCAGAAATCCCCGGATCGATTTCAGGTCTGTTTTGAGTCCTGCGTAGAACAGAAGAAGTGCCAGGGCGAAGGTGTGAAGGTTGTCAACTTCGCCATGACTGACATCCAGAACATGAATATTGATCATCAAGCCAAGGGCAAGCACCCCCAGGATTGCTGGGATGCCAATGCGGATTGAAAATCGATTGATGATCAGTGTGCCGAGAAAGATGACACCGATAAACAGCAACTGCGCTTCTATCGGGACGCTCTGTAGGGACGACTCGCCGGCATACGCAGCTGTTCCAAACGTCAGTGGCAGGGAAGTCATGCGACAGCGGGATCAGGCGTTCATAGTGATCAGGATTTTTCTGCTCGTGCTGGTCAGCGCACCTGGTAGTGGAGCCAGCGGCAGTCGATTCCGCCGTTGCTCACTGGGATTCTGCGCGAGGCTTTCATCCGCAGCGCACCCGTCACCGCAGCATTGCCGCTCAACACCCAGGCATCCCATCCCGATGCCTGGGCTTTCAGGGTTCTGCCTAAGTCACCATAGAGAGAGTCCAGCTGCGCCTGGTCGCCGATGCGAACGCCATAGGGGGGATTGCACACCACTACCCCCCTTCCCTGGGGAAAGGTGAGCTCTCGGAAATCCCTGCAGCGAATCGTGATGCAGTCACTCAAGCCGGCGGCTTCCACATTGGCGCGTGCCTGATCGGTAATGGTGGGATCCGCTTCAATTCCAAGGATCGGTGGAAGGGTGAGGTCTCCCCTGCGCCTTTGCCGCGCGCGATCAATTTCCTTGCCCCAGAGTTCCGGCTGGAAATCGGCCCAACCCTCGAGAGCAAAGTGACGCTCCAATCCAGGGGCCTGCTGCAAGGCGGCCAGGGCCGCTTCGATCAGGAGCACTCCAGACCCGCAGCACGGGTCCACGAGGGGTTGGCTTCCATCCCAGCCCGTGAGGCGGATCAGTCCAGCGGCCAGATTTTCCTTCAACGGTGCAGCTCCCATGGCGGCCCTGTAGCCACGACGGTGCAGGCTGCCGCCACTGCCATCGAGGCTCAGCTGGGCTTCCCCGCGGCCGAGGTGCAGGTGTAGGGAGAGATCGGGGTCCTCGAGATCGATGGAGGAGCGCTGCCCCCATAGATCCCGTTGGGCGTCTACAAGGGCATTTTTGACTTGCAGTGCCGTGAAATGACTGTGGTTCAGACCTGGTGCCGTTCCGGTTACATCCACCCGAAAGGTCATGGAGGGATGCAGCCAGTGCTCCCAGTCGAGCGCTTCGCGGATGCCGTCATAGAGGTCGTCCCGGCCTTGGCAGGGGAAGCGCGCCACCTGGCGCAACAGCCGGAAGGGCAGTCGAGCCTGCAGGTGCAGCCGGTAGAGGCAGGCCATGTCTGCCTGGAAGCCCACGGCACGCCTGCTGGGCCTTACGGCATGGGCTCCAAGGGCGCTGAGTTCTTCGCCAGCGGCTGCTTCCAGGCCTTGTGGCACAACGGCCACGGCGGATAGCCGGTTTGTTCGACCCAAGGGCGTTGTGCTCCAGGTCACCACTCCTGTCAGAATGACAGGGTTCGGACTTTCCGGACTAGGTGATCCACACCAGTGTTTCGGACAGCGGTTCGATTCCGCTCAGCTCCATTCCCCCTCACGGGGCTGCAATGGTTTCGACGGGGCATGAGGAGGGTGACTGAAGCCTGCTCGGTGAGAGCAAACCCGTAACTGCGAACAACATCGTTCGTTTCTCCCGTCAAGCAGCCCCTGTTGCTGCCTGACCCATTAAGGGAGATGGGGTGAGGTCAGCCTTATCACCCAAATGACTCGCGGGGGCTGGAAGGCCCCCTCAAACATCCCAGGCCAACGTATTTCAGAGATCCAGTCCGTTGACAGAATCCAACCCGTTGACAAGACGTTGACAACGATCTGGGAATCCAGCCCACGTTGACAACGATTCAGCGTCCATGCGATCCAGCACCATCGCTCCCAGCAGACGCTTGCTTTTCCAGACCGGGTGGCCATAAGCAGGCGCAGGGTGATCGCCACGCTTTCGGGGTCGCCGTTGCGCAGCTCCTCCAGCCAGGGTCCCTCCAGCCATTCCAGGTCTGCCAATCACTGCAGTCACGTCATCTCGACGCGGGACGTGGTGGCTTCGGGCATCGGCGCTCGGTCGCAAGCCTTCAGTGTGACGGGACTAAATAAATCGACCAGCCCGAGCGCGTCACGCCAGGGCGGGTTTGAAAAGACGGATTGAACTTTCAACCCCCTGGGGGTGACTCCTGAATCCAGCGGCTTGTTGGACTAGACCCACAAACCGGTCAGGCGGCCAGTCGCTCCTCCAGGGCGCCTCGGGTGCAGCAAGCCGAAATGAAATGATTCCCTAGTCGTGCTACTCAAAACATAATTGCAAGGAAATCAGTGTTGGTTAATATATTTAAAAAGCATCCAACGCCAAATGCTAAACAGTCACGCTGATATTGCTTTTGCAGCTGGCCTTAAAGATCTGATTGATTGTGGCGACAATGGAACCCCTGAGCAAAGAAGCGTCCTTCAAGCGATAGCGTTAGGTTTATTAAATATTCCCATTGATAGGTTTCAAATTTTAAAACCTATCGATCAATCTGAATTAGCTAAAATAAATACCAGTTATTCGTCGCGTAGAAGGTACATCCAGTTGGGCGTCATGCTTGAATTGTGCAGACACCCAAGATCATCTCAACAGTTAAAAAAGTTAGAGCAATCTGCGCAACAATTAAGGCTGAAAGGCGATGTCTTGACTATTTGCAGAAACATGATTGATCATTCGGCATTAGAAATTACAAGTGACTATATTAGACGCTATCAAACTTACTTCTTGGCTTTGCAAGAGAAACATGGTCCGGAAAGTTTTGATCATGAAGGTGGTCGTCGGTATAACGAAGATTTTTTTAAATTACTTGATTCTTTGTCCTCGATGGATGAGGGGACCTTGGGGAAAGAATTTGTGAAATTTTATGAGCGTAATGGTATGCATCTGCCCTCAAGATCATCGATTAATCCAGGTTATTATGTTTGTCATGACATGAATCATGTCATTGCAGGTTACGAGCCGACCGGGATTGGAGAAATCTGCTTGGGCGCCTTTAAGTTGGGCATGGATGACTCTGATGCCAACTGGATGGCGTCATTGACAAATTTCCTCATTCATGAAGCTGGTATTTTTAAGCCTGGGCATCATGCTCAGTATGAACCTCTAGGGGTCGATGGTGATCCGTTTGATGGTCTAGAAGGAAAACGCGGTGTCATGACCCTGAAGGGTGCTCCAGAAATGCTCGCCAATGCTCTCGACCGTGGCTCAAGCTGCAGCAAAGATTTCAGTACACAAGATCACCTTGAGTTGGCAGCAATGCCTCTAAGTCAGCTTCGCCAAGAATTTAATGTCACTCCTCCACTTATGGATATGGCAGATTCAAGTTTATGCTGGTAGGAATATTTAAACCAATGAAGTTTGTCAATTGTTTCTGCGTGGGCTTTTTTGATTGTAATCAAAACGCCTTGGTGACTCCTCCAGAGCGTCATGGTTGACCGGCTTGCGTTCCGGCAGCTTGGGTTTGACTTTGGAAGCCGACTTGGGGCTTGACCACATCCTTCAAGCTGATGCTCATCACGCCCAGGTCATCAGCACTACCGTCCTCTTGCGCAATGGCAGGCACTGGAGCAATGAATGCGGTAGCAGCCAGAAGCCCTGCAGTGAACTGGCGGATCATTGCTGAAAGCTTGGCGAGAGCCTGATGTTGACTTACTGCTAACGGTGATGAAAGCTGCAGTGGGCAGTTTCAGCTTTGTTGTTCAGCACTTACAAACGGGTTAAAGATTTACTCTCAGCTGCCAACCCTCCAGCGTGTCTCTCTCTAGCTCATCAATACCGAGCGCTAGTCAATGCTTGTTACTAACAGCGGAGAAGCAGAGAAAAGAACAGACGACCAGACAATGCAGATGCTGATTGTTAATATGTTCTATCCAGATCTAATTGGCAATAGAGCCAACAAGATTTGCAGACATTACCCTACTCTGTATGTATTTATTAAGTCAATTTGCTCATCAGCAAAGTCTTCATCAAAATCCGGACCGATTATTGGATTGCCATTTTCATCACGATACGGGTCGACTCTTGGTTTTCCACTTTGATCGTGAACTCGTATCTCGCGATGATCTGGTGATTCCGTCACGGCTTTAATTGTACTGGGCATTGACGGATTTGCTTTGCCTAATCCGCCAACAGCATTGAATCGCCATTTGATATCGGCAGAGAATCGCGTTTCGAATGCATCATCATAGGAGAGCTTTGCGCTGATTGAAAGATCATTGTTGATCGCATATGAAAGCTGAGCTAGAGCACCAATCCCATCAACGTTCTCCTCATTGCGATGTTGGTAATAGCTTCCCACTGATGCAGCAAAGTTGGCGTGATAGATCGGCTGAGATCAAATCCAAAGGTAGCCAATGCACCTGCCTGATAGGCGCTGTTGATCTGTTGTTCTACGTCCACAACCGGAAGAAGTCTATAACCATTGAAGCTCCATTTATCAGACACAGCTTCAACATTCAACGCAAGCTGCTGAAAAAGGACTGTCTTTTCGTCTACCACACTGACTCCAGTATCTGTTGGACCTGGTGTGAGAGGGCGGCTGTCATATCCCCCATTGACTCCAAACATCCAACTGCGGTCGCCATTGAGCCAGCGGTAACCAAGCCTTGATGACGTGGAGATGGTGGTGCCAGCAACATCGGTGTTGATGATGCTGCTGTAACCCTCACGATCAGCGAAGTTGATGTTGGCTTGCACATCAGCAAAGAACACGTTGTTCTCGCCAACACTCAGGGGCAAGAACCCACCGATACCTGCCTGATTCGGAGTTCCTGCACCTTGCAGTGCGCCCTGGAAGCCGACTTGGGGCTTGACCACATCCTTC
>CAJXPL010000030.1 GCA_913057985.1 uncultured Synechococcus sp.
GAGCGGTCAGATGCTGGATGGCTCCCGCGAAGCGCTGCTTAAGAGTACCAAGGAGACGGTGAGTGAGCCGTTCGCCAAAGAGGTGCTGCAGTTGCGCCAGCAGGTGGAGGCGTTGCAGAAGGATTCCAACGCCAGGCTCACGGTGCTGGCGGAAACCACCCGCGATCTGCGCCAGCGCAGTGAAGACGTGCAGGGGGCAGCCCAGCAACTCACCTCCGCGCTGCGTTCCCCGAATGTGAAGGGACAGTGGGGTGAGGTGAACCTGCGCCGGATCCTGGAGTTTGTGGGCTTGATCGCCTATTGCGACTTCGACGAGCAGGTGCATGTGGGCACCGAGGAGGGCGCCTACCGGCCGGACTGTGTGATCACGATTCCCGGCTCACGCCGCTTGATCGTGGATTCCAAGGCACCGATTGAGAGCTATCTCGATGCACTGCAGGCAACTGATCAGGCCCAGCGGGAGGCAGCACTTACTGAGCACCTGAAGAAGGTGCGCAGCCACATCGATCTGCTGAGCAAGAAGGATTACGCCGGCAAGCTCAGTGCCCTGGGCCAGGTGGTGGATGGGGTGGTGCTGTTCATCCCGGTGGAAGGTGCCCTGTCGATGGCACTGGAGCGGGATCCGCAGCTGCTGGAGTACGCCTTCAGCAAGAACATCATCCTCACCTTCCCCACCAGCCTGCTGGCGATCCTCAAGGGATTGGCGATGACAATCCAGCAGGCGGAGATCGCCAAAAACATCGATGAGATTCAGGCGCAAGCCGTGGAGCTGCACAAGCGCTTCTCGATCTTCATCGACAAGTTCAACGACATTGGTAGTCAACTGAACCGCCTGAACAAGAGCTACAACGCAGCGGTTGGTTCAGCCCAGAGCCGCTTGCTGCCGCAGGGGCGCCGTTTTGCGGAGCTGGCCGGGCAGAACGGTGAGATCGATCTGAGTGATCAGATTGATGAGGTGGTGCGGGAGATTCAATCGAACGAATAGCAACTCTTCAATCGTTCTTCTCTTCAAGACCTGCGTGTTTAGCGCTGAATGTGCAAAATCTTGTTTTCCATGCGAGTTCGTCGCGATGACATTGAAGGGTTGTGATGCATCTTCTGATGACGTGTTTTCGGTGACCAATAATGTTGATTTTTCCCGTTGCCCAAGATTCTGCCGGCGCCTTTTCAATTACTGTCGTCCACAAGTGAAAGCCCCGCACATGGTCGGGGCTAATGGTCTCTTTGGCTCAACGTGATTTCACGATCACCCAGTTGTTGCTCGGGCCTGTGATCTCGCGCACGGCTGGATGTCATTCGCTGTAGAGGCTGCTGTAAAGCTCCTGCTCAATGGTCATTCCGGCGTGCTCCACATAGGTGTGACCGTCGCTGAGCTGAAAGGGGGCATGGCTGGAAGGTGCGGCCGTGGTGGCTTTCGCTTCTGCGGGTTCGTCCTGCAGGGTCATCACCACAAACAGGGCGAACAGCATCTGCAGGGTGAAGAGGGGATCAAAGGACAAGGACATCGTGATCAAGTTGATCGGACTGTCTTCAGCTTCGGTGGTTTCACTGGTTTTAAACCATCACAATCAGGTGATTGTCGGCTGAGATGTCGCTGAGTTGTGATGCCTGTTCTTGTTGCATCTGAGGACCTGAATCGCGCTCAAAGGCTGTTGATTCACTGATGGTTGATCGAGGCATTGGATGCGGCTTGGTCGTACGCCTTCAGACGCTCGAGCGCCTGGGCGTGGTTTGTGATCGTTGCCGCTCTGAGCTCTTGGTGAACTTCCCCTGAAGAGCGCGAGATAGTTCGCTCTTCTGTTGCATGCTTTTAGAACAGACGCCCGTGGCCGATGACCACAGCCTTCCCGTCGACTGGGGATTTCCCCGCTCAGCCCGACACCCTTGAACGCGAAGAGCTCGATGCGGCGTACCTGGAGCTGCGTAAGAGCTACCGCGGGTTGATGGTGAGCCGGGGTGTTTACCGCGGCAAGGCGGAGCGGAACCGTGAAGCGATGCAGCAGCTGGAGGCCAAGCTGCGGGAGATTGCGAGCCGGGAAGCCTCCGTTCGCCGGGAGGCCTACGAGATGCTGGAGATCGTCACCAATGTGGTGGGCGAGCTGGAAGATGCCGGTGACGATCTGGTGAACGAGTTCGGGGCGTATCAAAGAGGCCGACGCTCGATGCAGGGGGCTGGATTTATCGGCCGGTTGATCAAGGCCGTGATTCGCTTCATCAACCGTTGGACCTCCACCAAGCAGCAGCTGCAGGTGCTGGTGGAGAAACAACAGAGCGTGCAGACGCAACTCGAGGAGAACCCCGATGGGCGAACTCGCTGATGCCCTGCGGGCCAAACTCAAAGCGGTTGCTGCCTCGGATGCCCGGACCCTGCGTGAGATTGACCGGGAGCTGAAGGCGGCAACGGCTCAGGTTTCATCGCCTGCTCCGGCCTTGTCGGGCCAGTTCGATCAGAAAGCGTTGCTTGGTTCGGGCAGTTTCAAACAACAAACTGTGGCCACGCTGAAGAAGTTGTGCAAAGAGCACGGGGTCAAGGGGTACTCCAAATGGAAGAAACCCGAGCTTTGCAAGGCCTTGGAGGAGCAAGGCGTTCAACCACCGCCGCCACCCTTGGAGAGTTTCAGCAAAAAGGAGTTGGTGGCGATGCTGAAACAGGTGTTGGGTCTATAGGGATATGGAGCCGATTCTTCCCTCGGAATGGCTGTATTTAGTGTCCGACCTCTGTTGAGGCTCTACAGATAGTGCCGCTAAGCTGAAGCTGAGTTCGGTTGTACTAGCCCTGATCTACCTGGACAACAACGCGACAACGGAGCCGCGCCAGGTGGTCATAGAGGCTCAGGCGGAGGCTGAGACTCGCTTTTGGGCGAATTCAGCCAGCCCCCATGGTCTTGGCCTTGAGGCCAAGAGCGCTCTTCAGGTCGCCAAGCAATCCATTGCTTCCCACTTGAGCTGCCGCGCGAGCGAGCTGGTGCTCACATCTGGGGCGACAGAGTCCAACAACCTTGCATTGGCAGGCGTCTTTGCCGCCGAGCAATTTCGGCGGGATCCACGCAAGCACGTGCTGGTGAGTTCCATTGAGCATCCTTCTGTTCTGGAAGTTGCCGAAGCACTTGAGACGCGTGGGGCACTGGTGGATCAGATCGAGGTGGATGCCTCCGGCTGCGTGAATCTTGCCGATCTGCGTTCCAAGCTCACTCCAGAGACCCTCTTGGTGTCGGTGATGGCTGCCAACAATGAAGTGGGCACGCTGCAGCCGATCGCTGAGATTGCCGAGGCTTGCCATCAAGTTGGTGCTTTCGTCCACACCGACGCCACCCAATGGCTTGGGCGGATGCCGATCGACGTGAGCGAATGGGGAGTGGACCTGCTTTCAGCCAGTGCCCACAAGTTGCATGGGCCGAAAGGGGTGGGGCTGCTCTTTGCCAAATCTGGTTTGCCCCTGGCTGAGCAACAGCATGGTGGTGGCCACCAAGGCGGTAAGCGCTCCGGAACAGTGGATGTGCCCGGAGCTGTGGCATTCGCCCGAGCTCTTCAAGCGTCCTCTGATCAGCCTGATTGGAGTTCGGTGCAGATGCTTCGGGAACGATTGTTTGAAGGTTTGGCTGCCAAGGCGGCGCCCGTGGAGCGGATCAGCCCGCCTGATGGGTGCCTACCCAACACCCTCAACCTTCGCTTTAACGGAGTTGATTCCGAAGCATTAATGGCGTCAGCACCAACGATTTGCTGTTCGCCGGGGTCTGCGTGTTCCCATGCCACGCCCAAGCCTTCCCATGTGTTGATGGCGATGGGTCTTGATCGGGAAGCTGCTGGGGAGTGTTTGCGCTTCAGCTTGTCGCAATCCACAACGGCAGACGACATCGATCAGGCCGTTGAGCTGCTGGCGGAAGCGGTTGGTTACGTGCGTTCCGTACTGAAGGAGGCGGCCTAATGGACACCCTTCAGGAATGTTGCCGGCCCGTCTTTGGGCGCCATGAAACCTTCCACCCCCGTTGGGGCTGGTTCAGCAAGGCTGTCTTCGAAGGAAAGACAAACCCTTATGTGTTCCAGCAGAGCGATGCTCCCCTGCTCCTCGGTGTTGGCAAAAACATGGTGCGCGCCATTCGCTACTGGGGCGAAGCGAGCACGCTTCTGAAAGAGGTCAAGCCGCCGAAAGAGCGTTTGTCTGCGGCATCTCCCACCCGCCGTGGCGATGCCTTGCTCGATCCAGAAGGTGGTGCCGATCCCTACCTGGAGCTCACCGGCTCACTGTGGCTGCTGCATTGGTGGATGCTCGCCCCCACACCCCATTCGATGGTTCCGTTGGCTTGGTACGCCTTCAACGTGTTCCGGCCCCAGGAATTCAACTCTTCTGATCTTGAACAATCCTTTTTTGAAGAGTGTTTGAAAGGGAGTGGCGATTGGAAGCCCGTTCAGAACACCTTGGTGCGTGACAGCAGCTGTTTCCTGCGCACTTACGTTGCGACAGCCGCCAGCCAAATTGACGACACTCTTGATGCACCTCTCCGGCAGCTCGGCTTATTGACGGCGGTGCCTGGGCAGAAGCGCCGGTATCGCTTTCAAAGCCCGGCCTGGATTGCTCCAGAAATTGTTTTGTATTGCTGTGCTGACTACCTGATCAACATTCAGCACGGGGCATCAACCGTGACTCTGGCTCGGCTGCTGCAAGAGGTGAACAGCCCCGGGAAGGTGTTGAAACTGCGGGAAGAGCAGTTGATTGGATTGCTGTCGGATTCAGCGCTGTCGAGATGGGTCGACTTGAACGACAGCATCGGCACCATTCAGGTTGTTTTGAAGAGCAACCTCGAAGCCATTCGCTGGCAGGTTTTGCAGCACCACTACGGCTGCACGGAAGAGCAGGCGCAAGCGATTGCTGATGGCGGTGAGGTTCCGCTGTATGAGCCAGCCACGTTGGTTGAGCGCGTCCAGGCGTTGAAACAAGCGCGTTCTGATGCCAAACCTGCATCGGTTGAGAGTGCTCAGGGTTCGAGCAAGAGCGATTTGCTTCAACGCATGCAGTTGTCGGCAGCTCTGATTGAAGCTGGGATGAGGAGCTGAGGATGGGCAACCAGCAGCAACTGCAGCTCTTCCGCCGCTCCACCCGTTTGGAGCGTGATGGAACGGGTGAAGGATTGATTGGCTACATCCCAACACCACGGGGTTTGGAGCTGGTGGGTCAGTTGTTGGATGCGTTGGCATCGAACGACTACAAGGCGTTTTCCGTTACAGGCCCATACGGCTCGGGTAAGTCGAGCTTTGCGGTTTTCTTGTCGGCTCTGTTTGAGCCACAAGCATCGAGTGCTCACCAAGCTGCACTGGCACTGCTGGAGGCTGAATCAGGGCCGATGGCGCGCTCGGTTCAAGCGATGCGCGAACGCTTTGGCGTTGGTGAAACAGGGTTCGTCGTTGTGAAGGTCACGGCACAACGGGCTCCCTTGCTTGCCATTCTTCGTGACGCCCTGGCTTCAGCTCTCGATCAGCTTGCTGATCTCGGTGATCTTCAAGAACGGGTGCGCGGGCTGTTGGCCACTGAGCCAATGGAAGAACGCGATTTTGTGAAAGCGCTTCAGGCCATTTGCGATGAGCGGCCTGTTCTGCTGTGTCTGGATGAATTCGGCAAAGCCCTGGAGTGGTTCTCCGAACATCGCTCTCGCGATGGTGATCTGTATGTGCTTCAGCAGCTAATCGAACAAAGCGAGAACCGCAAGCGCAAGCCGCTGGCGTTGATCACGCTGCAACATCTGGCCTTTGACGACTACGCCGCCGACTCGGCTGCTTTGCGCCAACGGGAGTGGGCCAAGATCCAGGGCCGGTTCAGGGATTTTCCTTTCTCTGATTCCAGCCGCACAACGGGCTTCTTGATGGCCCGTTGTTTGCAAAAGCTGGCTGTTGAACAGCCTGCCAACGCATCAGAGGTGTGGGCTAAAGCCAATGGCCTGGAGCTTGTTGATCAACTCAGCCTTCGCTTCGAGGCATTGGCGCCGTTGCATCCACTGACGGCAGTTTTGTTGCCGGAACTTTGCAGCAAATACGGCCAGCATGAACGGTCACTGTTCAAGTTTCTTGGCTCAGCGGATGAGGGCAGCTTGCAGTGGCTGATCAACAACGACGCTCTAGTGGATGGCTGGGTGATGCCTTGGCATCTCTACGACTACTTCCTTGCGTCTGCCGGTAGTACCAGTGCCTTGCCGAGCCTGGCGCAGCGTTGGATTGAGATTCAAACCAGGCTGCGTGATGCGGTTGGGCTGACTGGTTTTGAGCTGGAGATCCTCAAAACGATCGGCCTGTTCAATTTGTGCTCCAGTTCAGGTGCAGTGCGTGCCAACCAGCAGCTCTTGGCTTGGGTGTTGGAGGCAAGAGCGCCTGAGGCCTATGCGCTGGCGTCTGCTTTGGAGCAGCTCAGCAGTACGGGTTTTATGACCTATCGCGACCAGGCCGATGAATATCGGATTTGGCGTGGTTCTGATTTCGATCTCGGAGAGCAGGTTCGTCTGCTGATGGCGAGTTATCGCCAAGAGCCGCTGGATCAACTCTTGGCCAGCACGCTGGCGCTGGATCCTTTGATCGCCACGCGGCACAGCCAACAACGCTGCGTCGTGCGCTTGTTCCAGCAGTGTTTTGCCTCAACTCGTTCGGATTTATCTGAGCTAGAGCCTGGCTTCAACGATCCCGATGGATTGCTGGTGTGGTGGGTGAGTGAGCGAAGCCCTGAGGATTTGAAGCTGCCTGCTTGGGCTTCATCGGTGGTGTTGGTTCGCATGGAGCGCCCAGCTGATCTTCGGCAGCTGGTGAGCTACGTGCACGCCTACCAAACCTTGCTGAATGGCAAGGTGATTCCTGAGCAAGATTGGGTGGCTCGGCGAGAAGCCCAGGAGCGCCTCGCCGTATCTTTGCAAAAAATGCAGGAGCAGGTGCTGCCGCTTCTGCAGGTGCGCATGGCCTCTGAGGTTGTGGTGC
Organism: uncultured Synechococcus sp.; assembly: GCA_913057985.1. Taxonomy (GTDB): domain Bacteria; phylum Cyanobacteriota; class Cyanobacteriia; order PCC-6307; family Cyanobiaceae; genus Parasynechococcus. The sequence continues at coordinate 6,952 of CAJXPL010000030.1, forward strand.
TGCACCCCTCAGCCGCAGAGGTGCCGAAGACAGGCCATCGCTCATCAGCAGCGTTGCTCTCGGCGGTGTGCGATCAGGTTTATGGGCAGACGCCACGGATTCCGAATGAAATGCTGTCTCGCCGTGAACTCACCTCACAAGGGGCGAAAGCGCGGCGGATGTTGATAGAGGCGATTGCCGATCACTCTGTTGATGATCTGTGTGGCATGACGAAGGGCTATGGCCCAGAGAGGGCCATGTTCGATGCCCTCGTTGGTTTGCATGGTCTGCAGCAGAGCGGATCAGGGCTGTGTTGGCCTGCGGAATCCAGTGATCTTCATCCGGTGTACGCCTGCATTGATTCCTTTTTCCGCGGTGCAAAGCAGAGCAAACTCCAGCTGTCGGAGTTGTGGAACCAACTGAAGGCTCCCCCGTTTGGTTTGAAAGACGGGCCAGTGCCAGTGCTGCTCTCGCATTACCTCTTGCTGCACGACGACCAGGTGGGTCTCTACGAAGACGGCCGCTTCGTTCCCGGCGTTGATACCGCCGTGATCGAGCGATTAGCGAAGAACCCGGAGACATTCCACTGCAGCTCGTTTGCCTTGGAGGGTCTACGTAAGACCTACGTGCGTCAGCTGCTTGAGGCATTGGGCATTGAGTGCCCGAAGAACGTGACGCTGCTCTATGCCGTAAAGCAAGTGCTTCGGCAGGTTCGGCAGTGGCCGAGCCATGCCCGGCACACACAAACTCTCTCGGCTCATGCCAAAGCTCTTCGTAAGGCTTGCTTAGGAGCTAAGGAACCCGATCAGCTCTTGTTGATTGACCTCCCGAAGGCTGTTGGCATCGAGACGCTTACCAAAGCCTCGATTGCGGAGGCTGTGCCTGGCATCGCCATGGCGATGCGTGAGCTGGGGGGGCGTTTTGACGCTCTGCTGGAAGAGATGAAGGTAGCTATTGGGCAGGCCCTCAATGCCATGGGGGCATCGGTGCGGGGCGATGTGGCTCCGCGTGCGACGCGCTTGAAGGATCAAATCCTTGACCCCAAGCTGAGAGCGTTTGCTCTGGCTCTGGCGGATCAAGAGCTCGAAGCTGATCGTGATTGGCTGCAGCGAGTGGGATTGTCGTTGTTGGGCCGTGCACCCTCGGAATGGATTGATGCTGATGTGCAGCGCTTCCACGTGGCTCTCAATGAGCTGGCACCAGCCTTCAAGCGTTTGGAGGCTCTGCATTTTCATCAGCAAGCTGATGGCCAGTCTGGTTTTACAGCGGTGCGGGTTGGCATCACCACCAGTGAAGGAGCCGATCACCAGCAGGTGATCAGCGTGCCCGATGCTCAAGCACCTGCTTTGGATTCGTTTGTGCAGCGCATGCTCAAGGAGGCGAGCCAGGCGTTTGGTGATGTAGGGGCACAACTAGTGTTAGCCCAGTGGGCGCAGCAGGCGATTGGAGACGTGCCAGCACCCGTTGATGAGTTGGGTGAACGCCGGCATGCTGATGGCCAAGAGGGGGTGAGGAGCCATGGATAAACCAGTGCGCCATATCTTGGGGCTGTCTGGTGGCAAAGACAGCACGGCCTTGGCGATCTACATGCGTGATCGCGTGCCAGAGATGGAGTATTTCTTCTGTGACACGGGCGCTGAACTGCCAGAAACCTATGAGTATCTGGCCAAGCTTGAGGTGTATCTCGGTAAAAAGATTGTGCGGCTGTCGTCTGATCGCACCTTCGATCACTGGCTGAAGGTTTATCGCGGCACACTGCCTTCACCTCAAATGCGTTGGTGCACCAAGGTGCTCAAGATCGAGCCACTCGAGAAGTGGATCGGAACCGATAAGGCGATTAGCTATGTGGGTCTGCGGGCTGATGAAGCCAGCCGTAAGGGCTATATGAGCACAAAGCAAAACATGATGAGTGTGTTTCCTTTTATTGATGATGGGCTTGAGCTCAGGGATATCGAGAATCTCTTGATTGAATCAGGGCTTGGAAAGCCCTCTTATTACGAATGGCGATCAAGATCTGGTTGCTATTTCTGTTTTTATCAAAGAAAAAAAGAGTGGATCGGTCTTTCAGAAGAACATCCTGATCTTTTTGCAAAGGCTCAGGCCTATGAAGCAAAGGATGATTTTAAACGGACTTCCAGTAAAAAAGACTATACCTGGTCTCATGGCGAGTCGCTGACCAATCTTCTTGAGAGAAAGGACAGCGTCAAGGAGTTTAATCCCCAACAAAAAAGCAGCCTATTGATTGATGTGTTGGACGAAGATACTGCTGACGACATGTGCTTCTCTTGCCATCTTTAAATTGCTTTATGGATTTTGTCGAATTTGGATTTACTAGTTGGAGGAAAGCCCCAGACGCTTATGGTATTTACTGTTGGAGATATAAGCCAATAATAAGTAAAGGCCAGTTAAAGCAAATTATGTCCGAGATTGACCTTGCGCATGATGATACTCAAAGGGGTCAAGTACTTTATTCAAGGCTGGAAGATTTGCTGATTTATCCATTTTCTAGACCTGCTTATGATGTGAGTATATTTGGCAATCTTTTGCCAGAATACAGTGGCTTTGTTGAGCATAAGCTGCCTGACATGAGCATGAAATTTCAAAATATGGCTGCCGAATCAACATCTTTGCCAGAATTGGTAAACTATCTCAATGATTTGTATAAGTTGGTATCTACACCTTTCTATGTCGGGATTGCTGGGAGACAAACACTTAAATCGAGAATTAAAAATCATGTGCAAACAATCGAAAGGTATAAGCGTGATCGCCGTTTCCTAGATGACGATGATGAGGAATGCAAGAACCTTGCCGCAAGGATTGTTGAGCGGAAAATCAACCTGTCTTGTTTATGGATTTCATGCCTCCCCGTTCCCCCGGCTTGCAGTCTTGATATATCCGATTTAGAATATATTTTGAATAGAACAATTAATCCTATCCTTGGGAGGAACTAGTTCAATGGATTTTAACCAGCTCATAGCTTCTAACTCCTATAATATTTCTCTAGATGGAAATTTTGGTTTTTTTCGTCCACCTGATTCTAAAACAGGGACACTCATGTTTCAGACTTGGGTGAGCTTTGATAGTAAGGGTCAGTCTTTGCTTGAGAGGATAAAGCCGGTAAGAGAGCAGTTTGACACTAAGTCAATGGACTTGGATGATATTAACCAGCGTGATATTGACGACTCGCGGGTTACTTCGGAGTTGATCCCCTACTTGTTGAACAGAGAAGGTGTTCAACAGCCATTTCGTATGTTCCCTAACATAATAATTAATTTGGTGCCAGTTGACAAATCCAGGAAGCTTCTTGATGCTCATCAACCAGTGACTAATAAGATAATTGCAAAGGATTCGCTTGAGGCCTCGGCAATTAGAGCTTCTAGCGATGGAAGGGTTATTTTCGCTGGTGATATTGGATCTGGTGAGTTTTGTACATTCTGGCCTGTAGGATTGACCCGAATGATGCTTCTAAAGCATCGTTGGAGTATAAGCACTATGGTCAGCTTTATCTCGACACAACTATGTGCGGGTTAGTGGTAGTTGATGGCCAACATCGTGCGATGAGTTTGATCGCTCTTTATCGCAATATCACGAGCTCATGGGACCAGTCAGGAAGCCGAGGGAATAAATATCGCCGATATTATGAAAATATTTGGCCAGGTGAAGAGCTCAATCCAGAATCTTTGTCTGATATTTCTCTTCCTGTCACGATATGTATTTATCCTGATTTATCTGAAGGAAATCCCATTACTACTCAGATTAACTTCTCACAGGCTCTTAGAAGAAACTTTACTACTCTGAATTTACCAGCTGTTCCAATTACAAGAGAAAGAAAGCTTCTGCTTTCGGAAGTAGATCTTGTTTCTAATTGCATGCGTGCACTTACTCGAGAAATGATCGATAAGTCACACAGTGATACATTGCGCTTCGAAATGTATAACATTGAGTTGGACAAAGCGAAAGATAGAAATCCAATTAATAATAAAATTTGCAGCCTTGGGATTAGCTCGCTTCACAAAATATGCGAATTGATGCTTTATTCTGAATACGGACAATATGAAGACAGGCTGGAAGATAGTAGTAACTATGGCAAAAGAATTCTGATTGAGGGTGTTTTCGCTTCTCGATTGCTTTTGTCCGATGAATGGTCGGACCAAGATATGCCTACATCTAGAAATAATTTTACCAAAGCCCAGGCACAGTTCATAGAGGAAAAATTTAGGTCACTATATGGATCTTTTGCCGCAAAGCTTCTTCTTTGTTTTAGGCCCCTAATGATTCATCACGAAGCCTGTTCCCAAATTGAAGTTGACTTGTCAGCTAACAGCGACGTACAAAGTATATTGTTCGATGGGCAGGGTCAGCTTGATGTTCTTAGAGACTTTGGAAAAATAATAGATAAATCAAAGCCCTTCGCTGATCCGATGAGAACGGCTAAGTTTTCGGAAGTTAAGAATAAAATATCGAAAACTACAGGTGAGATTGAAGCTTACATTGCCAATCTTTCTCATTATAGAGCGAAAGCTGTCTTGGGAGAAATTTCTGCTTTTTCAAAATCTTATGTCGATAGTTTATCTGCAGATGAATTGTTCTCTAGATTTAATTTTCTGTGGGAAGAGAAGTATAAATCTGTCGCTTTTCAGTCCGCGCTAGTTATGACCCTTTTGATTGTTGTTGAATCATTTGATCGGTCTGAAGGAGTGCGCTTGGGTGACCTCATGTTTCCTGCAGATACCTCTGGGGATCCCGTAGTTATCGCAGATGGCCTTTCGTTGGATGATATAACAGCTGATTATTTAGACGCTATTAATTCGTATTTTGCGCCAACCACTAAAAGCGGCTTGAAAAAACTTTTATCTCTATTCAAGGGTGAGCCAGATCCAAAGAGTTTTGATTTGGACGATATTCGCAAATGGAATTTCTTTAAAGATGGTAGCGGTCCTAGATTTTCTTCTGTGGTTACGGAAAAAATGGATCCAAAATTTTGGTGTTCTTACAGGTATATTCTGTTGGAAATTTACGCATCTAACTCGAAATTGATGTATTCCAATTCAGGTGTTGATAATTCTGAGCTTAGTGCCTTGGGTGGTGTTGTTTTCGAGCAAATTGTTGCACTGCGTAAGCCTCTCGTCAACAAAGTTTATAAAAAGCTTCTTGAATTTTATCAAGACTCTGGTGAACACGATCCAAGTGAAGCTCCCTTGCTGGCGGTTGAAAATACCGTTCGTGGTGTTAATAAGCTTTTAGACAATTGCTCTGTAGCAGCTAGTCGACGCGTTTCCAGGGAGTTTGTCAAGGAGGCTTGTCATGATGCACGACGCTCACAAGTTAAAGATCTTGACGCTCCTGATGATTCGAGTAAGAGTGAGGATGAAGATGAATAGTGGAGTTGACTAACTTTATTAATAATTAAGTTTTTGTGCTAAGTCTGTTGCGTGCAAAAGCTAGCTTATTTGATTGATGTTTGTGTAATTTTGCAAGCTGTGAGAGTCGCTTGGCCTCGTTTATCTTATTGTCACTTTTGCTCATTAATGATGGGCTTCCTGTGATCAGTACGAGGCATTGAGCCCTGCTGATCGCGACATTGATTCGATTGTCTTCTAGGAGGAAGTCCAGCCCTCTTGGGGCTTCATCCCCACTGCTTGCTGTCAGCGAATAAATACATACAGGTGCTTCCTGACCCTGAAAGCGATCCACGGTGCCAACACGGGCTCGGCCAGCGAGCCTCTTTTCGAGTTTGTTGACTTGAACGTTGTAGGGGGCAATCACCAAAATCTTGTTGCTGTCAATCAATCCTTCCTCAGTGTTTCCTTTTTTGTTGATGGTGTAGTTGCTTCCTATTAGCGCATCGACTAGCTGTTCGAAGCGATCGATCTCCTCCGGTGCGTGCACGCTTCTACCTGTGTGTTCCACCTGTTCAAACACGAGCCCCTGCTCCGGTAATTGCAATCCGTTTAAGCCTTGGCAGGGTTCCTTCCAATGAATGCGATTCACGCAATTGGCTGGATTGGCTTGTAGTTCTCTTTCGTAGAACAGATTTGACACCACTGCTGTGAGGCTCGGCTCAATCCGCTAGCAATACTCCCTCGTAGTTTGGCACTACGGTTTTTCTTCTTCCTTAAGCTTGTTCAAGCATTTTGGCCGGTATTGCCCGCGGAACAAAGTTTGAATAAGGCCTACATTAAACCAATCAGACTAGTTTTATCTAGGTGCACTTGCTTTTATCGGATTACTATTTGTTTTGAACGTAAATCACTTGCTAAATTTTTTATCTATTATAAGCAACAGTAGGATATCCATTCTACCAGTGTATATACATCATTTGCTTCGATATTTGCGTAATTGCTTTTAATTAGTTTTGTTATTTCTGCGGGCTCAATTTGGTTCATATCGGCGCACAATTTAAGTGCTAGCTTAAAGCACTGTTCCGCAAGCAGTGCATTCTTTAGATTCTTCTTGAAAGCATTCTGACTCCCATAAGATGCGGGCAGGCTCAGATAAGCAAGATCTGATTGTATGTTGTCAAAGTCATCCTTGATTACCATTGTAAGGTTGTTTTGGCTAACATGAAAATAGTCTCTAATCCTTGGAGAGCTTGGAACCCAGTTGTGCTCTGAAATCTCTTGCCAATCTGTTTTATGGTTTACGATTGAAGGCTGTTTAAGCTGTTTAAGCTGCTTACACATATCTAGTACTTTTTGTTCACTGAGTACTTCCGATTCTTCTGAAATTTTTTGGACAATTAGATCAATCTCATCTTCTAAGTTGTCCACGGTAAACACTGCTTCTAGGTTGCCTTGGCAGCCTGGCATCCCAATTCCACGATTCGTAAAATTTGCAGACCCTACCAAGCTTGATTGTTTGCCTACTATTAGTTTTGCATGAAGTCTGTTGCAGTACCTGACTTCAATACCTTCTGCAATAAGCCATAGGATAGCGTTTAAATCACTTGAATTACTAATAAATAGATCAAGATCAAACGTTGTGATCACTAATAGCGGCTTTTGATTCGAGAGAAATGTTTTACAGGGCCTTAGCGATAAGTATGGCGATACTAATATTGTTAGTGAATCATCTGCCAGAAATTTTACGAGCGAGCTGAAGACTTTCACACCTATTCCTTCAGGAATCTCTTGAGGAATGCACCCCATTGTTGGCGTATCCCTCTTATCTGGCCTTTCAATTCTGGGGAGGTGTTAATAAAATCGTATTCCATCCTTGCCCAGCTGCTAAAGGTCAAAATGAGTGCCCGTGTTGCTTTTGATAATCTTGCCTTAAGTTCTTCAATTTGTTCTACTTCGGATATGTTTGGATCGAATGTCTCCATTGGATCATCGACGAGATTTTGGTAGAGTTCGCTGTGAAATTCATGTTCCTTGTTGATTTTTAGAAGGATGACTCCAGATTGGTCCCCGACTGAAAAGAAAGCATTACTCTCATCTGTAAATTCAATCGTCTTTAACTTTCTCTTGTCAAAGAGGATTTGAGTGGCGAGCTCGGTTGCCTCTTTGGTTTCTTGCCCTGTATCGGCAATAATTTGATTGGCGAGTTGTTCTGCAAGCTGTTTGGGATCGCCAGTGACGTCGTCGAGGCCCGGAATTGCATTTTCCTTGGCGCACTCCTTCAGCGCTTCAGTTGCTTTGATTTCTGCTTGCTCTACTGCTGAGGAAATTGCATTTGCTCCAGCAGCAGTTTTGTTGCCGCGCACTCCCCTACGCATTTTTCGAATCTTGGGAAAAAGTATTCCTTTTACCTGTGCGATTCTGTCAACCAATCCGACCATAATATATTTGGAACTTCCTACCTCAAAGTCATCTTTGTAGGACTGCCACGATTCTGGATCGCCACTATATTTTTTGTATGCATGAGCGATTTCCTGGTAGTTACTTGCACTTTGTTTGTCTTTGCCTACACCAAATAATTCATCATGACATGGATGAAATAATACCTCTATTCCCCACCACCGATCTCTCGGATCGTTGCACCAATCATCGTCAATTAATAATTCCCGTTCAGCTCTTATCAGGGATACTCCTTTGTTTCTGTTGGCATGTTTTCCAAAGGCCGTTCTACCCGCATCCTTCCCATCTTCTGTAATATAGACGTCTTCTCGTACCAAGCAATAGCGAATAACAATCGGGTGTTTCGATGCATCTCCATATTCAGAATCGATGTTATAGATGTCCTCTGATTTCTCTTCTATTTCTCTGAACATTGCTTCGTTCGAGAATGGTTCTGGGCATGTGGTACCAATGCCGCTACCCATGAGATAGAGAGGATCTGTTGGCTTAACGTAATAGGTATCGGTTATAGACCCCTCTTCTAAAACTGTGAAAGAAATATCCAGCTCATGATTATTTTGTGCTAGCTTGTAACGATAGAGGCGCCCAAGGATTTCAGATGTCTTGTCTGCGACTGTGCTTGCTTTCTTCCAATCAAGCTTATCCAGCTTTGACCACTTAACTATTGTCCCGCTTCCACTCGCTTGATCGGCAAGTATCTTTAATGGTTTTTCAGGTGGAGTTTCTGGTTGAGCTTCGTATAGAAAGCCGGATATATTTTTTTCGTCGAGATCAAGATATGTGTGGTGGCTACTACTCGTTCCAAAGTGTTGCCAGCTCCAAATGTCTACGCGTTTAGCCTGTGAAAGCGTTGAGCCAATTAAACCCCATCCAAATTTACCTATTCCATCCTCATCATTCTTGTTCTCACTTTCCGATATGCCTAGGCATCGCGTCAGGAGTTCTGGGTCCATTCCACATCCATCATCACAAACATATATTTCTGATACTCGAAATGACTTTCTTTTTGCATTTTGCACCTGTTCGACATTTAGGATGACTCTAATATTGTGAGCTCCTGCTTGAATTGAATTGTCGACGAGTTCGGCCAAGGCCTTGTCTGAACTGTATGCGGTGCTCCTAAAAGTGAGGTAGGCACTTGATGCCGGAATCCTTTCAAAGGAAGATTCTTTCATTTGACGGTGCTCCACTGTTCATTCCAGCGATTGAACGCCTCTACTAAGTCTAGAAACTCTTTATTCTCGTTTGGTACGATTGTAATTATCTTCGCATATTCTGTTCCATTTGCGGCTGGCCCGCGTAATGCCCTACCTACTGTTTGGCTATAAATGATAAGAGAGTTAATCGGCCTAGCAATAATTACGCAGGATGTTTTTGGGGCATCAAATCCTGTTGTTAATACACCATAATTGCATAGCACAATTGCCTTTTTTTGATCCGATAAATACTCTTGATATGCAGTGCTTCTTTTATCTAGTCTATCTTCTGCGCTAATGCTGTATGATTTGATTCCTAGGTGTTCTAATAGCCCTGTGCAAAGCATGGCTTCATCTACACTCTTTGTGAATACAAGTATTCTTACATGTCCTTGATTTATCGAATCTTGAATTAATTTAATTAAGGCACGCGTGGATAGGTCCTTTTCAGTGTCGGAGATTTTAATCGTTTCGTATTGTGGTTTGGCTAGGTAACCTTCTGTTAGAAGGTACTCTATGGGATTTTTGTAACCATCAATTTCTAGCGTCACTTTTTGGTGACCAAAAAGTTGTGATAACTCAATATTTTCTGCCTCATTGTCGGATGTGGATCTGCCGGGAGTGGCAGTAAGCCCTAGTAGTGCGCTATTGTTGTGGTAAAAAATAAAATTGTCAATCGCTTCTTTGTATGTTGGTGCCATTGATTGATGTGCTTCGTCGATTACAAGAAGGCGTGTTTTCTCTGCAATATTCTTTAAGTTGCTACCTCCTTTTCCTGATGCTTCTCTGCCTGCCTTTCCAAACGATGTAAAGCAAATATCAAACTCTGGCTGAGCACTATTGAACGTATTAAAGTCTCCAGTGTAAAAGCATATATCAGCCTTAAATTGGCCTTGATGATTCCAGCATTTTCGAAACTCTTCTGCTGCCTGAATTATTAGTTCTTTCGAGTATGTCATCCATACAACAGGACCCCTGTTGTTGTTCAGCCACTGCGCAATTAGTGACATTGCAGTTCTTGTTTTGCCCGTTCCTGTTGGCATGTGAATAATGCATTTTCTCTCCCTGCTTGTTAGTAGAGCGCTGGCTTTCACCAAGACGTCTCTTTGATGACTGAATAAAGTGTATTGAGCTGTTTGTGTTCTGGTTGTGTTGGTAATATTTCCCTTCTTGTCTGGTTCAAGTGAAAGTTTTTTGCAGCCGAATAGATATAGAAGCCTCTCCGTTTGTTCGTTGCTTGGATCATTGGTCGCTATCTGTTCGTGAAGTATCTGTATTTTCTCGAAATGCTTTGAGGCTCGAGCATTCATCGGTATATTCGATATGATTTCGGCTCTTATGATTGGGTTTGCTACGAGTTCTTCGGGTGTGAGAACTGCCTTGTAAAGCCTCGCTGTCTTCTCGGTGTTTCTTTCTTCGTATTTATTGTCTGTTTCACTTCTGATTGCATTTAGAGCTCGCTTTGCTTTTGGTAATTGCCGAATGCTGTCACTTTGAGCTGCCCAGTTCCAGAAGCTCATGATGGTTCCTCCTGACTGGTGATTAGTTTATCGGCTATTTTCTGCATGACTAAATTGCAGTTTTCATTGGTTGCGTTATCTGCGTGGCAAATTACGTTTAATAAGCCCTCAGTGTCTTCACCCTTGCTGGCGAGATATGCAAATAGCTTGCTTGATTGTTTGTGTTCTTTGTTTATGACTATCAGAGGTCCGCTATCACTAGCCTTTATTACTGCAATTTTTTTGCTCTCAAGTTTTGCCATGACGATGCGCCGTGGTTGTTTGTAGGTTTTTTTCATGGCTTTGTCTCCGAGCAATTGTCTTGTAATTTTTAGGGGATCAAGATGCTGGCTTGGATATGGAGCGATTTCTTTTTCGCCATTCTGTTCCCTGCGTCTATATTTTTTCCTTGTTAGAAATTTGAATGCAAGGATGATCAGCGCGATAATAAAAAAGATCTCAATCATTTTTTCTTCTGTTTCTTGTTATTGTTGTCGGTTGCTTTTCTTGTCAGCAGAGCTTCTAGCCGATAGATACGATAATCGACGGCTATTGATGTTTGGCTTCTTGTAGTCAACATCTTGTTTACGGCATCGCGGCGGATCTCACCACCACTCTGGATCCTTCATCACTGGCCAACACCTCAATACCCGACCGCACGCGCTCTCTTAAGCCCCCCACGTGGCTGATAATCCCGATCATTCGCCCTCCTTCCCGAAGGCGGTCGAGTTCATCCATCGCAAGTTGCAGGTTGTCGGGATCCAGTGTGCCGAAGCCCTCGTCGATGAACAGAGCATTGAGATTCACTCCGCCTGCATGAGCCTGCACTGTGTCGGCAACACCAAGCGCCAAAGCGAGCGAGGCCTGGAAGGTTTCGCCGCCCGAGAGGCTGCTGACCTCTCGCTCCTCACCCGTGAAGGCATCCAGCACTCGCAGGCCCAGGCCGGCATTGCGACCACCGCGACCGCCCTCATCAGTGAGCCGTAGCTGATATCGGCCTGATGTCATCAGCTCCAGTCGCTGGTTGGCGAAGCGGCAGATCTCCGCTAGGTAAGCCGAAAGCACCCAGCGCTGCAGGGAGATGAAGGGAGCAGCTTTGCCTTGGCAGCGATCAGCCACTGCGCTCAGTAGCTGCGCACGTTCACGCTTCTGCACCAGGGAGACTTCACCATTTCGATGCTCGCCGGCTAGCCGTTGAATCTCATCCTGGGTTCGGCGGGCTTGAGTGTCCCGCTCCACGGCCGTCGTTTTCGCCGCATCAGCAGAAACCACCTTGTCTGCAGCTGCGGCTGTGTCAGGCCGCTCCTGAGGCAGGTCGGCCAGGTCCGCAGAGTTGACGAGGGCGTTCTGCTCGGTCACCCCCTTCTCGAACGTCTCGATTTGCTGCGCCCAGTTCTGACGGACAGGTTCATCTTTGAGGGCAGCTTCCACGGCCTTGGCATCGGCAAACTTCGATCCGCTCAGTTCCTTTTCAAGCCGGGCTGACGCATGCTCCAGCCGGGTTGTTGCACTGGTGCTGGCCTGGCAGCTTCGCGCCAGAGTTTTCAGGTCTTCTTCAAGGGGAACGAAGGTCTTCAGCACAGCCTGTGGATCGACGCCCTCCCCAAGCTCCTTTGCAATCTGGGCTGACAGGGATTCGGCCCGTTTGGCTTCATCTGCCGCGGTCTTGGTCTGCAGGGCAATCTGCGTCGTGGCCGTCTGGATGGCTGCATCAAGGTCCTTCAGGCCCTGATCGTGCTTGCTGATCGCTCTCTCCAGGCTGTCGACCGTCTTGGCCAGGGCTTGTGCTGCCGCCAGTGCTTCGGAAGATTGCGTCGCTGCCTTGCGCGCAGCATCAGGATTTTTGGCGGCATCACCGGCCTTCTCGAGCACCGCCTTGCGTGCTGCCTGAGTGTTGGCTACCGCCACAGCAGCCTGCTCGGCAGCCTTGGACGCGGTGGCCAGAATGGACTCCGCCGCTGTGACCTCTTCTTCACTGACGGCATCCTCCGAGGGCTGGGCTGGCGTCGGATGCGCTGAAGAACCGCAGACCGGGCAGGGAACTCCCTCATCCAGGCCCGCAGCCAACCTGGCGGCCATGCCGGCGATCTGGCGCTGCCTTAGTGCGACGAGGGCAGCGTTCGCCATGGCCACCTGCTCATCGGCGCTGGCCTTGGCAGCGACGGCATCACCCTCTCTTTTCTGGGCTGGGGGCAAGTCATCCACAGCACCGGCACGTTCGCGGGCCTCTTGGGCCGCCCGCTGCAGTCCGTCGAGTTGGTCGCGGGCCGAGCAGGCCTTGGTGAAGGCATCGGCGGCCGTCTGCCGCTCCTTCTGCCTCGTTTCCATTGCTGTGGTGCTGTTGGTTCGATCCGCTTCCGCCGTGCTGGCCAACGCAGCGGCTTCTGCCCCCTTCTTTCTCGCTTGGGCTGCCTCCAGAGCTTTCTTCGCCAGTTCACTCACTTCTGTTCAGCGCACCGCCAGGTCGCTGGTCGCCCCGCTCGAGTCTTCCAGGCTGGGTAGGGCCAGCAGATCAAGCAGGACCACCGAAACCGGCAGGATCTGAGCGTCGTCCCTGGCACGGATGGTGCTCTGTAGCTGGACCTTGATGCTGCCCTGCATCGCGGTGAGGGCAGCACGGGCTGATCGTTCGGCTTCCACGCTGTTGCGCAGGGTCTCGGCTTGCAAGGCCGTGGCCAGTTGCTGCTTGAGCTCCTCAATTGGCTCCCGCTGGGATTCCAGTGCTTCGAGTTCGGCCTTGGCTTTTGTCCGCCGATCCCAGCGGTCCGCCATCTTGTCGATTTCCGCCTTGGCCTTCTGAGCTGTCTTCAGAGTTGCGGTGACCTGCTTCAGGGTGCTCTCCCTTTCCACCGCCACCGCAGCGATCTGCTCCATCAGGCGATCCAGGCCCGCCTGATCCGTGGGGACCGTTTTGCCGGCTTGCGTTTCTTTCTCGTCATCTGCCGCCCCCCCCTGCTCAGGCCTTGGGGCATAGGGGCTCCACTCATGGGCAGCCTGATTGCGCAGCACCTCCTGAGCTCGGTTCTGCTCAGCTACTTCACCGCGGGCAGACTTGGCCTTGTCTTCCAGCCAGTAGCCCGCCTGCTCGAACACCACCGTGTCGAACAGGGTCTTGAGCAGGGCTTCTCGTTGATCGGGCTTAGCCCGCAGTACCTCGGCGAACTTGCCCTGGGGCAGCAGGATCACCTGCCGGAACTGTCCGGCATTCAGACCCACCAGATCTTCCACTTCTCGTGTGACTTCGGTGGCCCGACTGACGATCACTTCCCGCTCGGATCCGGCCAGCCGGTAGAGCGCGGCCTGCTGCGACTTCTCAGTGGTTCCCTCCCCCCGGGACCTGGGGGCGGTATAGGCCGGGGAACGCTCCACCAAGTAGCGAGCACCGCTGGATGAAAATTCCAAGCTCACCCGTGGCACAGCCGAGGGTTTGGCGTGATCCGATTTCAATGCCTTCACGCTTCGATCACCCGACACCTCGCCGTAGAGGGCAAAGCAGAGGGCATCAAGCAGGAAGGTCTTACCTGCACCTGTGGTGCCGTAGATCAGAAAGAGGCCCTCCTGACTGAGCTCATCGAAGCCGATCTCTACAGGATCTGCATAGGGCCCGAAGGCCTCGATCTTGAGCTGATGGGGCTTCAACGCTCCCCTCCCTTACTGACTGCTTCAAGGGCCTTCTGCAGGAGTTCGGCCTCCGCTTCGCTGGCCTCTCGCCCCTGCTGATCCGCAAAGAACGATGTCGCCAACGCCAAGGGCGAAGTGGCCTGCCGCACCTGCTGATTCCGTTCGCTGGCGGTGGAGCGGATCACATCCAGCGGACGGTGCCTCAATTCGGCCACGTGGGGAAACCGTCCGCGTAGCCGTGCCATGGCCTGCAGCGGCAACACCTCGTCGGTGAGGAACACTCGCACCCAAGCCTCCTCGGCCTGGGTGAACTTCGAATCCATGAGCAGATGCTCGATCCCGCCCTCAATGGTGCACAGCGACCGCCCCACCCCAAGGGGCATGATCTCCACCGCTGCTTTGCCAGCGGCATCAAGCTCCACGATCCGTACCGACTTGGTGTGGTGCTGCTCCGAGAAGGAATAGGGCAGGGGGGTGCCGGAGTAGGCCACCCGAGGGCCGTCCAGTTGCTGGGAGCCATGAAGATGGCCCAGGGCGACGTAGTCGAAGCCAGCGAAAGCCTGAACACTCACCCGATCGACATTGCCTACGCTGAGCTCCCGTTCCGATTCGGAGGTCTCCCCACCGGCTACGAAGGTGTGGGCGACCAGTACCGAGCGGTGATCCGGTCGCCCCTGCCGATCCCGGCGGATCCGATCAAGTGCTAACCGGGTTACATCTTCGTGGCGTAGGCGATCAGCCAATGGCGCAGCATCCTCCTGCGCTTCGCAAGCCAGGCCAGGCCCATCCACGACTGGCTCTAGATAAGGGAGGGGGTAGATAGCCACGGGCGATCCACCCAGCCTTGGACTCACCAGAACAGGTTCATGGGCTCGACGCACATCACCTCGGATCGTCACCCCGAATGAGCTCAGCAGAGGGTCGTAAATCGAGACCCGCACATGGGAATCGTGGTTGCCTGCGATCGCCACCACCGCGGCTCCTGTCTCTCGCAGTTGCGCCAGGGTCGCGTTGAAGAGCTGCACCGCCTCTGCCGGCGGAATAGCGCGGTCGTAGATGTCGCCCGCGATGACCACCGCATCGACGGAACTCTGTTGGGCCAACTCCACGATCTTGGCCAGAGCAGCCGCTTGCTCTTCGAGCAAAGAGCTCCCATGGAAATTCCGGCCCAGATGCCAGTCGGAGGTATGAAGCAGACGCATCAGGGAATTTGCCTTCTACTTTCAAAAACCTCACACAACCGATTGATCTGTTCGGCCTCCGTCACCGTGTTGGCAACGCCACTGGCCAGGCCGGGTGAGCCCACCACGATCGAGAGGCATTGGGCCCGGCTGATCGCCACATTCAGCCGATTGGGCTCCAGCAGGAAGCCAACCCCTCGGGGGGCGTCATCACCACTGCTCGCCGTGAGCGAGTGAATGGCAACCGGGGCCTCCTGGCCCTGGAACTTGTCCACAGTGCCCACCCGAGCTCGGCCGTTCAGCCGTTGCTGCAGCCGGTTCACCTGCACGTTGTAAGGCGCCGTCACCAGGATGGTGTTGGCATCAAGCACGCCTTCTTCTGTGCGGTTGCCGCGGGCGATGGTGTAGCGGCTGCCTAGCAGTGCATCCACCAGCTCCTCAATCCGATCGATCTCTTCTGGGGCATGCACGCTCCTGCCGCTGTGCTCAACCGCTTCAAACACCAGGCCTTGCCCTGGGTATAGCGCTCCATTGCTGCTCTGGCAGGCCGTGCGCCACGTGATGCAGTTTGTGCAATTTCCCGGATGGGCTTGCAGGCGGCCTTCGTAGAAGAGTTCGCTCACCATGGCGGTGAGGCTCGGCTCCATCCTCCAGCTGGTGGGCAGGAACACGCCACGATCGTTGGGCACCACCGGTTTCCCCTGTATCCAGAACTCCAGGCAGCTCTGCCCGGAGTCACCCGGGTGATCGGCCTGGGAGGGCTGCGCCAGTTGCTGTTGATCACCCACCAGCAGGATTGAACGGGCGCAGCGCGCCATCACCAGCAGATTGGCGAGCGACATCTGCCCGGCTTCATCCACCACCAGCAGATCGAATTGATCAGCTAGCTCTTCTCTGCAGAACATCCAGGTGGTGCCGCCCACCACCGCTGAGCTGTCATCCAGCTGGCCCGGCTTCAGCACGGCGATGCCGGCCTCGGCCATCGCCTCTTCCTTGGAGTTGCTGCACTTCACCACCTGGCCGCTCACGCCGGCGTCAGCGCAGGTGCGTTTGGCTTTCTTCAGCAGGTTGTTGATGGCGGCGTGGCTGTTGGAGCTGATCGCAATGCGTTGGCCTTGTTTGGCCAGCTGGGCGATCACCTGGCCGGTGACGGTGGATTTGCCCGTGCCGGGTGGACCCTGCAAGGCCAGGGTGATGCCGCTGTTGCTGGCGAGAAAATCCGTGAGCATTGAACTCACCCGGTTGGGATCGCCTTTGAGCTCGCTGTTGAGCTCTTTGAGTGCGGGCAGCGGTTGGCGTTCCAACAGTTGCTGGATTGCCACTGGGAGCCGTTGGTTGCGATCGATCCAGGCTTCAGCCTGTTCTTCCAGGCTTGCTCTGATCGATTTGCTGATGTCTGCCGGCACCTTGATCAGGCTGGTGGGCTCTTTCGGGATCCCCTCGCCGTCGCCATTGGCGATGCGTTGATCGCGTTTGCTCCAGGGCAGCTTCAAGCTCACCCGCCCCTGCTCGGCATCCAGGGCATCCACATCCAGCTTCAGGCCGGTGTCAGGCAGCTCCAGTTGCAGGCGCTTGTCGCCATCGCCGCCATGCAGCTTCAAAGGCTGGCTGGGATCAAAACGGAAGTGGTGGATGTCGGCACCGGTGCGGGCGCTGGGGCGTTCCTCCATGCCCGTCCACTCAGCAGCGGCAATGGCTTCGCCGTCATCGATCAGTTCATCGGGGCTGAGCTGTGCTTTGTTTCTGCGATCGAAGTAGGCCCACCAACCCACCTTGGCTTCGCGGTGATGGAAGGGCAGCAACTGGGCCAGCAGTTGCTGGGCCCTCCAGCTCAGGCCCCGTGGTCCGATTGCTTCGGGATCGGTAAGTGGGTCGGGGAGTTCATCCAGCAGCCGTTGGCTGAGCAGTTCGAGTGGGTAGGGCTCCCGCGCTTCCTGCTCTTCATCAGTGCCGAGCTGCAGCGGTTGCTCTGGCAAGCCTTGCTCATGCCTGAGCTTCAGCAACCAGTCGTGGAGGAAGACGGTGCTCTCGCAGTCTTCGCGGTTGTAGTCCTCAATCGCCTGCAGCTTTGGACTGGCCTTCGGCGCATCGCCTGGGATTGCGGGTTCCCCGGAGGTCTGCCAGTGCAGGTAGGCCACCACCGAATCACCGGCGTTGGTCACCCCTGCCTGGCGGGCCTCCATATAAAGGTGCTCCACCTTCTTGATCGAGTAGCTGGGCTCGCCCAGCACGATCGAGCTGGTCACGATCGGCAGTAGGTCTACCAGCAGTTCGCTGCGCAGCCACCCATCGATCTCTGCTTCCCGGCTGGCGTGCTGCTGCGCCAAGCGCCGCATCGCCGTTTTTTCGTAGGCGGCGTAGTGGTAGATCCGCAGGCCCGGGAACTTGAGCCGTCGTTCCTCCACCCAATCCACCCATCCCTCGAAGGCGCGTTTTTCCTCCGCTTCGCTGTGGGCCCAGAACGCTTTGAACAACGGCTCGCCGACTGGGGTGGCGCGGTAGCAGGCGCCAAATAAATATTCGAGCTTGCTGCCGCTCACCGGGTCATGGACCCCTTCCATGTCGAACCAGATGTCTCCGGCATCAGCCGCCGGTAGAGCCGCCAGGCCTTTGTCGGATTCAATCGGACGCAGGCGATAGGCCGGCCGGCCATCAGCATCCAATGGCTGCAGTTGCAGTTCGGCCTGCTGGCGCAGCTCATGCAGGGCTTCTCCTGTCAGGCCGGGGATGGCGGTTCCACCGGGAACTGCGGCGAGCTCTTCAATCGTGCTGATGCCAGCAGCGCGCAGCTTCTGGCGTTGGTTCTGGCGCATGCCTGCTACCAGCATCAGATCGCGGGCTTCTTCGAGCCGTTGTTCGATGAACGTCGACCAGCCGCCGTGATCCCCCGGTGCATCCTCGGGAATCACCGCTGGGTTGAAGCCTTCGCGGAACTGCCGGTAGCGCTGCCTCAGCAGTTGGTACCAAGCCCAGAACTGATCGGTGCCATAGGGCTGAAACTTGCCGCCGCCCAGGTACAACTCGAACTGATCGGGGCGATGCCCCAGCAATGGAGTGAGCAGTTCGCAGTAGGCCGAGGCCTGCACCAGGAAGGTGGTTTTCGGTTTGCTGGCGAGCTTGCACTCGATCGGGATGTAGCTCCACTCCCCCAGCATCGAGGGGCGATCAATGCGCCTGAGTAAGTCGGCGCTGCCGCGCATCTCCTCATTGCAGAGCGAGGCCTGGTGGATGAACTCCACCCCTTGGGCCATCGCCTCACGGGTGGCGGCGTAGTCGGCGTCGGTTTGTTTGCCGGGCAGCCTGGCCATGCTGCGGCCTTCTTTCTCCAGCTTGGTGAGCAGCACCTGTTCGTGGCGCAGGCCATCAGCAAACAGCTGCTGATCCAGCTCACTCACCGCCGGCTTGCTGCCGTCAAACAGCTTCTGCGCCTGCAGCTCCTCCCACCAGGCCCCGATCACTGGGCTGATGCTGAACAGCGACAGCTGGCTTGGCGTGATCAGGCGGCTGGGCATGGAAGGAGTTGAGCCTCCTCAAGATGCATCTGCCCCACGCTGTTGTGCATCCCTTGATTGAGGGAGATGCGCGGCTGACCGTTCTCAACGGGGGAGCGACGCTCAACCCACAGCAGGATTGCTCAGGAGTCGATTCAGGTTCACGCCTGCATCAAAGGCGGCGCGGTGCAGCTCCTGGCGTTGCGCATCATCCAGGCCATCCCAAAAGGCATGGAGCAGATCCACCGAGGCCTTGCCCAGGCCAACGAATCCCACCAGGGCCAGGGGAACGCCCAGCCAGGGGAAGACCAGCAGAACAACGCTGAGCACCAGGCTGACGACCGCACCATGTTTGGCCGACTCCCAGACGCTGGAGGCGATGGCCTGCACCTGGGTTGGTCGGTCGATGGCGCCGCGTTTGCGGAGCGCTTCCGTGCGTAGTGCCGTGAGCAGAGCCTGGTAAATCGCGTAGACCGCGATACCACCGAGGGTGGATTCACCGATGAATTCGCGGCCGCTCCAGGCACCACCATTGCCGTTGAGATCAATGGCAGCCAGGCCCGCTGCCGGCGCTACCTCCCAACGGGCCTTGGGAATCCGG
Organism: uncultured Synechococcus sp.; assembly: GCA_913057985.1. Classification (GTDB taxonomy): domain Bacteria; phylum Cyanobacteriota; class Cyanobacteriia; order PCC-6307; family Cyanobiaceae; genus Parasynechococcus. Next base: position 26,319 of record CAJXPL010000030.1, read on the forward strand.
TAGGGATCAATCTCGCGGCTCATGCTCAAGAACGCGAATGGAGCTGAATTCCATTTTGCTCCCGCCAGCGTTGTTGTGGCCAGTCGCCCTCAGGGGTTGATGCCGGTGGGCTCGAGCCGTTCCAGCAGCAGGTCGAGTTTGCGGTCCTGGCGCTCCAGCTGGTGCAGGAAGCCAGCACTGATCAGCGCCAGGATCACCAGCCAGACCGCTGAGGTGAGCCCCACCCACTGCAGGATCGATTGCTGAGACAGGCCAGCTCGACGTGGACTGTGGGAGGAGGTTGAACGGTCGTTGCTGAGCACCAGATCCAGCACCCGTTCAGCACTCACCGGCACCAACGCTGAACTGGCTTCTGCATGGCTTACCTCCGCAGCCAACTGCTCGCGGCAGCGCTGCATGCCGCCGCCGGCCCAGAACAGACCCCAGGCGCGGTTGTCCATCTGCAGCGCCACCCAACGGTGGGGGCGGGCGTCATTGCGAATCAGTTGTGCAGCCTTGGCCAGGCTCCAGCTGCGGCCTTCGGCGACGGAAGGGGCGGAATGCAGCAGCAAACGCCCCTGGGGATCACGGCTGTAGCCGCTGACCACCTCCAGCGAAAAGACATCGACGATCTGCACCCGTCCATGCAGCCGTGGCCTGCTGCGCGGCACCCCAGCGTCCAGGCGTGCGCTGGCCGGTGACCAGAACACCATGGCGCTGCGCACCTTGCTGATGCAGGCGTCGGTGAGCAGGTTGACGGGCATGGCCTGGCCACCGTGAAGGGTTGGAGGGGTCAGTCTGCCTGCGTTGCTCTTGCGGGGGAACTTGATTTAGAGCGGCTCCGTACCTTCGCTGAGGATCGCCAGGTAAGCGTTGTAGGCGAACAGGCGATTGCGCCGGCCACCCGTGATTTCCCGGGCGATGCCGAGTTCCACCAGAGCGTCGATTGCCTTGCCGGCTGTCGGAAAGCTGAGGCCACTCAGCTCCTTGAGTTGCTTGGTGCTGGTGAGAGGCCGTCGCTGGAGAGCTGCGTAGCCCAGGCGCACGCTGTGGCCTGATCGGCCCAGGTCCTGCAGTTGTGCTTCATCCCTGCGAAACAGCTCGAGCAGCCGCTGTGCCGTGGCTACGGCGGCGGAAGCTGTGCTTTGAACCCCTTCAAGGAAAAAGTCGATCCAGGCCTCCCAGTCGCCCTGCTGGCGCACGCCATCGAGCAGCTCGTAGTAGCGGCTGCGGTGTTGCTTGAAGAACAGGCTCAGGTACAGCAGCGGCTGTTGCAGCACGCCGGCCTCGATCAGCATCAGCACGATCAAGAGCCGGCCCAGGCGGCCATTGCCATCGAGGAACGGGTGAATCGTCTCAAACTGCACATGGGCCAGGGCGGCGCGCACCAGCACTGGCAGTGAATGCTCACCCTGGTGACCGCCATGGATGAACTGCTCCAGCTTCCCCATGCAGTCCTGCACCAGAGCCGGCGGTGGAGGCACGAACTGCGCATTGCCTGGGCGGGTTCCACCGATCCAGTTTTGGCTGCGCCGGAAATACCGTGGCAGGCGATCGGCGCCGCGACCTCGGGCCAGCAGCAGGCCCTGGATGTCCAGCAGCAGGCGTGATGAGAGCGGGAAACCTTCGCTCAGTCTTGCCAGACCATCCTCCAGGCCTGCCACATAGCTTGAGACTTCGACGACGTCGTCAAATGGAACGCCGGACGCTTCCTCCAGCTCGAACAGCAGCAGATCGGACAGCGACGACTGGGTGCCCTCAATCTGGGAGGAGAGCAGAGCCTCGCGCCGCACGTAGGAGTAGAGGAAAAGGTCGGGATCGGGCAGGAGGGAGGAAACACCATCCAGACGGCCACAGGCCAGCAGCGCCTGTTCGTGCAGAGCTTGAAGGGATCCAGCCAGCACTACCGGCGGATCAGGGGGGGAGCGGCGCTGGCACGAAAGCCTGCACCGATTCGCCGGCGGTGCTGGTGGCTACGTAGTGGCCGGTGGCCTAACGCCGCACGGCAGAACCCCCTGAATGAACTTTGAATAGATGGTCAGCTTATTTAAAGAACTGGGCGTTTCCTTGAATAGCCGTCTGGTTAGGGCTCGTCTCTCGCCGCTCGCACCAGACGCTATTGCCCGCAGAACTGCTGATCTGTTGTTGATGCCATAGCCTTTCGTTTTCGCAAATCCGCCCGGCTGGGCCCCCTGCGGTTTCAC
>CAJXPL010000031.1 GCA_913057985.1 uncultured Synechococcus sp.
AACACTTCAGGGTTTGAGCCGGCGGTTTCGCCGGCTCTTTTTTTGTGCCTTCAGCGGTGGCCGGTGCCGGTCACCACCAGATGCCTGGAGGCATCAATCTGAAGCCAGCCTTCATCCCGCAACTGCCCTAACACGCGGGTCACGGTCACCCGTGTGGTGCTGAGGGCACTGGCGATCTCCTGATGGGTCAAGCGAAGGTTGAGCCGCAACCCGGCCTCACAGGGTTCACCAAAGTCCTTGGCGAGCAGCTCCAAAAAGCCCCGGACCCGTTCTTCAACGCGCCGCAGACCCAGCAGGGCCAGGAGCGACTCCGCCTGGCGGTAGCGGGCGGCCATGGCCTTGGCCAGGCCAAGCGCCAATTCGGGAGACTGCTCCAGCTCCGCCAGGTTGCAGCAGAGCAGATCGCAATCGGTGAGCGCTACAGCCTCATAGGCCTCCACATTGGTGAATGCGGCACCGAAGGGTTCATTGGGACCCACCAGGCCAAGCACCAGCTCGTCGCCATGCACCGACAGCGCACCGAGCTTCACCATGCCGCGCACCACAAACCAAACACTGTTCTTCAGCAGAGGAACGAAACTTCCCGCGGTGACATGAACAACATTGCGATTGTCGTAGCTGTTTTCAAGAAACGCCTTGAAACCCAGAGCTGTTGAACTCAGATCAGCCGATGGAGTAGCAAGCATTTGGAATCCCGTGAATCCAGAAAAACTGTATTGAGGACAACATCGATTCCCAACAAAGAGCTGGGAGAGATTCGGGGGAGATTCGGTTAAGAAGGCTCTAACACTGTTCGCCATTCGAATCATTCAGCCCATAAAAAAGGACCCCGAGGGGCCCCTTTGATGTTTGGTTTTGAAAAACCAATTCAAGCCAAGATCACTTGCCGATCTTGTTCACAGCGGCCTTGGACTTGGCCAGGATGTCGCCCTTGAGGGGAACGAAGCCCAGGGAAGGAGCCTTGTTCTGAGCAGCGTCGCTAAGCATGTAGTTGAAGGCGTCCTGAACCACCTTGGCGTTGTCTCCGTTGCCGGTTTTGTACGCCAGAACCCAGGTGAGGGTTGCGATGGGGTATGCGCCCTTGGCGGTGGGGTTGGGGTTCTTGCCAGCCAGGTCCTTGTCCAGGCTGATGCCATTGAGGGCCTTGGCACCCGCAGCCACAGAGGGATTGAGGAACTCACCGGACTTGTTCTGGAGAGCGGCGGCAACCACCTTGCCCTTGATGTACGACTGGTTCACATAACCGATCGAGCCTTCACGGTTCTGGATCAGGCCAGCCACACCGGAGTTGCCCTTGGCGCCAACGCCAGCGGGCCACTTCACGGATTTACCGGTGCCGAGGGTCCAGGTCTTGGAGAAGGCCTGCATGGAGTTGGTGAAGGCCTTGGTGGTGCCAGAGCCATCGGAACGGTGCACCCAGGTGAGGGTGCCGGGCTTGCAGCCGAGCTCCTTCCAGTCCTTGATCATGCCCATGGCAACCTTCACGGCCTGCTCCTGGGTGAGCTTCAGGTTGCAACCGGGCTTGTTGTATCCGAAGGCGATGGTGCCACCCACCATCGGGATCTGAACCACACCACGGGTGACCTTGGCCATGTCCTTCTTCTTCATCGGATCATCCGATGCACCGAAGTTCACGGTCTGGTCGATGAAGGCTTTACGGCCGGAACCGGAACCCACGGCCTGATAGTTGACCTGAGGGCCGCCAGCCTTGGCCAGGTCGGCGAACCAACGCTGGTAGATCTTGGCCGGGAAGGAGGCGCCAGCACCGTTCAGCTTGGGAGCTGCAGAAGCTGACATGCCTGCCCCAAGGACAAGCAGGGACGAGGCGAGGAGGGCCTTTTGTGCAATGCGCATCACGACAACCGAAAGAGGAAAGATGCTGTAGCAACCAAGACCTAATCGGAGGTCCAACAGAGTGTCGTTAAAGCCCCGTTAACAACGGTTAAAGCTCATGGAGATCCTTCAAAAACCATTAAAAAAAACCCCGGTTTGGCCATCCAAACCAGGGCATGTCGTTCACCCATCGAGGGTTCGCATTCAAGGCTGAATGCCTGCAACCGCACTGCGGGATTTTTCAAGGATGCTGCCCCGGAGAGGTACAAAGCCCAGGGCCGCAGCACCCTCCTGGGTGGAATCTTCCAGCATGTAGTTGAAGACATCCCTCACAGCTTCAGCCTTGGCACCATTGCCCTCGGCATAGGCCAACACCCAGGTGAGTGTTGCGATGGGGTAGGCACCGGCAGCGGAGGGGTTGGGGTTGCTGCCCGCTAGGTACTGATCAAGCTCAATGCCGTTGAGGGCTTTGGCACCAGCCTCCACGGAGGGCGTGAGGAATTCCCCGGATTTGTTCTGCAGCGCAGCAGCCTGCACATTCCCCCTGATGTACGACTGATTCACATAGCCGATCGCGCCGACCCGGTTGTCGATCACCCCGGCAACGCCCGAGTTGCCCTTGGCACCCACGCCAACCGGCCATTTCACCGATTTGCCGCTGCCGAGGGTCCAATCCGGTGAAAAGGTCTGAAGCGAGTTGGTGAAAGCCTTGGTGGTGCCGGAACCGTCCGAGCGGTGCACCCAGGTGATCGTGCCAGCTTCACAGCCGAGCTCCTTCCAATCGCTGATGCGGCCGATGGCCACCTCCACAGCCTGTTGCTGGGTGAGCTGAAGCTCGCAACCCGGTTTGTTGTAACCGATGGCGATCGTTCCCCCCACCATCGGGATCTGAACAACCCCTTGGCTCACCTGCTTGCGGTCAGCCTCTTTGATCGGGTCGTCCGAAGCGGCGAAATCAACGGTGCCATCAATGAAGGCTTTGCGGCCGGAACCTGACCCCACCGCCTGGTAGTTCACCTTGATTCCGCCGGAGCCTGCGAGCTCGGCGAACCAGCTCTGGTACACCTTGGCGGGGAAAGAGGCCCCCGCCGCATTGAGGCTGGACACACTGGAACTGCCGCCACAGGCGGCGAGGCCAACAGCGAGAACGCTCAGGCTGGAAACAACCAGGGAACGATGTACCAAAACCATTTAAGTGATTTAGTCCATCCTCCCGTGTCGTGGATCCAGGCTCAGAGGTGGCTTACACGGTGGGCACAACAGTGGATGCAACGGTGAGCCGTGTTGCCACCGAGTAACAGCGCAGCCAGCGGTTCACCCTTTTGCGGTGGGGAGTAGGAACCTCCTCAATCAACTGACTGAGTTCATCTGCCCCCATGCGTCGGATGGCACGCACATCCACATGCCAGAGCGCTTCGGCTTCGCGGATCAAGCGCGCCCAGGTGCGCACCTGCTGCCACTGACGCAGGCGGGAGCGGATGGGACGTTGATGGGGATGCAGAAAAGCCGTCATGGCTTCAGCCTGCTGCGTTCAGCAGCACTCTCTGCAAAATCACCCAGACGCTTCGGAGTGCTGAAGCAAATGCGCAGGCTCAGGCGCTGAGGCGATCGGCTTCAACCTCAACGGGGGCGACCGGAAACTCCAGCTCCGCCACCTCTCGAGCACTCAAACGCCGGGTCCAGGCCCCCTTGATCGGATCGTTCCAACGGAACCCCGCTGCTTTCGCCAGATGGCGTTCATCGAACGAAACCCGGGCACGCATCAATTGGCGGGGTTCCAGGCCCCGCTCCAACAACTGCTCCAGGTCGTCACAGCGGGCGAAAACCTCCGCGATGTAAATGCAATCGCTGAGGGCGCGGTGGGCCGCCCAGACCGGGACGCCGTAGGCCAAGGCCAGGTCCCGCACCGACGGCCGCGAACGCAACTGGCGCTCTGCCGGCCAGCGGATGTCGTCCATAGTGCACAGCCACGGCGTTGCGGTGGCCGGCACAACGCCGAGACCGAACCACTGGCGATCGAAGGCCGCGTTATGGGCCACCAGCAGATCGGCAGCTTCAAGCAGATGCTCAAACCACACCAGCGCCTCCCGCCAGGGCTGGGGCCTGCGGGTGACGGCGGCGGGGATCCGGTTGATCGCCTCTGCCGCGTTGGAGTCCACCGGCAAAAGAAACGATTGCTGGGCCAGCACCGAACGACTCGGCACATCAAACAAAATGCAGCCCAGCTCCAGACATTGGTCCTGCTGCGGATCCAGACCGGAAGTTTCGGTGTCGATGATCAGCAGGGTGGTGGGTGAGGCCTTTGGCGCGTCCTCGGGCTGATCAGCCTTGGCCTCGGGTTCAGCGGCTGGCGGAGCAGGCATCGGCATTGCCGCTGTTTGGGGCTCCGCCTGAGGCCTTGAAAATCCCGCAAGCAAATCGAGCTGTTCAGGCATGGCGCAGTGACTCCTCCCGCCACTGATTCTCCCGCCCCGGGCAAGGTGCCTGCTGCCTAGGGTTCAACCTCTTCATTTCAATCCAATGGCCCTCGGGATCGGCGACCGGCTCCCCTCCTTCAGCCTGGAGGATCAGAACGGCGACCTTCGCACTCCCGCTTCGGTGCAGGGCCGCTGGCTGGTGCTGTTCTTCTATCCCAAGGACGACACACCCGGCTGCACAGCTGAGGCCTGCAGCTTCCGCGACAACGCAGAGAGCTTTGCTGCCCTCGATGCAGAGGTCTGGGGCGTCAGCGGTGATGACGCCGTCAGCCACCGCCGTTTCGCCACCCGCCACAACCTCACGTTTCCGCTGCTGTGCGACCGCAACAACGCCCTGCGCCGCGAGATGGGTGTGCCGAAAACCCTTGGTCTGCTGCCCGGTCGCGTCACTTACATCGTTGACGGCGAGGGCGTGATCCGCCACACCTTCAGCAACCTCCTGGATGGCCCGGCCCACGTGCGTGAAGCACAACAGGTGCTGAATCAGCTGCGCGGTTGAGCATGGCCAACTGGCGTCAGCTGGGTGCGATCTGGCAACTGAGGCCGGCCGAACCCACGGGATTGATCGAATTCATCGGCGGCAGCTATCTGGCGGCCACCCCCCAGATCAGCTACCGCAGGCTGCTGGAAGAGCTGGCCACAGACGGGTTGGCCGTGCATGCCTGGGCCTATGTGCCTGGATTTGATCATCAACGTCAGGCCCGCGATGCCTGGAGTGCCTTCCGCTCAGCGCGTCGCCAACTTGAGGAGCGCTGCGGGGCCCTTTCAGCTCCGCTGCGGCTTGGCCACAGCCTGGGTTGCAAGCTTCACCTGCTGGCCCCCGATGGGGGTCGCGGCAGCAGGACTCTGGTGGCCCTGAGCTTCAACAACTTCAACGCAGATCGCTCGATTCCCTTGCTGGGAGAGCTGGCACCAAGGCTCGGGGTGGAAACCGAGTTCAGCCCAAGCCCAGCTGAAACGCTTCGCTTGATCAGCCGCCACTACCAACAGGAGCGGAACCTGGTGGTGCGCTTCGGGCGCGATGAACTGGATCAAAGCGACGATCTGATCCAGGCCCTGCGAGAACGTCCTTCCGACGCCAGCTCAACCCTGGAGCTGCCCGGCGATCACCTCACGCCAGCCAGTGCAGGACTGCGGCGCAGCTTTCTCGGAGACTGGGCGGATGACCCCAGGCGGGTGGCAGTCATCCGTCAGCTGAGCCGAACCATCGGCCAGGCGATCAGGCCCTGAGGCGATCCAGAACGGAGCGATCTTCCAGGGTGCTGGTGTCGCCACTCACCTCCTGACCCGCCGCCAGTGCCCGCAGGATCCTGCGCATGATCTTGCCGCTGCGGGTCTTGGGCAGGGCATCACTGCAACGGATCTCATCCGGCCGGGCAATCGGGCCGATTTCCGTTCCCACGTGGGCGCGCAACTCCTTCACCAGGGCGTCATCGCCCTCACGGCCTGCCTCCAGGGTGACGAAGGCCACAATGCCTTCGCCCTTGAGGTCGTCGGGCCGACCCACGACGGCCGCCTCCGCCACCGCAGGGTGACTGACGAGCGCTGATTCAATTTCCATCGTGCCGAGACGGTGGCCTGAGACGTTGATCACGTCATCGACGCGGCCCATCACCCAGAAGTAGCCATCGGCATCCCGCCGGGCACCATCCCCGGCGAAATAGAGGTAGGACCCATCGGCAGGACGGATGTGCTCCCAATAGCTCTCGCGGAAGCGTTGGGGGTTGCCATGCACGGTGCGCATCATTCCCGGCCAGGGGGCACGCACCGCCAGGTAGCCGCCTTCATCGGCACCACAGCTGTTGCCTTCCGCATCGATGATGTCGGCCTGAATGCCGGGCAGAGGCAGGGTGGCGGAGCCGGGCTTGGTGGGCGTTGCCCCCGGCAGGGGGCTGATCATCACCCCGCCGGTTTCGGTCTGCCACCAGGTGTCGACGATCGGGCAGCGGTTGCCTCCAATCACGTCGCGGTACCACATCCAGGCCTCCGGATTGATCGGTTCGCCAACGGTGCCGAGCAGGCGGAGGCTGCTCATGTCGAACTGATCCGGAACGGAGCGACCGCTCTTCATGAACGCCCGGATGGCGGTGGGAGCCGTGTAGAAGATCGAGATCTTGTGTTTCTGGATCAACTCCCAGAAGGCACCGGGCTTGGACGGTCGCGGCGCACCCTCGTACATCACCGTCGTGGCACCGTTCGACAAGGGGCCGTAGACGATGTAGCTGTGGCCGGTGATCCAACCCACATCGGCCGTACACCAGAAGACGTCCTCATCCCGGATGTCGAAGATCCACTGGAAGGTGAGGTGCGCCCAGAGGTTGTAGCCGGCGGTGGTGTGAACAACGCCCTTGGGCTTGCCAGTGGAGCCGGAGGTGTAGAGCACGAACAGGCGGTCCTCGCTGGCCATCGGCTCAGCGGGGCAGTCGGCACTCTGACCCTCCACCAGGTCATGCCACCACTGATCGCGACCGGAGACCATCTCCACGTCCTGCTTGGTGCGCTGCACCACAAGCACGCCGGTCACCGAGGGGCAAGCGCCATTGGCCAGCGCCGCATCCACCGCAGGCTTGAGTGACACCGGCTTGTCCTTGCGGAAGCCGCCATCAGCGGTGATCACCGCTTTCACTTCACCATCGTTGAGCCGATCCCTCAGGGCTTCGGCGGAAAAGCCGCCGAACACCACTGAATGGGGTGCACCGATGCGCGCGCAGGCGAGCATGGCGATCGCCGCCTCAGGCACCATCGGCATGTAGAGCGCCACAAGGTCACCCTTGCCGATGCCAATGGCCTTAAGGCCATTGGCGGCTTTGCACACCTCGGCATGCAGTTCCTGGTAAGTGAACCGGCGCACATCCCCCGGTTCTCCTTCCCAGATCAACGCTGTCTTCTGCGCCGTTGGTCCATCGAGATGACGGTCCAGGCAGTTGTAGGAGAGGTTCGTGGTGCCGCCCTCAAACCAGCGCGCGAACGGAGGATTCGACCAATCGAGCACGGTGTGGAAGGGCTCGAACCAATGCAGTTCTCGACGGGCGGCCTCACCCCAGAACGCATCAGGGTCGTTTTTGGCGGCATCGGCCATGGCCCGGTAGGCCTCGAGGCTGCCGATGCGCGCTTTGGCGGCGGTGTCTGCTGGCGGCTCGAACACCCGCTGCTCCTGCAGCACGCTTTCGATGGTGGTGTTGGCGTCGGTCACAGCAGACTGCGCAGTGCTTCTCCTGGAAGGGTAAGGAGCAGGACCCCGCTTGATCCAGGTCCCGTATCAATCCGTCGGACGATGATGCAGTCGATGCGAATGGATTGAGCTGGGCATCGCCATCCCGGGATGAAACTGCCACCTGCCGCTTGCCTGTTCGATCTGGATGGGCTTCTGCTCGACACCGAGCCGCTGCATGGCCGGGGCTGGTGGGAAACCGCGGCCCACTTCGGCACCCAGCTGAGCGAGGCCCAGTTGATGCAGCTGAAGGGCCGTCGCCGGCTCGACTGTGCGGCCCAGGTGGATGCATGGCTGGCGAAACCGGTGGGCGCGGATGCCCTGTTGGCGGTGCAGCAGCCGATCGTGCGTACCCTGCTTCCGGATGCTGCCCCGATGCCTGCCGCGCAGGAGCTGGTGGCGCATTGCCACAACCGGGGCATCCCCATGGCACTGGTCACCAGCAGCAGCAGCGAGGCCGTTGCATTCAAAGCAGCCCCCCATCCCTGGCTGGAGCTGATCCAGGAACGGGTCCACGGCGACGATCCCGAGCTCGACGCAGGCAAACCCGACCCCGCACCCTTTCGGCTTGCTGCCCACCGGTTGGGGCTCAACCCAAGCAACTGCTGGGCCCTGGAGGATTCCCAGGCCGGCAGCCAATCGGCCCTTGGCGCTGGGTGTCAGGTCTGGCTGGTGAGCCCCAAGGGCTCAGACCAACCCGACCTGGAGACCAACCCCTGTGCAATCAACAGCCTGGCTGTTGTGTGGAGGCTATTGGCTTGAAATCGCTGCTCAGTACAGGCGGCTGATGACAAAGTCCGGCAGCTCCATCAAGGCGCGTTGCGCCGCAGACTCCGGCAACCAAGCGATCGATTCCCGGGATTCGCGGGCAAAGGTTTCCGCCAGCTCACGGGTGCGTTCAATTGCCTTGGAGGCCCGCACCATCTCCAGAGCCTTGTCCAGATCACCGGGCTCGGAGAACTGGCGATCGATCAACGGCTGCAGCGATGAATGCTCCTCAAGGGCATAAAAGGTGGGAGCCGTGAGATAGCCGCTAGCGAGATCACTGGCAGCCGGCTTGCCGAGCTGCTGGTCGCTCCCGGTGAAATCGAGGATGTCATCCACCACCTGGAAGGCCAGGCCCAACCGGCGACCGAATTGATAGAGGCTGTCGAGCTGGGAGGGGGAGCAGCCGCTGAGCACGCCTGCAGCACGGCAGCTGTTGGCAATAAGGGATGCCGTTTTGCAGTAGCTCTTTTCGAGGTAGGTCTCAAAGGTTTGGGCCGTGTCGAAGCGGTAGAGGCCCTGCTTCACCTCCCCATCCGCGAGGTCCATGATCACGCGGCTGAGCAGCTTGACCACGTCGAGGTCATCGAGATTGGCAAGGTGCCAGCTGGCCTGAGCGAAGAGGAAGTCGCCGGCAAGAACGGCAACGCGGGCATCGAACCGGCTGTGGACCGTGTCGACCCCGCGCCGGGTGGAGGCTTCATCCACCACATCGTCATGGACGAGCGAGGCGGTGTGGATCATCTCGGTGATCTCGGCCAACCGGCGATGGCGGGGCGTGAGCTCTCCCTCGGCTGACAGGGCCCGGGACAGCAGCAGAACGATGCCCGGGCGCAACCGTTTGCCGCCGGCGCTGAACAGGTGCTCCGCAGCGGCCTGGAGGATGGGGTGTCCAGCGCCGATCAGGCTGCGCAGGTCTCCGAGCAGGGTTTCAAGATCGGTCTCTACCGGTTGGAGTAGCTCGGTAACGGTGCTCATGACTCCCCTCGGCGCCGCGATCCTAGTGGTCCCACGCTCAGTCCTGCAGCAGCTGGAGGCTGACGGAAGGCCGCTGGCCCAGCCAGGGGGTGGCGCGCATCGCGAAGCCATCGGGGTCTGCGGTGACGCAGAACCGGCAGCTCTCCAAGGAAAACGGGCTTGGAATCGCGGAGATCCCTGGCGGTGGCCCTAAAACGACATCCAATTGACGGGCCACGCCGATGGCAGGGTCAATGATCTGAACCGACTTCGGCAGCAGCTGTCGCAACAGGGGCACCAGCAATGGGTAATGGGTGCAACCCAACACGATCGTCTCCACCGAAGCCGCCAGCAAGGGTTCGAGATAAGCCTGCGCCGAACGGCGCAGGTCTTCACTGTTGATATCGCCGGCTTCGATCAGCGGAACAAAGGCAGGACAAGCCTGTTCAATCACCACCGACCCAGGGTGAAGGGCTTCGATACTGGCCCGGTAGGCCGAGGAGGCCACGGTGGCCGGTGTGGCCAACACACCAACACGGCGGGTTTCCACCATCGCCGCGGCGGCACCAATCAGACCGATGACGGGTGCCCCAGCCTGACCCTCGGCCACATCTCTGGCCAAGGCGTTGGTGGTGTTGCAGGCCATCACCACTGTGGTCACGTGCTGGTCCCGCAACCAACCCACCACTTCCGCAGCGATGCGCCGGATGTCGTCCGGTTGACGGTTCCCATAGGGAACCCGGGCCGTGTCGCCGAGATAGACGCAGGGAACAGCACCGTGGCGCTCGAGCACCCGACGGAGAACCGTCAGGCCACCCAGGCCACTGTCGAAGAATCCCAGGAGTTGCGGCGTCATCGCACCTCCTGCTTGAGGTAGTTGAGGATGCCGGCCGCCAGAGCCAAAGCCAATCGGCGGCGATGGTCGGCCTTGGCCAGACGCGGCGCATCAATCGCCCCGGTGACGAATCCCATCTCCACCAGAGCCGAAGGCATGGTGCTGCGCCGGATCACGAAGAAGCGACCACGTCTGACGCCGCGGTTCGGTGTTCCGGGGGACACGGCAATCATCTGTTGCTGCAGATAGGACGCGAGGCGTCCAGAACGGGGGTCGGAGAAGAAGAAGGTCTCGATCCCGTTCACATCCGGACGGTTCATGCTCAGGGCATTGGCATGGATGCTCACGAAGGCCGTGGCCCCACTGCGGTTCGCCAGGGACACCCGCGGCGGCAGGTCCACATCCACTTCACGGGTGCGGGTCAAGCGCACGTCCACGCCCCTCGCCCGCAGAAGGTCGGCCACCTGAAGCGACACATCCAAAACCACGTCGGTCTCGCGCAGACCGCCGATGCCGATGGCCCCCGGATCAGGGCCGCCATGGCCGGGGTCGATCACGATGCGATAGCGGTTGCGGGCCACAGTGGGCAGCCCGGAAGGATCCACTGGCGTGCGGGTGGGACGGAAGCCACCCGGTGGGAGCCAGGCCGTGGCATGACCGCTGAGGTCGCCTTCACCGAAATCATCCAAGCCGCGGGTGGGCAGGCCTGTGAACACCAGTTCCCAACGGTCCGGAGCGGTTCCGCGCAGGCGCAGATCGTTGGGGTTGAGATCCACATCAGGGCGGAATTCCACCACCAGACGGGTGGCACCCGCGCGGGGTTTGCCCAGCCGGATCTCACGGACGGCACCGCGTCCCGCCAGGCGCCGCGGGAATCTCAGCTCACCTGGAATGTCAATCCAGACCCTGGTGCCGCGGCCATCGCTGGCGGCCTGAAAAAACGCCTCCAAGCGAGCGTTCCGGCTGGTGCGCAGCTTGAGAACCCCCTCCTCGGTGAAGGCCCAGGCGGCCAAAGCACTGGCGGCTCGGGCAGGCAACGCCTGGGTGAAGGCCGTGCACTGCAGAGCTGCGGCCAGAAGCCAGGCCATCCGTCGGGACGAGGCCGGAGCCATGGCGCTCAGAACAGCGTGGGTTGGCGGTGCCGAAGGCTCGGCATCTGACCGCGAACATGACCGAGGTGGTTGGTGTTCACCGGAGCAATGGCGGCTCCCGCCTGGACACCCGCATCCGCGAGGACCGTTCCCCAGGGATCAATCACCAGGGCGTGTCCATGGCTCTGACGGCGACCATGGTGGACACCGGTCTGAGCCGGAGCGAGGACATAGGCCGTGTTTTCAATGGCCCTGGCCTGCAGAAGCACCTGCCAGTGGTCTTTTCCGGTGAAGGCCGTGAATGCCGCAGGAATCATCAACAGGTCTGCGCCGGCACCGACGAGATGGCGATAGAGCTCAGGAAACCGCACGTCGTAGCAAATGGACAGCCCCACCTTGCAGAGACCAGGAATCTCAACGACCGGAGGCAGATCCCTGCCTGGGTTCACCGTTGCCGACTCGCGGTAGGTGTTGCCGTCCGGCAGGTCGACATCAAAGAGGTGAATCTTGTCGTAACGGCCCAGGAGCATGCCGTCACGGTCGACCAGCTCAGCGCGGTTCAGGGTTCGCGATCCGTCACCCACCGGCACAGGAAAGCCACCACCCAGCAGCGCCACCTGATAGCGACGCGCCATGGTCACCAGGAAGCGACTGCTCTGCTCCGCCAGGGTGGGAGCCAGCTCCAGGCGCCGGCTGTCTTCGCCCATGAAGGCGAAATTCTCCGGCAGACCGATCAGCTCGGCACCACGGCGGGCAGCCAGATCGATCTGCTCTTCAGCTGCATTGAAGTTGAGCTCCGGGTCCTGACCACTCGTCAGCTGGACAGCAGCCGCCAGGAAGTCGCTCACATGCACTGATCAGGTGAGCGAACTTTAGTGAGGGTCAGGCAGCCCGAAGCACCCCAGGCTCGACCTGTGTCGGAACGACACTGAGCTGATCGAGGCCAGCACAGCAGCGGAAATCCGCGTCGTGATCTCCAAGGCGAATCAAGCGCTGACCATGGGTCGCTGTGCGAAGACAAGCCTCCGGTTCGGATTGCCACTGACGCCAGAGGGAGACGGCTGCCGTGAGTTCGTCGTTGGCGGCACTGCTGCCCGTGGAATCCAGCTCCAGCAAGCGATGGCCCAAGGCACCAGCGGCCAGGGAATCCTCGAGGGAGTAGGCCCCCTCCCAACCACTGCCGACAATCGACACGTGGCTGGGTTGTTTTGCCAGCAAGCGCTGGGCCACGGCTTCACGGTTCGGCAACGCCGCCGTAAGCAGCAGGGGAACCTCGCGGACACGATCGAGCGCCCGGGTGCCATTGGTGGTGCTCATGAACAGACGCTTGCCAGCCACCCGCTCCGGCGTCACGGCAACGGGTGAATTGCCCAGGTCAAATCCCTCGAGCATTTGCCCACCGCGCTCACCAAGGAGCAACCGAGCATCGGCAGGCCATGCCGCTGCCGCAGCGCGCAGATCGTCGAGGCTGGCGAAGGCCTGCACCGCCTCGGCACCGTTGTGCAACGACCAGGCAATGGTGGTGGTGGCCCGCAGCACATCAATCACAACCGCCGCATCGGAGCGGAGGTCCTGCGGCATCTCTACCGGCACATGGAAGTAGGAAATCTGCATGGCCACGCTGAACACCGGCGTGCGACACAGTACCGAGACCGCTTGCGCCGAGACCGTCATCCCATGGCCCTGTTCCAATCCGGTCCGGCCACCCGAGATCTGCGGGGCTTCCTCAAGCTGCTCGAAGATCGCGGCCAGCTGCGCCGGATCACAGCACCAGTGGATCCCGACCTTGAGCTGGCGGCCATTGCCGACCGGGTGCTGAGCCAAGGGGGGCCCGCTCTTCTGTTCGAGAACGTGATCGGCTCGTCGATGCCGGTGGCCGTCAACACCCTCGGCACCGTGGAACGGGTGGTGTGGAGCATGGGCCTCGAACGGGCCGAGCAGCTGGAGGAGCTTGGGTCACGCCTGGCCCTGCTGCAGCAACCCCGCCCCCCCAAAGGCCTGGAGGAAACCAAACAGTTCGCGCGGGTCTTCTGGGACCTGGTCAAGGCCAAGCCCGACCGCGACCTCACACCCCCCTGCCGTCAGCAGGTGTTCCGCGGCGATGAGGTTGATCTCGACAACATCCCCCTGATCCGGCCCTGGCCAGGGGATGCCGGGGGCGTGATCACGCTTGGACTGGTGATCACCAAAGACCCCGAAACCGGTGTCCCCAACGTGGGTGTTTACCGGCTTCAGAAGCAGTCGGTGAACACGATGACCGTGCACTGGTTGAGCGTGCGCGGTGGTGCCCGCCACCTGCGCAAGGCAGCCGCCATGGGCAAGAAGCTGGAGGTGGCAGTGGCCATCGGCGTGCACCCGCTGCTGGTGATGGCCGCAGCCACACCGATCCCGGTGCAGCTCAGCGAATGGCTGTTCGCCGGCATCTATGCCGGCGAGGGGGTTCGTCTAGCTCCGTGCAAAACCATCGACCTGCAGGTGCCCAGCCACAGCGAGGTGGTGCTGGAGGGAACAATTACGCCAGGCGAAGTGCTGCCGGATGGTCCCTTCGGGGATCACATGGGGTTCTACGGCGGTGTGGAGGACTCACCGCTGGTGCGCTTCCACTGCATGACCCAACGGCGGGACCCGGTGTTTCTCACCACCTTCAGCGGCCGTCCTCCCAAGGAAGAAGCGATGCTGGCCATCGCGCTGAACCGGATCTACACGCCGATCCTGCGGCAGCAGATCCCAGAGATCACCGACTTCTTCCTGCCGATGGAAGCGCTCAGCTACAAGCTGGCGGTGATCTCGATCGACAAGGCCTATCCGGGGCAGGCCAAGCGTGCTGCCATGGCCTTCTGGAGTGCCCTGCCGCAATTCACCTACACCAAGTTCGTTGTGGTGGTGGACAGTCACATCAACGTGCGCGACCCGCGTCAGGTGGTCTGGGCCATCGCGGCTCAGGTGGATCCCCAGCGCGACCTGTTCACCCTGGAAAACACCCCCTTCGACAGCCTGGATTTCGCCAGCGAGCAATTGGGCCTCGGGGGACGACTGGCCATTGATGCCACCACCAAGGTGGGACCTGAAAAAAATCACGAATGGGGTGAACCCCTCAGCCGTCCGGCGGATCTGGAACAACGGGTCAGCGACCGCTGGGCCGAGCTGGGTCTGGAGGACCTCGGCACCGACGACCCTGATCCCAGCCTCTTCGGCTATGCCCTCGACCGCCTGATTCAGGGCCTGAAGACCGGCCAATAGGATCAGCCCAACGACGTTGCGACCTTGAGCGGCACAGGCCAATCCGACCACCCCCGCGAGCTCAAGGCCGGAGGAAGCCTGCAGGGACGGGTGAAGGTTCCAGGCGACAAATCGATCTCGCACCGATCGCTGCTGTTTGGCGCCATCGCCGAAGGCACCACAACCATTGATGGTCTGCTCCCGGCCGAAGACCCCCTGAGCACCGCCGCCTGCCTGCGGGCCATGGGCGTCAGCATCAGCCCGATCACCGATGGCGGCATCGTCACCGTTGAAGGGGTTGGCCTCGACGGATTGCAGGAGCCAGCGGAAGTGCTCGACTGCGGTAACTCCGGCACCACGATGCGATTGATGCTGGGCCTGCTGGCGGGCCGCGACGGTCGCCATTTCGTGCTGGATGGCGACACCTCCCTGCGCCGCCGCCCAATGCGTCGGGTGGGGCAACCGTTGGCCTCGATGGGCGCGGATGTGCGTGGCCGTGATGGGGGCAACCTGGCGCCGCTGGCGGTGCAGGGGCGACGGCTGAAAGGAACGGTGATCGGCACGCCCGTGGCCAGTGCTCAGGTGAAATCAGCCCTGCTGCTGGCTGCGCTCACGGCCGAGAGCCCGACCACGGTGATCGAACCGGCCCAGTCCCGTGATCACAGCGAGCGGATGCTGAAGGCCTTCGGCGCCGACCTGAGCGTGGGCGGCGAAATGGGACGGCACATCAGCGTGCGTCCCGGCGCCACCCTGCAAGGCCAGAACGTGGTGGTCCCCGGCGACATCAGCTCGGCGGCATTCTGGCTTGTGGCTGGAGCCCTGATTCCAGGCGCTGATCTCACCATCGAAAACGTGGGGCTGAACCCAACACGCACCGGGATCCTGGAGGTGTTGGGGCAGATGGGTGCCCGGATCGAGGTGCTCAACCCCCGCGATGTGGCGGGCGAACCGGTGGGCGATCTCCGGGTGACCCACGGCCCGTTGAAACCGTTCAACTTCGGCGAGGAGATCATGCCTCGCCTCGTGGATGAGGTGCCGATCCTCAGCGTCGCCGCCTGTTTCTGCGAGGGCGAAAGCAGGATCACTGGAGCGTCTGAACTGCGGGTGAAGGAAACCGATCGGCTGGCGGTGATGGCGCGTCAGCTCAAGGCCATGGGGGCCGACATTGACGAAAATGAGGACGGCATGACCATCCGCGGCGGTCGACCGCTCAAGGGCGCCGTGCTGGACAGCGAAACCGATCACCGGGTGGCGATGAGCCTTGGCGTGGCAGCCATGCTCGCCGACGGCAACTCGAGCCTGGCGAGAAGCGAAGCTGCAGCCGTGTCGTATCCCTCGTTCTGGGACGAACTTGAACGGCTCCGCTGCTGAGCTCGGTGCGCTCCGCGTCTATCCGACGGCGGATGGCAGCTTCAGCCTGCACAGTGATCACTTCGGAGAGGCCTTTCACAATTCTGCCGGGGCCCTGAATGAGGCCCGGGCCAAGTTCGTCCAACCCGCCGAGCTGCAGCGCTTCACCAGCGGCTCTGAATTGAAGATCCTGGATGTGTGCCTGGGGCTCGGTTACAACACGGCCGCTGTGCTGGAGGCCTTGCCGACGGCTGGGCCGAAGCTGCATTGGTGGGGGCTTGAGCTGGACCGCCGCCCCCTGGAACAAGCCTTGGAGCAGGCGAGCTTCCAATCCCTCTGGTCAGCCCGTGTGCTGGCGAGGCTTGAAGCCATTCGCGACCACGGCTGCTGGAAAGAGCCCAGCAGCTGGCAGGATCCCAACAGCCAAGGGATCCAGCTCTGGGGCGATGCCCGATCGATGCTCCAGGAAATTCCCGAGTCCGTTCGCTTTGATCTGGTGCTGTTGGACGCCTTCTCCCCCCAGCGCTGCCCGGAACTGTGGAGCGAGGAATTCCTGGGAGCGCTGGCGCAGCGCTTGGCTCCGCAGGGACGGTTGCTCACCTACAGCCGTTCCGCCGCGGTGCGGGCCAGCCTGAAGCGGGCGGGCTTAAGCCTGTATTCCCTGCTGCCGGCCCCGAGCGAACGGGTGGGGTGGAGCAGCGGCACCATGGCCACGCCTGCAGACGCCGCCTGTCCTCTGGACGGCCCCGGTTGGCGCCAGCTCTCGGCGATGGAGTGGGAACACCTGCAGACCCGGGCGGCCGTGCCATTTCGTGATCCCCAGGGCAACGCCACAGCTGAAGACATCCTTGAGCGCCGCCGCCTTGAACAGGAGCATTGCGGTTATGAAGCCACCAATGCCTGGCAAAGGCGCTGGCGCAAGGACAGTCCGTCCTGAGCCCGGTAGATTCCGCCCGTCTTCCCCTCGCTCCGCATGCTTGCCGTAGCCGTACTGGCCGCTGGAAAAGGCACCCGCATGAAGAGCGCACTCCCGAAAGTGCTCCAACCGCTGGCGGGAGCCACCCTGGTGGAAAGGGTGCTCGCCAGTGCCGGCAACCTGAAACCGGAACGGCGGCTGCTGATCGTTGGGCATCAAGCCAAACGGGTGGAGCAACAGCTGGCACCGCTCGGAGGCCTGGAATTTGTTCTGCAGCAGCCCCAGAACGGCACGGGCCATGCGGTGCAACAGCTGATCCCATCGCTGCAGGGCTTTGAAGGGGAACTGCTCGTGCTCAACGGCGATGTACCGCTGCTGCGACGTGAAACCGTCGACGCATTGGTGCAACAGCACCGGGCCAGCGGTGCCGATGTCACCCTGCTGACGGCACGGCTCGAGAATCCCACCGGTTACGGGCGTGTGTTCGCCGATGCCGACGGCCAGGTGAGCAGCATCATTGAGCATCGCGATTGCACGAACGAGCAACACAGCAACAACCTCACCAACGCCGGGATCTACTGCTTCAACTGGACAGCCCTGGCCAACGTTCTGCCGAAGCTCAGCACCGACAACGATCAGGGGGAGCTCTATCTCACCGACACGGTGGCGATGCTGCCGAAGGCCATGCACCTGGAGGTGGCCGATGCCGATGAAGTGAACGGCATCAACAACCGGCGGCAACTGGCCCAGTGCGAAGCCCTGCTGCAGCAACGGTTGCGCCACCACTGGATGGATGAAGGGGTCACCTTCGTTGATCCCGAAAGCTGCACCCTCAGCGAAGGCTGCAGGTTCGGCCGCGATGTGGTGATCGAACCGCAAACCCACTTCCGCGGCCGTTGCGTGGTCGGCGACAACTCCCGGATCGGCCCCGGCAGCCTGATCGAGGACGCATCGGTTGGGACCAATGTCAGTGTGGTGCACTCTGTGGTGCGTGAGGCCAACATCGGCAACGACGTTGCCATCGGTCCCTTTGCTCACCTGCGGCCGGCCGCTGATGTCGGTGATGGCTGCCGCATCGGCAACTTTGTGGAGGTGAAGAAAAGCCAGCTGGGGGCTGGCACCAAGGTGAACCACCTCAGCTACATCGGCGACGCCCAACTCGGGGAGAAGGTCAACGTGGGGGCCGGAACCATCACCGCCAACTACGACGGGCTGAACAAGCACCGCACCGTAATCGGCAGCAACAGTAAAACCGGTGCCAATTCCGTGCTGGTGGCCCCCATCAACGTCGGTGAACGCGCCACCATCGGTGCCGGGTCAACGATCACCAAGGATGTGGCGGATGGCGCCCTGGCAATCGGTCGCGCCCGCCAGATGACAAAGGACGGCTGGGCGGAACGCAAGGGTTAGTCCAGCCTTTTCAGAGGCGTGGCAACAGCGGAATCAACCGTTCCAAGGCGACACCGCGGCTGGCCTTGAGCAGCAGAACATCACCGGAGTTCAGCCAGGCAGCCAGGGGCGCTGCGGCGTCTTCGGGATGCGACACCAGCTGCAGATGGGGCAGAGGTGCCGCCACTTCAGCCATCGCCTTGCCCTCCGCACTGCCATCCACCAGCACCAGACCATCCAGGCCTAGCTGCACGGCGCGGGCGGCAACCTCTTGATGCAGCTCCAGGCTGCGCTCCCCAAGCTCCAGCATGGTGCCCAGCACAGCAAAACGTCGCCCCGGTTGCGCCGCCAGCAGGTCAAGAGCCGCCAACACCGCCTCAGGCGAGGCGTTGTAGGTCTCATCGAGGAGTGTCAAACCACCCTGCTGAAGGCGTCGGTTGCGTCCGCCCGGCACCGTCACCTGCATGCCTTGCAAGGCCTTGCGGGACACGCCCAACTGGTCTGCAACAGCGACGGCCAAGAGCAGGTTGCGGGCGTTGTGGCGCCCCTCCAGCTGTAGCGGGAGACGATCTGCACGGATCAGCAACTGGTCGCCGGTGACGTCTCCAACCAGATCGGATTCGACCTCGGGATCATCAGCCAGGCGCACGCGCAGCACGCGGCCGGACCAGACCGCCGCCAAAGCCGACTCCAGCAGGGGATCACCGGCGGGAATCACCACAGTTCCCTTTGGATGCAACCCAGCCGTGATTTCACATTTGGCCGCTGCAATCGCTTCACGGCTGCCGAGACGACCGATGTGGGCCGTGCCGATGTTGGTGATCACCGCAAGATCCGGCTCGGTGCAGCGGGAGAGACGCTCGATCTCCCCGGGCCCCCGCATGCCCATCTCAATCACCAGAGCCGCATCAGCAGCAGTGGAGCCCAGAACGGTTAGGGGAACGCCAACATCGTTGTTGTTGTTGCCTTCGCTGGCCTGAATCGCTCCCAGCGGAGCCAATACCGCTCGAATCAACTCCCGGGTTGTGGTTTTGCCGGCTGAGCCCGTCACCGCCACCAGAGGCTTGGCCAGGGCACGGCGATGCAGCAAAGCCAGCTGTTGATAGGCCAGCAGTGTGTCGTCCACCCGCCAATGCAACAGGCCCGAAGGCAACGGTTCAGTCCAGCTGCGGCTCACAACAGCAGCCTGAACCTTGTGTTCAGGCAGTTGGGCGAGAAAGTGATGACCATCGAAGCGCTCGCCCACCAGGGGGACAAAAAAATCACCAGCCTGGAGCCGTCGGCTGTCGGTGCAGACCCGTCCCACTAGGGAATCGGGGTCAAAGCTGCCGCCCTGCGGCGTTCCCCAGGCATCAAGCAGCTGACGCAGCGTCAGGGTCATCCCACCAACCCGAGGTCAAACAGGATCATGCCGCCCCCAACCCGAGCTGACCGCCCCAGCAGATCGCCCTGTTCATTGACCAACTGAAGACTGGCGTAATCCAGCTCGAACGCCGACTGAAGCCAACTGGAGGCGAGGCTTTGGCGCTGATCGAGAGGCAACTGCTGCCAAGCGTCAACAGACAACTCCAACAGCAGACGATCCTGCTCCGGAACGGGCTTGGCTGAACGGAGCAGTCCTTCGGGGACGGCCTGGTCCTGAAACAGCTCGAACAGGGGATCGAAACTGAGTTGGGGTTGGAGGGGCTGCTCCGGCTCCAATGGTTCCATGGCCGGCTCCGCATCCACAGCTTCCGGCGGAGGGGATGGCTCCTCCAGCATGGGCTGTGGTGCTGGGATCAGCTCCGGCACGGGAAGCTCAAGGGGAGACGTCCGCTGCTCCACGACCGGCTCGGGATGCGGGGCGGGTCGGGCGTGGTCCTGCCAGAAGCGGACCCCAGCCAGCGGCAGCAGCAGGAGCAGCACCAGCAGCAGTGGCCAGAAGCTGGGGGCCAGATCCCGAGGCCAGAATCCTGGCACCGAAAGCTCACCCTCCAGATTGCGGCGCCAGAGTTCCTGGCCCCTGAGCCGAAGATCGGCGGCCATCGCCTGCAGGTTGCGGCCGAACTCCTGCCAAGGGCTGACGTAGGGAGCCGGGAGATTGCCCGATGGCTCCACCCCCTGGAGCTCGGATCGAGCTTCAGGTGGGGAGTCGGATCGGGCGGGCTCGCTCAAACTCAACTGGATCGACGACCGAAGAGACGATTCAGGGGATTCCTACCGGCGGAGGTCACCTCAGCAGGAACCCTGGCCTCTTCAGTCTGCCCCTCGGAACGGGAGGGATCAGCAGCCTGCCCCTGAGAGAACTGTTCCACCAGGGCAGCATCCGGGGTGGGTTCCTTGATGCCGCAGACGTCCTTGTACATGAGGTCGTAATCGACAGCAGAACGGTCCCAGCTGTAATCCTGATTCATGCCGCGTTTCTGCAGCTCGACCCAGCTGTCCCGATGGCGGAACGCCTCCCAGGCCCGCACCAGGGCTGTGTAGAAGTCGACCGGTTCAAAGCGATCGAAGCAGAAGCCTGTGCCGCTGTCGGCAGCGGGGATGTGGGGCGGGACGGTGTCAACGAGACCACCAACCTTGCGAACCACGGGCACTGAGCCGTAGCGCATGGCGTAGAGCTGGCTGATGCCACAGGGCTCAAACCGGCTGGGCATCAGGAAGGCATCGCTGCCGCCGTAAATCAACCGTGACAGGTCATCGTCGTAGGTGAGGAAGACGGCGCACTTGCCGGGGTGACGGGATGCGAGTTGCCAGAGCCCGGATTCGAGCCCCCGGTCGCCGGTTCCCAGCACAACGATCTGGGTGTCGGTGTAGGCCAGCAGCCGATCAGCCACCTGCAGCAGCAGATCGACTCCCTTCTGGTCGACAAGGCGGCTGACCATGCCGAGGACGAAGGCATCCTCCCGCACCTCCAGCCCCATCCGCTCCTGGAGCACCTTCTTGCACACCGCCTTGCCGGAGAGATCGTCGGCGCTGAAGTTCGCCGGCAGAGAGCGATCGGTGGCCGGATCCCATGCATCCAGATCAATGCCGTTGAGGATGCCGCGCAGCTTGCCCGAGACGAAGTTGAGCAGCCCCTCCAGCTTTTCGCCGTATTCCGCCGTGCGGATCTCCTGGGCGTAGGTGGGCGACACCGCATTGACGCGGTCGGCGTACAGCAGCGCAGCGGCCATGGTGTGATCCCCCTGCATGTACCAGGGGCACCAGGTCATCCGATCGAGCTTCCAGCGCCAGGGACCCTGGTACTTGAGGTTGTGGATGGTGAACACCGTGCTGATGTCGGGGTCCTGGTGCATCCACACCGGGATCATCCCGGTGTGCCAATCGTGGCAATGCAGCACCTGAGGCTTCCAGACATTCCAGGAGAATTCGGCAGCAGCACTGGCGAAGAAAGTGAAGCGCCAGTCCTCGTCCTCGCCGCCGTAGATGCGCTCCGGATCGAACACCGGATGCCCCACCAGGTAGATCGTCATCCCATTGGTGGGATGCTTCGTTTCATAGACGGCGAACTCAGTACCCATGGTCTGGGCTCGCCAGATCGGCTCCGCCGGCACGTTGAGGCGGCTCCAGAGTTTGGCGTAGCCCGGCATGATCAGGCGCACGTCGTGACCGAGCTTGGCCAATGCCGGCGGCAAAGAGCCAACAACATCGCCCATCCCTCCAACCTTGATCATCGGGGCGCATTCCGCTGCAGCGAAGAGGATGCGCATGTCTCAGATCAGCGTTGGCGCGGCGACTTTAAGGGGAATTTCGGAATCTGTTCCGTCAGGGAAGAACCGTCACCTGAGTTCCAAGCGACACCTGGCGATACAGGGCACGCACATCCTCGTTGTAAAGCCGCACACAGCCATGGGAGACGGCCCGTCCCACCGTCCAGCGGTGGGGGGTGCCGTGGAACCCCGTGGTGGTGCATCCCTTGATCGTGATCCAGGCAAGGCCGTCATGGGCATCACGGCCGCGGCAATCGCGCTGGAAAGCGATCCAGTGGCTGCCCAAGGGGTTATCGGGCCCCTGTTCCGCCACCCGCTCGCCACTCACCGGATGCACCCACACCGGATTGGGAATCTTCTGAAGCACTTCAAAGCGTCCGGTGGGGGTTTCCCAGCCGGGCATGCCGATGGCCACCGGGAAGGCGTTGCGCAGGGTGCCGTTCTCGAGGAGAAGCACCCGGCGACGGCCACGCAGCATCACCACATGGCGGCTGTTCTGACCGCGCAGGTCGTGAGGCAGGGAAGCCAGGCCTGCCGAGACGGAATCCACAGCTGCCGCCTGCAGCAGGGCCAGCGGTTCAGGGGGAGGCAAGGGCAACATGCCCGTCAGGGTAACCAGCCCGTCTCGGAAAAATCCGGTGGCCGCTTTTCGAGGAAGGCATTGCGGCCTTCCACCGCTTCTTCGGTTCGGTAGAAGAGATGGGTGGCATTGCCGGCCAACTCCTGCAGCCCGGCGAGGCCATCGGTTTCGGCATTGAATGCAGCCTTGAGGCAACGGATGGCCGTGGGGCTGTGCTGCAGCACCTCCCGAGCCCAACGCACCCCCTCAGCCTCCAACTGATCCAACGGCACCACAGCATTGACGAGCCCCATCTCTAGGGCCTCCTTGGCGCCATAACGGCGGCAGAGAAACCAGATTTCACGGGCCTTGCGCTGGCCAACCACCCGCGCCAGGTATCCCGCACCAAAGCCGCCGTCAAAACTGCCGACCTTGGGTCCGGTCTGACCGAACACAGCGTTCTCGGCGGCAAGGCTGAGGTCGCAGAGCAGATGCAACACCTGGCCGCCGCCCATGGCGTAGCCGGCCACCAGAGCAATCACCACCTTGGGCAGGCTGCGGATGATGCGCTGCAGATCCAGCACGTTCAAGCGCGGCAGGCCGTCCTCACCGACATAACCACCGTCGCCGCGAACGCTCTGATCACCGCCGGAACAGAAGGCATAGCCACCATCGGGGGCTGGGCCAACGCCGGTGAACAACACAACACCGATATCACGGTCATCCCGGATGCGCGTGAAGGCATCACAGAGCTCCATCACCGTCTGCGGGCGGAAGGCATTGCGCTTGGCGGGGCGATTGATGGCCACGCGAGCCAGGCCGTCCGCGCAACGGTCCACAAGGATGTCCTCGTAGCTGCCCCACGGTGTCCATTTCGCGGTTGGCGCACCGGGGAGCACCTGACGCATGTCACTCATCGGGTTCAGAGCTCGGTGCCTTCATTCTGAGCAGCGGTGCGCAGCCACTGACGCCGATCGGCATCACCAGCACGGTCGGTGCACAACCGCAACAACGCCGGCCGCTGCTGCGAGAAGCCCCAGGCCAGAGCCTCCTGCAGATCCTCCAGACAGGCCACCTGGCGTCCAGGCACACCATGGGCCGCCGCCAGGGCCAAGGGATCCACCTGCTGAGGCATGGCAAAAAGTGATTCGAAGCCCGGTGTGGCGATGGGCAGCTGCTGAAAAATGCCGCCGCCACCGTTGTCGATCAGCAGCACCAACAGTGGCGGTGGCGATGCAGCGGACGACGCATGCAGCCAACCGTTGCTGTCGTGCAGCAGGGCCAGATCCCCGGTCACCAGGGCCAACGGACCGAGATTCGCCGCCAGCCCCATGGCAAGAGACAAGGTGCCATCAATGCCCGAGGCCCCGCGGAAGCTGAAGCAACGGTGGCGGCCGCAAGCGGGCCCGCCCCAAGTCAGCCAGTCGCGCACCGGCGAACTGGCGGCCAGCATCACCGGCAACCGCTCCGGAAGCAGCTGGGGAAGCCAGTAGGCCAGGGCAGGCTCATTGACGGCGCCACGCAAGGGCAGCTGGGCCTCGATCCACTGCGAGAGGTCATTGGTGCCGACCGATGGCTTGCTCGACTGTTCCAGACCAGGCTGTTGAGCGATCCAGGCAGCCATCCCCCCCGACCATTGGCTGGCCGTCTGCAGCGGATCCAGCGGCCTTGAATCCCCTTCGGTGATCAACAATTGGGGGCCCTGATGGCGCTGAAGCCAAGCCTCCAACCGCCGGCTCGCGGGCATGGGTCCCAGCCGCAACACCTGAACGTCGTCAGCAAGGTTCAGTCGATCCAGTTGCAACTCCCAGTGCTCGAGGTGGTTGGGGCAATCGGGAGCAAGGGCGGCGAGGGGGTCGGCCAGCAGAGGCCAACCGCTGAGGTTCAGCCAGCGATGCAGCGCCTGTTGATACGCCGCCAAAGAAGGCGTGAGTCCACGCCAGGGGCCAGCAATGACAACCCCCGGGCGCTCTGGATCGAGGCGAAGCGCAAGCCCGATCTCAGGCGAATGTTCAGGGCAAGCCGTGGGCGGGAGCGCAGCCGAAGCCAGATGTTGTTGTTGCTCGAGCGTGGTGTGCAGCGGCTCCTCGAAGGGCAGGTTGAGGTGAACCGCTCCCGGCGGCCCAGTGCCTGAACCCTGAGCTTGCTGCCAGGCCTGAGCCGCCAGGGCATTGAGGGCGTCGTTTGCCTGCGTGTGGATGCCGTTTGCCGCACCACTGCCGAACCAGCGGCAGGCCGCGAGCAGAAAAGATTCCTGATTAACCGTCTGGTTGGCGCCGCAGTTTTTGAGCCGGAGGGGGCGATCCGCCGTGAGCAGCAGCAAGGGCTGACAGGAGCGGTCCGCCTCCACCGCGGCGGGTAACAGGTTGGCCACCGCGGTGCCGGAGGTGGTGACCACTGCCACGGCACGGCCATGGGCGGTCGCCATGCCGAGGGCCAGAAACGCGGCTGAGCGCTCGTCGATGGCCGTGACCAGCTGCAGCTTCGCCTGGTTCGCCAGCACTCCCGCGGCTGTTGCCAGGGGGCCGGAACGGCTGCCAGGGCAGAGCACCAGCTGCTTCAGCCCCTGAAGACAAAGAGCCTCCAGCAGCGTGAAGGCGGCCTGCAAATTGGCGCGAGCGGTGGTCAGTGCAGCAGGCCAGGCTGGTGTGATCTTCGGTCAACGATGACCCAACCCACGACACCCGCTCCAGGAGAAGACAGCAAGGGCTTCTGGCGCAATCTGATTTTCTGGGTCCTGCTGGCCCTGCTGCTGCGCTGGTTGGTGGTGGAACCGCGCTGGATTCCCTCCGGCTCGATGCTGCCCACCCTGCAGCTGCAGGACCGCATCCTCGTTGAGAAGGTGAGGCCCCGCCTGACCCGCAGCCGCCACAGCCATCTTCACCGGGGCGATGTGGTGGTGTTCGCACCTCCCGAGCAGCTCGTGGCCGCTGGCTACGACGCATCGGCTGCGCTGATCAAACGGGTGGTGGGGCTGCCTGGCGATCAGCTTGACGTGCACGACGGCAGGCTGTTCCGCAACGGCAAACCGGCTGCAGAACCCTGGTTGGCCGAACCGATCAACTACGAGATGGCACCGATCACCGTGCCGGCAGATCAGCTGTGGGTGATGGGGGACAACCGCAATGCCAGCCTCGATTCACACCTCTGGGGATCACTGCCAGAAAGCAATGTTCTGGGCACGGCGGTGTGGCGGTACTGGCCGCTGCAGAGGTTCGGTCCGTTACGGATCACCGACAGCAGCGATGGCGGTTAATTCCAAGGGCCTGCGTTAAGGTCAAGTCCGTGATGAACATCACAGGCGAATGTTTAACCCCGAGTTTCTGACAACTGATAGCAGTGACGGCCAAGCGGGGAACAGCCTGATTCAGTACTTGCAAGAGCAGTCACCAGACACTCTGCAGCGGGTCGCCAAATCAGCAAGCAACGATATTCAAGACATCATTCGCCACAACGTTCAGGGCCTGCTGGGAATGCTCCCCGGCGAGCATTTTGAAGTGAAGGTGACGGCCAACCGCGACAACCTCGCCAACATGCTGGCCTCGGCAATGATGACCGGTTATTTCCTGCGCCAGATGGAACAGCGCAAGGAGCTGGAAGAAACCCTGTTCGCCGACGAACAGATGGCAATCGAGCCGGAAGACGAGCTCAAGCTTTGATCACGGGCTGATCAGGCACGACGCCGAGATCGAGCAAACGCTGATCGATCGATCCAAGGAACTCCCAGTTTTCAGAACTCGGAGCCCAGTCCCGCTGTTGCAATGACGCGAGCAGTTGTTGCAAGGTTTCGGGCGTGAATGTGACCGGCGCGCTGTAGTGAGCCGGCACCAGCCAGCGCAGCTCAGCCAGGCCGCTCAACTCCTGCAGCCATCGCAATAGAGCCACTTTGGCTCTGGGCAACACCAAGCGCTCAAGCACCGGGGCCACCTGCAGCCTGGGCGCTTCTTCGCCGAGCAAGCCATCGGCTGCCGCCTGCCAACCGGCCTTCCAGCGGAAGGGGTAGAGGCCGAAGTGGGCTTTCAGTGAACGAAGCCCGGGCTTGAACGCATCCCGCAGCAACTCCGGCAGCGCGGGCACCTCCAGCGGTTCCGGCCTCAGGTAGGAGGCAAACAGCACCAGCCGGGCCCAGCCGCGGCGGCGGGCTTCCACTGAATCAATGAGGGGCTCATCGCCACGTTCGCGGGCATGGAACAACAGCGGCGTTGGATCGAGGTCGAACAGGGCCGGGGGTTCAGCACTGATGCCCACCAGGGCGTCGGTCACCAACAGAGCGCCTGACGGGCGATGCAAACAGGAGACCTCCTGGAAACGGCCCACGCCAAGGTCGAGCGGTCCAAGGGAGAACCACTCACAAACATCGCCATGGGGAAGGCCATCGTCGAACAACACCTTGGTGCGGCGTGCCGGCACACCCAACCAGGACAGAGGCAACTGCACCGGGAAGCTCCACTGGCCCGGACACACCCAGATGTCCGCATCCGGGAAGGCGCGGGCCAGGGGACCGAGGGGAAGCTTGTGCTCCAAACCGGAGGCGGTGGGCAGCACGATCGTGCGCACGGGGCCATGCTCTTGTTCCAGCCCGGCGATGGCTTGGCGCACTTCACCGGTGGGCGGCAGAGGGTTCACCAACATCAAGCCGCCGGGCACCTTGGCCACGGTGAGCCGCACCGGCACGGCCACGTAATACACCCCCTGCAGCTGCTCCAGGCTCCAGAGCTGGCCAGGGATCAGCTCAGTGAACAGCGTGCGGCGGCGGCCGTAAGGGTAGAGCGGCAGCAGCGGCCAGAAACCCCAGTGCTGATCAGCAGGATTCACACCAGCTCCAGCCACCATGCTCCCCTTCAATGCAGTGATTCTGCACAAACAGGATCACCTCCGGAAATCACTCCCAGCAAGGATTCATGGAGCCGAGACCCCTGGCAGCTCAACTGGGTGATTTTGAAACCACAGCGAACTGACCGGCGTTACGCACAATCTCCGCCTCGATGTCCTCCGGTGTTGCATACGGAGGGCCAAAGAAAGCAGGCCTCGAGAAAGGCACGGCGAGGCCGGTACTGAAGGAAAGACGTTGGTGGAGCATCTCGATCCACATGAGCAGATGGCTCATCTCGGAGATATCGACATTGGCCCAATAGGCACTCGCGCAGTAGGGAAAACAGGCGACATCGACGAGTGTGCAGCGCTGGCCGAGCACAAAAGGGCCGCCCGATGCCGCGAGCTGGTCGTTGAGCATGTGCAAACAACGCTCCGCTTCCGCAATGAAGCGACCAATGGCGAAGGGATCGTTGTGGCCGCGAACCTTGGCAATTCGCTGAAAGTACATGGCTTGCCCCATCGAAGGCCCGAGGGCGCTCACCTGCCAATGGAGCCATTGCTTCGTCTGCAGGTGCAGCTGCAGATCCTCATGAGCAGGGGGTAGCAAAGGGCTTGCGAAGCGAGCCGCGCTGTACTCCAAGATGGCTCCTGACTCGGCGACTGTTACTCCGCGCGCACGATCAATCAGTGCTGGAATCCGACCGTTTGGGTTGATGGAAAGAAAACGCTCACTGCGCTGCTCACCCTTCTCAAAGTCCACCAGTGCCCAGTCATAGGGCACACCCATTTCTTCAAAAAGGATTGGGAGCTTCCAGCCGTTTTGGGTGGCATAGATCAGACAGCAAATTTCACTGTGCTCTGAAGACGACCACGCTTCGTCGAGCGTCACCTGCCGGGCGAGCCTTGATGTTTGGCTCATGTCATCGTCTCTTTCATTCCTGCATCCCTGATTAACGCTAGGAAGCCGATCCGATCGTTCAACTGAGTGCTCCAATCCTGAACTCAGATCAAATCAACCATTCGGTCACTTGCTGTAGGCACCGCGCCGAAGCCAATCTTTGCGGTGTTCTCGGATGGTCATCCAGTTGCCCATCATTCAACCCAGTTGAACAAAATTCCAGGGACAACTAAGGGACAAGCCCTTCAAATCCATTGCAACGTCTGGGCCTAAAGAGGCAGAAGCGGCCAGAAACCCCAGCGCTGATCAGCAGGATT
>CAJXPL010000032.1 GCA_913057985.1 uncultured Synechococcus sp.
CATGCAGACCACGCCTCCCTTCCAGTTCTGCAGGTCGCGGTCTTCGACGAAGTCCCACTCCTCCAAGACCATCACCTCTCATCAGTACATCTGTGCTAGCAGGAGTGAGGAGGGCTTTGCAACGATGTTCAGGAATCCAGCAGCTCCATCAGCAGCTTGATCTTCTTGACCTTCTCCTTATCCACACCTCCCAGGGTGTCGAGATCGTCAGCTGCCATCTTCAGCAGCTTGTCGGCTGGGTTCTTCTTCAGGGCTTCTTGGATAGCTGCGCTGCCCTTTGAGGTGAGCACCTCTTCATCAGGGGTAGGTGCCGGCACTGAGAGTTCGACGCCCTCTTCACGCAGCTGCTTCTTCTGGTTCTTGATGGCGTCCTCAACAGCCACACGGAACCACTGGCTGATGGTTCGCCGGTCGTGCCTGGCAAGTGCAGCCGCCTCTTCGTAGAGGGCCATGGGGATGTTCACTGCCACCCGTTTGGTTCTGACTGGGTTAACGGGCACGACAGGGGGACAAGGGAAGACACCCTCAAGAAGGTGGAGCCTGTCGACTACTCCCACCCGAGGAGGAAGAGGTAGAGCTGACCCCAGCCACCTCCTTCAAGCCCTCCTCACACATCCCTTGCCTTCGTGGTGATGTGGCGAAGGTGACTAAGCCTCGTCCTGAGATTCAAGAGGTGACTGCACCTAGTGCCGGCATCTTTGATCGTCTCGACAAGAAGGAAGCAGACCGACGTCTCCAGGAGCTTGAGGAAGCAGAAGCTCTTCGTGCTGCTGTCGAAGCTTCACAGCCCTCCAACCTTCAAGCCGACCTGGCTGCCAAGGAGCGGATCATCAAGCGTCTCGAGAAGAAGCTGACCCAGGTGGTCAAGCGTCTGGATGCTTTGGAGGGACAAGCTGATGGCTAAGGACATCAAGATCCCCCGCCCCATTGGCGCCCCCAAGGTGGGGCGTCACCCCAAAGCATCCGACAAGGCTCCCGAAGGGAACTGGATGAATAGGGGAATCACAGTCACCGAGGGCAAACGCCAGCCCTCTGGTGTGACTAACGTCAGCTCAATTGGTCTTGGCCGAACCCTGCAGCCCCGCCCCGAGGGTTACAGGTTCGACAACGAGGCTTACGACTTCCGCCGCTTCGCTGATCACCCCGACACAGAAGTTGGTGAGGTGTGATGACCCCGAGGAGTTCAACGCTCAGTGGGAGAAGGACAACCCTCTCCCCAAGCTCACTGATCCGACTGAAGCCAACACCCTCGGTTGGTCCTATGGCGGACGTGGTCCCTCAAAGGCACAAGCCACAGAGAAAGCTCGTATTGAAGCTGAGGTTGCACAGGATCGTGCCGTCAAATCAAAGCTCGATGCTCAGGCTTCTCGCAATGCATACGCCTGGAAGCTCAGGCAGATGAAACAACGGGGCAAGCGGTACTGACTACTTATTCCACAACAACAACATGAAGATCATCCGTCTCAAACGGAGTGGCAGACCTACGGGTCAGATAAAGCTATCGAAGATGTCGAACACCGGCACTGACCATGCAGATGTTCTGGGTGGCATCACGATGCTGCTTGACCACTACAGGGTTTGTGCCCTTATTTCTCAATACGAAGCACATGGACTTGCCTGATATCCAAGTAGCTTACCTCGAAGCATGTTTAAGCCTTGATAGTGCAGGCAAGTCCTCTCTATCGAAACAACAGGAAGCCGCTTTGTCGTTGGCCAAGTTTCTAATCAAGACCAAGAACAACGATGGCAAAACCAAATAACAACAAGGTCACAGAGTCTCAGGCCGCCGAGGTGCATGCACTGACCGTGCAGATCCTTGAGCTCCAGGCCAAACAGATGCTGTTGACCGGAGAGATCGATAACGCTGGTGTCCGCAACATGCTCACGTACCTGAAGCAACAGGACGTGACTGTCGATCCTGAAGAAGATCCCGGCACGATCAGCCTTGTGAACGCTCTGAAAGAGATCGACCTGAACTACCTCTGAAGCTCAGCACTCCCTCTCCTCCGCCTTTGGCGTCATCGAGGGGGATGCCCTCAGACATCTCTGTAACCCTCTGTAGCAAGAGTGCAACCCCTCGGTGCTAGTTCTGCCTATTGGAGCCGAGACCGGCTTTGTAGGGCGATCTGAAGGGGCTCAGAGTGAAAATCACCCGAACTTCCAAAGCCTGTAGCTATATCGGCGGTCGCGTCTTTCCCCCATGGGTACCCCCTCTTCGGCAAAACCAGGCCACCCAGGGGTCAAGTGAGGGGGTGGGGTAGGTCCAGGTCGACAAGGGGTGGGGCAGGGCCCTCCCACATACCTTGCTGCGACTGGCCAGGAGACGAAACGGAGGGATCGAGTAGTGGTCAGTGCAGGCCTGGCTCTCTCTCGAGATCTATTGGTATGACTAGGTTCTCTATAGGTCGGCCGCTGTTGAGAATGACCGGGCTTGCGTATTCCTCATCTACTCCTACTCATCAGTTGAAGGCGGTTTTGGATCAGAGGATTCCGAATGGTCCCTTCTTCTTCTTGCAATAGCCGGCACCGATGTTCATCCACCCCTCCTTGCAGGCTTCACCGTTGGTAGGAGCCACTTCGTAATAGATGGGCGAGACACAGGTAGTCCCCAGCGTGTTCACGTAGCCCAGTGGGCATTGGTCATGACCTTCAGCCTTTGGGATCTCCTTCTGAGCCAGAGCAGCAGTTGCAGTGGAGGCAAGAAGCAGAGCAGCGGTCAGCAGAGCTTTATTCAGCTGCATTCAAGTGAGGCATTGCTCCTCGTTTTTTAGAGAGGGGGGATCAGGCCTGCACTCACACCTTCATAGAATTGGGAATCGGCGTAAGGTCCTGGGCCTAGAGCTTGGGCCTAGATCATCGCCAAGACCCTTGGTATCACTGTCGTCTCAAGCCATGCTCGCTTTTAGCAAATATCAGGGACTTGGCAACGACTTCCTGATCGTTGAAGACCGGCAGGGACAACTGCCCGATGCCATCAGCAATCCCGATCCCGCCTGGGTGCGGCGCATCTGTGATCGGCGCTTCGGCGTTGGTGGCGATGGCCTGATTCTGGCGCTGCCTCCTCAGGCGGAGGGAGAACTGCGGATGCGGATTCTCAATGCCGATGGCAGTGAGGCCGAAATGTGTGGCAACGGCATTCGCTGTCTGGCCCGCTACCTGGCCGACACCGACGGTGATGCCCCAGGCCGCCGCTGGGACATCGAAACCCTGGCGGGAATGATTCGCCCCGAACTGATGGCCGATGGCCAGTTGCGGGTGGACATGGGTCCTCCTTTCCTCACCTCCGAGGGCATCCCCACAACCCTGATGCCCGAAGACGGCCTACCGCAGGGGGTGCTGCTGCTGGAGGGAGAACAACTGAAGGTGGCGGCCGTTGGCATGGGCAATCCCCATGTGGTGGTGCCCGTCGACGACCTGGCCAGCATTCCCTTTGATGCCTGGGGGGCTGCCCTGGAGGTTCATCCGGCCTTCCCGGCCAAGACCAACGTTCATTTCCTCCAGGTGCACAGCCGTGAGCAGCTGGAGATCCGGGTCTGGGAACGGGGTGCTGGCCCGACATTGGCCTGCGGCACCGGTGCCTGCGCCACCCTGGTGGCGGCGGTGCTGCTGGGCCTCGCCGATGATTGCGCCGAGGTGGTGCTGCCCGGCGGTCCGCTGATGATTGAGTGGCGTGATCGCTCCGGTTCCGTGCTGATGACGGGACCCGCCGAAGCGGTGTTTGACGGGGTGCTGACGCCCGATCTGGTGCCGGCAGGATCATCGATGGCTTCGATCAGCGAAGCGCCTGGCGCTCCACCTGCGCCGACGGCCGCAACCGACTTCGATTGCTCCAAGGATTGTGCTGACCAGTGTCAACGCCCCGACCGCTGCCTCCGCGATGAGGCGCAGCAGAAGGTGCAGGCTTTCCTCAGCAGCACGTCCCTCGACTCGATGCTCAATCTCGCCAGTGAGTCCCTGGAGCAGCGCACCAAGGCGCGGTTCGAGCGTGGAACCCCCTGAGCTCTACCTGGATGCTGCTGCCACGACACCGCCCCTGCCGGCGGTGATCGCGGTGATGCAGCAGCTCCAGCAGACGGCCTGGGCCAACCCCAGCAGCCTCCATGGGGCTGGGTTGGCAGCAGCGGAAGCTCTGGAGCGAGCGCGCTGGACCATCGCCGAGCGCTTCGCTGTCAACCCTGACCAGTTGATCGTCACCTCAGGGGCGACGGAATCCGTGCACCTTGCCTTGCTCGGCAGTGCCGCCGGTCTTGTCCCGGGCCGGTTGGTGATCTCTGCGGTGGAGCATCCGGCGGTGGTCGCTGCGGCGCACCAACTGGAAGCCCTGGGCTGGACCATTGCCGAATGGCCCGTTGATGGGCAGGGCGTACTGCGGCTCGATCAGCTCGATCGGGTGTTGTCCGCTCCAACCCGATTGGTTTCCCTGATTGCAGCCCAGGGCGAGGTGGGTGCACTGCAACCGATCAGCACGATCGCTCGGGCCTGCCGCGAGCGCGGCATCGTCATCCATAGCGATGCCACCCAGCTGGTGCCCCAGGGTTGCTTCGCCTTCGACCGGCTCGGCGTTGATCTGCTGACCCTCTCCGCCCACAAGTTCCGTGGCCCCCGGGGCGTGGGCCTGTTGATTCGGGCCCAGGGTGTGGACCTTTCACCGCTCCAGGGCGGCGGTGGACAGGAGCACGGCCTTCGCTCCGGTACCGAACCTGTTGCGTTGGTGGGTGGCATGGCCGAAGCCCTGATGGCCCTCCCCAGCTTTGACCCCGTCAGTCAGCACGTTCCACCGGGCAGCTCAACCCAGATCCGTCGTCAACGGGATCAACTGCTCGAACGCCTGCTGCAGCTACCCCAGCTTCAGCTCTGCGGCCCTTCACCCGATCAGCGTCTGCCCCATCACATCGCGCTGTTGGCCAAAACCGTTGGTGGACAGCCGCTGCCGGGACGCGATCTGGTGCGACGGCTGGCGGCGGCGGGGGTGGCCTGCAGCAGCGGCAGTGCCTGCAGCAGTGGCAGCAGTGCCGACAGTGCTGTGCTCACGGCCATGGGCATTCCCGGGCCTGAACGTCAGTCGGGCCTGCGGCTGACCCTTGGCCCCTGGTTGTCGGATCAGGATCTCGACGCCGTTCCCGGCCGCTTTGCCTCCGCGTTAACGGCATTGTCCTGACATGCTTTGGCGATGACTCAATCCGACGCTTCCTGTCTCGCCCTCCCCGCGGATCTGCTCGCCGCCGAGGAGGCCATGCTGCAAGCCGCCCTTGCGGCCGTTGGATCCGGCGACGGTCAACGCTGGGCCGCAAGCCTCCGTTTTGAAGGGCTTCGCCTGCTTCCGGTGGCGCTGCGGCTGGCCCGAGCACTGATCACTGCCGGTCAGGACCTGTTGATGGTTTGGCCCGATGCCGGTGCTGCCGCCCTGGCGCGGCGCGATGCGGAGGACCTCAAGGAGGTGATCCTTGATTTCAATCAGCTCAAACGGGCGGAGAGCGGTGTTCCCGACACCCGCCTTCTGCTTGCGGTGAACCCCTCCCCTGCGGATTACGAGGAGTTCCAGGCCTTGTGTGAGAACCACGCAGGAGTGGTTCTGATGCTGAATGGACGTCTGGAGGATGCCGCTGTGGGCATCGGCAGCGTGGCCCGGGAGCGCCGAAAGGGTTTCGTTGCCAGCTGGCAACAGGCCTATTGGCTTCAACCCCTTGAGGGTGGTGCATTGATGCGCTGTTACCCCGATGACTGGCGTCTCTATCGCCAGGATCCCGATGGTTACCGGCAACTGGAGGTGCTCCCCGAACGCCCGGATCCCGACACCACAGCAGCGCTTCTGGTTGGTGAAGATCCCGACAGCATCAAGCAACAGCTGTCCGGGGTCGACCGCTTCCTTGATGGTCTGCGCAATTGAGCCGCCTCTGGCTTGATCCAGGCTCAGACCCTCCTTAAGGTTCAAGCCCAGGCTCCCCTTCGATGGTGCTCAACAGGCTTCGATCCCTTTCACCCATCGATGCCGTGGCTGGAGTCGTCGCCTTGGCCGCTCTGGCCGGGGTTGTCTGGTCCCCCAAGCTCTCGAATGCGGTCGCCAAGGCCACCGGTGCTGTGAAACCTGTGCAGGTGAGCGTTGATGTGGTGCGGCTGTACAGCGCTGATCCCGAGCAGCTGCTGAATTCAGTGCGGGAGGAAGCAGCCCTCAACATCGTGATTCGCAATCAACCGGCTGGACGGGTGAGCCTGGTGTCGGTGGATGACGTCACCACTTCCCTGACGGCGGTGCAGCCCGATGGTTCGGTGGTGCTCGCTGATGCCCCCGCTACGGCTCTACCCCGCCATGCCCGGTTTGTGATGGAGGCCCAGGCCGAGATCAAACCCTCCGGTGTTGTGATCGGTGGCACCAAGCTCAAGGTGGGTGTGCCCGTTGAGCTGGAGGGTCGCCTCTACCGCTTGAACGGTGTCGTGAGCGGAGTGATGCCTCTGTGATTCGCTCTGCCCTGGTCTCCCTGCTGGTGCTGGCGCCCCAGTTGCCCGTCAGGGCAGCGCCTCAACTGTTGGCACCACCTCCGGTGGTGCAGCGTCAGGGCCAGGCCATGCTCAGCGGCGGTGCACTGTGCCCTGCCCTGCAGACCGCCTTGGAATCAGCGGTGGGCACGGAAGAGCGGTTGTGGAGCGTCAGCGTTGTCGATCAACGGGGTCAGCTGCTGGCTGATCTCAACGGGGGGATCCCCCGGATCCCGGCATCGAATCAGAAACTGGTCAGCACGGCCTTTGCCCTGGATCGCCTTGGCCCCGACTTCCGTCTGAAGACGCAGCTCTTGCGTCACCCCGATGGATCTCTGGAAATCGTTGGGGAAGGTGATCCCGACCTCAGCATTGCCGAGATCCAGAGGTTCGCCATGGTGGCTCTTGGCCAGGGCGGCTCCAGCAGCACCTCCAGCGTCTCCTCTGCGCCTGTTCAGCTGATGGTGCGGGAGGAACCGCGTCAGCGCTGGTGGCCCGCCGATTGGGATCCTGCGGATCGCTCCTACGCCTACGGCGCACCGATCACCCGCCTTGCCCTCACCAGCAATGCCCTCCACATGGCGGTGATGGATCCAGCGCAACGGCTGCAGCGGATCCTCAATTCCACCGTGCAGCAGCAAGGGGGACAGATCCGCCTGCAGATGGTCGATCAGCAGACCCGGGAAGCGGCCCTCGCGCGGAGCAGGGGGGCAAGTGTGGTTCTGCACAGCGAGGATTCCGCGCCGATGCACGCCCTGCTCAGCCTGGCCAACACGGAGAGCCACAACTTCACGGCAGAGGTGCTGATGCGTGAGGCGGCGGATGTCTGGGATGTGAATCGTGCCTCCCTCGCCACCACCCGCTGGTTGCAAGCCCAGGGTGTGCCGATGACGGGACTTCGGCTCCGGGATGGCAGTGGACTGTCCCGAGGCAACCGGCTCACAAGTCGGTCGTTGTCTGTGTTGCTGTGGCGCATGGCGCAACATCCCCTGGCGGCCTACTACCAGGCCTCGATGGCGATTGCTGGCCAGAGGGGAACGCTGCGCAACTATTTCTGGGGCACGTCCCTTGAGGGTCGCTTCTGGGGCAAGACCGGCACCCTCAGTGGTGTTCGGGCGATCTCCGGCATTCTTGAAACGACCGATGGCCCGCGGTACGTGAGCATGCTTGCCAACGGGGCGTACGCACCCAACTCCGTGATGGGCCAGATCCTGCTGGCCAGCCAGAGGATCAGCCGTTGCCCCGCATGGACCGCAGCCGGGACGCTGCCCGCTGGGACCGACTGAACGGCACGGTTTTGCTGTCATCACCAGCGTTAGGGGCAGGAGTTGCTGATCGGATCATCTGGATCTTGGAGAGCTCCTGACGGCCGGCCATCACCACCTGGGCCATTTCCTTGAGGCGCACCTCCAGCTCACCCAGGGTCTGTTCGGCGTAACGGTTGGCACCGTCCTGAACGCCGGCGGCTTCCTGGCGGCTGCGTTGGATCAGTGACTCGCACTGCTGTTGGGTCTGCTGGCGGAACTGCAGCGCATCGTTGTGAATCCGCTCGGCTTCGTCCCGGCCTTCCTTCTGCAGGCGCAGGGCTTCCTGACGAATGGTCTCCAGATCCTGCAGCGCATGCTGGCGATTGGCTTCATGGTGTTCAGCGTGCTGTCTTTTGAGCTCAACGGCGTTGGCTTCGATCTGCTGGATCTGCTGATGAGCCTGTTGGCGGCTGGCGTCGAGTCGCTCGGCGTGTTGACGCTTCAGCTCAATCGCTTCCTGATCCAGTTGCTGGCGACGCTCCAGGGCTTCCTGCTCAAGCTGCTGGCGGCGGGTGGCGAACTGCTGCTCCAACTGCGCCAGCTTGCCTTGCATCTCCTGCTCCAACGTCGCCCCCTGCTGTCGCGTTTTCTGGAGCAGCTGCTCACATTGCTGACGCGCCTGTTCACGCATCTCATTCACCTGCCGTTCCGCTTCCTGGCGGATCGCGGCGTTGTTCACCAGCTGTTCGCGTTGACGCTGGGCCTGCTCAACAATCTCTTCGGCGTTCCTGCGGGCGGTGTTGATGAACTCGTCCCGGCGATCAAGCAACTTGATGGCCCGCTCTAGCTCCTTTGGCAATTCATCGCGGACGGCATCCAGCAGCTCAACGGCATCGGTTTCGTTGACCAATCGTCCGCCGGTGAACGGCAGCCGACTGCCCTCCAGCACAACTTCCTCCAACTGATCGAGTTGATCGAGAACGGAGAACCGGACGTCGTTCATCTCAGCTGGAGGGGAAAGCCGAATTAAAGAGCCTGTTGAGGTCCTTCGCCACCTCTGGCGGAACCATGTGATCGATCGATCCGCCGAAGCGGGCCACTTCCTTCACCACGGAGCTGCTGAGAAAGCTGTGGCGTGCCGTGGTGGCCATGAACACCGTCTCCAGATCGTCGGCCAGCGAGCGGTTGGTGTGGGCGATCTGCAGTTCGTATTCAAAGTCACTCATCGCTCGCAGGCCCCTCAGGATCAGGTCGGCGCGATGGGTGACGGCACAGTTCACCGTGAGGCCATCGAAACTGATCACTTCAACGCCGGAGAGATGGCGCGTCGCCGTGTGGATCTGTTCGATCCGTTCGTCAACGCTGAACGCAGGCCGTTTGCTCGGATTGCTGAGCACCGCAACCACCACCTCGCCAAACAGGCTCACGGCCCGCTCGATCAGGTCCATATGACCATTTGTGAGAGGGTCGAAACTGCCGGGGTAGAGCGCCCGCATCGGGAATCAGCGATGGGCGGATCCTATGCAGTGGATCGCTGTTTAGATTTCAATCAACGCATCCGTGCCATGAGCCTCGACGCCGACGCCAAGAAGGTCCTGCTTCGCAAGATCCCCCATGGGCTCTTCATCTGCGGCGTTCGCAACGGTGATGAGGTCAACGGATTCACGGCCAGCTGGGTGACCCAGGGATCGTTCGAACCGCCCTTGGTGGTGATGGGTGTTCGGGCTGACAGCAGCAGTCACGCCATCATCGAGGCCACCGGCAAGTTCTCTCTCAACGTGCTGCGGGCCGATCAGAAAGATCTGGCAGCCGTGTTCTTCAAGCCCCAGAAGGCACTTGGAGGTCGCTTTGAAGCGGCACCCTTCGAGGAGGGCGAACTTGGTCTTCCCCTGCTCACCGATGCCGTCGGTGGTGTGGAGTGCGAACTCGTGGGATCGATCAAGCATGGTGACCACACCGTTTTTGTGGGCGAAGTGAAAACGGCGCGCCTGATCGCCGATGGCGAGGCCCTGAACCTGGCCAGCACCGGCTGGAATTACGGCGGCTGAGCTGGCCTGGTGGATGCCGCCTCCGGTGCACCGCTGCTGACGCAGCCCGAGCGTCTTGAACGCCGGCTCAAGGAGATCCCCGCTGAGCCGGGTTGCTATCTGATGCGGGACGGCGACGACCGGATCCTCTACGTCGGTAAGTCGAAGGCGTTGCGCAGCCGCGTGCGCAGCTATTTCCGCAGTCGGCATGACCTATCGCCACGGATCCGGCTGATGACACGCCAAGTCTGTGAGATTGAGTTCATCGTCACCGACAGCGAGGCTGAGGCCCTCGTTCTCGAGTCGAACCTGATCAAGAACCATCAGCCGCACTTCAATGTGCTGCTGAAGGACGACAAGAAATACCCCTACCTCTGCATCACCTGGAGTGAGGCCTACCCGCGGATTTTCATCACCCGTCGCCGTCGCTTCCGCAGCCCCCTGGATCGCTTTTACGGGCCCTATGTCGATGTGGGTCTGCTGCGCCGCACCCTGTTCCTGGTGAAGCGGGTGTTCCCGCTGCGGCAACGCCCCCGGCCGATGTACCCCGATCGCACCTGCCTCAACTACAGCATCGGGCGCTGTCCGGGGGTCTGCCAGGAAAAAATCAGCTCAGAGGACTATCACCGCACCCTGCGCAAGGTGGCGATGGTGTTTCAGGGCCGCAGCGATGAACTGCAGCAGCTGCTTCAGGAGCAGATGGAGCGGTATGCCGAGCGAATGGACTACGAGTCGGCGGCCCGGGTTCGCGATCAACTTCAGGGGCTGGATCAGCTCACCGCTGATCAGAAGATGAGCCTGCCGGATTCCTCGGTAAGTCGCGATGTGCTGGCCCTTGCCTTCGATGAACGTTTGGCGGCCGTGCAGCTGTTTCAGATGCGCGCCGGGAAGCTGGTGGGACGTCTTGGCTACACCGCTGACGCCTCAGGTCTGGAACCTGGGTTGATCCTGCAACGGGTGATTGAAGAGCACTACAGCCAGGTGGATTCCGTTGAGGTGCCCCCCGAGTTGTTGGTGCAGCACGCTCTGCCCCAGCAGAAACTGATGGAGGATTGGCTCTCGGAACAGCGCGAGCGTCGGGTGCAGATCCACTGCCCGCAGCGCCAGCAGAAAGCCGACCTGATTGAACTGGTGCAGCGCAACGCGGAGTTTGAGTTGCTCCGCGCCAAGCAAGGTCAGGAGAAGCAGTCGCTGGCCACGGAGGATCTGGCGCAACTGCTGGAGTTGCCCACCCCGCCGCGGCGGATCGAGGGCTACGACATCAGTCACATCCAGGGCAGCGATGCCGTGGCCTCCCAGGTGGTGTTCATCGACGGGCTGCCCGCCAAGCAGCACTACCGCAAGTACAAGATCCGCAGCAGCAGCATCCGCGCTGGCCACAGCGACGACTTCATGGCGATGGCGGAAATCATGCGCCGTCGTTTTCGGCGCTGGGCCCGGGCCAAGGCGGAAGGGGTGGATGTGGGTGCCCTGCGTCACAAAGGTGGCAGCGCTCTGCAGACCGACGGCCTCAACGACTGGCCCGATGTGGTGATGATCGACGGCGGCAAAGGCCAGCTCTCTGCCGTGATGGAGGCCCTGCGCGAGCTTGATCTGCACGAGGATCTCAACGTCTGCTCCCTCGCCAAGCAGCGCGAGGAGGTGTTTCTCCCCGGCGAAAGCCAGCCGCTGGAGAGTGAACCGGATCAGCTCGGAGTTGTGCTCCTTCGCCGGCTTCGAGACGAAGCCCACCGTTTCGCTGTCAGCTTCCATCGCCAGCAGCGTGGTGAGCGGATGAAGCGTTCACGCCTCTCGGACATCCCCGGAGTTGGGCCCAAGCGGGTCAAGGATCTCTTGGCCCACTTCCATTCAATTGATGCCATCCAGCTGGCATCGGTTGAGACCCTGTCCAAGGCCCCTGGCGTCGGACCGGCTCTGGCCCGCGACATCCACGATTTCTTCCATCCTTCCGACGACGGAGCCGACGCTGATGCCAGGGCTGCTTTAGAAGAGCAGCCTCAGGAACTCTCCGCATGATCCTTCAGCTCTGCATGGTTCTGGCAGGAGTGTTTCTTCTGGCCACTCCGGTCTGGGCGTCTCCCGGGCTGTGCACCGGGCCTGTGTGTGCCGACGGCATCACCCGCAGCGCCAAGAACCACTGGCAGCTGGTGCTGCGGCTCAACGATCAGCAGGGCCATCGCGAAAAAGTGGTGATGAATTGCCGGGCTGGCCAGTTGAGCCCCATGGCCGGACCCGTGGATCGCGCCTATGCCACCGCCCTGGGTCGTCGCGCCTGCCGTCTTGCTGGGGAGGACAGCTGACGGTGGATCTCAGTCTCGTTTTTCCCCATCAGCTGTTTGAGCACCATCCCGCGCTTCGGGCGGGACGGGCTGTGGCCCTGATCGAAGATCCGTTGCTGTTCGGCACTGATCCCCGCTGGCCCATCCAGGTGCATCGGCAGCGCCTGCTCCTGCATCGGGCCTCAATGAATGCCTATGCCGAGATGCTTCAGGCCAAGGGCTTCACCGTGTTGCGGGTGCTGCAGGGGCAGGCGGCCAGCACCGCTGAAATCCTCGGAGATCTGCTCGATCAGGGCTATCGGTCCTTTCATCTGGCGGATCCGGTGGACGATGTTCTGACCCGGCGGATCTCCGCCTTCGCGTCCCGCCACGGCTGCGGTCTGGAGATCGTCGCCACCCCGATGCTGCTCACCCCAGAGGCCGTCATCGAGGACCATTTCGCCTCCGGCAAGAAGCCCCTGATGGGTCGCTTCTACGAGATCCAGCGCAAGCGACTGGATCTGCTGATCGATCCTGATGGTGGTCCTGTTGGTGGCCGCTGGAGTTTCGATGCCGACAACCGCAAGAAACTCCCCAAGGGAATCCTGGTGCCAGAGCCCCCGGCCGAACGCTCCAGCGCAGCGAACGCCATCGTTGAAACCGCCCGGAAGCAACTCATTGAGGAGGGGGTGACCGGCATCGGCAGCTGGGACGGGTTCCATTACCCCGTCACCCATGGCGATGCAGCCCGTTGGCTGGATCAATTCCTCGAACAACGCCTGCGCGAGTTCGGGGCTTACGAGGATGCGATCAGCACCCAGCACCAGGTGATGTGGCACAGCGTGCTCACGCCGATGCTGAACATCGGTCTGCTCACGCCACAGCAGGTGCTGGATCGAACGCTGGAGCGGGCTGAAGCCGGTGACATCCCACTCAGTTCATTGGAGGGATTTCTGCGTCAGATCGTCGGCTGGCGGGAGTTCATGGCGGCGATGTACAGGCGCCATGGGGTGGAGATGCGCAACGGCAATTTCTGGGGCTTCGACGACCGACCGATCCCTTCCGCCTTCTACACCGCATCCACGGGTCTGGCCCCGATCGATGACGCCATTCGCCATGCCCTGGAGACCGGGTATTGCCATCACATCGAACGCCTGATGCTGCTGGGCAACGTGATGCTCCTCTGCGGATTCCATCCAACCCGGATCTACACCTGGTTCATGGAGCTGTTTGTAGATGCCTACGACTGGGTGATGGTGCCCAACGTCTACGGCATGAGTCAGTTCGCTGATGGCGGCATCTTCACCACCAAGCCCTATCTCTCCGGCTCGAATTACGTGCGCAAGATGTCGGATTACCGCAAAGGGGAGTGGTGTGACACCTGGGATGGCCTGTTCTGGACGTTCATCCATCGCCATCAGGACTTCTTCCGGCGCCAATACCGGCTGGCCATGATGGCCCGCAACCTGGATCGCATGGCTCCCGACGTTCTGTTGACCCATCAGCGCCGGGCCGGCGATTTTCTTGACGCGCTCACCTGAACCCTGCGTAAGGTCGCTCCAGATCAGTTGTGTTGATGACGTTTTCGCCCGAGGCCTACCTCTGGTTCAAGACCCTGCACATCGTTGGGGTTGTGGTGTGGTTTGCGGGCCTCTTTTATCTGGTGCGCCTGTTCATCTATCACGTTGAAACCGAGGAACTGGCGCCGGAACTGCAGCAGCCGTTCCGTGATCAGTACACCTTGATGGAGAAACGCCTCGCCAACATCATCACCACGCCGGGGATGGCTGTGGCGGTGTCGATGGCCATTGGGTTGCTGCTGGCCCAGCCCTCTTGGCTTCAACAGGGCTGGATGCACGCCAAGCTCGGTTTTGTGGCGGCCCTGCTGGCTTACCACGTGTTCTGCTACCGGCTGATGGGTCAACTCCACGCCGGCACCTGTGCCTGGTCGGGCAAGCAGCTGCGTGCCCTGAATGAGCTGCCCACGTTGCTGCTGGTGATCGTGGTGATGCTGGTGGTGTTCAAAACGCAGTTCCCCACCAGTGCCGCGACTTGGTTCATCGTCGCCCTGGTGGTGTTCATGGCAGCGTCGATTCAGTTCTATGCCCGCTGGCGCCGCCTGCGGGCCGAAGCCTCCGCCAAAGCCTGAGATGAGGGCTGAGATGACCCACCCGCTCAAAGCCGTTCTCGAACAGGTGGGGCCGTCGAGCTGTCCCACCACGCACAACTTTCACTGCCACACCATCTGCAGTGACGGCAGCCTCGAACCGCTGGACCTGATTCGGCAGGCCACCGAGCGGGGGCTCAAGCATCTGGCGGTGACGGATCACCACAGCAGCCATGCCCACCGGGAGATCCAGGCCTGGCTGGATCAGCAGCGAGCCAGTGGTGTTGAGGTCCCCAC
This sequence comes from uncultured Synechococcus sp., assembly GCA_913057985.1. Lineage (GTDB taxonomy): Bacteria > Cyanobacteriota > Cyanobacteriia > PCC-6307 > Cyanobiaceae > Parasynechococcus. The sequence continues at coordinate 14,411 of CAJXPL010000032.1, forward strand.
GGTGTGGAGTGGCATGGAAATCAGTGCACTGCTGAAGGGGTGCCTCGTTCACGTGCTCGCCCTTGGCTTCGAGCTCTACCACCCTGCGCTCCAGCCCTACAACCGTGGTGATGCCGTCGTCGGTGAACCGCTAAGGGCTGAGGCGGTGGTGAAAGCCATCCATGACGCCGGTGGACTGGCGGTGTTGGCCCATCCGGCCCGTTACCGCCTTGGCCATGACGTGCTGATCGATGAGGCGGCCCGGCTTGGTTTCGATGGTGGTGAGGCCTGGTATGACTACGAGATGCAGCCAGCCTGGTCCGCCAGCCCGTTGATCTGCGAGGCCATCGATCGTCAGCTGAGCAACCTTGGCCTTTTGCGTACGTGTGGCACCGATACCCATGGAATTGACCTTTGCGGCCGCTAAGTTCATTCCATCTCAGTTCCGGTCGACATGGGCTTCTTGGATCGTCTGCTGAAAAAGGATTCCGCAGATTCCGACTCCACGATTCAGCCGCGCAAGCCGGCAAAGGAGAAGCCGGCCGAGTTCTTTCTTGATGCCGACGCTTCCTCCTCCCTCGGGGATTTGAACTACATGCGCGAGTCGAAGACGATTCGCCGCACTTTCCCCGGCACGCTCGACAGCCCCGGAACCAAGGAGCAGATCATGGAGGTGGCTGCTGAAACCGAGAAGCTTGAAAAGCGCAGCGAAGGCCTCGGTGGTGTCATCAAGAAGGAAGAAACAATCACCCTCAATGCGGGCATCCCCACACCGGTGAAGAAAACCTTCGCTGAGCAGGTGAGCACCGAGGAGATGAGCAAGCGCCTCAAAGGCACGGCCATCACGGGTGTGAACACCCCTGCTCCCGCAGATGCTGCTCCCGTCGGCCGCAAGGCAGAGCTGAAAGCCAAGGAGGAACCTGTGGCCAAGGCGGGTTCCGCTGCGCCGTCCTCCAAGCCTGGATCGATCGATCCGTTCCGTCAGATGGTTCGAGACCTCAACAAATAGGGCTTCCCCGTTCAATCTGGGCTTCGCTGCTGTTCACCAGTTGTTGCAGGTGAAGCAGCTGGTCTTTCGTTGCTGATGTCCAAAGGCCTCGATTCGAGGCCTCCAGCAGCCGTTCGGCCATGTCCCTCAGCACCCAGGGGTTTCTCTCCTTCAGGAAATCGAGGATTTTCGTCTGGCTCAGCCACTGTTCGCACAGCGCGCCGTAACACCAATCAGGAACGCGATCGGTGGAGGCGTCGTAGGCAAACAGGTAGTCAAGGCTGGCCCCCATCTCGAAGGCACCTTTGTAGCCGTGCTGCATCATTCCCTCGATCCAGCGGGGGTTGAGCATCCGGCTGCGCATCACCTTGTCCAATTCTTTTTCGAGCCGGTGCAGGCGAGGCCGTTCGGGGCGGGAATGGTCTCCGAACCAAAGCTGCGGTCGTGTTCCTGACACCTCTTCCACCGCTGCACTAAGGCCCCCCTGGAACTGGTAGTAGTCGTCGGAATCGAGCAGGTCGTGCTCGCGGTTGTCCTGGTTATGGAGCACCACCTGCACCCTGCCCAGGGCCTGCTCGAGGCCGGAACGATCAAGGCTGGGGGCGGCGGCACCGTCGTACGACCATTGGCTCCAACTCAGGAAGGCCTGGCCCAGGTCTGCTCGGGACTCCCAGGCGCCACTGTCGATCAGGGCTTGCAGACCGGCTCCGTAGGCACCGGGGGCGGATCCATAAATGCGGCCCTGGGGCCCGCCTTGACGGGTGAGCTCAGCCAGGGGATTCAGTTCATTCGGTTCATCGAGCCCTGCAACCATCGTCTGGGCCTGATGCACCCAGCCCACCAACTGGGGGAAGGCGTCGCGAAACAGCCCGGAGATGCGCAACACCACATCCACCCGCGGTCGCCCCAACAAACCCGCTGGGATCACCTCCAGGTCCACCATCCTTCGGGTGGGGCCATCCCAGACCGGTCGAACACCGATCAGGGCCAGCAGCTGGGCGATGTCTTCTCCGCCATTGCGCATCGTGGCTGTTCCCCAGACCGACAACGCCAGATGGCGCAGGGGTTCTCCCTGCTCCAGCAGATGCAGATCCAGCAACTGCTCCGCCGAGCGTCGCCCCAGGTCCCAGGCGGCTTCCGTGGGCAAGCCCCGCAGATCGACGGAATAAAAATTGCGGCCGGTGGGCAACACATCGGGGCGACCACGACTCGGTGCTCCTGATGGTCCTGCAGCGATGCGCTGCCCCTGAATGCCCCGCAGGAAGGCCTCCTTTTCAGCTGAGGCACAACCGTTCAAGCGGGGCCAGAGGTCGTCGTGCAGGTTCTTCAGGCAGGGATCCTTTCGGCTCCAGGTCCGGAACGGTTCCGCCAGTCCGTCCCCCTGTTCCCCATGGATGATCCATCGGATCAACAACTGGGCCTGCTGTTCCAGCCAGGCGCAACCATCCCCCACCCGCCGGCAGTTCGCTCCCCCCAGCAGCCTCAGGCGGGCCTGATCCGCCTCCGAGAGCTTGTCGCCTTCGTCCTGCTGCCAGGGGTCAAAGTCCAGTTCTGCCTCCAGGGCCATGGCCTGCAGCAAGCCCGGTTGCCCGTGCCTGGGGGGGCGGGCCAGGGCGATCAGCAGCTCATCGGCGGCTTCTGCCGATGGCGCCACACCAAACCGATGCAAGCCGGTGCGGATCTGAGATTCCTTGAGCTCGCAGAGATAGGTCTCGGCTTGATCCAGACAGGTCTCCAACAGCTCCGGTTGGCGGCGAATCTCCGCTCGGCTGGGGATTCCGGGCCAGTTGAGGGACAGCAGGCTGGAATGCACCGCCTGTTCCAGCACCCGTGCCCGCTTCCCCCCCAGCTGCCGCACCTCCACCAGTTCATCGAGCAGGCCCTCCAACCGTTGCAGCGGTCCGTGCAACCCAGCACGCCCCAAGGGCGGTGTGAGGTGGTCCAGCACCACGGCATGACCCCGTCGCTTGGCCTGAGATCCTTCGCCGGGGTCGTTGACGATGAAGGGGTAAAGGTGGGGGATCGGGCCCAGGGCCAGCTCGGGGCCGCAGGCATCGCTCAACCCCACCGACTTGCCCGGCAGCCATTCCGCACTGCCGTGCTTGCCCACATGCAGCATCACCTGGGTCTGATGCACGCAGCGCAGCCAGAGGTACTGAGCCAGATACCGGTGCGGTGGCGGCAGATCCGGTGAGTGGAGATCGGCGATCTGATCGGCGTCATAGCCGCGATCCGGCTGGATCAGCACCACCACATGGCCGAAGCGCAGGTCATGAATGGCAAACCCCCTGTTTGGATCCAGATCGCAGGCGGCTTCTGGAGGTCCCCAACGGGATTCGATCAAGCGTCGAGCCGATTCCGGAACGCTGTTCCACCACTTCTGATAGGTGGTGAGGGGCAGATGATCCAGCGCTGGGCGGTGCTGTCCTTCCGGTGCATTGGTGCGGCCGGACAACAGCTGTTGCATCAGGCCATCGCCTGAATCCGGCAAGGCTCCCGAACCGAGGTCATGGCCGGCGTCAGCCAGCCAGCGGAGCATCCGCGCCGTGCTGTCTGGCGTATCAAGGCCCACACCATTGGCCACACGACCGTCGCGAACGGGATAGTTGGCCAGCACCATGGCGATGCACCTCTTGGCACAGGGGGTCTGTCGCAGCTCCACCCAGCGACGGCTGTGCTCTGCCAGCCACGCGAGTCCAGATGGATCTGGCTGCAGGCAGGGAATGGCTGTGGCCAGGGGGCCGGTGGTCTGCAGATGGTCTCGAAAACCGCAGGGCCGCGTGGTGATTCGAGCATCCAGCTCCGGCATCACCACCTGCAACGACAGATCCATCGGATTCAGCCCCTGGCTGCTCTCCAGCCACTGGGCCCGGCTGCGGCTGCTGCTGAGCAGCTGCATCACCGGTCGATCGAGACGATCCCAGAGAGGGCTGCCAAGGCCGGCCTGTTCGGTCTGCACCGAGGCAAAGGACGTGCCCGCAATCACCAGCTCAGCATTTTGCTGATTCAACAGGTCGTGGACGCCGGCCTGCACCGCCGGGTTTCTCAGGCTGCTGACCCAGAGCAGACAGGGCCGCAGTCTCTCCTTCCGAAGTGCGGCCGTGAGGGCATCCGCCAGGGCAAGGTCTCCGGCTTGAAACTGAGCCCGATACAGAACAACGCCCACCGCAGCCCCGGCTTCGTCGCGCCAATCCCAGGGCATCGGATCGGGGCAAGGCACCACCGCAACGTTGTCGGGTGCTGGGGGGGTGCCCTCCAGCAGAGCCTCGAGAGCTCCGAGGAACCGCCCCATGTTGTCGATGCCCCCTTCTCGCAGCAGTGCCGACAGCTGATCGGCCAGTTCAGAACTGCAGGAGCCCAAGCCATGCAGCTCGTTGCTCTGATCAGCCGTTCCGGCAAGGACGATCAGTTGTCGCTGCTTCGCTTCGCTGCACCAGCGCTGCAGTTGCTCCAGGCCGTAACTCCAGTGCCCGCGGCTGCCAAGCAGACGCACCACGATCAAGTGCGCCGCCTGGGCGGTGGTGTTGAGGTAGTGGTCCAGTTGCGCTGGGTGCTCCAGGCAGCTCAGGGGCAACGCCCGGATCCGCTCGTTCCAGACCGGGTTGCTCGGCAGACTGGCGTCCAGGCAGCTGATGTCAGTGCCTGCGCTAGTGAGGAACAGCACATCCGCGCCCGGCTGCTCCACGAGCACCACATCTTCCGGTGGGTCCAGACCCGGACAGGTGGCAAGGCGATGCATGACCCCATTCTCCGTGTTGCGGTGCGCGGTGGTGAGAAGATTCAGCGATCGGATCCATCACGGTGATGCATCAGTTCCTGCCCTATGCCTGGTTCCAGGGCCAGTGCGTCCCCTTCGAGGAGGCCAGGATCTCCATTGCCACCCATGCCCTGCACTACGGCACCGGTGCCTTCGGCGGCATGCGCGCCATTCCCGATCCCCAGAACAGCAACACCATGCTGTTGTTCCGTGCTGATCGGCACGCCCGGCGTCTCAGCCAAAGCGCCCGGTTGCTGCTCACGGATCTGAGTGAGGACACGATCCTCTCGGCTCTCACGGCAATGCTCCAGGCCAACAAGCCTGATCAGCCGATCTATCTGCGGCCCTTTGTGTACACCAGCGATCTGGGCATCGCCCCGCGCCTGCACAACATCGAGACCGACTTCCTGATTTACGGACTCCCCCTGGGGGATTACCTGTCTCCGGAGGGGGTGAGCTGCAGGATCAGCAGCTGGACCCGCCAGGAGGACCGCTCCCTGCCGCTGCGCGGCAAGATCTCTGGTGCTTACATCACCAGTTCCCTGGCCAAGACGGAAGCCGTACAAAGCGGTTTCGACGAAGCCTTGCTGTTGAACAGTCGCGGCAAGATCAGTGAAGCCAGCGGCATGAACCTGTTCCTGGTGCGTGATGGCCAGCTGATCACGCCTGGAGTTGATCAGGACATCCTTGAGGGCATCACCCGCGCCAGCGTGATTGAGCTGGCCAAAGCGATGGACATCCCTGTGATTGAACGTCCGGTGGACAAAACCGAGTTGTTCATCGCCGATGAAGTGTTCCTGTCCGGCACGGCCGCCAAGGTGACGCCGATCCGTCAGATCGAATCAACGGTGCTGAACGCCAAGCGTCCTGTGATGGATGCCCTGAAGGCCAAGCTCGTGGCGATCACCGAAGGACGGGATCCCGCCTATGAGCACTGGGTGACCCGCATTCCGATCTCCTAAGCCAACTCTCCTAAATCAACAGCCTGAAGTTCGCCCTGAGCTTTTCTTAAGATCGGTGCTTCCACGAGGGTGCATGGATGGTGGTGACGCAGGCAGATCGGAAAGCCACCACCTCTGCATTCCTCGAGTATCTGCATGGGCCACAGCGTCCTGTGCTCGTGTTCGACGGTGCCACGGGCACCAGCCTTCAGGGGCTTGGGCTCACGGCGGATGATTTCGGTGGTCCTGACCTGGAGGGTTGCAACGAGAATCTGGCGGTCACCAAGCCGGATGCAGTCAAAGCAGTGCATCGCCAGTTCCTCGAGGTGGGCTGCGATGTCATCGAAACCGATACCTTCGGCGCTGCATCGATTGTGTTGGCGGAATATGGCCTGGAAGACAAGGCCTTTGAGCTGAACAAGCGGGCAGCCGAGCTGGCCCGGGAAATGGCTGATGAATTCAGCACCCCTGAGAAGCCACGTTTCGTGGCGGGCTCCATGGGGCCCACCACCAAGCTGCCCACCCTTGGCCACATCGATTTCGACACGATGCGGGATTCGTTCCGCGAGCAGGCTGAGGGACTGATCGCCGGCAACGTCGACCTGTTCATCGTCGAAACCTGTCAGGACGTGCTCCAGATCAAGGCAGCACTCCAGGGCATTGAAGAGGCCTTTGCCGCCACCGGTGAGCGGCGGGCCCTGATGGTCTCCGTCACGATGGAAACCACGGGCACCATGCTCGTCGGCACGGACATCGCCGGTGTGGTGTCGATCCTTGAGCCATTCCCGATCGACATCCTCGGCCTGAACTGCGCCACAGGTCCGGAGCAGATGAAGGAGCACATTCGCTACCTCTCTGAGCATTCACCCTTCACCGTCAGCTGCATTCCCAACGCCGGACTGCCGGAAAACGTTGGCGGGGTGGCCCATTACCGGCTCACGCCGGTGGAGCTGAAGATGCAGCTGATGCACTTCGTTGAGGACCTCGGCGTGCAGGTGATCGGTGGATGCTGCGGCACCACTCCCGCCCACATCGGCAGCCTTGCGGAACTGGCGCAGGAGCTCAAGCCGGCTGAACGCCCCTCCCGCTGGGATCGTGCCAGTGCGGAGGATGTGCGCCCCAGCCTCAATTACGAGCCCGCAGCCTCATCGATCTATGGCGTCACGCCCTACCACCAGGACAATTCTTTCCTGATCATTGGTGAGCGGCTCAATGCCAGTGGCAGCCGCAAGGTGCGCGAACTGCTGGCGGAGGAAGACTGGGACGGGCTGGTGTCGGTGGCCCGCGGCCAGGTGAAGGAAAACGCCCACGTGCTCGACGTGAACGTCGATTACGTCGGTCGCGATGGCGAACGGGACATGCACGAGCTGGTGAGCCGTCTGGTCACCAACGTCAACCTGCCCCTGATGCTCGATTCCACCGAGTGGCAAAAGATGGAGGCAGGCCTGAAGGTGGCTGGGGGCAAATGCATTCTCAACTCCACCAACTACGAAGACGGTGACGAGCGCTTCTTCAAGGTTCTGGAGCTGGCCCGCCGCTACGGCGCCGCTGTGGTGGTCGGCACGATCGATGAAGAAGGGATGGCCAGAACGGCCGAGAAGAAGTTCGCCATCGCCCAGCGGGCTTATCGCGATGCCCTCGAGTTCGGCATCCCCGCCCACGAGATCTTCTACGACCCCCTGGCTCTTCCCATCTCCACTGGCATTGAGGAAGACCGGCTCAATGGTCGCGCCACCGTGGATGCCATCCGGATGATCCGGGAGAACCTCCCCGGCGTGCACGTGGTGCTCGGGGTCAGCAATGTGAGTTTTGGCCTTTCACCGGCGGCCCGGATCACCCTCAATTCGGTCTTCCTTCACGACTGCTGTGAAGCCGGTATGGATTCGGCCATCGTCAGCCCCGCCAAGATCCTCCCGTTGATCAAAATCAGCGACGACCACCAGAAGGTGTGTCGAGATCTGATCAATGACAACCGCCGTTTCGAGGACGGCATCTGCGTCTACGACCCGCTCACCGAACTCACCAAGCTGTTTGAGGGAGTGAGCACCAAGGAAGCCCGTGCTTCAGGCCCCTCGCTGGCGGATCTGCCGATGGAGGAACGGCTCAAGCAGCACATCATTGATGGAGAGCGCATCGGGCTTGAGCCCTCCCTGGACGAGGCGCTGCAGACCTACCCCCCTCTGCAGATCATCAACACCTTCCTTCTGGATGGCATGAAGGTGGTGGGTGAATTGTTCGGCAGTGGCCAGATGCAGCTCCCCTTCGTGCTGCAAAGCGCCGAGACGATGAAATCCGCCGTGGCTCACCTCGAGCCGCACATGGAAAAGAGCGAGGGCGAGAGCACAAGCAAGGGCAAGTTCCTGATTGCCACGGTGAAGGGCGATGTCCACGACATCGGCAAGAACCTGGTGGACATCATCCTCACCAACAACGGCTACGAGGTGATCAACCTGGGCATCAAGCAGAGCTGTGAAGCCATCGTTGAGGCCCAACGTGAACATCAGGCCGATTGCATCGCCATGAGCGGTCTGCTGGTGAAGTCCACGGCCTTCATGAAGGACAACCTCCAGGCCTTCAACGATGCGGGCATCGATGTTCCTGTGATTCTCGGCGGTGCGGCCCTGACGCCACGCTTCGTGCAGAAGGACTGCCGTGAGGTGTACGACGGCAAGGTGATCTACGGCCGTGATGCCTTCGCTGATCTGCGCTTCATGGATGCGTTGATGGATGCGAAGCGCAGCGACAACTGGACCAACACCAAGGGCTTTCTGGCTGATGCTCCCCAGGGGGTTGGCCTGGATGAAGAGTCGACAACCTCCGAGAGCGCTGAGGAGACATCCACCTCCGCATCGGATGCTCCGGCTGTGGATCTGCCGCCGGTGAGTTCAGATCGATCCGACGCTGTCCCCGCTGAAACCGCACCGGTGCCGCCCTTCCTCGGCTCTGCGGTGATTACTGAGGCCGACATCGACATCGCCGAGGTCTTCCACTACCTCGATCGCAATGCCCTCTTCGCTGGCCAGTGGATGCTCCGCAAAACCAAGGAGCAGAGTCGGGACGACTACGAGGCGATGCTCCAGGAGAAGGCAGAGCCGGTGCTGCAGGAGTGGATGCAGCGCTGCATCAACGAGTCACTATTGACCCCCCGGGCGGTGTACGGCTACTTCCCCGCGGGGCGCGATGGCAACAGTCTTCGAGTGTTCGATGCCGAGGGCACGCTGGAACTCGGACGTTTTGAGCTTCCCCGTCAACGGTCTGGCAACCGCTACTGCATTGCCGATTTCTTCAACGATCTGGACGCTGAGGGCCGCCCGACGGACGTGCTGCCGATGCAGGCCGTGACCATGGGCCAGAAGGCCTCTGTGGTGGCTCAGGAGCTGTTCAAGAGCGATCGCTACAGCGATTACCTGTACTTCCACGGCCTTGCGGTGCAGATGGCCGAAGCGATGGCCGAATGGGTGCACGCACGGATTCGCTCGGAACTTGGCTTCGCTGATCCTGATGGCATGGCCCTGCGGGATGTGCTGGCACAGCGGTACCGCGGCAGCCGGTACTCCTTCGGCTACCCCGCCTGCCCGAATGTGGCCGACTCCAGGCAGCAGCTGGACTGGCTCGGGGCTGAGCGGATCGGCTTGAGCATGGACGCCAGCGACCAGCTCGAACCGGAGCAGAGCACCACAGCATTGGTGGCGCTTCACTCCCAGGCCCGTTACTTCAGCGCCTGAGCCCTGAGGGGCGTCCCATAGCCTGAAGCCCCCTGTTTGTGTTCACCATGGCCATTGCCGGACCGGATGGTGTTGATGCCGCCATCAAAGCTGGTGTGGATCTTGATGGAAGTCCAATCCCTGAAGCGATGCTCGCCCTCTACAACCAGGTGATGGATCTGGAAAGTCAGCGCGCCCGCAGTGGTGTTCTGAAATCGATGCGCAACCGGGTGGTCAAGACCGGGGCCAAGCATTTCGACCAGGAAACGCTCAATCAAAGGCTGCTTGAGGCCGGATGGGACGGTCTGAAGGACAAGGAGATCGCTTTCTTCTACGGATGATCTCCTGCTGACGCAGAAGCACCCTCTGCCGGGCTCAGTCCTGGCAGAGCTTCTCCATCGTGTCGATCACCTCTTGCTGGAACGATTCCAGGGCACTGGACTCGCTCAGATCAAGGCCTTCACCAGCGGCGTTCTGGGCCAGGTCCTGGAAATGAAAGGCTCCCTCTCCATTGGCAAGGAACTCAATCGCTGAGCTTTCACCGCTCTCGCGAAACGCATCGCAGAGCGCCAGAAAAGCAGCGTCTTCAGTGAACTCCCAATCCATCGAGTGGACATGACTGAATGACCTTTAACCCGCTCCCCCAGGGGTTCGTCAACCGTCTGAAGTCAAAATGTGCCAGTCCTTGGGCAGACTCCCCCTCAAACGAGCGCTCAGATGTCCAGCAGCAGCCCCGAATTTCCGCCGGCCAGGAACGTTCTTGGCGACCCACTGGAGAGTTGCAGTTGTGAGCCGATGACGGGTTGGTATCGCAATGGTCTCTGCCAAACCGATCCATCCGATCTCGGCCAGCACAGCATCTGCTGCGTGATGACCGAGCAATTTCTCAGTTACAGCAAGGCCCAGGGCAATGACCTGAGCACACCGATGCCCGCGTTTCAGTTCCCGGGCTTGAAACCAGGGGACCACTGGTGCGTCTGTGCACCACGCTGGAAGCAGGCCTACGACGATGGCGTCGCACCGCTGGTGCGCCTGGAGGCCACGGAAGACACAGCCCTGACGGTTGTCAGCCTTGAGCAGCTGAAGCAGCACGCTCACCAATCGATCGACTGACCGTCCCAGGCGAGAAAAGCTCCTGATTGTTCCGGGGTCTGTTGCAGCAACACTTCAACCAACTGCCGCGCAGCCCGTTCTGGAGTGAAAAGTTTGTCTGGTGTCACAAAGCTCTGGAACGGACGAGACAGGGCTGTGTCGGTCGTACCGGGATGCAACAGGCTCACGGTGGCCAACGGCCAGCGGCGGGCCCATTCAATGCTCAGGCAGCGCAGCAGCTGGTTCTGAGCCGCCTTGGCCGCCCTGTAGCCGTACCAGCCTCCCGTGCGGTTGTCGCCGATGCTTCCCACGCGAGCACTGAGACTGGCGAAATGAAAGGGTTGATCCCGCTGCAGCAAGGGCTCGATCGCCTTGGCCAGCAGGATCGGTGCCATGGCATTGATGCCGAATTGCTGCTCCAACTGAGAACGATCGATCTGTTGAAGACGTTTTTCCGGTTGAAGCCCAGGACCATGCAGACGGCCGCTGCAGTTGAACACCAAACGCAGGGGGAGCCCCTGGGCTCGCAGGCTTGAGCTCAGACCATCCAGATCACTGTCGTTTTGAAGGTCCAGTTGCAGTGAGGACCTCGGAGGTCCATGACGTCCAGCGGTCAGCACCTTCAGATCAGGGCAGGTGCGCTTCAGTTCTGCTGCCACCGCCGCTCCGATCCCGCCGGGACCAACCACCAGAGCCAAGCCAGCCCAAGTGGTCGGAGCTTCTTCGACCATGTGAACTTGCTGCAAAGAGGAGAACGTCTAGCGGAAATCAGGCATCATCGGCTGGAGGCTCTGACAGCAGTTCTGGTGCCGATGCGCTGTCATTTCTGGCTCCCGGCCGCGATCGGAAGTCTTTTCATGGCGGCTTTGATCGGTTGGTTGGCTCGGCCGCTCTCACAGCGGCCTGATCAGCTCAGATCAAGCTTGGTTGATCTGCTCGATCACGATTCAACCGTTGGTTCGAGTGTGGTTCCAAAGGTGCCGCCTGGTGCTGACCATGTGCCCCTGGAGATCCGCGTCGGTTTGGTCAGCCAGAGCCCCATCACCGCCTTCCGACCCGGACCCAACGTGCTCTGTCGCTACCAGCACGGCGCTGTGATCCCTGCCCAAGAGCTGATGAAGAGGATCGCCTCCTTACCTCAGCATGAGATTCATTGCTCCGGTGGACCTGTTCAGATCAACCAGCAGCACTATCAAGGCGATGTATCACTGCTGAAAGGCCAAGGTGATTGGCTCCCGGTGGTCTCGCTTGATCTGGAGACCTACGTGGCCTCAGTGGTTGGCGCCGAAATGCCCAGCAGTTGGCATGGGGAAGCCCTCAAGGCGCAAGCCGTTGCAGCCCGCTCCTATGCGATGGCCCATCTCGCCCGACCGGCAACGACGGCGTATCACCTGGGGGATACAACCCGTTGGCAGGTGTTTGCAGGGGAGCAAAGCACCACCCCGGCCAGTCGTTCAGCAACACGGGAGACCCGCGGGATCATCCTCAGTTACAGCGGTGGCATTGTGGAAAGCCTCTATGCGTCAAACGCGCAAGTGAGTGCTGAAGCCCATGGCCATCTCGGCGCCAGCATGAGTCAAACCGGTGCTCAGCAACTTGCCCGTCAGGGACTCCCCTTCAATGCCATCCTCGGCAGGTACTACGCAGGAGCCTCGCTGGCACGGTTGACATGGCATGACCAGTGAACTGCTTCAAAAAGCGATGGAGGTCACGGTTGCAGCAACTGCATCCGGTGCGCTTGTGCCCCTTGACACCTCGTTGACCCACCTCATGGGTGATGCAGGAAGTCGCTTTGAGTTGCGCCATCTGCTCAGCGCTACACCCAAACATCTTCGATCCTCAGGACCAAAGCCGAATCCGTTTCTCCCCTGGGACCACCGTCTGGAGGTTGATCGGATCGGTGAATCCCACGTCGTGATCCTGAACAAATATCCCGTTCAGACCACGCACATGCTGCTGATCACTCAGGACTGGCAACCCCAGACCGGTTGGTTATCGATCGAGGATTGGCGCTCTCTCGCCCGGGTCGATGCAATGACGACGGGGCTGTGGTTCTTCAACAGTGGTCCTGATGCCGGCGCCAGTCAGCCCCATCGACATCTGCAGTTGTTACCGCGTTCAGCAGGGGAGCGGATCTGTGCTCGGGACGATTGGTTCCAGCGCTGTGCGGAGGGCACAACAACGTCTGCTCAGGATCCTCTGTTGCGCAGTGCACGGGTCGCGCCGATCCGTTCAACCCTGACGGCCAAGACGCTTTATCAGTTGTATCTCGCTCTGGCTGCAGACCTCGGTCTGGGGCATCCCACGACCGACGACTGCCCTCGAGGGGCTTACAACCTGCTGCTATCACGCCAGTGGATGGCCATGGTTCGCCGCGAAAGGGAGGGCATCCGTGGTTTCAGCGTCAACGCCCTTGGCTTCGCAGGATCTTTGCTTAGTACCGAGGCGTCTGATCGTGAATGGATTCAGCGGTCAGGGCCTGAGGCCCTGCTCCGCGCTGTTGTTCAGGCCTAGATCAGCTTCCAGCCTTGGCCTTGGCTTTTTCCAGCTGGCCGATGATGAAATCCCTGTATTCAGAAGCCAGGTCATGAAATCCCTGTTCGATTAACCCGGCGATCACATCCACAGCATCGTCTTCGGATTCGGGGATGAGCATCACCCCACGTTTGCGGCCAAGGATCATTTCCTGAATGATCGGTTGCATTTTTCGTGGATGACCTGATGGTTCCTCGAGCACTTCCTGAGCAGGGATGAAGCGCGCACGGTGCTGATCATCCGAGTTGATCTGGGCAATGAAGCAATACTGAACGGCGTTGATCTCAACCAACCCCCTGAATTCAGAGAGGTCTTCTGTGGCATCAACGCAGCAGAAGTTGTTGCTCTGGGATGGAGCTTCGCCATCAAAGCCACGAATTCTGCTGATCGTTGCGGTGGCATCGAAGGATTCCTGACCCAGGCGGGTCACCAACGACTCACAGAAAGACCTCTTATCCAAAGCGACGAGGATTCAAACGGCATTAGACCTGTTTCCATGGCTCGCCTTTGTAGCGATCAGCACAGGTTCTAGACGGTGT
>CAJXPL010000033.1 GCA_913057985.1 uncultured Synechococcus sp.
CATGCAGACCACGCCTCCCTTCCAGTTCTGCAGCTCTCGATCGTCCACAAAATCCCACTCCTCCATAACCCTTCTTGACAGTACGTTTGTACTACTCCAAGTCAGCGTGGTTTGGCAACGGGTCGGCTCAGATGGGCGGTGATCACGCCAGGCCCGAGGAAGCTCCAACCGTCTGCATGAGCCACTGTTGAGGACATCGTTGTTGGTTCATTCAGGTGAAGGGCCACTTGGCTTTTGCCTTGTTCTTGCTGGCTGCTGTTTGGCTCGCACCGTTTCGTGAAGATGCGGCCAAGCGTTATCTGCCTCAGCCATCTCTCCTTGGGTCTGAAGAAAACAGGGGGCTTCGGTAGACAGCGCAAACGGCCAGCGCATGTTGAGCCTGCGGATCCAGGGGGGTCTGCACCTGGGAGTTGAGGACCACTTGGCCTCCTCCCTAACAACGGGGGAATCGAGGACCTCAGGACTCTTCCCCACACCATTGAGTCGAGGGTGAGGTAATGACCAGATACCCCGTCAGAACTGCTATCGGAGCCGTTGTGGTTCTGGTGTTGGCGCAGACCTACTGCTCCTTCATGACCCCGTGGATCGTGTTGCTGTTTGCGGTGTGGGTGCTGACTGGCAGCAAGCTCACTTGAGGGCGTCCCTGATTGCAGCCTCGGCGTCTTCCTTGCTTGACGGGATCTTCCAGGGCAGGGCGTCGTGCACGGTTGAAACCGCAGTTGCCTTGTAGAGCTGCCCGTAGGTCTTCTGGAGCTGTTGCACGCTCGTCGAAACCAGCTGGCTGACTTTGTATTCGTCCATCCCAGGCAGGGCAAACAACCGCTTGATGGTCAGGTGGCGCAGGTAGCGATACGTCATGAACTCCAACCACCGCGGGGCCTCTGGGTACGCCCGCCGCAATTTCTGCTGGGCATAGGCGGTCAGTCGGTTCGCCTCAAACAGCTCCTCATCGGTGGGATAGCGGCCACGGTGTTGCAGGGCCTCGATCTCCTCAGGCACTTCCCACAGTCGCCATACGTTCCAGGCGTTCTCTTCGCCGAGCAACAGGCTGGAGGTTGCGTCGCAGTGAACGATCCGATCCGTCGTCCGCTTGCTGTCCACATACCGCATGATCGATCCAGGCCCAGGGGTGATCGGCCCTCTTGGGATCTCCATCGAGAACACGGCATTCGCTCTGCAGCCTGTGCAGGCGACCACACGGAAGATGTATCGAGCCCAATCGGGGATGTTGTCGAGCTTGCCCAGCTCTCGGTAGAGCAGCTTCTCGTCGATGCCCTGGATCTCACGACGCTTGGCCCCTGGGTTGATGTAACCCAATCCCGACGGCACCTCCAGCGGAATCCCCGCTTCCTTTGCCAGAAGCCTGCAGGCGGTGATCCTCGATCGACGTTCCCTCTTGGTGCGATCGGTGGCACGGATGCAGTCGAGGAGGGTGTTGGCGGTCAAGCCAAGCCCTCGCTCGGTGAACCAGCCAACGGCAGCCTCCAGCGTGCGGATCTTGGCTGCAGTCGTTTCCTGCCTCAGGCCCTCATCAAGGATCGATTGGCGGGCTGCGATTTCCGTTCTGCGTAGAAGCCCAGCGGGAGGGATGCGGCCACTGGTGACCTTGCCTGTCGTCCTCTCCGCCAGCACAACCTTGGCGGCCTCGTACGCCTGCGTAGGAGTCGTGGCATCCAGCTGGAGGGCCTTGCTCTTGCCGTCGGCGTTGAACAGCACCTGGTACACAACCTTGCCGTTCCCGCGCTTCGCAGACCGCAACCTCAACCCCTCGACGTCAGGGAACAGGCTGCGCAGCTCTCTGGTTGGTTCCGCCCAGGCTTGCTTTGGCATCAACCCGTAACTTCCTGCGCATCTAACGTACTAGAAATGTTTCACTTCTGCCATCTGAGGACCCTCTAATGGCCTGCTATCACTGGCGTCAATCCCCCTGAACAGTGCTCCATGCGCATCGAGCGCTCGATGGCGGCCTACTGGCGCAACAAGGGGAAATTGCTGTGCTCCTCATGTCTCGACCGTCAGGAGATGCCTCTGAAAACGGCCGAGGGCGGCCGAAAGCAAGGTTCTTCCGAATTCCGTGCCAACAGCAACAAAAGCTGACGCCAGCTGTGGGAATGATGACTTGGTTGTTCCCTCCCCCCTGATCCATGGGTTTCCTCGCCGTCGCCGGATGCGTGCTCCTGGCCTCCGCCATGTCTGCTGCACTCACCACCAAGCCTTCCAAAGCCTGAGCGTTCAAAACGCCATAAAAAAACCGGGCCACGCCCGGTTTTTTTATGGCTGTGAGCTTCTAGCCATGGATCTTTTCTCCCGCAAGAGAGATTTAGAACTGCAAATCAGATGTGCATGGAGCCCCCTCACGGCTGTAGATCCTTGATCCACTGAGCGAATCCCATGGAGAGCATCAGTCGCATCTGTGCCACCTCCAAGGGCACAACAATTGATGCCATCGGCCAGGGCCGCTACCGCGTCTGCAATCGACATGCGGTGTGCTCTGAAGTCGAAGGTCTTTGGCAGGCCTATGAGATTCTGCGGCGTCAGGAACAATCCTTAAGTTGATCGTTGCGCCAAGGAATAAGTATCAACACCTACAGCGGCTGGGTGTTCGGCACGTAACACTTGATTTACCCCGGTGAGGGGTAATGCGTCGACTCCGGGAGGGCTTAGGGAACCCTCCTTTTTTATGCGGGTTGCTCAGAAACCCAGCGTTCCTGCACTGTCCTCCCCGAACTCCAGGTAAAGGCAGCGGGCATCCTCAGCCCGGCCGCAATCAATCAGGTGTTGAACCCGTTCGCGCCACCACTGCGACACACCAGAACTCAACTCTTTATTGGGCAGACCACCGAAGGATTCACTCACTGCAATCATTCGTGTTGAGCAAACGCTAAGCAGAACGATTGACAACGCGAATTGGCTTGTTACCTGCTGTTAGCAGCTGTTGTTACCCAACAGCCATGTTCTGCAAAACCAGCCACACCAATCATTTGTAGCGGTTCACACTCCACAGAGCATCAAAGCCGCAGACAGTGAAATTGCGGATGAAACCTAGGGTTCCGATCTCTTCACAGAGATGCCTGGTCCAAGAGGTTTCCACCGGCCTTGCCGGTTGCACGGAGGGACAAAAGCCCGGGAGACCGCCTCAACGCACACTCCCTTGTTTGATGTCATCCCCATTGGACCCTTCAGGGGCCTTCCAGCGTTCGCATCCCAGCGAAGGCATGCAGGCACTCGAGAAGGAACGCAAGCTTCCACTTACTGGCTGGCAGCAGGAAGTTGACCAGGCCAAACGCTTCGGGCTTGAAGCCGCCGAAAGCATTGTTGACCGCAATATCTCCACCTTCTCCAGAGGTGAGCTGCCGCATTTCGCCGGCATCAACACCTTCATGAAGGCGCCTTACTTGGAAGATGTGAATCAAGTGGGCAACTACGACGTTGCCATCGTTGGTGTACCCCACGACTGCGGAACCACCTACCGACCCGGAACGCGCTTCGGCCCCCAGGGGATCCGACGGATTTCAGCGCTTTACACCCCTTACAACTACGAAATGGGGGTCGACCTGCGTGAACAGATCACCCTCTGCGATGTGGGTGACATCTTCACGATCCCGGCCAACAACGAAAAGAGTTTCGATCAGATCTCCAAAGGCATCGCCCACGTGTTCTCGAGCGGCGCCTTCCCGATCATCCTCGGTGGCGACCACTCGATCGGTTTCCCCACGGTGCGTGGCGTGTGTCGCCATCTCGGCGACAAGAAAGTGGGAATTATCCATTTCGATCGCCACGTCGACACTCAGGAGATCGACCTTGATGAGCGGATGCACACCTGCCCTTGGTTCCATGCCACAAACATGGCCAACGCCCCGGCAGAAAACCTGGTGCAACTGGGCATTGGGGGTTGGCAGGTGCCGCGTGAGGGCGTCAAGGTCTGCAGGGAGCGGGGCACCAATGTGCTCACGGTGACGGACATCACCGAAATGGGGCTGGAAGCCGCAGCCCAGTACGCCATTGAACGAGCCACCGATGGCACGGACTGCGTCTACATCTCCTTCGACATTGACTGCATCGATGCCGGCTTCGTGCCGGGAACTGGCTGGCCTGAGCCCGGTGGCCTGATGCCCCGGGAAGCGCTCAAGCTGCTCGAGCTGATCGTGCGCAACGTTCCCGTCTGCGGCCTTGAAATCGTTGAGGTTTCACCTCCCTACGACATCAGTGACATGACCTCCCTGATGGCCACCCGGGTGATTTGCGACACCATGGCCCACCTTGTGGTGAGCGGTCAGTTGCCCCGCAAAGAGAAGCCGGAGTGGATCAGCGACACCTGCAACATGAACGTTGATCAGAAATGGAGATAGGCCATGCATGAAGTCGACATGACCAAGTGCCTGCTGATCTCCCTGAATGAATGGCGCGACCGTCGCGAAGACAACTCTGCGATGGTCGAGACCGTTCATCTCGATGTGGGGCGATTCACCTGCGTTGAACCCGATCAGCTGGTGACCACCTACAACGCTGCGGTGCAGGGCACCTGGCTGGATGGATCCCGGCTCACGATCACGGAAATCCCCTTTGTGGGCCGCTGCTTGATCTGCAACGGCACCTACGACCCCCTGCCCGAAAACGCCTACCGCTCTCCCTGCTGCGATCACCCGCTTGAGGAGATCGTCAGCGGTAGGGAATTGCGCATCCGCAGCATCGATTACCGCAGCGATGCCGCCGCTGCTCTTGAGTCCGCTCCAATCCAGCGTCAGCGCTGAAACCAATACCCCCCTTTTGCCATGCATATGCCTTTTGAGGACACCCTCGGCCTCAATCTGCTTGCCGCCAACAACCATCAGGCCGAACACAACAACGAGCATTTCCAGAGCTGGGATCTGCTTTGTCTCAACCTGATGAGCAGCCCAGGCGCAGGAAAAACCGCCCTGCTCGAACGGTCCCTCCCAGCCTTGGCTCGCGAACTCAGCATGGCCGTGCTGGAAGGCGACATGACCACCCAGCTGGATGCTGACCGCTTGGAAGCCGTTGGCATCCCGGTGGTGCCCATCACCACAGGCAGAGCCTGCCACCTTGATGCCGCCATGGTGAGTGGTGGCTTGAAGTTGCTGCAACAACGGCTCGATCCTTCCGCGCTGGATTTACTGCTCGTGGAGAACGTGGGCAACCTTGTCTGCCCTGCGGAATTTGACGTTGGGGAACACCACAAAGTGGCATTGCTCAGCGTGACCGAGGGCGATGACAAGCCGCTCAAATACCCCCTGATGTTCCGCAACGCGGATGTGGTGCTGATCACCAAGGTGGATCTTCTGCCCCACCTGCCTGTGGATGTGGCAGCGATCCGCCGCAACATTCACAGCATCAACCCCAACGCCACGGTGATCGAGGTCTCCGCCCTGACGGGTGAAGGCCTGGATGCCTGGCACAACTGGGTGCGGCAAGCCCTCGCCAGCCGAACCACCACAACCCCTGCTCTAGCCACCGCCTAAGCAGATCAATCCAACGTCTTGTTCCTCCAGCCCATGCCATGACCAAACAACTGCGCAACCTTCTCTTCGCCGGCCTCGCCATCGTGCTGGCCGTCGCTTGCTCCAAGCCCTCCACACCGACGGTGGGCGGCACACCGATCGTTTTGGGCTACAGCAACTGGGCCGGATGGTGGCCCTGGGCGATTGCCGTGGAGGAAAAGCTGTTCGAGAAGAACGGCGTGAATGTGGAGATGAAGTGGTTCGACGGCTACGTGCAGTCGATGGAAACCTTCGCTGCTGGCAAGATCGACGGCAACTCCCAGACCTTGAACGACACCATTTCATTCCTGCCGGGTGAGAACGGCGGTGAAGTGGTGGTTCTGGTGAACGACAACTCTGCTGGCAATGACCAGATCATTGCCGATGCCTCCATCACATCCATCGCCGATCTCAAAGGCAAGACCGTTGCCGTTGAGGAAGGCGTTGTGGATGACTATCTGCTCAGCCTGGCCCTCAAGGATGCGGGCATGAGCCGCGACGACGTGGTGATCAAAGGCATGCCCACCGATCAGGCAGCCACTGCATTCGCAGCCGGTCAGGTTGATGCCGTTGGTGCCTTCCCTCCCTATACAGGCACCGCCATGCAGCGAGAGGGTGCGCGGGTGATCGCCAGCTCCAAGGAGTATCCCGGTGCCATTCCTGATCTGCTCACCGTCAGCGGTGATCTGATCAAGGAGCGTCCCGACGATGTGCAGAAGATCGTGAAGACCTGGTGGGACGTTCGCGAGTTCATGGAGAAGAACCCGGAAAAATCCGAGGCGATCATGGCCAAGCGTGCCGGCATTCCCACTGAGGAATACGAGCAGTACAAAGACGGCACCCGCTTCTTCTCCATCGAGGAAAACCTCGAGGCCTTCAGCACTGGTGAGGGAATGAAGTTCATGCCATTCGCCGCTGAGTCGATGGCCGACTTCATGGTTTCGGTGGGCTTCATCCCTGAGAAACCGGACATGAGCAAGCTGTTTGACGACAGCTTCATCAAGAAGGTCGCCGCCTCCTGATGACTGCCACGGCCGCCGCTGCCAGCAAGGGGAGAAGCAATGGGCTTCTTTCCCTGTTCACCCTTGGTGCCATGCCATCCAAGGCCGTGCGTGGCGGCCTGCAGGTGGCATCACTTCTGGTGCCCCTCCTGCTCTGGACCGCCATCGCCTCCCTCGGACTGGTGGATGAAAAATTCCTTCCCTCTCCGCAGGCCGTGTTCCGCTCCCTGGCCTCCATGGCCGCGAGCGGAATCCTGTTCCAAGACATCGTGGCCAGCACAGGCCGCGTGTTCGGAGGATTTCTTCTCGCCACACTTCTTGCGGTGCCGATCGGCATCTGCATGGGGGTGTATCCAGCGATCTGTGCAATCTGCGAGCCGCTGATCGCCATGCTGCGTTACATGCCTGCAGCGGCGTTCATCCCTCTGCTGATCATCTACCTCGGCATCGGTGAGGAACCCAAGATCGCTCTGATTTTTCTCGGCACGATCTACTTCAACATCCTGATGGTGATGGATGCGGTGAAGTTTGTTCCCAAAGAACTCATCGAAACCACACTCACCCTGGGTGGTCGCAGCCGGCAGGTGCTGGTGCAAGTCGTTGCCCGCTACAGCCTGCCCAGCATCATCGACACGTTGCGAATCAACATCGCAACCTCCTGGAACCTTGTGGTGGTGGCTGAGCTCGTGGCCGCGGAAGTGGGCCTCGGCAAACGCATCCAGCTGGCTCAGCGCTTTTTCCGCACCGATCAGATCTTCGCCGAGTTGATCGTTCTCGGCTTGATCGGCTTCGCCATCGACATGGGATTCAGGCTGTTGCTGCGTCTCAGCTGCAAATGGGCGGTGTGAGCCTTGGAACTGATCGTTAACAACCTCAGCAAGCATTTCGGGGAGAAATTGATCCTCGATCACCTGTCGTTTTCCATGCAATCCGGAGACTTCATGGCCCTTGTGGGCAGCTCCGGGTCCGGGAAAAGCACGATTCTGCGGCTGATTGCTGGTCTTGATCAACCGAGCAGCGGCAGCATCAGTGTTGACGACACCCCAGTCTCCGGTCCCGGGCCAGACCGCGGCATGGTGTTTCAGAAATACAGCCTTTATCCATGGCTCAACGCCGCTGAGAACGTTGCCTTCGGGATGCGACTTCAGCGGATGAAAGCAGCAGAGATCAAGGAGCGAACCGCCTATTTCCTCGAAGTGGTTGGGCTCAGTGACGCCGCCACAAAATTGCCGCGCGAACTGTCGGGCGGAATGCAGCAGAGGGTGGCCATCGCCCGGTCCCTCGCCACCAACCCCAGCATCCTGCTGCTGGATGAACCCTTCGGGGCTCTGGATCTACAGATCCGCGAATCGATGCAGGACTTCCTGCTCAAGCTCTGGCAACGAACGGGCCTGACAGTTCTGCTGATCACCCACGACGTGGAAGAAGCTTTGGTGCTGGCCCAGCGCGTCCACGTGCTTGCCCCCAATCCAGGGCGAATCATTCGATCCCTCGATGTCGATCTCGACAAAACCGATCTCGATCAGCTGCGCCTAAGCAGCGACTTCCTCGCCTTGCGTCGTTCCCTCTCCGCCACCATGCGGGAGCTGGAGCCGGCACTTTCCTGACTGAACTGTCTTGAGTGAAGCCGTGTTGAATCAGACGTTCCTTCCTGCATCGCTGTACCGCGGCGACGTGATGCATCAATGGGACATCCACACTTATGCCAACCACTACTGGCATCCGGTTGCAGCCACCAGCCATCTTCAACCGGGAGAGGTGCTGGCCATCACCATGCTGAATCAGCCACTTCTGCTCACCTGGCCCACTGGAGAGCATCCCCGTGCTTTTCGCAACCGCTGTCCCCATCGCGGTGTTGCATTGCGGCAAGGCGGAGGAACGGGGCAGTCCTGTCGACGCCTGGTTTGTCCTTACCACGGCTGGACCTACAACCTGCGCGGAGAGCTGCTGGCCGCGGCGCGTGAAGCCGATTTTGAGCAGGACTTTGACCGGCAGGGATGGGGGTTGCAAGAGCTTGCCTGCCGCATCGATGGCCCACTGATCTGGATCGCTTTGAGCGACCAGGCTCTAACGCTCGAGGAGCAGCTGCAGCTGGTTCATACCGAAGCCGGAGCAGCCTGGAACACTGCATCCACCCTGCTGCGACAGAGCCGAAGCAGCCTGGCCTGCAATTGGAAGATTGCCCACGACAACACACTTGACGACTACCACGTCGCCATTGCCCATCCGACAACGCTGCACCGCGAACAAGGGCCGGTGAGGGATTACCGCTATCGCTTCAGCCAACACAACAACCTTCTCGAGACACCCCACCCGGACGGTGGTCGATTCCTCAC
This sequence comes from uncultured Synechococcus sp., assembly GCA_913057985.1. Classification (GTDB taxonomy): domain Bacteria; phylum Cyanobacteriota; class Cyanobacteriia; order PCC-6307; family Cyanobiaceae; genus Parasynechococcus. The sequence goes on from CAJXPL010000033.1 coordinate 8,833, forward strand.
CTTCGGGCTGCCGCCATGGAGCCATCTTCTGGTCTGGCCAGACGGGCGGTTGGCATGGCTGGAATTCATGCCCGAACGACCCGACCGCTGCACGATGCAATTGCGCTTGTTCGCCACCAACAACGCCATCGATTCAGCATCTTCGGACGCCTGGCTGATGCAACTGCTCACCTTCCTGGAGGAAGACAAGGCTTTGGTTGAATCAGTTCAGCAGGGATATCAAGACGAGTACACGCCAGGACCGCCGCATCGGTTGGAACGGAGGATCCTGCATTGGCAGGGTCTCTACCGAGAACGATTGGGATCAGCAGGAATCAGCATTGAGGAACGCAGCCAGGAGGCCATCTCCGCATTGAGCAGCTGAACATCAGCAAGGGGTGCAGCTGTGAATGGCTGAAGCGGCATGTAGCCGTCGGGACCAAACTCAGGCGTGATCGTGACCGGCCGTTCGGGCCTCGCGCTCTGATCGAGAAACAACTGCCAACAGCGACGATGGCTCTCGAGAGCCTCAGCCCATTCCGGTGCGAAAGGGTGGCTGACGGAGGGCCCCTGAGCATGGCCGATTCGGGCATGAATGTGATCAACCCGAGCGGCCATCGCCTGAATGGGGGGGAGTTCAGGTGTCATTAACCGTTCCGATACCGCACACCAGTGACTGAGATCCGCTGTGAGCCGAAGCCGTGGATGGCGGGCCAGCCAGGCGGGCATGCGCCATGGGTCGAAGAGAGAACGACTGCGATGCGTCTCGAGCGTCACCGGAATCGCACAGGCTTCAATTTGGTCCAGAAGTCTGTCGAGAAAGCGATGCTGCTCGACTTCATCCCAGCTGTCGCTGCCGGTGATCAGAGTGATCTTGAGCGGGGCCAGCGCCATGGCCCGCTCCAAGCCGCGCTGGACTTGATCAAGATGCTGCGATGGAGAGCAGTTGAGATCGGGGGTGTAATCCCCCCCGGTAACAATTTCAACAATCAGATGCTGTTTTGCATCGGCGAGGCAGCCTCGGATCGCTTCAGGCTGAAGAGCGTTAAGACAAGGGTGATCGAGGTTCACCTCAAGGCCATCAAAGCGCTGGCCGTCAGCAGAGGAGCAGGCCTGTTCGAGGGACGCAGTCCAGCCCCAAAGTGTTTTGAACAGCAGCAACCCTGGGCTGCTCAATGGATTTCCGTAAACACCTGCGGCTGAATGCCGAGATAGATCGCTTCGCGAAAGAGAGCCTGCTTCGCCTTGGCATCACGGTTCTGTTCCGCCAAGCGAAACCTTTCACGCAACGATGCGATCAACGTAGTCTGACGTGGGTTGCCCGGAGTGCCGGGAGGAGAGCTTGTCACCACCAGAGCGCGATCTCGGCCTCAGTATGGGAGAGGATCAGCCAAAAGTGTTGCCGTTCCATCCCCAGCAGCTGGCCTGCACATCCTCAAACCCGATGTACACCCGGTTGGCGGGGATTCCCGTCCTCGCCTGAATCAGCTCACAGAACGCAGCTGTCATCGCAGACGGACGCAGGGCTCCGATCGATTTCACCTCGACATAGGCACAGGGCTCATGACTGCCGGCGAAGGTCATCGGCACGCCTGTCTCCAGAAGCGTCATCACATAGGCCTCCGGTTTGCCCGTCTGATTGGCCAACTCAGACGAAAGCTCCTGCAACAACGCCGATCCGTCTTTCAGTGCTGGAAGCGACGTGTGCACTTTGATCAGAGGCATCGGCTCAAGAATGCTCGGAGAAGCTTGGCACTCTCAAGCCATGAGTGCCAAGCCCTGGATGTTGATCTAATTGAAATATTTCGAAAAGCAAAGACCATCAACCTGAACAATTTGAACAAGAAAAGGCTCATAAATTTCACGCAAAAGTGATCAGCTCAATGATCCTTCTTCACTTCTTTGGCCTTGGAGACGTTCTGCGTCGCTTTGAACTCGAGCAAATCACAGGTCTGACAATCATGGGATTCAGACCACTGAGCCTGGATGAATTGATGCACTGGTCGCAAAACATGGCCGACCAGCACCACTGGGATGGGGAGGCGATTCGTCACGACGTGATGAGCACCTGGCTTGATCAAGCCGAAGACATCACCCGCTGGAGGCATCGGCTGAATCAGGCCCCTGCTGAGGTTGAACTCCTGGCTGGCATTGGCGATCAGCGCAGCTGGCGCGATCATTGGGAAGGCATGCTGCGCCAAACACCGCTTGCCGGCTGGTGATCACGAGCGGAGTGCAATGACAGGCTGTCCCCCGATCAGCGGACGAGAAGCGGACATCGCCGCTGTGATGCTGACCCCGCGTCATGTGTGGGCCAACAGCGCGATCGATCTTGAACAACTGCGTTCCGGATTTGCCTGTGCTCTTCACATGCACCAACCAACGGTGCCGGCGGGGGCGAACAACAGCTTGATCTCCCATCTTCAATACATGCTCGATCACCCCAACGAGGGTGACAACCACAACGCAGAGCCATTCGCCCACTGCTATCGGCGTCTTGCCGAGCTGCTGCCTGAACTGATCAACGAAGGCTGCAACCCAAGAATCATGCTCGACTATTCGGGCAATCTGCTCTGGGGAATCGAGCAGATGGGGCGCGGCGACATTGGCGATGCACTCCACCACCTCGCCTGTGACCCTTTGATGCAGAGACATGTGGAGTGGCTTGGAACCTTCTGGAGCCATGCCGTGGCTCCATCCACACCCATCCCAGACCTGAAACTACAAATCAGCGCCTGGCAACAGCAGTTCGCGGCCTGTTTTGGCAGCGCTGCCCTGGAGCGAGTGAAGGGGTTCTCACCGCCGGAGATGGCTTTACCCAACCATCCCGACACCCTGTTCGAATTCATCAAAGCCCTCAAAGAAGCTGGATATCAGTGGCTTCTGGTGCAGGAGCACAGCGTTGAACGCATGGACGGCAGTCCACTGCCGCGCAGCCAATGCTTCATTCCCAATCAACTTCTCGCCAGGAACAGTCGAGGCGAGGAGATCAGCATGACGGCACTGATCAAAACCCAGGGGTCTGACACCAAACTTGTGGGCCAGATGCAGCCTTATTACGAGGCATTGGGTTGCGAACGGCAACGTCTTGGTGACGTTGCGCTGCCATCTCTGGTGAGCCAGATCGCCGACGGAGAAAACGGTGGGGTGATGATGAATGAATTCCCAGAGGCGTTCCGGCAGGCCAATCGCCACATCCGTGACAACCCCAACGGCACCGTGGCCATCAACGGGAGTGAATACCTTGAGGCCCTGGAGCGCAAGGGAGTGAATCGCCACCACTTCCCCAACATCCAGGCGTTACAACAACACCGCCTTTGGCAAGAGCTTGATAACAACGCCTCAGCCGAAGCGATGGAAGAGACCATCAGCAAACTGAGGGCCGACGACACCAGCTTCAGCATGGAGGGTGCGTCCTGGACCAACGACCTGAGCTGGGTTGAGGGTTACGCCAACGTGCTGGGCCCGATGAATCAACTCAGCGCTCAGTTTCATGCGCTGTTCGACCGCTCAGTCGCCGCAGACCCCACCACCACCGGAACCCGGGCTTATCGGGAAGCGTTGCTACATGTGCTGCTGCTGGAAACCAGTTGTTTTCGCTACTGGGGTCAAGGAACCTGGACCGACTATGCCCAGGAGATCCATCGCCGCGGAGAGGAGCTGTTGAATCAGAGAACGGCAACGACTCCAACCAGCTGAGAGATGCTTTACAGAGCGTTACATTCGTGTAACGTGATGAGAGTTGGACGCACCTGATGGGTGATTACACAACCGCAATCATCGCCATGGTGGGCATCGGCATCGTGTTGACGGCTGCTGTGGTGTTTGCCCTGATGCGTCCCAGTGACATGCCACCCATCGACGAGAACCGCAATTGAGCATGGGAATCGTTACCGAACTGCTGATCGCTGCCACGGAAATCGGAATCGCCCTGCTGGTGGCTGTTTCTCTGCCCGTCGCTGAATCCCAGAACTGATTTCGAGTCAGCCGATCCCCTTTAGGCGAAATTCCATATAAATCGAAGCGGCATCGCCCTCACGATCGAGCTCCTGCAGGTCGCTACATCGCGCTTGCATCCAGTACACCGTTTCCCTCCAAACTTCCAGGTGATAACGGCGCTCGAGATTTTGTCCGGAACCGTCCAAAGCTCTACCTGCATCACCCACAAAATTTAAGCAATGCACAACGGCATCGGCTTCGATGTCAACATTTAGCGACCGGCGCTTGCTTCATATCACGATGGCAAGAACGAGGGTCAATGTTCTTTCATCCAGACCAAGTACGGAACAGCACACAGCGGCGATAAAACGTACCCGTTGTTACGACAACGCAGGATCGAATCAATACATTGAGCTGTTCCTGCCGACGTCACCATGGAGCCCATCGCTCTGACACTTGGCCAACAATTCGATATTGAACAGTGCAGTCGCGATATCAATGCAATGACTGACGTCAAACAGCTTCAGGAGATCAGCAAAGATCTGCTTCTGGCTTGGCAGAAGGAGATTGCCCGCTCAAGGGCGGCAGCCAGCCCACACGAGAAATAACGCTTCGTTACAATTGGTTGACCTGCTTGGAAGTCATGAACCTGAGCTTGCCTCAGCAGTTCGAAGCTGAAGCGATCAAGCGGTCCATCAACGAAACCGACGATCTTGACCAGTTGAAAGCTCTGGCACGGGAACTCGCAGACCTCTATGTACGTCAGAGAGCTGCAACGGCCTGGGTGATCGCCGAGAAATAAACCTCACACTTTGCTGTCGTTTCTCCAGCGTCGTTCCAAGCGTTGGCGTGCTTCGTCAACGGTTTGCTCACGGGAAAGGGCTGTTTTGTCGCGATAGGGGCGCGTGATCGACCAAAACTTGATGGCAGACGCCAGCGCCACCACCAACCATGCGAGCACAATCCAACCCGGATTCGTCATCGTTGCCCAGCAATCCGCTCCATGATGGCGAACGGGACGCGAGTCTTGCCTGCATGTCCCCAAACCAGCGCAACCGTGGATCCTGAGGTGCGCCAGTTCGTGATCAGCCAGTTGGTGGTGATCGCCTTACCAGTTGGAACCCTGTTCGGCATCTGGCTTTGGATGCTGAACTGGGGCGGTCGTTCCCGCAGAGACCAGTGACCTTCCTTGCCGGCCTACTGGCCCCCGTGTTGATGCTCTTCCATCTTTCTGGCCCCGTCCCTGGGGATCTCGGCGTGCGCAACGGGGCGTTGCGCGACTGCCCGACAACAGCTCACTGTTCCAGCCAAACCTGGGCGAGCTCCGACCCGATGGCGGACTACAGCAAGCTGAGTGGGTTGGTGCAGGAGTCGCCGCGGACGGTTGTGATTGATCAAACCGAGACCTACCTCCACGCCGAGGCCAGCAGCGCTTTCTTTGGCTTTGTGGATGACCTGGAGCTGTTCGCTGATCGCGACAACAACCGGATCCAGGCACGGTCCGAGTCGCGCCTCGGCGACTCGGATCTTGGTGTGAACGCCGCACGATTGGCGGCGTTGCGATCAGAACTGGAGAGCTGAAGGCGGCTTAAACCTTGGCGCGACGCATGTTGCTCAGATCAATGATCATCTGCTTCATGCCAACGACAAATCCGATGGCACCCAGGGCCACGATGCTGACGATGATCACTGTGTCGAGCAGTGAGCGTGGATCGATCCAATCGGGCATGGCATGAACCGTGATCTGATCTCGTGTTAGCCAGAGCCCGATAAAATCCCAGCACGTAGCGCGTACGTTCAACACAAATCGTCAGACATGCACGACATCATCTGCCCTCACTGCAACACAGCCTTCAAGGTGGATGAAGCCGGGTATGCCGACATCCTCAAACAGGTGAGGGATCGAGATTTCGAGCAGCAACTGAACAAGCGACTTGCCCTCGCCGAACAGGACAAACGCAATGCCATCGAGTTGGCCATTGCCAAAAAAGACAGGGAGATGCAAACGCTTGAGGCCCAACTCAAACAAAGTGCAATGCATCAGGAACTGGCGATTAAAGATGCCGTGAACAAAGCGGAGAAACAGCGGGATCGCATTGCCGCTGAACTCCAGCAAATGCGTGAGCAGCAGGCCACAGAACTACGCCTGGCTGAAACCAAATTCGCCAAAGAAATGCAGGCGATGACGCTGCAAAAAGACAATGAGGTGAGAGATTTGCAAGCGCAGCTCCAGGCCGGGGCCATGCAACGCCAGCTGGACGTGAATGAAGCGGTGAGTTCCGTGGAGAAACAACGGGATGCACTTCAAAGCGGCTTGAAGGAAGCAGAACTTAAGCATCAACTGGAATCTCAATCACTGAAGGATCGCTACGAAGCCCAGCTCAGAGATCGGGATCAGGCCATTGAACGCTTGCGTGACATGAAGGCGCGGCTCTCCACCAAGATGGTGGGGGAAACCCTCGAACAACACTGCGAAACCGAATTCAACAGGATTCGTGCAGCCGCTTTTCCAAAGGCCTATTTCGAAAAAGACAACGACGCGCGCAGTGGAAGCAAGGGGGACTACATCTTCCGCGACCAGGACGACCACAACAACGAAATCATCTCGATCATGTTTGAGATGAAAAACGAGGCCGATACAACGGCCACCAAGAAGAAAAATGAAGACTTCCTCAAAGAGCTGAACAAAGACAGGAACGAAAAAAATTGCGAGTATGCAGTGCTCGTCTCCCTGCTGGAGCCTGAGAATGAGCTTTACAATTCAGGAATTGTTGATGTGTCTCATCGCTTCCCTAAAACTTATATCATTCGCCCACAATTCTTCATTCCATTCATCACATTGCTCCGCAATGCAGCCATGAAGTCTCTGGAATACAAGGCTGAGCTGGCTCTTGTAAAAGCCCAGAACATCGATGTCACCAATTTCGAGAACGACCTGGAAACCTTCAAAACGGCCTTTTCACGCAACTACGACCTCGCCTCCAGACGTTTCCAAACGGCAATCGATGAAATCGATAAGTCGATCGATCACCTCCAAAAAACCAAGGACGCACTGATGGGTGCCGATCGAAACCTGCGGCTCGCCAATGACAAGGCACAGGATGTAACCGTCAAAAAGTTGACCCGACGCAATCCAACGATGGCGGCCAAGTTTGCTGACTTGAACAACGCTCCTGACCAGAAATCGGCCTGAGCGATGCCATCCAGTCCACGCAACCGCATCGGCGAGGTTTACGGGAAGCTCACCGTGGTGCGCGCATCCGAACGGCGAACCAAAGCAGGAAACGCCTTCTGGTGGTGCCGCTGCAGCTGCGGGGCTGAACGGGAAGTTCCCAGCGACAAGTTGTCTCTGAACACGGCCCGCCGCAAGCCCACCGTGAATGCCTGTGAAACCTGTGCCCGCGAGTTACAGATTGAAGGGGTGTATCGCAAAAACGATCGGGAAGAAAAACAACGCCGCCAAGCAGCGCTGGAAGCCAGATCACAGCTGAAGGGTCAAGTGCCTGATCGCTGGCTTTCCCTGCCGCTCACTGATGCCCACGCGCGCGAACTGGGACAGAAACTTTTTTTCCGTGGCACAACCTGTCTTCGTGGACATCTAGCGCCATACCGCATCAACGGCGGTTGTCAGGCTTGCTCCGGTCAGACCCCATCCGCGGCAGATTCGCAATCAACCAAGCCCAAAGGGTCATAACTGCGGCACCAAAGGCCAACATCGCCAGGAGCTTGGCTTCCATTCAGAGGAAATCGAAATCGTCTTCCGAATCACCGGAAAATGCATTCATCACGAGGGCAGAAAAGGGCACAAATACGGCCGCCATCACAAGTATTTCCACGGGCTTAAGAACAGCTAACTGAACCTAACGGGTTTGACTCTACAAAAAGTCATCAGCACTACCGTCCCGCTAGGGTGAGTTCAAATACTCATTTGTGCTCCAGGCATAGGCATTTCACTCCGTTGTCAGCCCAGACGACCGAATCAGACTGAACTGAGTCGGACAACGACGATGCCAAAGGTGCTGAAGGCGGCCTCACAGACGATTCGCAATCTGCTCAAGCCGGCAACTCAACACAGCTTCTCCGAAGACCGGCTGCGCAACGACCGGCAGAGCTACATCGCGATGACGCGGGCACTGGTCGATGCCCAGCTCAAATGGCGTGATGCGGAGCTCAGCTCACGCCTCTGGAAAGATGTGGCCGACCGTGGCATGGACCGCGGCCGCCTGCTTCACCTCATCTACAGCGTTGACGCTCATCACGATGATGAAGCCCTGCAGAACGCCGACACGGCTTATCTGCAGCTGGTTGATCCCAGGGATCCCTGAGTCGAAACTGCTTCAGAGCTCAAACAGAGTGCCCAGAAGCATGGCGGGATGGGTTGACTGCCCTGCCGTGCTGCGTTCGAGCTGAACGGCCATCACGCAGTGGGCCATGAATCGAACGGCCGAAAGAACAGCCAGACCAATGCACAGGGGGCAGTGCGTGAGGGTCAAGACAGGGGCCTGCCGGAGTGATGGACCTATCCCAAAGCAGAAGCCGGGACGCGCCACGATCTCTTCAACAAGCGTCATGCAAGAGACCCATCCCACCCCGGGCAGGGGGTGGGGGATGGGGTAGAGGGCGGCTGGTAAAGTTGTTGTTTATTGCTCTCTTTCGGGGAACGGATGAGTCAGGTCACAGTCGGCGAAAACGAAGGTATTGAATCCGCGTTGCGTCGCTTCAAGCGCTCCGTCGCCAAAGCCGGCATCTTTTCAGATCTGCGTCGGATCCGTCACCACGAGACCCCCGTTGAGAAATACAAGCGCAAGCTGAAGCAGCGTTCACGCAACCGTCGTCGCTGAGCTCGCACACACGTCAGCTGCAAACGGGCCCTCGGGCCCGTTTTTTTGTGCCCATCCGTCGCGCTCTTCACGGTTCTCTTTTCACGGTGCGCTCTGGTTTTCGCCAGACTTCACAAGTGCTTAAGAAGACCAAGACCAGCCAATGGTGTTGATCAATCCTTTTTGCCCGATCAGTGCGGCAAAAATCGCTGGCTTGAAGACCACCGTGGTCTTGCTGTTGGTGTTGTTGATGAAGTCGAAATTGCTGCGAATCAAGATGTCCCTCCTGGGATCTGTTCTTGGATTCGCCATGTTGGTGAGCTTCTTACTCACCACAGGCCTCCTCACTGTGATCACTGGCGGAGCCGTTGCTTACGCCGCCATGCAAAACCGGAGCAACTGAGCCATGCGCAATCGTCTTCCTTTCTTAAGCGGACTTGCATTGGCAACCCTCGGAGTTTCAGGTCTTGCCGGCGGTGGTTTGCTTTGGAATTTCCAGGGCCGCACTCTGGGGCTTGGCAGCACGGTTACGGCATTCGTTCTGCTGGGAATCAGCTTTGTTCTGCTTCGGCCTGAACCACGACTTTCACCCGTTGAAGTCCCTGAAGCAAGCCAGCCGCTCAAATTCAAGGCACCACAGGCATCCTTCCTCGGCCTGATGCTGGCAATCTTCGGCACCTTCGGCATGGCGGGTTCCGGGTTGCTGTGGAATTTTCAGGGTTTGGCCTTTGGACTCACCGGCACCCTCACGGCCGCCGTCGCTCTTTTGCTGAGTCTGGTTTTTCTGTGGCCCCTCGGCACCTCCAAGGCCAAAACATCTCTTAAGACCGAGCCGTTGGAGACCACCGAAGCTGTTTCGGAGAGCGCAGCTCCCGCACAAACCACAGCAGAAGCCATTGCCGAATTGCTGGCAGCCGAACAGCAGCAGCGCCCAGAGCTGACGTTGGTGAATTTCGCTCCGTTGAACCTGTTGCCGGGACAAAGTGTGCCCACAAAGTCTCGTCGTGCAGGCAGTTCTCTTGGTCGTTATCGCTCAATGGCGAACGACCTGTTCAAGAGCTGAAGTCTCTCCAGAGATTGCGAATCTGTCGGTGCCAGGGTGTGATGTTGAGATCAGGGCGCTGAACATTCGACCTGGATTGATCAACACTGAATCCAGCCTCTTCCATCTCCTGTCTCAGCCGACGGGTGATTGGGATGAGCGCGATTGAAAGCACCAAGGCTGCGAGAAGCAGAAAGGGGAGCAACGACACCAGCCAAATGGTGGCAATCACGGTGGTTGCACCTGCCAGGACCGTCTTCAGCCATCGCGGCAGGCTTCTGCTCTGTTGACCTGGAAGTTGCTTCATGGCTCAGGACAGTCCGTTCGCTCTTGAGAAAATCCGCTGGAGTTCGCGTTGAAATGCTGTGGCACTGAGGGGTTCCCCCAGGCACCTGCGTTGGTTGCGCCGAAGCACAGCTCCAATCCAACAAACCTGCAGAACAATCAACAGCGAAGCAATGATCAGAACCGGAGATTCAAGATCATTCCACTGCATCTGAGTTCAGTAACTGGATTGGGGCAGGGTGAAGCCCGACTGCATATGACCAACATCAAGCATCACGTAGGTGAGCCAAATCAGCACTGCTGCAACACCAGCCCCTGCTGCAACCTTTGCCAGAGAACGGCCAATCATCTCGAGCAGGCTGACCTCTTTCATCGCGTTGATCCAACTTCGATGATTCTGACGTGCCTTTCGCCCATACCGTCGCCAGCCATGAAAAAAGCCCCGCGATGGCGGGACTTTTAAATCTGATCACGCTGGTGTTCAGCTCACGCTGGTGTTCAGCTGCTGGCCACGCCTTCTTCCAGAACAGCGGCTTCGCCAGCGGCGAAATCCGTGTCTTCCGCAGCGGAAAACTGCATGTCGGGCTCAAGGCGGCGGGCGATGAGCTCGTCAATGGAAAAGACGCCTGGGCCACAGGCGAGAACGGTCACGGCAGCCGCGAAATAAAGGCCAAGAAGCTCCAACAGATAGATGTTGAAGCCCGCTGTGACGATGGCGTGATAGATGGCGACGGAGATGGTCCCTGCGACTGCCAAGGCTCCCATCCGCGTCAGCAACCCAGTGATCAACAGCCAGCTGCCGATCACCTCCGAGAACGCTGCGACGTAGGAGAGAAGGATCGGGAAGGGCAGATGCAGAGGGCGAACGAATGCATCTGCAAAATTTTCGATATTGGCGAGCTTTTCGTAACCGTGGTGAATCAGCAGCGCGCCGGTGAACACCCGAAGCAGGAGCAGACCGAGATCGCCAGCAATGGGGCGGGTCAGAATGGCGCGAATCACCACAGAACAGATCGACTACACACAACTTAAATAAGTCGCGTGTAGTAATGCGGCTTCGCGCCAGGGCGGAGCAAGGAATGGGTACTTCTACTCAGTCGTCGTAGACCAGGCACTCGGGCTCATCGGGGTTCTGCTCGCAGAACAGCTCAAGGGGTGAGGGGTCATGGGGATCATCAGGAAATTCCTTCTTGTGATCCAACAGCCACTGCAGCTCCTCCGTGAGATGACGCACCTTGCCTTCGTTGTGCTCAGACAGGGCCTTAAGGAACTCCTCCTGGTCCTTCTGAATGTGCTCGTCAATCGTTTTCATGACTGAAACTGTCATCTGGCTGACATTCGGTTGTTAGCGAAGACCACCCCGATCGATCAGTCGGTAGATCTACCTTTGTGGCCGAAACCACACAACAGATCTGCTCCGGGCCCCATCACGTCCTGTGACACCACAGTGGCCATTGGACGATGGCCGCAGGAAAGTCGGGTTGGCTGATGTTGAGTGGATGCAATTTTCCGAACGCAGCGTTCTGACGGGGCTGCTTGTCTTCGCCGTAGGCGTTGTGGTGGGACTCGGAATTGGCTCAGCCACTGCTGTTGCCGCCCTGACCCAAGGCGCACCTGACGTTCTGCAGAGTTGGTCGGGGGTGGTTGCACTGCCGTGAAGGTTGACTGGACAGCCTTTCCCGCCTATCAGAAGCGCAGATCGGGTGAGTCGCGCGATGCTGTCAGTTGAACGGCAGATTTTTAGCCGTGACAAAAAGCCCCTGCGGCAATTCCTGAAACGGCTTCAACGCTTTTTGTTCGGATAATCAACGCGTTCCAACACTGATATTCCCTGCGCCAATCAACTGTTCAAGCCGTGCAGTGAGTTTCTGTTCGGTTCGATCAAATTGCTCCTGATGGCCGGCCACATAGGCAAGCTCTTCACTGGTGATCACCTGGTGGGTGACGGCATCAAGGTAGATCTGAACCAGGGACATCCACATCGGCATCAACCGGCGTCCATCCTGGCAACACTGGAACGCAAACGGTGAATCGGGCCACGCGGAACTGAGCTATGGATCGAGAGACCATTCAGAGCCTGATCAAGCAATGCAGCTTGGGGCTGTTCGATCTGGCCTGTGCCGTCAGCGGACATCCAAGCTGGGATCTCAATCTGCCTGTGGGAGTGATCGATGCACGACGCTCCAAACCGAAGCTGATGGTGAGTGCCATCGGCACGATCAACTCAACCCTGAAGGCCTCATCCACCATTGCCCACCCGTTGATGGTGCGCCTGTTCGAACGGTTCGAACACGTGGGCCTGGAACAGGCGCTGACGGAAATGAAACATGGTGAGGATGGGGAGGCGTTCTGCGAGGTCTGGCAGGCCTACAGGGATGAACGCCGTTGTGGTGATGCCCCGATGTGGAGCATCGAAGACGCCACAGCCTTTGTCATGCAGTCCCGCGAGGCTCACGCTGATCGTGAAGTGGCCTGCGTCGCCATTCTCCCGGGGGATCCCCACCGCATCGTCACCTTTTCAGTTCCCATCGCCTTCCTGACACGAGATTGAGTGTGTCCGAACTGCTGATGCAAATCGCCCTGCTGGGCATCGCCATTGGCGCCAATGCCCTCTCGGCTCTGGCGGGAGGGGGAGCAGGACTGGTGCAACTGCCCGCCCTCATCCTTCTGGGCCTTCCTTTCTCCATGGCATTGGCCACCCACAAGGTGGCCAGTGTTGCGCTGGGGCTGGGAGCGAGTGGGCGTCATTGGCGTGCCAGCAGCCTTGATCTCAAACGCTCCGCGCTGGTGTTGGCCGCCGGTCTTCCAGGGGTGTACGTGGGGGCCAGCATGGTTCTTGCGCTGCCCGATCAAGTGGTCACCGCCAGCCTTGGGCTGCTGACCCTGGGGCTGGGGTTGTACTCGGCCCGGAAACCTGATCTGGGAACGACAGACCAGCCCCGACCGCTGACAGCCCGCACCGTCGGACTTGGCAGCTGCGGGCTGTTCATCATCGGCATCCTCAACGGCTCACTCACCTCAGGAACGGGATTATTCGTCACCCTCTGGCTGGTGCGCTGGTTCGGGCTGAGCTATGCCAGAGCCGTTGCTCACACCCTGGTGCTGGTGGGCCTGGGGTGGAATGGTACCGGGGCGCTGGTGCTGGGTTTGAGCGGCGAAATCCGTTGGGACTGGCTTCCACCGCTGGTGCTGGGTTCACTGATCGGAGGCTTCCTGGGGGCCCACTATTCCCTGGTGAAAGGAAGCCGCCTGGTCAAACAAGCGTTCGAGATCTTGGCGCTGCTGATGGGCGGATCACTCCTGATCCGCAGCCTCTGAATCGGCATCTGCAAGGAAACGCCCCGAAAACCGCGTGGCCAACACCACTGTTGCGGCCCCGTAGGCGATGAACGTCACCGCCTGACCAGAGCTGGCCGTTTCGTAAACCTCACCCGTCAGCAGCATCCAGTCCATCAAGGACGCCACCGTTCCCCAGATCACCACCCAGACGGACACGTAGGCAACACCGCGGAAGGTCCGATTCACAAGGCCATGGGTTGAGCGAACCCGACGGTAAGGGAAGCCGCTCGAACGAGGAAGGCCTGCGGCTCCCGTAATGTCGCTGACTGAACCGGTTGAGGGGATGCCGAAGAAACGCCGCAAGCTCAACAAAGAGATGGAAGCGGAGATGGCCGCTGCCAAGCGCAAGATTGAGCTGGTGGGAGCGCTGATCAACGACATCCGCGATGAAGACATCCAGGGTGAGTACCTCGGCGCCTTCACGCAGATCCGCAGCGCCGTGGTGAATCTGATCGCGAAGTACACAACAGACGGTTTCTGCGAAGAAACCGAGGGCCTGCTGGCGCTCTACAAGGGTCTGATTCAGCAGTTTGAAGAGGAGTACGAGCTCTGAACGGGCACCAACGCCGTACAGCGTTTAGGTTCACTTGCCTTTGTGCCTTGCCATGGCTCTTCGAGAGACCAAACCTCAGGTATCACCGCTGCGCCTCAAGATCACCGTGTTGATCGCCGGCTTCGGACCCCTGGTTGCCATTGGCCTGTGGCTTCAATCCAAGGGGTTTTTCAGCTGACGCCATGCATCGTTCCATCGCCACGGCTGGACTTCTGTTCCTCTGCCTGGCTCCCGACCTGAGCTGGGCCGAGAAGGTCACCTTGACCCTGCGCAACGGCGACAGCCTGCACGGGGAGTTGATTGAGCGAAATCCAGACAACGGGACCACGGTGCTGAACCATCCCCAGCTGGGACGGCTGGAACTCACTGCAGACCAACTCAAGCCAGCCGCGACCAAGCGCCTTTGGGCCAGCTCGGTCTCCGCCGGTGTGATCGGCAATGAAAAGGATGGAGACAACTCGCTCTCGATCAGCTTCAGCGGAAAAACCCGCTACGAAGACGAACAACAGAAGCTGTCGTTGAGCGGCAGTTTCAACGCCAGCAAATCGAAGGATTCTGGCGAGCCAATCTCGATCGATACAGAGAAAGGATCTGCAGAACTCCGCTACGACAAACCGATCGCAGCCAACCTCGATTTGTTTGCTCTGAGCAACTACCAATACAACGGCACCAATGATTCCGGGGTGAACACCGTTCTGGGGAACATCGGTGTGGCCTTCCCATTGTTGAAATCAGAAAAGACTGCACTCACCATTTCCATCGGTCCCTCACTGCAATGGAGTGGGGGAGGCATCAGCTGTGGCAGCGACGCGGTTTGCGGCAACAGCTACGGCGGCGCAACGCTGTCGGCCGATCTCAGCTGGAAACCCTGGCCTTCGCTCCAGTTCGGACTTCAAAACCAGTTCACAACGGTCTGGGCGACTGAGGTTCAACCGTCCAACACCCTGACCGCTGAGGTGCGCTATTACCCAGCAGAGAACAGCAAGTTGTTCACAACATTGCGGGTGCAATCGATTTACCAAAGCATCAACACACCCGAGTTGAACAACACCATCACCGCTCAGGTGGGCGCCGACTTCTGATAACCATTCCCATGCTTCACCCCCCGCTGGACGCCGAACAGATCCGTGCCCTGTTCACCAAGCCGTACGGCACTCCCGGCCCCACCGCTGCGCAATGGAAGGCCGTCTACGCCGACGACGTGCATTTCACCGATCCAACCCAGGAACGGCAGGGGATCGACGCCTACATCCTTGCCCAGGACGGTCTGATGAAACGCTGTGATGACGTTTTCCTGGAAACGGAGTCGGTGGTGGTGAACGGTGAAACAGCCTTTGTTGAATGGCGCATGGGCCTCAAGATCAAAGGAATTGAATTCATCTACCCGGGAGCGACCCGACTCAGCTTCAATCCAGACGGAAAGATCGGGGACCACCGCGATTACTTCGATTTTGTCGGCCCCACCTTCGCTCCGGTGCCCGTGATTGGTGGACTGGTGCGATGGCTCTACAAACGCTTCGTTGCCTGAACCCCGGCCCCAGGCCCATCTGTTGATCGGCCCCCCGGGCAGCGGAAAGTCCACCCTCGCGGCGATCCTCGCTCCTCTTCTCCATGCACAGCTGATCGCCACTGACGCTCTGAGGGAGCAGCTGTGGGGGGACGCAAATATTCAGGGCCCTTGGTCTGAATTGGAGCCCCATCTCCATGGGGCCATCGACCGCGCCATTGCTGATGGCGACAACGTGCTTGTGGATGCAACCCACGCGCAACGCGACTGGCGCCAACGGCTGATGCACCGAAGCATGGGGGGCCAACACGCTCAATGGACCGGCTGGTGGTTGCAGACACCGTTGAATCAGTGCCTGGTCTGGAACCGCTCCCGCCAACGGTCCGTTCCAGAGACCGTGATTCATGCGATGCACTTCAGGCTGAGCAGTCCCCCTGACAGACCCGAACTCAGCGAAGGATTCACAGAACTGATACGCCTCAATCCCGCCGGCTCACACCTGGACACTCAGATCCACAGGGCCCTCCAGACCATCCTTGGTCCTCGCCATGAAGAAAGGTGAGCAGGTCATGCAGCCCCGGTGGAGTCCCATCAACGTGATTCCAACCACATCCGTGTCATGACGCTCGGCGAACTCTTTCTCGAAGCCATGTCCACCGGCGTGATCACCAACGGTGAGATGGCGTGGGTGACCGCCCGCCAAGATCAATTCACACGAACTGAGGAGGCTGCCGCTCAACGGCTGGGCCGGTTGATCGACGAAGGCACGATTCAGCTGGGTTGTCGCATGCCCATCGCCTGATTGAAGGCCTAGTGATGGTGTTTGCGTCGCCGCGAGTGACGACGCATCCGCTTCACCAAGCGGCCGCTGACGGAGCGGCTTTCAGCACACTCCAGCTGATTCCAACGCCATCCCAGCCAGGACAGCAGCACGACGATGGCAACGGCGATCAACCAACCCACGGGGACAACGGCTTAGGAGAACAACGCAGGAGACACAGGCTTCTGCAGCCCTGCTCTTTCCCATCGTCGATGCAACAGGTGGGGATGCAGTCCAGGCAGGCCTGAACCGACTCAATGCGTTGTAGACCTGCCAACGCATCGCTGTCGCTGCTGCACCGCTCAGGAGTGATGGGCGCACGTTTCAGCGCTGACCGTCCTGATCGAGGCTGAACTCAAGCAACGCTGCCGTGAGCAAGGTCTTCATCGACTGCAGGGCCTCCTGCTCTCGGGGATCTGGCCCCCCGGGCCATTTCTCAAGGTGAAAGCTCACCGAGCGATGGAGCAGGCGAACAGCTTCAAGATCCAGATCGAACTGAAGGGTTGGGCGAGGCTCACTCATGGCTCCATTCTCCCCAACACCACGTTGACAGCCAACACGAGCGCGAGTAGTACGTATTTACCAATAAGACGCGTATGGGCATCGTCAACGCTCCGCCGCCAAGCGCCTGGCCACCGATGGGATCAGGGCAGCTCCGACCCAGCCGATCCCTCATGGTGTGCCTTACCTGCCAGCACTTTAAGCACACCCTTGCTGAGGCGGGGGTCACCCAGCCAGCCTGCGCACACCACCAACAGCGCATCCCCCAGGGGGCACACCTCACACACCGCTGCCATCAATGGATGCAACGGCTGGAGAAGCAGATCGGCTGGTGCCCTGAAGGGGCCTGATGCGCCGCCCAACCTTCACAGCCAACACAGCAACAAAAAGCCCCCTCCGAGGAGGGGGCTTTC
>CAJXPL010000034.1 GCA_913057985.1 uncultured Synechococcus sp.
TGGGCAAAGCCCAGCTCTCGGGCCACATCCCCCAGCTCATCGAACTCCTGGGGCGTCCAATAGCGGGCCACCGGAATGTGCACCAGCGAGGGTCGCAGGTACTGCCCCAGGGTGATCCGTTGGCAATCCACGCTGCGGAGATCCTTGAGGGTGGAGATCACCTCCTCGCGGCTTTCCCCCAAGCCGAGCATCAGGCCACTCTTGGTGGGGATGTCCGGTGCCAGCTCACGGGCGGCCGCCAATAAACCCAGGGATCGTTCATAGGTGGCACCGCGGCGCACCTCCCCCTGTAGCCGCTGCACCGTTTCCAGGTTGTGGTTGAAGCACACCGGCTGGGCCGCCAGCACCGTGGCCAATCGCTCCCGTTGAGCCACCAACGCCTGATCGTGATCCGACACGCCCCCCCAGAAATCGGGGGTGAGCACTTCAAGGGCGATCAGCGGATTGCGGGCTCGGATCGCCGCCATGGTGCTGGTGAACAGGCTGGCGCCGTGATCGGCGAGATCATCGCGGGCCACCGCCGTGAGCACCACATAACGGAGCTGCATCGCCTCAACGGCATCGGCCACCCGCTCGGCTTCGGCGGCATCCACCGGCATCGGGGCCTGGCCCTTGTCCACCTGGCAGAAGGCACAGCTGCGGGTGCAGATCGAGCCACCCAAGAGAAACGTCGCCGTTCCGGCGGCGTAGCACTCGCCGCGGTTGGGGCAGCGCCCCTCCTCACAGATGGTGTGGAGCCGGTTCTGCTTCACCAGCCCCTGCACCCGCTCCAACTCCGAGGCGTTGCCGATCGGCCGCCGCAGCCAGTCCGGCAGTCGCTCAGCAGGGGGGATGGCGCTGTACTTGCTCATACCGGCCGGCGCCCTTCAAGAGCCCTGCTCAGGGTGACCTCATCGGCGTATTCCAGTTCACTGCCCATCGGCAGGCCGTAGGCGATTCGGCTCACTGAGCAGAAGGGCTTGAGCAACCGCCCCAGATACAAGCTGGTGGTGTCCCCTTCCACGCTGGGGGTGAGGGCCAGAATCACCTCACTGATCTCCTCATTGGTGATGCGCTGCACCAATTCGGTGACGTGCAGCAGCTCCGGACCAATGCCATCCATGGGTGAGATCAGACCACCGATCACGTGGTAACGCCCCTGGAATTCGCGGGTGCGCTCCAGCGCCAACAGATCGCGGGAATCCGCCACCACACAGATCACGCCATTGCGGCGCTCGGGGTTGCGGCAGATCTCACATTCGGGATCGGCGGAGAGGTGGAAACAGGTCTGGCACTGGCCCACCTGGGTGCGGGCCGCCAGCAAAGCGTCAGCGAACTGATGAATCTGCTCCTGCGGTTGGTTCAGCAGATGCAACGCGAGCCGCTGGGCCGTGCGCGGGCCGATGCCGGGCAGACGCTCGAACTGATCAATCAGCCGAGCCAACGGTTTGGTGAAGCCGCTCAGGGGTCTGCCGCCGATGCGGGAAATGTAGGAGTTGCGGAGATCATCTGCCGCAACAGGGGCCACGACCATCAGGCCACAACGCCAGAATGGCCCGTGGATTGATCGCCCCGCTGATGCAGCTCCTCCAGTCTCTGAGTCGCGTGATCGTTTGCGGCGTTCTGGCTCTGGTGCTGGGGGCCAGCGCGGCGGGACCAACGGCAGGGCTGCAGTCGTACCAGAGCCCGGATGGCCGTTTCGCCTTCCTCTATCCCACCGGCTGGACCGAGGTGCAGGTGAGCAACGGACCCCGGGTGGTGTTTCACGACCTCATCCACAGCGATGAAACCGTGAGCCTGATGATCAACAAGGTGAACGAAGACAACGAGCTGAGTGAACTGGGCAGCGCCGTTGCCGTTGGCGAGCGCCTGCGCCGTGAAGTGATCGCCACCGCCGGCAGCGGCCGCACCGCCGAGCTGGTGGAAGCGCAGGAGCGTGAAGTGAATGGCCACACGTTCTACGACCTTGAATACGCCGTGCACTTGGAAGACCGCGACCGCCATGAGTTGGCGACCGTCGTGGTGGACCGAGGCCGGCTCTACACCCTGGCCACAAGCGTCAATGAAGACCGCTGGGGCAAGGTGGGTGACCTCTGCGGTCGGGTGGTGCGCTCACTGACCCTGCTGATTTGATCAGAACAGGAAGCGAAAACGCCGGCCCTTGGGGTCACCGGAATCGGCGCCAGTGCTCGAGTGCGCCGGCCACTCCGTATCCAGATAGCTGATGCCGTCGGCATCGAACGGAACCGCCCTCAGGCTGGAGGCCTTCAGTTCGGTGGTGCCCATGGCGGTGACCAACCCGCCCAGTTCCATCGGCCCCAGATCCGTCTCCAACGCATGCCCCGCCGCAGTGATCAAGGCCGGCAGGCGGATGAGATTCTGCGGTTGCTTCATCTGCTCAAACAGCCCCTTCAGCGCCAGCTGCTGCCGTTCCAGCCGGCCGAAATCGCCGCGGCCGTCATTGCGCCAACGCAGAAAACCCTCCAGGTCCTTGCCCTTCAACAGCTGGGGGCCTGGCTGCAGATCAATCACCAGGTTCTGGCTGCGATCGACGTAATACAGGCGCTTGGGAACGTCCACTTCGATGCCTCCCACCAGGTTGGCCAGTGTTTCGAGCGCATCCAGGCGCACCACGATGTGGTGGCGGATCGGGCGGTTCATCAGGCGCGATAACTCCCGCTCCACCGCCTCCACTCCGCCGTAGGCCATCAAGGCATTGAGCTTGATGCCACCGAAGCCCTCGGCATCGATGTAGCTGTCGCGGGGGATCTGGGTGATCGAGGTGGTGGTGCCATCCACCCGCACCGTGAAGATCACATCGGTGTTGCTGCCGGAGCGGTCCCGGCCCAGCACCACCACCTCCCTGGCCCCGAAGCCAGTCCAACCTGCAAAAGGGTTGGCCAGCGGCGCAGGTTGAGGCAACGCGAAGGGTTCATCTGCCGTGCTGGATGGCGCCGTGATCAACCGGCTCAGGGGAACCGAGAGGATCAAACCACCGCTGAGACCCGCCACCACAGCAGCAACCACCGGCCAGTTCATGGCCTCGGAGGACGCCTTAGCAGGGGGGGCTTGTGGCATGGAACACACGCTATCCAGCATTTTGGCGCGCTCGTCCCGTCTCCGGTAGGGGGGCGCAGCCCTCCGTTAAACCAAGGGATCGCTGATCACCATCGAGGCGCAGGGGAGCTGGCGGATCAATTTGCTGGTGCGATCACTGCCGGGAATCGGCAGACCGGCCACCCGCCTGCGCTGGGTGCGCAGGATCACCAGGTCGTGTTCGCGGCTGAGGCGATGAATGGCTCCATCGATGCCAGGCCCCCGAACGATCACGATGTGAAACCGCTCCTCAGGGATGCCCGGCGGGCGCCAGCGGATCAACTGCTGTTCCATCCAATGACGGTCCTGCCCGCTGAAGCGGGGATCGTGCACATGCAGCAGGGTGATCCGAACGCGCTGAGCCTCCGGGGCTGAATTGATGACCCGCAGCGCCAGTTCGAACTGCTCGCTGGCGGAGAGGTCTTTGATCGGAACGAGGATCCGGCCCAGGCCGCTATCGGTCTCACGGCCCAGGTTCACCACCACCACCGGACAGTGGGCCGTGCGACAAACCCCATCGACGATGTCGCCCATCAGCCAGGCCCGGAGTTGATCGCTGCGGGCTGCACCGATCAGCAACAGATCCGCAGCCTGTTCCAAGGCCGTGCGGCTCATGCCACCAGCGATGTCTTCATCCAGCCGCAGCAGGCTGCGGCTGGGCACCGCCAACTGGGCACCGATGCTCTCCGCTGTGCTGAGGCGTCCGCGCGCTGCCGCAACGGCCCGGTTCAAACCACCTCGCATCTCTTCGAGGCTGGGATTCACCATTGCCAGGGGAAGCAGCAACCCTTCAGCCCCCGATGAGCCCTGCACCAGGCGGGCCGCCATGCTCAACAACCCCTTCTCGGTGCTGGGGTTGGCCACCGGCACCACGATGCGCAGGGGACGCTGCACCACTTCATTCACCCCATCCAGCACCGCCGCCTCCTCACCGAAGCTGACCGGCAGCGCATCGGGGCTGGGGTCCTTGAGCCGGGTCACCGACTGCTCGGTGAGGATCGGCCCCAGGGTGGCCGTCACCACCATCACCGCCAGCACGCTGTTCAGCACGGTCTGATTGAGCAGGCCCGCCTGATAGCCGATGAAGGCGGTGGCCAGGGTCGCCGCCACCTTGGGCATCGTCAGCGACCACATCATCAGGATCTGGGCGCGGCGATAACCGAACAGCCGTCCGCTGACCCACGACGCGAGGCCCTTGCCGCCGATGGCGCCCACCAGCATCAGCGCAGTGAACTGAAAGTTGCCCAGGCTTTCGCCAAGGCTGCCCAGATCCAGCAGCAATCCCAGATCGATGAAGAAGATCGGGATGAACAGCACGCCACCCACAAAAATCACCTGTTCCTTCACCCGGCCCTCGGGCAGCACGGAATTCACCGCCAGACCAGCCAGAAAGGCGCCGACAATCTTCTCGACGCCGGCCAGCTCAGCCCCCAGGGACGCCAGGAACAGGGCCACCAGAACTGCGAGCACCATCCGGTTTTCATCGCTGATGCCCCGCAGCACCAGGCGCCGGCCAAGCCAGCGGATGCCAATCACCACCACCAGAGCGAAGCCGCCGATCTTGAGCAGCAGCAGGCCCAGGCCCAGCCCGCTGAGGCTGCCCTGGCCCAGCCCCAGACCCACCGCCAGCAGCAGCAGAGCCACGATGTCGGTGAAGATCGTGCTGCCCACGCTCACCACCACCGACTCATCCTTCTGGGCGCCGTAACTGCGCACGATCGGATAGCCCAAGGGGGTGTGGGTGGCCATCAAGGCACCAAGCAACAGGCACGACACCGAGGCGAAGCCCGCCATCAGGCCGATCGACACGCCCGTGCCCACGCCGATCAACAGAATCAGCAGGCCATACATGAACGAGCGGCGCTTGACCCGGTTGAACTCCTCGAGGTCAATCTCAAGACCCATCGTGAACAGCAGGTACACCGCCCCGAGATCGGAGAGGAGCCGCACCGTTTCGCTGCTGCTGTCGACCCAGTTCAAAGCGTGGGGACCCACCACCACGCCCGCCGCCAGCAACCCCACCAGGTCGGGAAGACCCAGCCGCCGGATCAGCGGCGGCACCGCCGCACTGATCGCCACTAACAGTGAGAACACCCCGAGGGGGTGATGCATGACATGGCTGATCGAGGCCTGCATGGCCATGGCTGCACCGCCGGCTTGCGGACCCAGCATGGTCGCCAGATCTCACGGCAACAACAGCTGCTTCAGGAAGCGATAACCCCTTCGCCGGCCTGCACCTGCCAGAGGTTGGTGTAGATCCCGCCCTGGGCCACCAGGCTGTCGTGGCAGCCCTGCTCCGCAATCCGGCCCTGGTCCATCACCACGATCCAGTCGGCATGGCGAACCGTGCTGAGCCGGTGGGCAATCACCACGGTGGTGCGCTGCTGGGTGATCTGCGCCAGGGAGCGCTGAATCGCAGCTTCGGTGTCGTTGTCCACTGCTGCGGTGGCTTCATCGAGCACCAGCACCGGCGCGTCCTTGAGGATGGCGCGGGCCAGGGCGATGCGCTGGCGTTGCCCGCCCGATAGGCGCTGCCCCCGCTCCCCCACCAGGGTGTCGTACCCCTGGGGCAAGGCGTCGATGAATCCAGCGGCTTCCGCCAGGCGAGCGGCCTGCTCAATCGCCACCGGGTCGGGATCCGCGACCCCGTAGGCGATGTTCTCGGCCACTGTGCCGTGGAAGAGGTAGACGTCCTGACTCACCAGGGCGATGCAGCGGCGCAGGTCCTGCAGTTGCAGGGTGTCGATGGGGACCCCATCCAGACAGATGCGTCCGCCATTGCGCTCATAGAGCCGCAACAACAGCTTCACCACGGTGCTCTTGCCAGACCCCGTCGCCCCGACGATGCCCAGGGTCGATCCCGCTGGCACGGTGAGATCGAAACCCTTCAGCAGCGTTGATCGGCCGGCATAAGCGAAATCCACCGCTTCAAAGCGAATCTCACCCCGCAGCCGCTGCGGATCCACCGGCACCGTTCCTCCCTGGATCAACACCGGCGTATCGATCAGATCGAGCACCCGTTGCGTGGAGGCCATCGAGCGCTGGTACTCATCGAGGGTGCGGCCAATGGCGGTTAGCGGCCAGAGCAGCCGCTGGGTGATGAACACCAGAACGCTGTAGGTGGCCACCGGCAGTTCCCCGGCCAGGGCCTTGAACCCACCGATTAACAGGATCGCCAGGAAGGCGAACAGAATCGCGAAGCGAATCAAGGGAATGAAGGCCGCCGAGAGACGAATCGCCCGGGCATTGCTCTGGCGGTAGGCCAGGCTTTCCGCCCGCAGGCGCTCCAGCTCCAGAGCCTCAGCGGTGAAGCTCTTGATCGTGAGCATCCCCCCCAGGTTGTTGGCGAGCCTGGAGGCGAGGTCGCCAGCCCGGGCCCGCACCTCCCGATAACGAGGCTCCAGCCGGCGCTGGAAATGCAGCGACCCCCAGAGAATCACCGGAATCGGCAGATAGGCGAACAGGGCCACCTCCGGCGCCACCATCGCCATGCCGATGCCCACCACCAGCACCGTGGTGATCAACTGCAGGATCTGGTTGGCACCCCGATCAAGAAACCGTTCGAGCTGGTTGATGTCGTCATTGAGCACCGCCATCAGGCGACCGGTGCTGTCCTGCTCGAAAAAGGCCAGCTGCAGCTTCTGCAGATGGTCGTAGGCCTCGAGCCTGAGGCTGTGCTGGGTGGTTTGCGCCAGGTTGCGCCAGAGCACGTCGTAGAGGTATTCGAACAGCGACTCCGCCGCCCAGATCACAAAAGTGAGCAGGGCCAGACCCCACAATTGCTGGCCGGCGGTCCTCAGACCGAAACCCGCCAGCACGGATTGCTCCTTGAGCAACACCACATCCACGGCCAGGCCGATCAAGATCGGCGGGGCAAGATCGAACAGCTTGTTGAGCAGGGAGCAGATCACCGCTGCAACCACCAGGCGGCGCTGCGGCGCCAGATGGCGCAACAACCGCATCAAGGGGGAGCGATTTGCTGAAGCTTTCCTGAGGGTTCGTTCCAACACGGTTTTCACCCCTGAAGACGCACTACAACGGAACCACAACTGAAGGAGGTGCCATGAGCCGATCAAGGTCGTTCAACCGCTTTCACCGCTACTTGGCGCGGCAGAAACGCCGCGGACTGCGGGCTGTCTTGCCCCAGTTCCAGGACGCCCGTGAGCATCAGGAAAGCTCAGCCAACAGCAGCGATGGCGTGCTGCGTCGGCTGAGCTTGCGTGAAATGGAATTGGACCTGATGGAGGCCGAGGCCTGAGCCTCAGCCGCGGTAACCACCACCACCACCACGGGGGCCGCCGGAGCGCTCCCGAGGGGTGGCTTTGCTGACGCGGATCATGCGGCCCATCCACTCCACGTCCTGAAGATCGTCGATGGCTTTCTGCTCATCGGCATCGTTGACCATTTCGACGAAGGCGAAACCGCGTTTGCGGCCGGTCTCACGATCCAGGGGCAGGCTGCAGTTCTTGACCTCGCCGTACTCACTGAAGAGATCGAAGAGGTGCTCCTGCTCCGCCTGGAACGAAAGATTGCCGATGTAGATGGTCATGGACCGTGGAACCGTTGAACGTGCTCAGTCGCTTGAGCTGGTTCCGAAAGCTCGGAAAGGGCCAGTGGTCAAGCTTGAACCCGATGACGTTACAGGGCACTCGCACGAATCAACACAAAAAAAAGAAGCAATTGCGAAGACTCGCCCGCAACCGAGCCATCCACTCCATTGTCAGAAGACCCTGACGCAGGAGAGAGATGACATTCGACAGCCTTTGTTTCCAAGCCCTGGCTTGGACCGCCGACGGAGAACTGGATCCGCTGGACAAGCTTGTGCTGCTCAAAAACTTGATCCGGCAAGCCACGCCGAGCGAGCAGATCGAGCTGATTCAGGTGGTGGAAAAATTAGCCCTGCTTCAGCCGGAGACCACCGTTCAGGTGAGCCATCTCTGACGGTTTTTGATCCCCGGGATCAGAGGCCGTAGGTCTCGGCAGCCTTGGCCTTGCAGGTGGCCTGGGCCGTCTGAATCCCCGCCCCGTTCTGCACCTCGGCGAGAAAACAACGGCAGGTGTCATCCACCATTCCCTCCGGAGGAACAGTCCCAGCCCTATGAAGCTCGGCCTTAACGGCCGTTTTGCAGAACTGGGTGATCAGGCTGTTGTCCGAGGCTGAAGCAGCCAGGGGAGCCGACATCAGACCAACGGCCAACAGCACACGCATCAAGAGGCCTTGCTGATTTGCAGTTCGCGGTTCATCACGCGCAGGCGTTGAAGGCTGTTGAACACATCTTCCGGCATGCCCTTAGGAAGATCCACCAGGCTGTGATTGTCAAAAATCTGGATGCGGCCGATCATCCGGCCTTGCAGACCGGTCTCGCCGGCGATAGCACCCACCAGGTTGCCCGGCTTGACCCGATCGCGGTGGCCCACCTCAACGCGGTAGCGCTGCATGTTCTCCTCAGGAGCCCGGGCCGGACGCTCGCGCCGCTCACGGCGATCCCCTGAATGGCGGTCGCGGTCGCGGTCGTTGCGACGGGTGTTCTGAATCCACTCGTCGTCGCCCTTACGCAACAGCGCATCGGGACCGATGGCCAGGTTAAGTGCCGCCATGGCCAGCTGCTCGGGGCTGAGTTCGAGTTCCGTGGCCACCCGCTGCATCAATTCCTGGAGCAGGGCCGCTTCATCGGCGTCAGGGCGTTGCGATTGGGCCGCATCACTCAAACGCTTGCGCAAGCGGTCCAGCCGTCCCTGGTTAATGGCCGTGTTGCCGGGCACCTCCATCGCTTCGATCGGTTGGCCCGTGGCCCGCTCGAGGTTGCGGATGAAACGGCGTTCCCGTGGAGTCACGAACAGAACCGCTTCGCCGGTACGTCCAGCCCGGCCCGTCCGGCCGATGCGGTGCACATATGCCTCGCTATCGAACGGCATGTCGTAGTTGATCACCAGGCCGATGCGCTCCACATCGAGACCCCGTGCTGCAACGTCGGTGGCCACAAGGATGTCGACCGATCCACTGCGCAGCCGCTCCACGGTGCGTTCCCGTTGGTTCTGGGGAACGTCGCCATTGAGCACCGCCACCTGATGCCCACCGGCCTCAAGGGTTTCGGCCACGGACAGGGTGATCGCCTTGGTGCGGGCAAAGATGATCACACCCTCACCACCACAGGCGTCGAGAACCCGTTGCAGGGCCTCAAGCTTGTGCGGCATCGGCACCGTGATCGAACGCTGGCGGATCCGCTTGCCTTCCTGATCCTTGGTGCGGATCGTGACCTCGGCCGGGTCCTTGAGATAACGCTTGGACAGGCGACGGATCTCAGGAGGCATCGTCGCGGAGAACAGCACCACCTGGCGCTGCTCAGGAAGCTGGTCGAGAATCCACTCCACATCATCGATGAAGCCCATGCGAAGCATTTCGTCCGCTTCATCGAGCACCAGGCTGCGAAGACCGCTGGTGTCGAGCGTGCCCTGACGCATGTGGTCCATCACCCGGCCGGGAGTGCCCACCACCACATCAACCCCGCGCCTGAGGGCACTGATCTGGGAGCGGAAATCCGTGCCGCCGTACACCGCCAGCACCTTCAGATGGGGATGGCCGGCGGAATAAGCCTTGAACGATTCGGCCACCTGCATCGCCAGCTCCCGTGTGGGGGCGAGCACGAGGGCCTGGGGTGTTTTCTGGCCGCTCTCGAGACGCTCGAGCAACGGCAGGGCAAAGGCTGCTGTTTTGCCGGTGCCGGTTTGGGCCTGACCCACCAGATCGCGGCCGAGCATCAGCTCGGGGAAGGCCGCCTTCTGAATGGGGGAAGGTTCGCTGTATCCCTTATCCGCCAGGGTGCGGAGCAGGGCGTCACTGAAACCAAAACCGGCGAAACCTGATTCCGGTTCAGCCGAAGTGATGGTGGTGGTAAACACCTCAGCATTGGTGTTGGATTCCGGCAGGTCTGACGCAGAAAGATCCACTGCGCAGGCGGAATCATCGCGCTGCTGTTGCTGTTCAGTCATGAAAGGTGGCTTCGCCTGATTGATCTCTGAAATCAGGCTCACAACCTCCTTGCAACGTAAGAGTTGCGTTCTGGTTGTGTTGCCTACGCTTCAAAGGTTGGCCATCAAGTTATCACCCGGCCGTAATCATCCTGCAGCCGTTCGATGTCGTCTTCCCGTAGATCATCACCGTGCTGAACTTCCAGAATCAGCAGATCTGAACCGTCTGCACGGGCGCGATGCACAGCGCCGCAGGGGATCGAGAGCATGACGCCCGCGCTGGCGGCGTGCCAGGTCTCTCCGCAGAGCAGAGCCCCTGAACCGGACACCACGGTCCAACTTTCGCTGCGATGACGATGCCGCTGCAGGGATAACTGCTGCCCGGCACGAACCAGCAGCCGTTTGACCAAATAGTTGTCCCCCTGGGTCAGCGATTCGTACCAGCCCCAGGGACGCTCAACCCGCATCAGTCCACCCGCGTCAGATCAGCGTCACCAGATCGAGGCTGGCACGGGCACGGGTGATGGCTGTGTACAGCAATCGGCGTTGATGTTCTGCAGCCGGGCCATCCTCCAGGGGATCTGGCCAGAGCACGATCACCCGATCCGCCTCACTGCCCTGTGCCCGATGGATGGTGAGCGCAACCGCCGGCTCCAGACGCCGCAAACGGGCTGGATGCAAACGGCGCACCTCGAGCCGGCCGCCCGGGTCCACCACCTGGAACAACAGACGTCGTTCAGAGCCTGCCCCGATCACCACCCCGAGGTCACCATTGGCCAAGCCCAGTTCGGGTTGATTGCTGCCGCAGATCACCGGCAAGCCGATCGGCCAACGCTCGACTCTGCCGGCGGCATTGGCCCCCAGCAGCGTGCGATGCACATCATCAAGACTCCACGGCCCCCGGCGACGTGGACAGAGCAACAGGTCCTGCTCGAGCAGCGCAAACAAAGGCCGAGACGCCGCCATCAGCTCCTGCTCGGTGCAGCGGTCGAGATCAACCGTCAGCGCCTGAAGCTGCTGGAGGCGCTGAATCCAGCGCTGGCGCACCAAGGAAGGGAAACGACGCAGGGGCCAGGGATGCACCTGAAGATTGGCCTGCTCAGGCAAGGCGTCCAGATCCGCTGCAAAGGCCTGCAGATCCCCCTGGCGCAGCTGTTGCGCCACCTGGGCCAGGGCACCGCGGTTGCGGTAGGTGCGCTCCAGATGCACGGCGCCGGCACCGAAACGGCCGCGCACGTCCGGCTGCTGAAGCCGATGCCAGACCGCTCCACTCCCCACCGGCGGCAGCTGGGCTGGATCCCCCACCAACAGCAGCCGGCACCCACTGGGCAACGCCTCCAGCAGGGCCTGGGTCAAGGCCAGATCCAGCATCGACATCTCGTCGATCACCAGCAGATCCAGTTCCAGGGGACGCTGGCGGTGCCTGTCGAAGCCACGGCTTCCGGCCTCCAACCAGCGGTGGAGGGTGCTGCAGGGCAACGGAGCCCGCTGCGCCATCACCGCCTCCCCCAGGCGCCGGGCCGCCTTGCCGGTGGGGGCCGCCAAACCGATGCGCAGGCCGGGATGGCGGGCTTCCGCCCGGGCCAGAATCTCCACCACCGTGCTGGTTTTGCCCGTGCCCGGACCACCGCTAAGCAGCACCACCGAGGCCTGATCCAGGGCGCGCACGGCGGCGCACTGTTCAGCGTTGAGACGATCCGAGAGCTCGGGATCGACAGCCTCGACGGGTTTGGGAAGCGGAGCCTGGGCCCGCTCCACCAGCTCGGCCACAACCTGCTCCATGGCCTGCAACCAGCGGCGCCAGCCCAGCCGATCACCCTGGAGCAGCAGGGGAGAGGCATCCCCCTCCAACCAGCCACTGGCTTGAGCAGCGGCCAGCCGCTCCGGCGTCAGCGCCACCGTCAACTCCCCCTGCTCCAGGGCCAGCACCAGATCGCGACTGAGCTCCTCCAGGGCGGGGCCATTAGCCCGGGGCGGGATCCGTCGCCGCAGGGCGGCATGGAGTCCGGCCGTGAAGCTGGAGGGCCAGGTGCTGGTTCCCTGGGGCAGCAGCTCCGTCACGCCGGCACCTCCCCCAGGGCTCGATCCAGGGCCGCGATGCGATTAAGAGGCACGGGTTCAACGATGCGCCCCGGCCCAACAGCATCTTCTAGAGAGGCAGTCACCGCTCCGGGCATCCCCCGCAGGAAGCAGTAGACGTAGCCCCCCAGATGCTGCTCCGGGTCGTAATCCGGCAGCCGCCAACGCAGATGGCGATGCAGAGCCACCAGGTAGAGGTGGGCCTGCAGGGGGTAGTGGTGGTGCAACATCTGCTCCTCCATCGCCTCCTGGGAGTAGTGATGCGGACCGCACAGCCCCGGCTCAGCACCGGTGCGCCGTTCACCGATCCAGTTGCTCTTCCAGTCGAGAACCCACCAGCGTTGGTGGTGGGGATCCTGGAAGACCAGATCGATGGAACCGGTGAGAAACCCACGGCTGTTGATTGAGAGCGATGCCAGCGCCGGGCTGTAGGTGCGGCCAAAACGGGCCTCGGCATCACAACCGAAGGCGGCCACCAGATCGGCCGTGCGCACGTGCTGCACCGGCAGATCAAAACTGAGTTCAGGCAGGCGCTGGTGCGGCCCCAGCCGATCCAGCGATAACGCACCCAGCGGTCCCCCCAGGGGCGTCTGCAACACCTGCTCCAACCCCGTCAACACATCGTTCTGAAGATCGGGATCAAGCCCGGCCCGGCGCAACTCGGCGGCGATCAGCTCGAGCCGTTGGCGGGGCTCAGAGGCCTCCGCCGCAGAGAAGGGGAACTGTTCGAGGATCCGGTGCAGGCAGTCCCCGGCCCCGGCCCCGCGTGGAAATGCCGCCAGCGGCCCCGTCTCAGACCATGCCGGTTCTGCCCTCGCCGCCGTCGATTCCACCGTCGATTCCTCAGCGCCGGGATCGCGATCACGACCCTGTTCATGCAGCTGAACGTCGTCGGATGAGGCAATCCAGGCCGAATAACTGGCCCGGCCCCAGCTCCGGTCAATCCGCTTGGGGATGGAACCAAGCGCCAACGGCTCGGCCCGCAGCGGAGAACGCCAACGCTTGCCGCTGGGCAGGCTCTCGACCAGGCCATCGATGCTGATCGGAACCTGTCGCTCCGCCAGGGCTTGGCTCAGCCGCTCATCGGTGAGGCTGTCGATCGCATCCCCAGCGGCCTCAGCACCGAACAACCAGGCGGGCAAGGGGGAATCCTCCTGGCCGTTGGCCCTGGCCCAGATCAGAACCAACTGGGATTGGGCTCGGGTCACCGCCACATAGGCCAGCCGCTCGGCCTCGGCCGCAGCCTCCCGCTGCGCCTGTTGCGCCGCCTGCCAGCCCTCCCCCCAGTGGACATCCACCCGCACCAGGCACTCTCCGGAGCGGGGGTCACGCCAAAGCGGACCGGACACAGCTGGGGGGGACTGCCAGAGGTAGGGGCAGATCACCACCGGATATTCCAGACCCTTGCTGCGGTGGACCGTGACCACGGCGATGGCGCTGTCGGCCTGATCGCTGTGGGGCTGGCGAGCCTCAGGCACCGGCTGGCTGGGGTGCAACCGCTCCCTCCGCAACCAATCCGCCGCGGTGGCCACATCAAGCCCCTGGCGGTGCATCGCCTCCTGCACCAGCCGCGCCGCCTGCTGCAGATCCCCCAGCATCCGGCCCCGTTCCGACAGCCCCGCCATCTGTTCACCCTTGAGCAGATCAGCCAGCGCCCCGAGCAGGCCCAACCGCGGCATCGCCTCAGCCAAACCGCGCAACTGCAGCGCCAGCTGATCCAACAGGGCCGGCTCCAGGGCATCGGGCGCGATGGTCATCAGTCCCGAGCAGGCCAGCAGACGCAAGCGAGCGTCATCGCCCGGTTCCGCCAGGGCATCCAGGAACCACTGCAACAGCAGGGCAGCTTCACTGTCGAGCACATCGCCCTGGGTCACCAGGCGGGTGGGGAGTCCGCAGACCCCAAGGGCGCTGCGCAGATCTTCCGCCTGTTGATGACGACTCACCAGCACGCAGAGATCTGCAGGGGTGAGGTCGTCCCGTTGCTGCAGTTGCTCCAGCACCATCGCGGCGAGCCGCTGGGGCAGCTCTGCTTCCAGAGCACTGCGGCTGGAGGGCGCCTCGGTGGAGAGCAGCAGCAATTGCAACGCCGGGGCATCCTTCGGTGGGGTGACGGAGCTGCGGGGCTGCACCGCGGGCACAGGCAGTTCAGATCGGGGGAGCCCCGGAGCCATCAAGCGGTTCAACCCCTCCATCAGCGGTGCCGTTGTGCGGAAGTTGTCGAGCAGGTGATCGATCCGCTCCACCTGATCCCGCGCTGCCATGTAGGTGGCCAGATCACCACCCCGGAAGCGGTAGATCGCCTGCTTGGGATCCCCCACCATCAGCAGCAGGTGGCGTTCACCACCACCGAAGGCGCGCTGCAGCAGACGCCACTGCACGGGGTCGGTGTCCTGAAACTCATCCACCATCACCGCCCGGTAGCGCTGTTGCAGAGGAGCAAGCCAAGAGACGTCGCCATCGCCCGGGTCCATGGCAGCCAACAAGCCGCCAAAGGTGATCACCCCACGGCGGCGACGGCGGCGGTCCAGCTCCTGCAA
Source organism: uncultured Synechococcus sp. (assembly GCA_913057985.1). Lineage (GTDB taxonomy): Bacteria > Cyanobacteriota > Cyanobacteriia > PCC-6307 > Cyanobiaceae > Parasynechococcus. Next base: position 14,661 of record CAJXPL010000034.1, read on the forward strand.
GCCCCGTTCGAGCAGGTACTGCCAGGTGCGCTCAATCGGTGCATCCCAGAGCGCCGCAACAGCGGCCTGCAAAGCCGGCGTCACCAGGCTGGGGTCGGTCTCACCGCACTTGCGCGCGACCTTGCACCAACTGCCGGGATGGAAGTACTCCTTCAACGGCTTCTCATGGGCGGCAATCTCCAGCAGTGACGGCACTGCGGTCTGCCCATGCAGCCACTGGTTGATCTGCGCGCAGCGATCGCTCTTGGGCTTGGCCGAATAAGGGGTGGTGGTTCCACAGCCCTGGGCTTTCCACTGCTCGGCCGCCTGACGGAACCCGGCATCCAGGGCGGCATGGTCCCGCTGCCAGAGCGGCACGAACTCGTCCCAGAGCTGCTCCAGCCAGTGCTCCAGCTGTGGGGCGAGGGGCTGGTCGAGATCGATCGCCCCATCAACGGCCCTGAACCGCGGCTGCTGTTCGCCATCGAGTTGCGCCAACCCCCTGCGCAGGGTCTGGGGCGAGAGGCCGCGTTGACGCAACGCCTTGAACTGATCCGGCGGCAGGCTGAGCAGTTCGTGTTGCCACAGGTCCTGAACCACCTCGGCCTGGAGCGCGGTGGCGTCGGTGTCCAGCTGAGGCTCCATCGCCGCCGCGTTGCTGAGGGCCAGACGGCGCAGACTGCGGCGGCAGAAGCCGTGGATGGTGGTGATGTCGGCCCGGTCCAATTGCTCCAGGGCCACCAGCAAGCGCCGAATCCACCGCTGACGCGCCTCCCCTGGCTCGGAACCCACCAGCCAGTCCGCCAGGACGGGGTCTGGAGCGGAAGCCTCCATCCCCTGCTCCAGCTGCTCGAGGCCCTGCAACGCCAGCTGCAGCCGCTGGCCGATGCGGGAGCGCAGCTCTTCGGCCGCCGCATCGGTGAAGGTCACCACCAACAACGCTTCGAGGGCGTGGTCGGCCTCCGTGATCAGCCGCAGGCAGAGATGCGCCAGAGCAAAGGTTTTGCCAGTGCCAGCGCTGGCCTCAAGCAGGCGGACCCCAGGGCCGAGGGGGTAGGTGTTGGCATCGAAGCGCTTGGCCATGGATGGAGTCTGCTCAACTTCGGCCTCAAAACCAGTGTTAACTTCCATGAAGCAGCCGGCGAAAGCTGCGAACTGGACTGGGTGTTGTCACACCCCAGAACAGAAGACGACCTGAGCGGGGGCCTGAAGAACCCTCGCTTTTTCATGGGCTTGTGAACGGATGCAACCCAACCCTTGAGAGAACAGGGGCTTGTGCGGGTGCGGGGCCATCAGGCCAACACGTTGGTGAAAGCCACCGGCCTGTTGTGTCCCCCGAACGTCGTCAGAAATTGGCCCAGCTGCTGGTGCGCAAAGCCGCGGCTGTTGAAAGCATCAACCAGGAACATCGGGCCTACTTCTTCCGCCGTCAGGCCGGCGAGCCCATGGTGATTTCCAACGAACGCATGCGCGAAATGCTCGACGAGCTGTTCGACTAACGCAGCTGGGCCAGAAGGGGGCCGTACAGCAGCTGACACGCCTCCTGGAATCCGGCCTCATCCATCAATTGCTCCGCAGCGATCTCCGTGCCGAAGCAGAGCTGCATCACCGGGGTGGACCCTTCGTCCTGCCAGGTCTTGCGGAAGTCCTGCGGCCCCTCCCCCGGTTTGCGCCGGTCTTTGGCCACCATCTGCCAGCCGCTCTTCGGGGGGACTGGCCAGCACCGCTCCAGCCCCTGTTGCGCCAGCCGCGCCAGCTGCTGCAGCTGGTGCTCGGCTTCAGCCGTCGGCAACGCCGACCAGCGCAAGTGCACCTCGGCGCCGGCAACCCGGGTGCTGCGGGCCACCACCGCTGAGCCGGCAGCAGGCGCCAATCCCTCAGCGCAGAGCAACAGATGCTGCAACCAGCCGCGCATCACCGCCGCGGCCGTGAGCATGCCGGGCTGCACCACCACCTGGGTGTCGCCGGCGTAGAGCAGGGGCATCGACAGGCCGGCGAGCACAGGCACCTCCCGGCGGCAGGGACCAAGCGATGCCAGCTGCCGTTGCAGGGCCTGCCAACGCTGCTGCAGTTCCTCTTGCTCAAGGGCCGCACCAGCCCCCGCCGGCAGCACACCCTGGCCCGCCAGCGACGTTGTCCAATCCGGAGCCGATCCAAGAATGAACTGCTCCTCAAGCTCGTGGTTGAGCAGCAGATAGCGCTGCAGCCCCTCCAACTCGAGCGCCTCGAGATCCTCCACCGCCTCAATGCCTTCTCCGGGTCGCAACCCCCGTGCCTGCAACCAGGCCTTCTGGGGCTGCTGCATCCAGGCCAGCAACGCTTCAGGGTCCAGGGCCAGGTCGTCTCGGTCACGTCCCTCGGCCTCGTCATCGACATCGGTCAGGTCGTGCTGCCAGAGCGATGCCCAGGCCAGCCCCTGGACCTGGGCCGAGGCCGGAGCACGATCCAGGCAGCGCCGGGCCTCCAGCTGGCGGCGATCACAGCTGAGCGGCGCCTCGGGCCGGAAGTTCTCACGGGAGAGGGGGTTCGCCGCCGGCGTGATCAACAACCCCTCCGTGGAGGCACCGGCCTGTTGCAACTGCTCCTGCAGCACCGCAAGCCACTGCTCCACCGGCGCAGCAGGCGGCTGGGGCTCACCGGTGCGCTCCAGCCGCCCGCACCAGCTGATCAGCAGATGACGGCGTGCCGACATCAAGGCCTCCAGCAGCACGTAGCGGTCCTGGTCGCTGCTGCGGGGATCCCCCAGGCGCCGTTGCTGCTCGAGCAGGTGAAAACCAGGCCGGCGACTCGGGCGCGGAAAGTCGGCGCTGTCGAGGCCCATCAAGACAACCACCTTGTGGGGAATCGCCCGCATCGGCTCAAGGGCACTGATGGTGAGGGCGCCACTGCGGTGACCGAAGCGACCGCTGTCCACCGACAAGGCCTCCTGCAGCACCTCCAAGGCCACGGCTGCATCGAGGTCCAGGGGGCAGTCATAGGCCCGCAACCGCCACTCCTCAAGGGCTGCCGCCCAGCTCTGCGACTCATCGGCCCAGTCCCCACCCTCAGCGAACAGCTCCTGCAACAGGGACTGCAGCAGCTGCACCCAGTCATGGCATGGCCGGGGCTGCCTAAGGCGATCGAGCATCCGCGCCAAACGGTCCAGCAGCGTCCACCAGCGCACCAGGCGATCGGGATCCAGCTCCTGCTGAAACGGTGCCGCCCCTGCTGGAGCCAGGCCCGGCTCCACTGGCAGCACCAGGCCCAGCAGCCAACGGTCAAGACACCAACGCAGGCTGTGCACCTCGTCCCCGCCCCGCTCGCGGGCATCCAAGCCCCAGCGAAAACCGCTGCGTTGCAGCGTCTGGGTGATCAGCACCGCCTCCTCCGGCGTGAGTCCCTGCTGGCCCTGCAAGGCCGGATTGGCCAGCAAACGTTCCAGCCCCGTGGCAGTGAGGCGTGTGGCCGCCAGCTCCAGCAACGTGAACATCGCCATCGACAACCCCGGACTGCTCTGCTGACTGCGGTCGGTGAGACGCCAGGGCAAATCGACACCGTTGGCCGCCGTGTCGTTGAACACGGAGCTAAGCAGCGGTGCATAGCGCTCAATATGCGGCGTCATCACCAGCACGTCGCGGGGCGCGAGATCGGGATCGGCCGCCAGCCACTGCAAGATGCGATCACGCACCAGTTGCACCTCCCGCCAAGGCCCCGGTGCCGCCTGAAACAACAGCGACTGATCGTCGGAGGAACGCTCCAGTGCGGGGACGCTGTCGGCATCCACCAGCTGCTGCTGAAGCTGATCGAGCAGGGTGGGTTGGCGCTCTTCCGCTTCGGCCATCTGCAGGGAACCTGCAAACAGATCCCCCTCGCGTCGCTCCCCCAACTGGGCTTCACCGGAGCCTTCCAGCAACTGCTGAAATTCGGCACCCATCCGCCCAAGAACAGCCTCCAGGCGCGGCGCCTCCGCCAACCAGCCCCCGTCGGGCGGACCCAGCCAGTCATCCCCGAGCGAGGCACGCCGACTGCCGCAGCGCTGCCACAGATCCGGACACGGGGTGAGCAGGTAGATCTCCACCTCCAGCAGACCGGACAAGGCCTGAATCAGATCCACCTGCACCGGTGCCAGGGCACTGATGCCGAACAGCCGCAGCCGCTCCGGCAGCAGGGCTGGATCAACGTCTCCTCGCCGGAGACGATCGACGGCCTCACGCACCTGCAGCCCAAAGGGAGCCCGGGGAAGCCGTTGGACCAGCAGTCGCCAGAGCACGGGCTGCCAGTCGTCATCGGGCCGCGGCCGTTTCCACTGCTCCAATTGATCGGGGCGGTAGAGGGCGTAATCGTCCATGGCATCGGCGATGGTGCGTGCCAGCTGCCAACGGTCCCGCGTCAACCCCGAGGCGGTTCCTTCACGCTGGGTAAGCCAGGTCCGTAGCGGCTGGGCGACGGGCTGCTCCAACAGCTCCGGCAGCAGCTCGAGCACAGCCCACACCAGCTGGCCCGCCCGCCAGGGATCGTCCTCCTGCGCTGGGAGATGCAGCACCTGGCGCACCAGCTGCCGCAGGCGACTGCCCGGGAAGGGGAACCGCACCAGGGAACTGATGCCATTGGCCATGGCCAGCTGTTCCCCCAACCATCGGCTGGTGGGCCAGGTGTTGACCATCACCTCCACCGTCTCAAGGGGGCCCGGCTGCTGCTCGATCAACTGACGGGAGAGCAAGCGAGCCAGAAATTCAGCCCTGTTGCTTCGGTAAACCGTCAGCAAGGGCCAACTCCCGCCAGCACGGCATCGGTTGCTGCTCCTTCAACCTGAACGACCGCATCGGTTTGCGGGCAGTAGGCCGATAAACAACCGCCGTAGACCGCACCGGTGTCGATCAGAACGATCGCGCCGAGGCGTTCCACCTGGGGGCGGGGCGTATGGCCCACAACAACCTGGCCAAAACGACCGTCATAGGCCTCCCAGAAGGGATCACGAATGGAGAGATCCGGTTGGCCCGCTGCATCGAACCCGGCATGGGTGGCGCACCAACCGTCACCGCGATAAACGAGCGGAAGCTGTTGCAGGCGCGGCAACCATTGGCGAGCGCTGCTGTCGCCCAACTGGGCATAGGTGGCGTGCTGACTCAAGCCGTCCCTGGATTCCAGGGCATCAATGAGGTCTTGCTCATGGTTCCCGCGCAGCCATGTGGCACGACCGGCCTGAACCAGATCCCAGACCAGATTCATCGTGGCGGGAATGGCCTCACCACGGTTGATCACATCCCCGCAGAAGACCAGATGGTCGTTCGGCGGCAGGGTAGCGAGCAGATGACAAAGGGGCTGATGGCAGCCATGCACATCTCCAATCACCCAGTGCCGACGGCTGCGCAGGTTCAAGGCAACAACCTGGAGATGCGTCAATTCTGATGCTCAGCCAGGCAGCGCCAAGAATCCGGCATGCAGATCAGAACAAACCGAGAAAGCGCTTGCGTTCCTTGGGTTGGCTCGGGTCTGGCTTGGGTTTTTCTGGGGTTTCGCGCCGGTAGCGGGGCTTGGCATCACCAACGGTGACCAGGGGATCGTTGTTCTTGAACCAGATCCAGTCGCGAATCGGCGACGTCTCCGTCAGATCCCGGCGGGTCAACCCCAACCCCAGCTTGGCTGAAGCCCCCAGCAGGATGTCCACCATCGCGTCCCCGTCGGGGCAGGTGGCCAACGCCTTGTTGGTTTTCTCCGCACCATCGAGGGCCTGCACCAGCAGTGCAATGCGCTGCTGAACGGGAAGGGAACTGGGATTCATCAGACGGCACCGGCAAGGGCATCGGGAATCCCCGCGGACGGTGCCTCGAAGGACCCCACAACCACATATTCCAGACGCAGTTTGAGGAAGGTGATGAAGGTGGGATCGGTGGACACCAGAGCGGCAGCGGGCTGGGGGATGCTCGCCTTGAGCTCAGCCAGCTCAGGAGAAGAGAGGAAAGCCGGTTGCTTCACCAGCCAGAAATCGATGGTCTTGCCGGTTTCGGCGTAGTTGCGCTGACGCTCCCGCAGCACTTCCTCCAACGGCTCCTCCACGGTGAGGAAGCGCTCGCTGGCTGCAACGAAGTGATAGGTGGTCATCCGGGCGCCTGTCCGAAAAGGGGATCAAGGCGGGGATTCTGAACCAAGACCTTCATATCCCGCACAGCCTGTTGCAGTCCGACGGCGACAGAGCGGGCCACGATCGTGTGGCCAATGTTGAGTTCTTCCATCCCAGGGATGGCCGCGATGGGCTCAACGTTCTGATACGTGAGGCCATGGCCGGCATTGACCCGCAGACCGAGCTGCCGGGCGATGGCCGTCCCCTCCTGCAAGCGCGCCAGCTCCTGGGGCTGGGTGCTCCAGTCCGAATCGGCATAGCGCCCGGTGTGCAATTCCACCCAGCAGGCCCCCGTGGCTTTGCAGGCCTGGAGTTGGGTGGCCTCCGGATCCACAAACAGGCTCACAGGTATCCCGGCGGCCTGAAGGGTTTGCACCATGCCCCCCAGGGAGGTCTCTTGTCCGGCCACATCCAGGCCCCCCTCCGTGGTGACCTCCTCCCGCCGTTCCGGCACCAGGGTGACCATGTCGGGCTTGATCCGCAGCGCAATCGCCACCATCTCCTCGGTGGCGGCCATTTCCAGGTTGAGGCGGGAGCGCACGGTCTGGCGCAGCAACTCCACATCCCGATCCTGGATGTGACGCCGGTCTTCCCTCAGATGCACGGTGATCCCATCGGCCCCACCGAGTTCGGCCAGCAGTGCCATCGACACCGGGTCTGGCTCGACGGTCCGCCGCGCCTCACGGATGTTGGCGATGTGGTCGATATTGACGCCGAGGCTGGCCATGACGCCGGAATTGAAGCGCACCCGATAGAGCCG
>CAJXPL010000035.1 GCA_913057985.1 uncultured Synechococcus sp.
TCTGCAGAGGAATGGATCAGGCCAGGCTCAAACCACCCACTCCAGCGCAGAAAAGCACCAGCTCAAGCAGCACCCAAATAACACTGTTCAAAGACACGAATAAGCCTCCCCAACCATTGATCTCAACGTCGCCTCGACAATCGCCAGGAGATGGAAGCCAGCCAAATCACCAACACCAGCAGAGCCAGCATCGAAACAACCAAGAGGAAAAAGTGAACTTTGGATAGGGCAGAAAACCAAAGCTTCTGCCCAACAACTCGATCAAGCAGCGACCAGAGCGGGGGTCGAACAGGAACGAACCCAACCCAGTTTTCGCTCCACTTCCTGAATCATTTGGCCGGCAAGATCCTTACCCGTCGCCGTTTCAATACCCTCAAGGCCAGGGCTGGAATTCACCTCCAACAGCAAGGGCCCCCGCTCCGAGCGGATGATGTCCACTCCGGCCACATCAAGGCCTAGAGCACGCGTTGCTGCAACAGCCAGCTTGCGCTCCTCAGGCCGGATGCGCACCGCCTGGGCGGAACCGCCCTGATGAATGTTGGAGCGGAAGTCGCCCACGGCTGCTGTCCGCTCAATCGCCGACACCACCTTGTTGCCAATCACGAAACAACGCAGATCCTTCCCGCCGGCTTCCTTGATGAATTCCTGAACCAGCAGGTTGGCGTTCAGGCTCTTCATGGCATTGATCACACTCTCTGCAGCCTTCTGGGTTTCCGCCAAAACCACGCCACGTCCCTGACCCCCCTCCAGAAGCTTGAGGATCAACGGTGCACCGCCCACCATCTTGATCAGATCTTTGGTGTCGAGCGGAGAACTGGCAAAACCGGTGACCGGCATGCTCAGCCCATGGCACACAAACAGCTGTGACGCCAGAAGCTTGTCGCGGGATCGTTTGATCGGCTCAGCGGCATTGAGAACACGAATGCCCATCGACTCAAACTGACGCGTGATCGCGCATCCGTAGAAGGTGACGCTCGGACGGATGCGAGGAATCACCGCATCGATTCGCTCGAGCACATTGCCGCCCCGGTAATGCATCTCGGGGTTTTGCGGATCGAGCCGCATGTAGCACTGCTTGACGTTGAGAAATTCCATCCGGTGACCGCGCTCCTCACCCGCCTCAAGCAATCGGCGGTTGCTGTAGAGCTCTGGATCAGAAGCCAACAGTGCAATGCGGAGCCCCGTGCGTTCGGTGCGCAAGGCCGCATACATCGCTACCAGCTGGGCCGGTTCAACATCACCCAGTTGATGGCTCCCCTCAGGATCCACAAGCACGCGCCCCACCATCGCCTCACGCCCAAGCAGCATCCGGTAACCCATCGCATCCCTGTTGGTGAGGGTGAGTTCAATCGGCCAACGCTGCTCGCCGAGTACCAACTCTTCCCGAATCACATAGCGGTTTTCCGAGATGCCGCTGGTGTTGCGCACGCTGCGTTGCTCCAGCACCGGCGCCTCATGGCGCACCACCACACTGCGGTCGTTCTGGAGCGGATGCACCTCAAAACTGATCCACAGCTCACCATCCGTCTGGAAGGGGACGATGTTGAAGGCATGCAACGACGACGTCGCCGCGCCGGAATCGACGCGTGCCTTAATCGCCGGCAATCCAAGCCCTGGCAGGGAGCACCACTCCTCACTGCCGACGATGAGTTTGTTGGTCAAGGCCGCTGTGGGTCCTTATCGAGAGAGCGCGAAACCCTAGATCAGCTGAAGACACCTCAAGTCACCCACCAGCACCATCGGTCCATCCCTCAGATGAGGGAGTGTTCAAGGCGGCGCCCTCCCTCAAGGGAGGGAGTGAGAACGAACAACCTCACCTACGTTTCCATCAACAACCAGAACGCGTGCCAAAGGAAGGGGTCGAATTCAGCGGCGATTGGAGGGCTTGGAGTGACTGTGTTTCGACGACAAATGCAACAGGTTGGATGCCTTGTCTTGCTCTTCCACCTTGGTGAGCTTTTTCACCAGAGTCCAGGTGTCTTGCGCAGACATTTCCCCATCTTTCTCCCATTTGATGCTCGACAATTCAGCAGGAGACATCAAGGGAACACGTGGGTTTTCAACTTAAGGAACCTGATATCGATGTGGCCGTTGCCACCAAGTGATGTCACTTAAGACAATCGGAAGTTGGTTTGCCTTGATACAATGTCGCGCAAAGAGACAATAAAAAAGCCTCAGCCGCATGGGCTGAAGCCAGGTGATGGGGAACAGATGAAACATACCGGCCCTGCACCCACAATCAAGGGCTGAAGACACCACATCTGGTGGCTGGCGCAGCCTTGCCATGGCAATGAACACCAATGAGCTCCAGCTGCCAAATCGAAAAGGTCAGTGCGAACCGAACCAGGAGCAACAGGTGCCAAGACGGATCGTCAACAACGCCAGAACGCCGAGCGCTGCAGCCACAAACGACACTCCCATCAGCTGCTGACGGCGCTTCTCACTCCTGGCCTCGACCGATTGGCTGCCGTTCAACAGAAAAATCCAGACACGCCAACTTAACCGTTTTCAGTAACTTGCGCTACCAAAGGTGTTCTACCGGCGATGCTGCGGCGGCTGCGTGCGCTGAGTTGCGTGCGCGCCCTGAGATGACGGTGACGGCGACAGGGCCTTTCATACAGATCGGCGCTGTTTTTCCACGAGCGCGGGTAAGGCCAGCTGCGTTTGACCGCAGGCGAATTGGTTGTTCTGCAACACCACCAAGCGTGGAGCCACAGGGCGGTCATGCCACAGATCAAACCAGTCATGGCTGCATAATGAAACCCATCGGGGCGGCGTCAAGCGCAGCCCAGCAACCTAAGCAACGCCGAGTCATTCCCCCGCAGCTCTGCGTGAATGAGTGATACGGCCTGTTGCCAAGTGGCCTAAGGCCGATGCAGAACGGGTGCATCGGATCAGCAGCCATGGCCAAGCGTCGCTTTCTCGAAAAGCAACCGCTCACCGAAGCGGAAGGACTGACCGCCCTGATCATGATGGGGGTGGGGCTCACCCTGGGTGGCATCAGCGTGACCATCCTGATGGCGCTGAATGCCTCAGCCGCAGGGTCTTGGCAGGAACTCTGGCTTTCAGGTCAACTGAATTTCTGAGCTCAGGCCAGCCAAGGCCAACGGATCCCGAACGCCTCCAGGGGATCCATCACGAGCTTGTTGAGGGCCCGGCCCAAAAGCACCTGGGGTTCTTCCGGACGGATCGGCCGCACCGGATGTTCTGGGCGGGTCGCAGCATTCGCCCCTCTCACCACCTCACTGCGCATCAAGGCGTTGGCCGCCTCAAGACCGCAGACGTAGGCCCGTTCCTGGCACAGGCCCTTGGCACCGTGCTCGCGTTCGCCCATCCGCACCCAGTCGCCAGCGCAGACCACAGAAGGAAGTGCCGTCTGCAGCGGGGGCCTCTGGCTGAAACTGCCGGGGGAGAACAACGACACCGAGCCCGGGTAACGCCGCACCTCAAACTCCAGCACCTGGGCAAGCCGGAAGGCCGGCACCGCCTGGGGCAACAGCTCCTTCAGCAGGGTGTCGACGATCTCCTGATCACTCAAGGCTGCGATTGCCGTGGCGTTGTAGAAGTCGCTGGCCACCACGGATCCCTGGGGCTCGCTGCCGCCCCAGAGCGCATCAAGATCCGCGTCCTGCAGCTGGTCGAGCATGAAAAATGTGGCGCCCGCATCCTGTAAAGCGTCGAAGCGCGAGAAGACATTGGCGGGATCGGCGACCGCAATGGTGCGATCCAGCCACAACCGCACCGACACCACATCAATCGCCCCCAAACCGCCGGCAGCGGCCAGCTCCGGCAGCACATCACTGCAACGCGGCGACTCCGCCATCAGGGCATGCATGCCCTTGGCACCCACCGCCAGCACAACCGCATCAACGTCATCAACAACGCTGGAGCGGCCTGTTGCTTTGCAGCAGACCTCCACCGAGCGAATCGCTTCGCCTGGCTGATCAAGATTCAGGCGCGTGGCCAACGTGCCTCCCAGAACAGTGAGCAAACCGGAGTCCAGCAGGCGTTCCGCCAGGGGAGCGATCAGCTGCTCGGCGATGCTGCCGGAACGAATCCAGCGCACATCAAAGGAATCTTGATGCGCCAGGGCGTAGTAGTAGAGCAGCTCCATGGTGACGGCTGCCGACAATTCCTCCGGTGGCTTGAACAGACCCACCAAAAGAATCGGACGCAAGAATTCGTCGATCATCCGCTCCGTGATTCCCAGTTGGCGGAACAGGGTCAACGCATCGATGGCGTCGTAGCACCGGAAGGTCTCCTCGTTGCGGTTCAGATCAAGCATCGCCACCAAAAGGCCGGCAATGCTCAGGCGATCGGCAACAGGCAGGCGCTTGAAGTTCTTGATCGTTGCCAAGGCCTGCCCCAGGGGGCTGGGCAACTGCAACCCGTCACCGAACACCGGGGCCGTGGCCTCCAGACCGGCGGGAGACCAGAAGGCGCTTGTGGTGAATTCCGTGAACACATCGGTCAGCCCAAGCTCATCGGTCAGCGCATTGATGTTGGGGTAATCCCTCCAAAAGCCCCGGGTGCCCGCTTCGAAGGGTTTACCGCTGGCGGTGCGCATCGGCGTTCTCCCCGTGGGATCCGGCATCCCGTCAACCAGGGTGACGCGAACACCGGCTTCACAGAGGGTTTTGGCTGCACCCCAGCCGGCCCAGCCTCCACCGATCACCACCACATGGGAGGCATCAGCGTTAGCGGCCTTGGAAAGCTCAGGCATCGACCAAACAGAGATGCTGGGAGAGGCTTCACATCATGCAGCCATGGCACGAAAAAGGTCGCCATCGCCAAAGAGAAGAGGGAATGAATAGCGTTGTCTGGAGATGAAACCGTTTTATGGCTTCCGATTCAGCCGTCAGCTGGCCTGTTTTTCTTCCATTGGTGCTGTTCTTTGGTGGCATCGGTGCCGCAGCAGCGATGACCCAGTTGCTGGGATCGTTCTGAGCTTCAGGGCGCGATCAGACCAGATTCAAGGCCTCAAGCACTTGAGCTCGAATCCCGCCGAGACGAAACCAAGCTTGAACGGCATCGGCCTTGCTGGTGTAGGGCCGCCATTCGTCCTCATGCATCCGCAGTTGGATGTGGCGCAACACCCGTTCTGCGACGACACGATCGCTGGATGCCTTCAGAACCTGCCGGCCATTCAGCTCAAACGTGTCACTCATTTTTTGGAGGTTTGATCAGCTCACCGGTCTGCAACGACACCAAAGCAAAGCTGCCCACAAAGACCACCGCCACCAGAGCGAGGAAGGCCGCTGTGAGATTGCTGATCTCAAGCTGCCCGAGCATGAAGGCAAATGAGGTGACCATCAAAAGCAGCAACGGCTTCTGAACTTAAACGGGCTCGTCGTTGTTCAAATTGCCAAGAACCACGCCTGCCATCGACAAACCAATGGCAAGCATCACAACGGCTTCGATCATGCGGCCTTGGTGGAGATGCTCGGCGTCTTGAGCAGAACCGCCGCAGCGGATGCAGTAACCGTCGCCTGTCCGGAGGAAGCGGATTGAGCCTGGGGCTGCCAGGTGGATGCTGCTGAGCAACGGGTGGGATTCTTCAACCAAGAACTGCGACCCATCAACCTTCAATCAACTGAGTTAAGGATTGCGGCTGAAGCTCAGAAGATCTGTCTGATTGGCGACCAACGCCAAAAGTGAGCTGTTTCTTGATCAAGCACTAATGGCGTCAGGCGTTGCTGCCGACAAGCGATCACGGATCTGAACAGCAGCCTGGCAATAGGCCGCCCATCCCCCCATGCGCCTCAGATCGGCACGGCCACGGTCATCGACGGCATTCGACACACAAACACCCTCCACTTCTGCTTTTTCAATCGCCGCCAACAAGGGGATTTCCGCCTGCATCACATCCACATCAAAACCCTCCAAAATTTGGCGTGCTTCCTGCGCAAGCCGTTGTTTTCGGCTGTCCACCTTCACCATCAATGTGGCATGCATGGTGTCCATCTGCCTGAGGATTGAGGAGAGTTCAACAGTGAGCTCAACCGATCTCGCCTGCGGCGTAGTGGGCAGCAAAACAAGATCTGCTCCGGCCGAAAGATTCTTGAGTTCATCTTCGTGGCTGCTGGCCTGCCCGTCGGTAATGATCACTTGGGCATGGCGGGTGGCCTTTGCTGCAGCCTCCACAGGCACCACTTCAAACGGAAGCATCCCCCGGGCTGCGTAGGCGGTTGCGATCCGCATCAACAACACACACCGACAGGTCCTGCTAGGCCCAGACACAAGCCAAATGAATGCTGGTGCAGGTTTTTGCCACACCACCCTTCTGGCCAAAGACAGTCAAAAACATGGCTGAGGTTCAGATGCGCGGAATGATCGCGTCGTTGGGGAAGAACTCTTCAAACACACAGATGCGGTCGGCCCAACGGGCCTCCACTTCCAAACGCATCAGGCGATTGCGCACCCACATCAAGGTGTCTACATCAATCGGTTTATGGAACTTGTGCTGCTGTGCCTTCACCCAATCATCCTTGCTCTGAGAGCTGTTCATGACCGCGAAAACTGACCTGCCCACACCGTACGGATGGCGTCCTTCGGCGCCATGAGCTTCACACTGAGTAAGCATCAAGGATCACTCAATCGCAGCCGAACTGTTCAGCAGAACAACGAATTAATGGAAGCTTTGAGTCCAAGCCAGAGCGATCAGAGCCTGAACCTCGTGATCGGTAGCCGATCCATCATTCCGACCATTCAAGCGGCGACAGAATCGATTCAATTCACCTTCAGCCGTGATGACCCAGAAAGCACCTCAACTCAAGCCACGCCCGGTGCACACACCACCCAAACGCGCTTGAGGCACTTGAAGGCTTGAATCAACCCATCGGAGCTGAACAGATTTCCTGTTCTGTAACAGCACGAACGACACGTTGACTGACACCACCCTTATAAAGGATCTGTAACAACTGCTACCCAACCACGTTCACCTCGTTTTCAGCGAGGCGCAGTTCGACTCAGGCCATGGAACGGGGACCTGAGCTTGCTTCGAGGAAACAGTTTCTCAAGCAAAGAATCAGAGAACCGTTGGCAATACAGGGATTTCAGAGGCTAAGAGATTCTCTTTTGTCCACTGTTTGTTCCACTGAGTGATCCACAGTTCTGAGGCTTGGATGAGGGCTCTCTGACCCAACTTCACGCCGGGTCGATTTGTCGCCACTCTGAGCAAGTCAACAAACACGAGCCCCTTTATTCAGAGCTGGGGGGCTCTTTTTTTATGCAAGCGAAGCCACTGCCCTCGTAGAGGTGGCCTCGCCGCTCCAAGGTCAGTCGTCCAACGGAGCACTTTTGTCTTAACCCTGCTTCGACAGGGCAGAACGCATCACCTGACACCAATCAGCAGATGGGTGTCCTGAATCCAGGAAACAAAGATACACAGCTGCTGAACGCATCTACCTTCTGGCTTCACTCTGAGAGCCATTCTCGGCATGTACTTCATCGAACGCCGAGGTCCTGATCATCAATGGATCAGGGAATTGAACTTTAAGACTGAGTTCAAGGCCTTGATCGGTGCTCGACGCAAGGCAATTTCAACCTTGGCTACCTATCGGATCGTCCATGCGATGTGGCCAAACCAAGCGGTTTGCTACGTGGATGGACCTGAATTGGCCAACGAGGTGGAAACAAAGGGGTGACCGCTCTGTAAAGCACACCCCCCTGAGACCGAACTCATCTTGATGAGCTCAGGCAGAGGTGATGGGACAAATCAATCCGATATGCAGGATCGGCATACCGAGGTCAGGCCTACATCCGAACTACTTGTGACGCTTTGCCTCTCTTTCGCTTCTCACCACCGAAGGTTTCAACGGGCAAGCCAATGCGCGAAATGGCGTGTGTCGTCCATCCAGGATGAGTTCGCCGAGTGATTGGGCGTGGTGAAGGTGAATCTCCATCAGATCTCCTACCAACCTCCTCGGTGTAACCAGACCTCATTGCGGGTCAAGTGTCATTGGCTGCCATTTCGGCATTGCTTCTGGTTTGCCTCGTGCACCGTGGTGAGGTGTCGTCGGCACCGTGTGGTGAAGATTTGGGGGTGAGCCTGGCTGCGTCCTTGGGATCGCGAGGTGGCTCTTCCTTCCCTTTCTTCCTCAAGGCGACAACAGCGCCGGTCAGTGCATCCAGGCCTGTCTCCATCCATTGTTGACAGTCACGCTCGGTTCTGTCGAAAAAGCAAGAGTCAACAAAAGAGACACCAGTCAGTGGCCCCAATGCTTCTCGGTGTCCACTGTTGTCAGCCAGCGCCGGACCATTCTCAACAAGCCTGCCGAATCCACACCTGGCAGGCCATGGGAAAAGAAAAGACCACCCCCTGGCAGGCCTCAAGCCACAGACTCCGGACACCCCCATGGGGTCGTTTTCGTCCCTGGCGTTTCGATATGGGGGTTTGCATTTTTCTGTGGTGAAAACGGGCTTGACCTCAGAAACTGGTTTTGTTTCTTGTGAGAAAAAGCCAGCCAATAAATGTGGTCACGTAGATAACACCAATCACCAACAGATTCAAAGGCAAGAACAGATCCCACAGGAAAGAAATTCCAACTGAAATCACTCCTGCCCAACCCAAGCCATCAAGCCAGTCCATGACTAACAGCAAGCATCTTCATAGTCGTCAAACTCTTGAACAAGAGATTCAGCATCGACTGGCTGTATTTGCCCGAGCAGAAGCTCTGTCCTTTGCTTCAACCATCTCGACACCTGAATCTGCTGTGCTGGTGGCACCTCATCCACAGTGATTAGCTTGAGATTCCTCCTCCAATTCTGCTCCCAATAGCTCATGACATTCAGAGCGGAGCTTTTGAACATATCTCTATTGGAGCTGTGGTTCTGTTGCGTAGACAACCATTGGCCCTACAGCAAATCCGCCAAGGCCATTCAGACGGCACTCAACAGACGCCAAGACCAATCCCACACAACACACAATCAACAGCCCACACAGACGCTCTCAGGGCTCATGCAGAGCAGGCCACGTCAATCGTCGTCATCGAGAAAATCCAGCGTAATCAATCCGAGCGGATATGGAGGAACAATCTGCATCGATTTTAGTCGTTCATCAATACGCAACGCGGAGAAAGAAAAGGATCTGTTGACACCACTTGGACGTGATTTCTTCATTGCAAAGTGACGCTTGACGCAAATGATTTGGGATTGGGATTTCACGAAGGAATTGGGTCTGGGAAGTTGTTTCGTCAGCTCTCAGTTTTCAATTGCCAACAACGGGAGTTGCACCCGTATGTTCAAGAAGAGGGTCGAGGTGATTGCTTTCAATCAATGTTGGAGGGATTGCCAATGCGCGTTCCATCCCCCCCCCCTGGGAACGAACCTCCGACAATCCACCATTGACCACCACCCGCCCCAAGAGCCGACCAAGGACCATCGGATGACGAGATGGACCAAAAGCCGCCTCAGAGGTCAACTGGTATCGAAGAGATACATTCAGCAGGATTCATTGTTGAATTCATCACAGCCAAGAACCCAGACCCAGACTGAGTTCATCAATTCACGAGCAACCAATTTCCCTGGTTTGTATCGGCGTGAACGACACAGGGATTGACCGCATGGATATAACCAATGTGTAGCAACCGCTACCCACTACGTTCAGTCAGCACTCGTGTTGACCGCAGTTCGACTCAGGCCATGGAACGGGGACCTGAGCTTGCTTCGAGGAACCCATCATGACCCTGACCTATCGCGGCCAGAAGTACAACCAGAACAACGCTGCTGCATCCAACGTTCAGCGCCCGGTTCTTGTTTATCGCGGTCAGAAAGTCGCCCGCTGACAACAGCACGACGACCTCTTGTAAGCCCCACCTCGGCGGGGCTTTTTTTATGGCTTATTTGCCTTCAGGATCGGGCTGTTTTGCCTTCCAACGTTCAAACCAAACGGCGACGGCGAGGGACACACCCACGGCAAAGCCAGCACCAATCAGCACCACACCAACTTCCACCGGCATTAACACCACCTGTTGCTACCCCAGATCATCGGACAAGAGCGTCACTGAACCAACGACTGATACGCCTCATTGACGCGTCGAAACGCCTCAGCAGAACCACCGAGATCGGGATGGTGCTGCTTCACCAGTTTTCGATGCGCCTGCTTGATCTCAGCGAGGGACGCGTTGGCCTCCAAGCCCAACACCCTTAAAGCGGCACGGCGTGGATCACGGGCATGGCCATCGTCCTGACGATCCGTTTGACGTTGGTCCGTTCGGGTGCGGCGACCCTGCCGCCTTGAACCTGATTGGTCCTGCCGCTGACGCAACTGCTCCACCACACGCTGTGGATCCTCATCCAGCCATTCACTGGCGCGAACCCCAAACAAGGCAAACGCCGCCAGAACGGCCGTTGTTTGCTTGTTCGGCTTGGCTCCCACCGCCGCCATGAGATCTGTTCCCAGCCCCCGAACCAACCGATCCAACCGCTGTTCAAGGGTTAAGTGGGCAGGAAAACCACTGCGGTTGAGCTGCTCGATCAACAGCTCCAATCCGCGCTGACGCAGTGCCGTCCATCCCGGCTGCTGAGCCAGGGCCTGCCCCCAGGCCCGCACCTGTTGGCTGCTGATGCGCGGTGGAGCTTGTGCCGATGGCTCACTCCAGGGGCGATGGGATCTGGGCTCCGTACGAATGCGTTGGCGTTGCTGACGTTGCAGTCGCTCCAACTCACGGTTGAGCCGCAACACCTCGCGACGCAAAGCGTCGTTCTCCGCCAGCAACGCCTCAACATTGCTGGTGACCCGTTGTTCAGGGCGTCCGCCTGACCACTGACGCGGATCAAAGCCCAAAGCGTGTCTCCCGCCTCACCATGGCAACAACTCACCATTGGCATGCCAGAAGCTGCCGCTGGTGGCCATGGTCAAGCCATCGATCCGGGCCAACAGCCCCTTCACCGACTGCTCGGGGGGGATCCCGCTGGGATTGAAGCGAATCATGCGAGTTCGCACCAATCCGGGATGCAAGATCGCCACGGCGATGCCCCGCGGTTCCAGATCAATCGCCAACGACTTTCCGGCCATGTTGAGTGCCACTTTCGACATCCGATAGCCATAGGAGCCTCCCGAGCTGTTGTCGTCGATGGAACCCATGCGGCTGGTCATCAGCACCAACTTGGCTCCGCTGGGCATCTGATTCACCAACGCCCTGGCCAGCAGCAAAGGAGCAAGGGCATTCACCTCAAACTGGCGGCGAATCCCGGAGGGATCCAGATCCATCAGGCCCATCGACTGCAAAATCCCAGCATTGAGGATGACGCCATCGAGGGGCAAACCATCCAGACGCTGCACCAGATCATCAATGGCTTGGCTGTCGCTCAACTCAAGGCCGGCTTCCACCCGCACCCCCAGGCACTCCAGTTCATCACTGGTTTGACGGCAAATGGCCACCACGTCATCGCCACGGGCCTTGAGCTGCCTGCAGTATTCCAAGCCGATCCCACGGTTTGCGCCGGTGACCAGAAACGTCGCCATCGGGATGTTTCAGCAACCGCCATCCTGCCGGCTCTTGCGTCGATCCCCTCAGGGATCACGCCGGAAAATCGCCCTCGACGCCGTACTGATGCAAACACTGTTTCACCGTGAGCACGGAGACCGTGCTCACGGTCTCTGCATCCACCAGCAGATAAGGACAGCCTCGGAGCACGCAACGCCGCCGTGCGTCGATGTAGGCATCAAAAGCGTTGGCATGGGAACACTCCTCCACCCAACCTTCACTGCTGAGATACCGCGTGAGGATCATGCACAGGCGCCTGGGCCACCGGTTATGGCTCAGGACATTTCGTATCCCAGAAAGAGCCTTGAAGTCTTCGGGATCGCAACGGCTCGGGAAACGCCGAAGCAAGACAAATCAATGGGGTTCCGCTGATCCCTGCACAACGGTGACCACCTGGTTCCAGGTGGCATGCACCACGCGATAGGTCTTCAACGTGGCGCGTGATTTGGTGCGGGCATTCACAAAGGCTTTGAACTCCGTTTTGAAGCAGATCTCCTGGATCCACTGCCCTCCTGTATCAAGCCTCTCGATGCAATACATCAGAGATCTAGCGGTTAAAAACATCACAACCGCAAAACATTTGCTGAGCACAAAATCGAAAGGTGCTGTTCGGGATCACTCAAAAAAAAGCCCCCGCGCTCGGCGGAGGCTCAGGTGGTGTGAGGAGTCGACGATTTTGCAACTGCCGACCCCGATTTCATAGCTCGATTTCAGATCAGCAGCGGCCCCAGCCACAAAGCTTTATCCACTACAGATAAAGAACACTGGCGCGACATCGCCGGAGCGCATCACGCACGGCCTCAAGCCTCGATTCGTCCGGCCGATGCAGCCCGGCAGGCACCACCATCTCGTCATCCGCATCGAGATGAACCCGTGCCGAAAACCAGGTGCCAGGTCCTGGCACAGACGCACGGCAGATCGGATCCTGGTTTGCATCCAAACGTCGCTCGATCAACCAACCCTCCACCCGATCCAAGGGCTGAAACGAAGTGGAGGCGGAGGCGTCAGGCGCCATCAGGGTGAGCAGCAACAAACGCAGGGCCTGCATCACAAGGCTGGGGCGAGCGAAGCGCACCCCCATCGTCACAGAGAACACCGGTTCAACCGCGCCGTTGCGTTAGAAGGGCTGCGTCGCGGAGCCGCCGATGCCGTTATTTCGCTGTGAAGGATGCTCCATGCGCATCGAGCGCTCGATGGCGGCCTACTGGCGCAACAAGGGGAAATTGCTGTGCTCATCGTGTCTCGACCGTCAGGAGGAGTCCGTAAAGAAAGCGGAAAAACAGACCTAGTACCACTTTCGTTCCACTTTTTTCAGGGTTGTTCCACTTCCTAGTCGATCTCAGTGATCAGCACCTGAACCTCGATGTCCTGCCTCAGTTCCTTGGCAGCCTGCAGCTCACGGGCACGTTCTTGAGCCTCCAAGGCTTCAGCCAGCAGAACCTCGGAATCGAAGTCGTTCCACAGGTTGGCTCGTTCCTGCTCAGCCTTGATGCGGTCGCTCTCCTCCCCTAGCCCCTTTTCAGGTCAATCAACCTGCGCTGGTGTTCGGTGGCCTCCCGTTCGTAGAAGCGGCTTCGTGACTTCTTCGGTCTGGAACTGTCGTGTCGCGCTTGCTCGTCAGGAGTGCGCCATGCGCTGATCGCCATCACTGGTGGCCTCCCAGATGCTCGCGAAGGATGTCCAGGACAAGACGACGCAAGCTGATGCCAGCCATTGCTGCACGGTCCTTGAGCCGCTTGTAGAGGTCTCGATCAGCAGGGGTTGAGCAGCTCACGCTCAGGTAGTGCCGCTTGCTGGCGGGGAACACGTTGCGTGCCATCAGTTCGCCCCCAAGTCGAAGGCGAAATCCAGCTGCTTACGCCCTGGCTGAACATCGGTGAACTTGACCGCCTCGATGCTGGAAGAGCGAACGTTGATGCGCAGGTGGCCGCCCAACTGCACGGTGACCCAGCCGTCGCCCTGATCAGCTGCAGAAGCGACCGCAGTCCACTTGCCGCCTATCAACAGCGACGAAGCTCGATCAAATCGGGAATTGTTGGTGCCTCGGCCACGGTGATTTCGGAGAGCTCCCATAGGCTTCCGATCACTAGCGAGATTTTTCCATTCAGGAAATTGGCAACCTATCGACGTCGGATGGGGATCGAATTTCAGCCCCGTTAAGTTGAGAGAGTCGGCAACCTGCTGGCGCCTGAACCTGAAACGCAGGGGCTACTCCTGGCCCCAACCACCATTGACCGCCGAGGCACAGGATGTCTCCTCGCTGAGCGGAACTTAATCAGACCGTTGAGGTCGGAAGGGAGAAATAAACCGCCCTAAGTACCAATGGACACGCTTAAGAAATGCCGTAACGGCTTCGTTCTGCCTTTCGAGAAATTCCCTCAGCCACTGCTGATCTGTTCCGACAAATACAACGGCCTCGCCTTTGGCTGGACCTGTGCTCCGAATGGGTCTGAATTCAAGATCGTCTGCGCCAACGGGATGCGCGTTCCCGCTGAAGAAGCAGCTCTGTTCGCCCTGGCTGGGGAGGGACTCTGATGATGGCGACCTCAACATTTGCAGCGTTCGACGCAACTTGCGATTCGGACCTGCGCTTCATCCCCTGCGGCACCCGCAAATCCGCCAAGGCTCCCCTGGATGTCACCACTGGCGGTGGCTTGAAGGACTGGGGTGAGTTCGGTGTTGATTGCGACGAGCTGGAAGAGCTTCTCGAGAACGCTGTCCACCAGCCGAAAGCGATCGGCATCAACCTGACCCGAAGCGGCGTGGTCTGCCTCGACTGTGACGAGCAGGGATGGCTCGATGACCTGGCGGAACTGGCCGAGACCTCCGTTGCGGACCTTCGGGAAGAGCTTGGGCAGCTGAGCCGCATCACCAGTCCCCGCGTCATCGTCGGCAAGCAGCAGGCGGTGAAATTCCTCTTCCGTCTTCCTGCGGAGGTTCTGGAAGAGCTGGCTGCGGTGAAGCCTGGGCGGCAGATCACCGAGTCCGACAACAACAAGCGTTGGGGCCTTTTCGCTGCTGGTAAGCAGGTGGTGGTTTACGGCAGCTACGACGACAAAGGCTTCGTGGGCGATTACGCCCCGCATGGTCTGGAGGACATCAAGAACGCTGGGCCGCTGCTCATCAAGGCGATCCGAGCACGTTTGGCGAAGTACTCAACACGGGGTGCTGCTCCGAACGTCGCAACGATCGTCGATGACTTCGCTTCAGCTATTCGCTTCCTGGCGCCATTTGCCGAGGAGTTCTCCTCCAGCGAAATGTGGCGGGATGCGATGTACGCGATACGAGATGGCGGCACTCGATCACTGGTGCACGAGTTCTGCTCTGCCATGAGCAACTACAACGCTGCCGAGATCGATCACCGTTGGGATGCTGGTGATTTCGATGCTGCACCTGGTGGAATCACCAAGGCAACGGTGTTCAAGTGGGCTCAGGATCGGGGCTGGAACAACCCAGGAAAAGGCAGTTCAGTTGATTCTCAAGCGGTCGCACTCAACCCTTCAGCAGATGCTGCAAGCCTTGAGAGGTTCCAGGCGTGGCTCCCGTCACTGCTGGAGAACGACGAGTGGATGCGTCAGCCGTTGGCCTCCAAGAAAGCCAAAGACCTGGGACTTGCAATTTCCGCTCGCCAAATCGGTGAACTGCTGAAGCAGGCAGAGCATGAGTCACGCGGTATTTCGATCAAACGCCGTGGTCGCTGTTCGCTGAAGTCGGCACGGATACCAGCACTCTGGTAAGGCGTGATTCCAGCATGACGGTTCTCCTGCATCGTCGGCCTACCGAAGTCGAACAAGACCCAGCTGATCCTCAACATGATTGGGGCCTGGTGGAGTGGCGAGGAGTTCTATTTGGGCCGCAAGCTGCATGGCGATTGCCCACCAGTGATCATCGTTGGCACCGACCAAGGCGAGGAGGATTGGGTCAACTCGCTGCGTCGTGCAGGACTTCCTGGTGACGTCGACCCCGATATGGAATCGACCCCTGTCGTGGAGCTTTGGTCACAAGAGCAGGGCTTGGCACTCAACAACGAAGGCATCGAAGCCATTCGCGAAGTGGCTGAAGAACACCCAGGGGCGCTGATCATTGCCGACTCAATTCGGAAGCTGGTGGTCGCACCACTGGGCATCGAGGAGAAAGAATCCCGCGTGATTTCACCTCTGCAGAAGCTGGAACTCGAACTGGCTCCTTACAACGTGTCGATGGTCTACATCCACCACGCTGGCAAGGGTCGGGCTGGTGAAAGTCCGATCCCAGCGGGTGCTGGCGGAACGGCATTGCCTGGCCATGCATCGAACATGATCGGGCTCCAGAAGGTCTCCGATCGTGATGATGAGCATCGCGTCCAGGTCTGGATCGATGGGCGAATGGGTCGCGAGTCGAAGTTTTATTTCGATTCTTCGGTCGATGGATTTGCACCGCTGGGTGACGGTCAGGACATCGCACGCGTAGAGCGAATGCAGAAGGCTGAGGGTGCCCTCACGGAGGCCCAGGAAGAGGTGCTGCTGGGGTTGCGAGAGGTGTTTGTTGTGGAGTCGCTCCCAGCCACCTCTGAGCAGCTGTGCCACCACATCGGGGGCCGCTATCTGAAACCAGATGGATCGGCTTACCTGCCCTTGATCAACACCAAGCTGAGGGCCTTGGCAACAAAAAATCTGGTGGATCGATCGACTCAGTCGACCAGAACGGGAGCACTCGTGCTGTGGTCACCAGTTCAGCTGCCATCTGATCAGGCTTACGATCCGTTTTGATTCAACAGCCACAAGGGCAGGATTTGGGGGATTTCAGTCCCCCTTTTTCATGCCTACATAAACACTGGGCTGACTTTATGTCTCACAGGTCGTTTAATCCGTTCACACCCATTGATACCAATGGATTCGAGAGATTAAAAAACAGAGCTGTAAACAGTAGCTGTGAACGGCCTGCAAACGGCATAAACGGGTTCTGGGGTACAAAGTCGAGCAAAAAGTTGCCCTAGGTAGAATGAACTGTAATCGTCAAAATTGCCCGTGGTTGCCAATCGCATGAGCTTCAGAGTTGCCTGCCGTCGTCGTGGGCTCAGCCTGGACGCTACCAATGCTTTGTGTGCTCAATCGCGTGGCGACTGGTCAACCGCAATCGCTCGACTAGCAGTCACCCGTGACACACGAATTCGTCAGCTGAATCAAATCACCTGATTGCAATCCTATTTTTTCACCCACAACAATGCCCACCGAATACATCACCGCCGCATGGCAGCAACTCACCACCGCTGGCTGGAAGCTGAAGCGTGCTGATCACGATCTGATTGAGGTCACCAACCCTGGCGGCTACACCTCGACCATGCGTGTGAGTCGACTCCCGTCCTTGGCCCGCTACGTGCACTGAGAGGCCCTGGAAGCCCCGTCAACCCCTGAGTTGATGAGTACACCAGTACCACAAGCAAGACCCCTTGCAGGCGATCCTCGAAGGAGTGCGGATCCTGGCTAGGTCACGGAGCTACATGACTGGTCGATGCTGGTCAGAGGGTGTCTCTCGAAAATTAGCAATTTTTATCATTCAGATTTGGTTCGCCAAATAACACAAACTCACTCACCCTGTCGCTCAGACCCCTTGCACCGCAGTCGCCTCGGAGGAATAGGCTGGCTATATCTCACCCTGACGGCTGATACCATTTAATAAATAGCGATTGGCATTTGTGTTAATAGCTGGAACTCCAAAATATATTTTGCACACCAACTCCCAACAAGCAACCCAGTGCTGACAGGTGATCTCAGTGAAGGCTAACCGCAATCTCCGAAACTGCTGCCAGCAATCTCGCTATGTGACACTCAGTCACGGAATCCTGGATCCCGCGAGTGATCAGCTCTGCTAATCAGCTGAAAAAGCAAAACAGCCCAATTTCACCGAAAATGCAAACTATACCAACCCCGCATGGGGCATTCTGGTTATCACTTGGGTTCTGGCCTGTCAGTACCGCTTGCTGTACCGCCTTGCAGTCTCTAACTGGCTTCTTACCAAGATTTGTACACTAATTCTGCGGAAAAGTCAAGGATCTTCTGGCGTGAATCTGCAATCTTCTGGTTGTAGAAATTACTAGCACCCAAGGTGATGCTTAGGTGGGCAGATCCTGCGAAAACTGCTGGAAATTCGGAAAAACGCGAGAAAGCCAAGAATTCACCCTTTGCGTCACACCCAGTGCGAAGAAGAGTTGCTTTTAGCCGCTGCGAGTATTTCCTTTTTCGGTTTTTTGGCCAAATCCGACGCGCTGCAAAATCAGGCGACTGCTGTGCCGATCGCCAACTGGCACGCGTTGCCAGAGCTTCGGTGTCCGTCGCGCAGAGCAAAACCAAAGCAGTTCGGTCAGTCGGTCGGCCAGAGGGGTGGAGGTCTGGCAACCCCCTGCCCCGTCTCGGCAATCGCCCACGGCTCTCAGGCAGGCCCCTCAAAAACCCATGGGGATCCCTGGGTGCACATTGAAGCTCAGTTCGGCAACCCGTAAGCACAAATGCTTATTGGGCGGTGTTAGACCAGTCGTATCGCATGAGAGCGAGGAACCCAGGGGGTCAAACACTCCTGGGTATTTTTCTTGGAAAACGCTCACGGCACCCACGGCAGTCCCTCCTCATCGGTGAAGGTGATGGTCGCTTGGCGTCGTCCCGCCCAGCGGCACTTTCAGTTTCCGAAGGAGCGATAGGGATACCGCTCCTTTTTTTGCCTAAACGATACAGAACGCGGTAGTTCCGCTCATGCCCTGGTGCTTTGACTCGCCCTAGAACAGGGATGAGGTCACAGACCGATAGGAACTACACAACCAGGTCTCAAGGATCTTCAGGGGGGGCGCAACGCCCCCCTTCTCAATGGGCGCTTCTACGGATGGCGGCAAAGGCATGGATAGCGAGTATTAGGTCAACCCTCCGTAAGGGGGTGCAATGCGTCGAACACTGGCAGAGGGTGGGACCTCTGCTTTTTCTTCGGTTGCTGACCCCAGTAGTCGTTTGGTCGTAATGGCGACGACCAGTAGGCGAACCCCGCGTAATCATTCGGCTGCTTCTTCTGTGAAGGGGCAATGCGTCGAACTGAGAGGGGGTGGAACCCCTCTTTTTTTGGCAGTTCGTAAACGGCGTCCACGGCTCCACTGACTGCCTGAACAGGGTGGTATCGCTGGAGTGAGTCCAGCGTTTTCGACGCGTTCGTCCCCTTTTTGCTGGCGGCACTCCCTGCCGCCTTTTTTAATGCCTGCGGGCAACCGAACCATGAACGGTCGCCACTACCTCTTCTGACGGTTCTCCTACTCCTTACGGGAGAACACCTGGAGGAATGTGATGGGGCGTCAGAACGAGAGGACGGGATCCCTGGGGTGTGGGCACCTCAGGGGTCTTTTTTTGTCGCTCAGTCGCAGTACGTTTTCTTTCTCCTCCGCTTCAGCGCCATGGATCTTCTGAAGGCTTGCGATGAGATGAAGGTCTTCATCGAAACCGCACAGAAGTTGGTCGATGCCTGGGAGGCAGATCCAGACAACTACTCGCAGTTGGAGGAGGGGCTAACCGCCTTGAAGGCTGCGTTGGAGATGTGAGGGAAGCTATGAAGAACCTCTCCCAGGCTGGCCTGGTCTTTTTGCTAATCGTGGCCGTTGGCGCAGGGGTCTGGCTCAACCGCACGGCATGGCGCCATCGACGTCTGATGTGGCAACTTCAGGCTGCGGTCGTTGCTGGTGGCGTCGGCTTCGTGGCTGGTCGACTTACCGCTGGCAAGGACTCTGATGACTAACCAAGCAACCCCCTCAGAAGAGGAGCCGATGAAGCCCAGGGCTCTCACCTACACCGAGGTGATGAACGGCGGACGTCAGCAGATGGATGAAGCTGAGCACGCCCGTGAGCAAGAGCTGCAGCAGCGGGTCGAGGCTCTGCATAAGGATGTTGCTCGGCTGGAGCAGGCTCTGGCTGGTGAGGGCGCTAAATCCGTTCCGCTGGATAGAGCCGTGTCTTAGTCGCGCTTAGGCCAGGGGTTTCCTCAACGAGGTGCTGTGCTGCCCACATACCTCTGACGACGCGGCAGACACCTTCTTGATCGCAGACCCTGTAGTACTCGAAGCCCTGTGGAGCGGTGGTGAGTTTGGTTGCTCTCATGATCGTTATCCCTGCTAATCCAATAAGTAGGCAGCAGGGCGGGACCTGGCTGAGTAACTCGAGACAGAACGTTCCTCTCGTAACAAATCCTTGGTTGTCTTAATGGCTGCGCCTAGAGGCAGCAATGCAATGCCTAGTTAAGCCGTTGCCTTAACAACAAAAGTCATGACAAGGACTGCAATCGCGACAGTCCCACCGAAGAAGGCAACGTTCGTGTGGAGTCCTTTCATTAGCAATTGCGGATTCAGTGAGTCTGCTGTTTTTCCTCTGGCCGATTGCTAAGGCTTAATGCCTAAATCCGCCCCAAAGAGGAAGGCCGCCCCTCCCAGTGGAGAGACGGCCTAGCTCGCTCGTTTATGCATTGCAGTCGACCTAATCAGTGAAGCTGTATCCGTGAAGCGAAAAGCTTTATCGAAGAACAGTGAACTGAGAGAGGAAGGTCGAAGCGTCTGGCTTGTGGCAACCCTGGGGCCATTGGGTCCAGGTGTGAAGCGGGACTCCTACGGGGCACCTAGACGAACGGTGCAGAGGAGTGTCGACTGATCAGACGCACATCAGTGTCGTCACAGACGAAATGCTCACGATTGGGTTGAAAAGTTGGAGCAGGGGCCAGAAAAGTCAGGCTGCTTCTGCAATTTGCTCAGGTGGAGTATCGGCCGTCATGGGCTCCTCCGATCTCGATGCACACACTCTCGGAAGCGGTGGAGCATCAGGCAATCAGCTGTCCTGCTTATTGCCTTCTGAGGCAGAGCGTCCGATTGTAGGAACGGCATGCTGACTGCCGGCTGTGTTTCGTCTCAGTGCAGCGGAAAGGCGTTTCGCCCTCACTTCCTTTGCCGTGAAGGTGGCGATCTTTTGGATTGCTCAGTTGGTGGTCTGCGTGTTGGATCCGCGTCGGCTGGTGTGCGGTGTCGTGGAGAAGGGATTTGTGCCGTGTCTTATCAGCTTTGCGGTGATGGATTTTCTAGTAATTCCGCAATTAAGGCGCCGCTGGGACCGCTAGCCACGTTGCCGGATCACCCCTGTCTGAATGATGTGGGGAAGAGTCCTTGCGGCCCTCGATTCCACTGTTGATTGGGAGGAGGCCAAGTGGTCCTCGACTCCCAGTT
>CAJXPL010000036.1 GCA_913057985.1 uncultured Synechococcus sp.
GAGCGGTCAGATGCTGGATGGCTCCCGCGAAGCCTTGCTCAAGAGCACCAAGGAAACGGTGAGTGAGCCGTTTGCCAAGGAAGTGCTGCAGTGCCCTACGAATGCAGACCATCGGGGGTGCAGGCCTGCTTGCGAAACAGACCTCCGAGGTAGTGCTGCACGACGGTGCGCTCCTTGCAGCCCTGCTGAAAGAGAAAACCTGCAATGGCGGCCTGGACGAGGCGGTATTGGTCCCACTGCGGATGCTCAGCGATAAACCCCCCCATGGCGCGATACAGATCCTCCGGCAACTGGTTTTCCACACTCATGTGAATCGGCATCAGATCGGGTGTCTCGTTCAACTCGCCCCACGGCTGTCAACCCATTCATCAGGCCATGGCGCTTGCAGTGCTGTCAAAAAGCGGATTCAGTCCGCCTAAGCGACGTGCTCCGTGAAGAATCAAGGCCCTCACTGGGTTTAATCGCCATGCATGTGTCGTGGAATACGACCTCGAAGGACGCGAGATCCACCTGTCAAGTGGAGGGCTCGTTTTCCCCGGAATGTCCGGTAGGGGCTGGCAGGCCTGAATCGAGCCCTGTCGAATCTGTGGAAAACCTGTGGAAAGATGATTTGATTCGGTGGATCAAAACCCTGTTTACAGCTGCTTATCAGTCGGTGGGCGCGGCAGCAAAAATGGCAATTCCCTCCGGTTTCTGCGGTGGTCCGTCACGGTCCGAAAGGATCGCCTCCAGTGCGGCTGCCGTCAGCTGAGCGGCGGTGATCATCCCTTCCGGGCGGCTGAGCAGCAGGCGCAGCGGATGGCCGCACAGCCGCTCAATCGATGCTGCGAGGATTCAATCCCATCAACACGGGAGCCGCTCAGCCGGCGTCCGCGCAGCTTGGATGGCTGAGCTGTTCTCTCTCAGCCTGTTAGCCAGCAGAGCGTTGCTGAAAGAGTCGGCAGCTGAGAACGAAGCGATGCCGATGGTCGTCAATGGACATTGACGTCGCTGATGCCGTGGAGCACAACATGAAAGCCCGGCGCTGCCAAGCTGAATCATTCCAATCCTGGAGTTGACCAGACGTCGCCTTGGAATCGGACGTCAGCAGCGCTCCATGCATTCAGACAAGCGTGAATCACAAGTGATTCAGATTCAATCACAGGAAAACATTGTGTTGCCTGAGCCCATTAACAGGGTTTGATGCCACCATCGCTAATGTCTATTGATTTGAAGGTTGCCATGTATTTGGCCAATCTCGCAGACCTGCAGGATGCAGGCGTCTCACACAATCAAAACATCCGCAAGAAGGTATTGCTTTCACCAAATACTATCGATCACTTGGTGTATCTTTCTCACGCTGTATTCCCACCTGGCGAAACAGCAGAAATGCACCATCATCAAGACATGACGGAAATCTTCTATATCTCTTCTGGTTCTGCACAAGTAACTGTTGATGGGAAGAATTTTGAATGTCCGACTGGTTCATGCATCGCCATCGAACCCCATGAACAGCATCGACTCTCCAATACCAGTAATGATGATCTGGTGATTCTCTATCTAGGTCTTCACGCCTGATCCGGAGCGCCCAATCAATCATGTGCTCTGCTCCGTGGACAAGTGAGTGTTGATTCAGTTGTCCGCGAAGCAGCTTGCCGCAACAGCTCACCACGATGCGGTGAAACCGTGAAGCCTCATGGGCGGTTCGCCTGCAAACCCTCGTATCGACTGTGGCTGTCAACAGAGCTGCTTGCTAAGACAGAGTCGGTAGGCATAAGGCTCGCTGCGCACTTGTTGTTTGCACACCTTTTGATGGAGCTGATGAAATGACATCCGATCGCATCACCGACAACACGGATCCGAGTCTTGGCTATTACCCAAGCCCAGGATGGGAATGGCAGAAACCGGCACCAAAGGCCTCCTTGGTGACCCACAATTTGGATCGCTTTGCCAAGGTCTGGATCTTGAACTTAGTGGAGCTGGTGCACTGGCTTCCCTTTATTCCAACCTT
Source organism: uncultured Synechococcus sp. (assembly GCA_913057985.1). Classification (GTDB taxonomy): domain Bacteria; phylum Cyanobacteriota; class Cyanobacteriia; order PCC-6307; family Cyanobiaceae; genus Parasynechococcus. The sequence continues at coordinate 1,991 of CAJXPL010000036.1, forward strand.
CATTCTTTCCTTCCTGATTTTTCAACACAGTGGAGATCTCAGGCCACTTCTGGGTGGCAGCGACTTACGCGTGTTTTTACTGCTGCTCAGCCCACTGATTCAGACCTTCGGCGGCCTGATGGGAATCACCATGCATGAATACGAAGGCTGGCAAGTGGCCTTCTTCAAGAATCCACTGGATAGTGATTTTGCGGTTGATCACTACAACAACGAATGGCTGCGCGAGGTGGCCTACAAGCTTCTGTTTGTGCTGCAAGGGCTTGGTTTACTGGCCTTCTCGCTGGCCGTCTTCGGTTTCAACGCCATCACCATCACATTTGCTGTCTTGAGTGGACTGGTTGCTTTCATTGGTCCGCAGAACCCCAAGGCCACCTTCTCCGTTAACGGGCAACCGGTTTTTCCGCTGGCCATCTCAATTCTGTTCGTCTTCATTGCCAACGCCATTGTTAACTTCATCGCCTATTTCGCACTGCTTGGCGATCCCCTTATCACCGAAGGTCTGCCTCGTGCGTTGGCGGCGCTGGCACCATTGCTGCTGATGCTTGGAGGCATGATTGAAGGGATTCTTGCAGAGTCAAGCTTTAATCAATGGTGGCATTTCACTGCCGTTGTCTTTCTGAATCTCGGAATGGTGGCTCAGATTCTTCTCTTCCCGGTGCTGTGGTGAACAAGCTGCCATGACTTTGTTCCCCTACGACCTCAACCATCCAGACAACAGTTATTCGCTACCAGAGCCATACAAGGAAATTTCAGGACTATCCCCTCTTGATGGCAACAACTGCCTTGCCTTTGTTCAGGACGAGGCGGTTCAGATCCATCTCTTTGATTTGGCTTCTGCAACTATCACTGAACTTACCAAGCATGACGACGGTGATTCAGAAGATCTTGCCGTGATTGGAACGACTGCCTATGTGCTGAAGTCAGGCAAACAACCAGCGATCTATCAAGTGATTGATTTCCAATCCAATCATGCACACTTTGAAAGCTATGATTTAGCGCTGGACAAGAATCAAGACCCAGAGGGCTTATGCCATGACGCCAGACGGAATCGATTATTGATCGCCTGCAAAGGGCCCTCAACCAGAGATGATCCAACGCGAGGCATCTATACCTTTGATCTTCAAACAATGCAGATGGATCCTGCACCGGCCTACATCATCGACAGTCGTAATTTTCTTGATGACCCAGAGGAGACATTCAACCCTTCCGGCATTGCCATTCACCCTCGATCCAATGATCTTTACGTGATTGGCACCAAGGGAGAAAAAATGATTGTCTGTTACGGCATGGATGGTTGCTTCAAAGAAGCCTTACGACTAGACAAGGATCAGTTCATGCAACCTGAAGGCATTACATTTCTGACTTTCGGGGACCTTGTGATTTCCAGCGAAGGGAAGAAGGGCAAAAAGGCTGAGATCCTGACCTTTGCTCTATCTCAACAATCCTGATCCGACTGATGCTCCTCCATCGATCCAGATCCATGGATGATCAAGGGCACGGAAGATCATGACAGCATTCATCCATCGCCACTGGCTCAGTCTCAGCATCATCCTGCTTGGATGCATCACCGCTCTATCGCTGAACCCACTCAGCACTCTTCCAGAAGCTCCGGGCTCCGATAAAACCCATCATTTGATTGCCTACGCAGTGCTTGCTTTGCCGACGGCACTGCGAAGGCCAAAGCACTGGCCATTGATCATCCTCTGTTTTGCACTTTACAGCGGTCTGATTGAACTGATTCAGCCTCAGGTCAATCGCTACGGTGAATGGACGGATTTCATGGCCAACGTTGTCGGCCTGCTCATCGGCGTTTGCCTGTCTTTTCTGATCAACAAGTTGCGGTCAAACCAGAGGATTCATTGATTGCTTAAGAACCTGTGCAGTCCCATCGTTGCCTGAATAACTCACTTCGAGGCTGGCCAGGTTGATAGAAGAAGGCGAATTAATCCAATCGAAATTTTCATGCCGGCACTATGCTTGATCGCAGATATTCATTAATACCACCCCAGCATCAAGGAACTTTTGACGATATTTTGATACTTTTCCCAAGAGAAGGAAAGCAAGCAGATCAATGGATGAACAAGCGCTTTTCCTCTCGAAGATTCCTGATATTTTGGGTGAATGACCTTCCATGAGAGCTGAAAGATGAGTAGCTTTCATCTTGCAATATCAAATCACTTTGGACTGATTGATTCGCTCTGGTCCTCAATCTGCGGAGTTTTGAGCGCTTTCTGATCCATCCACCAAAGCAGACCATACCCCGGCAAAAGCATCAGAAACGTCCATTCCCACCAAGCGAGAGACAGGAGGAGAGACGCACCAACACTCAACAGGCAAACCCCTGGCTCAAGAGCCAGTTCAAACAACAGATGCCATCGATGCTGGACCTGCAATGGTTCAGCCAACAACTCGGGTCGACGCCATCCATGCACAAGAGTCAGAAGATCGAAGAAGCCGATCTGGATCAGAACCAGGCTGTAAGCCACCTGGATCGATGACTGCAATGGCATTAATTCCAGAAGGTCATTCACAAAGGGAAGCAATGCCACCCCCATCAGACCACCCAATTGCAACCATCGGTGCGTTGCATCGGAGCGCACGAAACGGCTCGCCATGAAGAGGTGCGATTGCCAATAAAAGCCCACTAAGTCAAAAGTTGTAAGATAAATTCCGAGCGATGGCAACTGATCATTGAGATAGCGATTAATGGATTCAGAAGAGAGCAACACGGCCGAATCAGGTCGGTCGATCTGCAGCAAAATCAACAGAAAACTAAGGCCATAAATAACATCTGTGAGGCGTTCGATACGAGCAAGAGATCAGACTGCTGGATCCATCGTTTGACGCTCAACAGTTTCGACGTTCGGCATCGCTCATCAGATTCATCTCTGCTGATTGTGGAGCGGATGCCCACAGGGCACAAGCCTCAGTCCCTTTTCCTGAGAGGGATGCCAAGGTGGGATTTAAAAATTGATCTTGCATGTCGTCAGGCATAAGACATTATTGCAGATAATTGCAGGAAGCCTTGGGGCATGCACGGCACTGCTGCTGCGTGATTTCACCCCTGCATTAGCTGGATCGAATTCTGCAGTTGCCAGGCCCCTCTCTCTTGATAGAGGTGGATTGATTGACGCATCAACATCTGATCTTCTCGAGCATTTTCAACGTCGTGAGCTTTCGCCAGTTGAGGTTCTTGAGGCTCAGGTCGAGCGCTACAGCCATAGTGAGCCACTCATCAATGCTCGCACCTATACACACGTTGACTCAGCACGAAAGGCAGCCAAAGAGTCTGAAGAAAGAGATCAAAACAGAACCGCTCGTCCACTGGAAGGAATCACAGTGGTGCTGAAAGATGAGTATGACGTTAAGGGCTGGCTCACGACAGCAGGCTCAAAAATCTTGAAGGCCAACGTGGCCAGCAGCAATCACCCTGCAGTAGACAAGTTGATGAAAGCCGGTGCCGTTCTGCACCTGCAGACAACCATTCCAGAGATGTCTTTGGCGGGTGTGGCCTGGACTGATCTCTGATGGGTCGCGCGAAATCCATGGCATCTCAAGTACACAGTTGGCAGAGCTTCGGGAGGTGCAGGCGCAGAACTTGCGGCAGGGATGACGACTCCTGCCACCGGGTCAGACAAGGAATGCGAATTGCTTCAAACTTTGTCTCAAAGACTCCCGCACTCTTCACGGGAAGACGATTGCCTGAATTCCTGAACCAATTGGCCGTCATCTGAATGCGACTCACCACAAGGACACACGTTCAACGACTGTCGTGACCTGAACTGCCATGTCCCCGTAGGTCGCTGAAGCGCAACAACGTGAGGAGAACAGCCGCCAGGGCCAGCAGCAGATACCAACCTCCCGGTCCCAAAAGGCCGCCCACCGGTCGCAAGCCAAGGTCAATGATCACCAAGAACACAATTGCCAGCGCACGCTGCTTGCGCCGATGAGCAACTCGCTGCAAACGCGGAAGCCCACCGCACATCAGAGGCAGAAGCAGCAGCAGAAGGGGCCAGCAGGAGCGGTTCTCCGCCGCACCGACCAGAGGTGCCAACCAAAGCAGAGCCATCACGCCACGGTGGAAATTGATCACCCTGCTCATCGCCATGCAGTCACAACTTGAAGCTTCTCGGGAATGGAAGGAGCGAGGTTAAGACCACATCTTCGAGGCCTGTTGGGACGAGCACTGGTTGTTGTGAGCCTGAACTGATCTCCCTGCCACACGACCACAACATGAGGTTCAACTCGCAGATGGCCAGAGCAGCACCATGGAGTAGTTGAGAACTGCCGGAATCGTTCCTTGGACTCGGGTGTGGACCTAGGTGTGATCAGCTATTGGCAACTTGCACAGAAAAAGCTGAACTCGCAGCAGCTTCTGCGGTCCGCCTGAATCCTGTACCGATGGCCCATAGGGTGCCGAGGCGCGACGCTTTCTGGCTCATCTCGTTGTGATCCTGCAAATTTCAATCGTCGAGACGCAGCGGATCCATGCAGTAGTTGAAATCTTTCATGCCCGGCCGACCCGCTCAGCATGTTCTCAATGACCGCCTTCGCGAAACGACAAGCTTTGGTTGAACACGTCACTGGGAACATTCCAGAGCCGATGCTCAGCGATCAGCCAATCAAAAGACTGGTGGGTTTCGTTAGCGCACCGGTGTGGATTTCGCCTGAATCAATTCCCATGTCCGTGGATGGCATCGCCACAAAGTGATGAACTGAGTGGCTTCGGCTCTGAGCGGGGAACCCTCAAACAGGACCCAGAAGAGCATGCATGAGCGGTTCAGAGCGATCGCCAAGGCTGATTGAGCGCTACCGGCAGGAACTCCAAGTGCGCCATTACGCCCGACGCACGGTGAGCACTTATACGCAGTGGATCAGACGTTTTCTGCGCTTTCACCGCTTACGGCATCCAAGGGAGATGGGCCGTGATGAGGTGAACACCTTTCTGAGCCATCTCGCCACGACCGAGCAGGTGAGTGCGTCCACTCAGAACCAGGCTTTAGCCGCAGTGCTGTTTCTGTATCGCGAACTGCTGGGGCAACCCTTGGTGCTGGATTCCGTCGTCCGGGCTCGAACACGGAAACGTCTGCCTGTGGTTTTGAGTGTGGCGGAAGTGCGTGCCGTGCGAGAGCAACTGGAGGGTTCACCAGCACTGGTGGTGGGATTGCTTTACGGCAGTGGGTTGCGCTTGGTGGAGGCCTTGAGGCTGCGCGTTAAAGACATCGACATCGAGCGGCGAGAGCTCTGCGTGCGGGATGGCAAAGGAGGGAAGGATCGTCTGACGCTTTTGCCACAAAGTCTGATTCCTGCCCTGGAACAGCATCTGATTGATGTTCGCCAGGTGCACCAGCGTGATCTGGAGGGCGGCTGGGGAAGGGTGCTGATGCCCTATGCATTAGGTCGCAAATACCCCAGTGCCGAGCGCGAATGGGGCTGGCAGTGGGTGTTTCCGCAACAGCATCTTTGGACCGATAACAGCAACGGCTGCCAGGGGCGGCATCATCTGGATCCCAGCGTGGTGCAAAAAGCGGTGAAACGCGCTGTGGCAGCAGCTGGCATCACCAAGGCAGCCAGCTGCCACACCTTCCGGCACTCATTTGCAACGCACCTGTTGGAGCGAGGGCAGGACATACGCACGATTCAGGAACTGCTCGGTCATAAGGACGTGAGCACCACCATGATCTATACCCACGTCCTGAATTCAGGCCCCCTCGGTGTACGCAGCCCCGCGGACATTGATTAGTGCTGTTCAACAACAAAAAAATGCATCGATTTGGTCGATATACATTTATTGCCGGCAATCTTTTACCCCGCATTAGCATTCTGCACTAGAAAGCAGCCCCAAGGTGGTCATAAGTCTCGTGACGGCTCATGTATCCGAAATGCTGTTCGCCATTCGAAATGAGTCAACCCCATGGAAAGGTCAATCAGCAGCCGCCAAAAGGACTCAGCACAGCAGGGCGGGTTATCGGACCCGTGAACCATGGCTAGCATCGTGGCAGGATTCTTCAGAAGCTATGCCATCAAAGCGATCTGAGCAGCGCCAGACCATGAAGGCTTCGTGGTTCACGGAAAGCAAGTGCTGCTCAGAGGTGGTTATCGGAACCGTCCAATAAATAGTTAGCCCCATTTCAAGCATGAACAGATGAAACAGGCATTTCCAGGGCACTTCCGACCAACCGAGGACGAATTCAACTCGTTATGGACTAGATGCCTGTTTGCGGTAGACGCTAATGTCCTCCTTCACTTGTATCGCTATTCTCCCCATACTCGGCAAGCGCTTGAGCAGGCCTTAACGTCTGTCAAAGACAGGCTTTTCCTTCCACATCAAGCAGCACGAGAGTTTCTTAAGAATCGCCTTGGCGTTACAGCGGGCCAAGCGGGAGAGTATACGAAAGCGATCACAACGCTCAGCGATATTACGCGTAGTCTCACAAACACAAAGAAGCACCCATTTGTCTTTGGACGAGAGTTACAGGATCTGAGTGAACTAACACCGAAACTGATTAATCAGCTTGAAGATCAGAAAGCAGCTCTGCTAAACCGCCTGAATAACGACGAGGTTCTCGAGTTTGTCGCGTCATTGTTCGATGGATCGACAGGAACCGAATTCAGCGAGACCGAGCTCAAGGATATTGCGACTGATGGTAACCACCGTTTTCAGCATGAAATCCCACCAGGTTACAAGGATGGTAAGAAGGACGCGTCTGGCGATCCATACAGAAAGTATGGGGACCTGATAATTTGGCGACAACTTATTGCCAAGGCCAAGGCATGGACTGTCCCAATTATATTCATAACTGACGATCGGAAAGAAGACTGGTGGCTCGAGCAATCTGGTAGAACCATCGGCCCACGTACGGAACTACGTGACGAGTTCATAAACGAATCATCAACTGACTTCTGGATGTACACGGTTGACAAGTTTATGGAGCAGGTCGCTGCGGCCGCAAATACCCCAGTTAGCCAAGAGGCCATCGACGAGATAATCCAGATTAGTGAAGAGTCAAAGTCTGAGCAGGCTACCGCGCAAGAAGAAGATACACTTAAGGCTATGCGGCCTGTTCAATTTGAGGAAGAGATTCTAGGCCAACTCTCCGAGTTCCTCGAAAGCCATCCATCGGAGGATGGAGCAATTGGCTTAAGATACTTTGTCGTAAACTACCTTGGGAGCCAGAACTATGAGATAAATCACTCATATGCAAGACTTAATTCTTTGGCGAAGCAAGGTCTTGTCCAGATATTCCAGCAAGAGCGAAGTGGTGGTACAACCATAGCCAAGGTCCGAGTTACAGGTGCGGGCTAACACGGCCATTCACCTGACCCGCCACCGCAGATTCACTGTGCCCTCTGGTTGCCTCTTCCTACAGCTCTCTGCGGCCAGGTGATGGCCAGCGTTAGGCCCCAATCAGTCCAAAAAAACCATAGACCCAAGCCAAAATGATTGCATACAAAGAAAAATGAATCATCAAAATGCAACGCCCCTAACCTTCAGAAACAGAAAACGTTAATACAATAGTACTCGTCAATGGTTTAAAAACATGACTCAATCATCTCACTGCAATTATCTAGAGAAGGATGATTTCCTTGATATCATCGACAAAACCCCGCTGGTGTCAATCGATCTGATTATCAAAGACAGCAATAACAGAGCATTGCTTGGTTATCGGAATAACAATCCAGCCCGCGGTTTTTGGTTTGTTCCTGGCGGCCGCATTCGAAAAAATGAAACCTTAGCTCAGGCCATGAAAAGGATTGCCTCGAATGAACTCGGAATCGAGATCTCCATCAAGGATGCCAGATTACTCGGCGCTTATGATCACATGTACGACGACAACTTTGATGCGAAGCAAGGCATCACGACGCACTATGTAGTCCTTGGCTACGAAATAAAACTACCCTGCAAACAAGAGATCAAGATGGACACACAACACTCTGAAATCCGATGGTGGTCGATTGAAGATTTACTGAAGTCTGAAGCAGTCCATCTCAATACAAAGGCCTACTTTTGAAATCTCCTCAAGCATACAAAGCATTGATTGACTCATTTCATTATAATGTCGCAATTTTTGCCAAGCATCAGATGCATGAGGTTGCAAGAAGAAGATGTGACACATCATCCCATGCAAGTTCATCGCATTGAACAACCAGGCCTCAAGCGCAATTGCACATCTTCAAGCCTTGACTGCATGGAATGCACAAAACACTTCCTTCCAGCTTGAACAGAACAAGCTTAAAGACGAAGACATACCGTTGACGGCTGGGGTCACAACACCCTGTTGCCAAACAGGAGACATTCAAGAGAAGGCAACTGGCAGCACCGATCAGCGTGACATTTCAATCAAATCGTTTAACCAACAAACGATTGAGCCGATTCAGGAGATGGAAGAACACATGGCAAAGTGGAAAGCAGGCGGAACCGTTGCCAAGACTTTGGTGCTGATCCAGAGGCGCCAGGCCATTGGCAGCTGATGCAGCAGAACACCAGCTGGCAGCGGTTTGACTGTCCACCTCAACACTTTGATCGCACAGTGATGTTGCCTTGATGTTGCCTTGATGTTGAGAATGAAACTTCCATGTCAAATTTTCAACCATTTACTACAGATTTTGGTGATCGCCAATCAGATGGTATCACCCATGAATTGCACGGTTGGCAGTCAAGCTTGATGGCCAGCTGAAGGACATGCATGGAGCTGACCATTGCATTCACCGCTCCCCATCAAGAGCCATCGCTCACAAAGGATTGACCCCAAGTGGATGAAGACTAGCGATTCTTGGTAAATTGATGAATAATTTAGCTGTATAGAGCGAGAGAAAGGCCATTGCCTAATCATTCACAATGACAACTCACACATCAACGCTTCATAAATGCATCAAAACTGACTGACAACCTGTTTCTTGACAGAGAATGATCGAGGAACACAATGGCCAGACTGCGAAACTTTGTTCAGAACTTTACCTTGCTGATCGATGAGGTTGGCAATGATGAAAACAGAGTCTTTGCGGATGGCAAGCAACTCCTTTTAGAACTAGTGAGCCAAGACGATTGGCTACCTGATCGTTTTGCTCAACCGAATCCAGATCGATATCAGCAGTACTTGTTGCATTGCGATCCGATGGAACGTTTTTGTGTCGTCAGCTTTGTGTGGTGGCCTGGTCAGTCAACCCCTGTCCATGACCACACAGTGTGGGGCATGGTTGGAGTCTTGCGTGGGGCTGAGCTCTGCGAGGAATTTGATCTCGAACCCACAAGCGGTCGCCTGCGTCCAGGTCGTACCCATCAGTTGGCCTCGGGCACCGTTGACCTGATCTCACCACGGATTGGAGATATCCACAGAGTGTCGAATGCCTTGGCCGACCATCCGTCAATCAGCATCCATGTATACGGAGCCAATATCGGCGCGGTCTCACGCCACATCGATGCAGCAGACACAGGGCTCAAGACACGATTTATTTCCGGCTATTCAAACAATGTGACGCCGATTCTCTGGGATCGCTCTGAGGAGCACCTGGAGTGTTGACCAAACTGACAGAAGAAGACGAGCTGAGCGTCAAAGAGTGGCAAGTCACTCGGCACAGGCCTGGTCACGGCGGGGAGCCATCACCGCAACCCAGCTGGACTGGAGTGGGTTGAAATTGTCGTCACTGGCCAGGACCAACGTGGTGCGGCCATCACGCAGCTTTGGGCCAATCGCCAGGGACTCCCAATTGTCCTGCGGCAGACCAGCAGCGAGCAGATTCCAACCATGCACAGGCTGCAGAGGGGGAGGCGTGTTGCTGCTGCTGGGATAAGGGAACAGCAGCAGCTGAGCGGTCCATGTTGAAGGTGGTTGAAATCCACGCACCAGGGCCAGCAGATGTCGCTGCGCCGGCAGAGCCAGGATTTCGGTTAAACCGGCACGTTCGGCGAGAAGTGAGATCTGCAGGGTGCCCTGAGGACGCACCGCCTTGCCTTGATGGACACGCGCCATCGGCACCAGCAGTCGATCATCGCTCTGCAGCAACGGCCGTTCTGCGGCGAGCAGCAGCTTGGAGGGAGCCAACGCCGTGAGAGATTCCGGACCTCGATTCGCCGCCAAACCACGCCCTGGCAGCTCCCTCCAGGACGGTGGCAGCGGCAACGCCTGCCTCTGCCGACCCGTCTTGATGTCGATTTGGATCAGCCGGGCGGTGCGATCCGGCGTTCGGCGCCCCTCGCTGGCGATCCAGGCATTGTTGCCCTCCAGGACCAGGCCCTCACCATCAAACCCCTTAGGCAAGGGGTGGCCGAAGCCATCACGCAGCAGAAGCCTTGGCCCTGGATGCAGCGTGGTGGACTGCCCGTTGAGCCACCGGGCCAACCCACCCCACGGAACGAGATGACCGCGAGGGGCATCACTCAGCAACCAGAGTCGATCCAGCTCCGGCTGGTAGGCAGCTGCGGAAAAGCCTCCGAAGGGAACACCATCAGCCCCCTGCTTCGGCAGTTCCAGCGTGCGAACCAGCTCCCACCCGGCATCCAGGGGACAAGGCAGGGCTAAGTCCACGTATTTCAGCAATCGAAAAAGAACCCTCGCATCTGGCGCTGATCAGTGACAAGCCCAACGAACACCACTGACCCAGCAGCACCGTTGGTGTGCTGGCCAGGGAGCTCCCACAAAGACAGTGCCTCGTTGATGGACGATTCGAGCGCAATCAGTCCTGATGCCATTGAGGCGAATCATGATCTCCCGAAACAAGACAAGCCTTTAAACAACAATTGTTCAGATCTCATCAGGCTCGACACCTTTGGCGCCTGATCTTGGTCTCCATCACGCCACCCAGCCATCGATGAATAGGGCCAGAACATCCAGATCGTGATCAATCCCACGTCATATCGATCCAGACAATGAAAGGCATCTGAGAGCAATCTAAGAGGTCCCTGAGGTTCTGAATTTTTCACTTCAGATGAAGGATTCATAAACGTGATGCAGTCCTGGATGCTGAAACCACAGCGCTGCACAGCACAGCCGTTCTCACCCCTCCAAGACTCATGTCTGACACCACTCAACAATCATCAACTCTGCAGGTCGAGACCCTGACCAGCTCTTCCAAATTCTGGGGAGGCCTGAGTGGCTCTTTACAGCTTGTCAATAGCGGACAGAAGATGGTGGAGCCATGGACATATAGCTTCCGTTCCAAGTATTCAGATTTTGACTTTTATCAGGCTGATGAAACTGCTGTTCTGAACGAGGATGGCACCTACACAATCACCATCACAGCACCCGCTGGTTCCGCTGGCCTTGCAGTGGGCGATTCGTTGTCACTGGATTTCACTGTCAACAGTGCCTCCGATCCTGACGTCACCCTGGCCCAGGTTGTACTGAGTGATTTCAACACTGACGACGGCGATCACAGCAGCGACAGCTCAACCGGTGATGAAACAAGCGCCGATGAAACAAGCGTCAATGAAACGACCGACAGCGTTGAGACGACCGGTGGCGATGGAGCGGTCGGAGACACAACAGGGGGCGAGTCGGCTACAGACGGCGAACTGAGCGCTTCAGCATCTGGTGCATCCGTCTCCGTTGAACTGGGCAGCAGCTGGCAAGGAGCCTATGAGGGCACGATCACCGTCTCGAATACGGGCAGCAATCCAATTGCAGCTGGATGGAGCGTGAGCTTGATCAGCGCCCATCAGCTCAGCAACATCAGTGATTTTCAGATCGATCAGGTGGCACGCGACGATGGTCGCTACTCGGTGACTCTTTCGGCGCCAAGTTGGAACAGCAATCTGGAGCTGGCTGCTGGCGCAAGCCTCAGCTCCTACTTCCAGGCCAGCGGCGAGCTCAACGGGCAAACCACCGAGCAGCTTTTTGAGATCGCCGCTGATTCCTCAACCGACTCCGGATCTGACTCAGAGACCGATGCGTCAACAGTCCCATCGGCGGATTCCGGCACGGATGCATCCACCGAGTCCTCGACGGATTCGAGCAACGATTCCTCCACTGAGTCCTCAACCGACTCCGGAACTGACTCAGAAACCGATGCGTCAACAGACCCATCGACGGATTCCGGCACGGATGCATCCACCGAGTCCCCGACGGGTTCGAGCAACGATTCCTCCACTGATTCCAGCAGTGATTCCACCGTTGAGTCAGGCACGGACACCACAACGGATCCTTCCCCTGATCCCAGCTCCGGCTCCGATCCCATGCGCATGGTGGCTTATTTCGAGGAATGGGGGATTTATGGACGCGATTTCCACGTTGCCGATATCAATGCCGATGAGCTGACCCATGTCAACTACAGCTTCTTTGGCATCACACCCACAGAAGAAGACATGCCCACCATGTCCAGCGATCTCAATGTGCTTCCCGGTGGTTGGGTCCAGGACAACTATCAGGGCATGAACAGCAACGTCCCAGGTGAGCTCGGCATCCATGATCCTTGGGCTGCTTACGAGAAAACCTTCTCCCAGGCCGATCAACTGGTGAGTCGCACGTTCTCGAGCCAAGAGTGGGATGGGCTCAGCCAGGAGCAAAAAAGTCTCTACACAGAAGGCGGCAACTTTGAGGTGAGCGCAGAGTCAGCAGGGTCTGTCCTGGTGACGGCCAGGGCTGACACCTACCTCGACTCCCAAGGAGGCATCCGCCGCACGTTCACTGAACAGGATTGGCAAGCCCTCAGTGAACAACGCAAGACCTACCTGGTCGAGAGCCAGGCCGACTACGCCTGGACGGATCAGTGGCAAGGCAACTTCAATGTCGCAGGCAGCACCAGCGCCGAAAAAATCGCTTCCGTTGATGCCCACTTCGCAGCAGGAGCCGGTCGCAGTCTCAGTCTCACCGCCGATGGTGATCTTTTCCTGGATGACAGCGCCTGGAACAGAGCAGACAAGGGCGCCTGGGAGAAGCTCTATGCCGGTAATCTCAATCAACTGCGTCGCCTCGGCGAACTCAATCCCGATCTCAACATCGGTTTCGCCATCGGTGGCTGGACCCTGTCGGGCAACTTCAGCACCAACCTTGATGACGCCGCTGGACGGGAGAACTTCACCGATTCGATTCTTGATCACCTGGAGTACTACGACTTCTTCAACACGGTTGATTTCGACTGGGAATACCCAGGTGGCGGTGGACTGAGCAGCAACGCTGCCAGTGATCAGGATGGCAGCAATTTTGAGCTCACGCTTGAAATGCTCGACAACAAGCTTGATGCATTGGAGGCAGAAACCGGCCGCTCCGTTGAAATCTCCATCGCCACTGCTGGTGGGGCAGAGAAGCTCGCGAATCTCAATCTTGAGGGAATTGATCCACACGTTGATTTCTACAACGTGATGACCTACGACTTCCATGGCGGATGGGAGTCTCAGACTGGACACCAAGCGGCGATGACCGGCGACGCCGGTGGTTATGACGTGGTGACCGCGATTCAACAGCTCGAAACGGCTGGTGTCGCCATGGACAAGGTCGTGCTTGGAGCACCTGCCTATACCAGGGCCTGGGGCAATGTCTCAGCTGGCGACAGCTTCGGGCATCAACAGAACGGTGATGCGACAGCGGCTCCAGGTAGTTTCGAAAAAGGAAATTACGATTACAAAGATCTGATCACTGGTGTGGAGAGCGGGTCCTACGACCTCATCTGGGACGATCAGGCCAAAGCCGCTTTCGCTTACAACGAAACCGCTGGAATCTGGAGTTCCATCGAAACCACTGCCACCATTGCTGGCAAGGCGGCCTACATCGAAGACAAAGGGTTAGGCGGCATGATGTTCTGGGCGCTCTCCAACGACGCCGCAGGTGAGCAAAGTTTGATCACGGCAGCTCACGATCTCTTACTCGGCGGCAGCAGCTACTCAGAGGTTGCGGACAGGGGACCAGAGTTCGACCAGATCATGGGAGGCGATGGCATCTTCTCCATGTCTGACTTCACGTCACTGATCTGATCTGATCCGAACTGAACTGATCTGCTTAAGCCCCCGGTTCTCCGGGGGCTTTGTTTGTGGGCATGGTCACCATCTCCATCTGCATTGGCATCAGCATGTGAGGAGTATCTTGGCCGGTAATCGGCAACGGATCGCCCCATGGCAGCCGCACCATCAGATCCGTCCGATCAACACGAGGATTCCAATCAGGTCAAACCGGATCTTGACCTTGATCTTGATGACATTCAAAGAGAACAAGAGGTTCTGAGACTGATTACCCGGTTCAACATCCTCATTGGAAATACATCCAATCAGTATATAGCTCTATTAAAAAGCCAGGCCAGACAGCATCCTGAACTCAACCTCATCGGCATCTGTCAGACATCAACACAACTCCAGAACTCCATACCCGCCAATGGTCAAGCCCTGATAATAATCACCTTGAGCCACCTTCTGGACGGCCCAGTCAATACTTTCATTCAATCACTATCAGACAAAGCAAAAAGAGCACACTTCATTGTCATCCTGAAAAATGACGAAAGAATTTCCGAATTTAAAGACATCATCAAGTCAGGTGATATTCATGTGATTGATGAATCAAGCATTGGACATGGCGGCTTGTATCTCTGCCTGCGATCCATCACTTCAGATCGTGTCTTCAAAGATCCAGTTGCAGTGAAACGACTGGACCAAGAATCTGCATCCAAAGACCATTTGTCTCAGCGGGAACTGGAGGTCATCGCGCTGGTCGCCGATGGGTTGTCCAATCGCGAAATTGCCGAACGACTTCAGATCGCACAAGTCACGGCACGCGATCACGTGAATCGCGTCCTGCACAAACTAGGCGCCAAGGATCGGACAGAAGCAGCCGTGATTGGAATACGGCTGGGGATTATCCATTGATTGCCTTCTCATCGATCGACGACAACAAACACCCGCATCCCAGTGTTGAAGCATGTCTGCTCAACGCCTCTGCAATCCAGCCGCAGGGCGTAACGACGCAAGGCAGCGAGACGACAACCTCCAGACCATGGCGCTTGTGCAGGGCAAGCGCTGTTGCGAAGCAACGACAGGCTGCGTATCAGTGAAACGAAGACGCGCGCGTCACGATGGCTAAGACGATGAGGGTTGGAATCTGCGGCGCAGGTCCTGCAGGACTGACCCTCGCCGCGATTCTGTCCCGAGAGGGGGAGGCCGGAGCCTTTGAGCTCAAGGTGTTTGAGCGGGGTGAAGCGCACCGCGACCAGGGGAGCGGCTGGGACATGTCGGAGGCCGCACTGGAGGCCCTCTCGAGGGCCGGCGTGGACCCAAGCACGGTTCAGCGCGAAGGGAGCGACACGATGCGCTTCTACCGCACGGGCGGCTCCAGGCCCGACGTTTTCTTGCGGCTCCCCTCCTACCTGAAGGGCTGGGGCGTGACGAAGGAGGACGTGGGCCTCGATCAGATGAACCTGGAAACCGAGCGCAACCTGATCATCGGCGGGCTGATGGGCCAGCTCAGGGGCGACGTTGCGGTGCAACACAACACCAACATTCGTGCCACGACAAGGAAAGGGGAACGAGTGGAGCTCGTGGGGGCCAACCACGAGCCGCTTGGCGAGTTCGACCTCGTCGTCGACGCCTCAGGGGTGCACTCCCACACCAGGGGCGCCAGGTTCGCGCACTCGGCTGATGCCTTCTAAACCGGGGTATGCCTCCTGCAGGGAGTGCTGCGCAGTCCGGAAGGCTCCCTGGCGCCGGAGATCGTCTCCAGACTGGGGGAGGGTTCCTTCGGAATCATTGGGCCCACCGCGAATGGTGAGGGCGTCATTGAACTCTTCATCCAGCGCTACGGCGCGGCTCACGACAACAAAGTCGCCAACGTCAACATCAACGTGCCATGTGACGGCCCGAACGCCCTGGCTGCCCTTGTGGGCCTCTCCGGGGTCCATGGGGTCAGCAGCAATCCGGAACAGCTTGAGGCTGCCAGGCGCTACTACAGGCACTCTCTCGCGCATCCGGACTGGCCGCAGTGCTACCGGGAGCTCTTCGATGCGATCGATGCGGTGAGGCTGCTGCCGTTGTCGATGCACCCAATGTCAGAGCTGGTGCTTGGTGAGCATGGCGTCGTGGATGGATCCGACTCCCTTTGCTTTGTTGGCATTGGCGACGCGCTCCATGCGCTCCCGCCCTGGAGCGGGACAAGCGGCAACTTCGCCATGCAGGACAGTGCGGATCTGGCCACGGCCCTGTTGGAGCTTCAGAGGAAGGAGCAGGGGTGGTCCGCCACGTCCTTGGCCCGCACCGTGCGGGAGTGCGAGAGAGCCTTTCTGAAGAGGGCCGATGAGCCCAGGCTGCGCTGCATCAAGGCAGGGGAGGGCTTCAAGGACCTGCTCACGACTCCGGTCAAGGAGTATGACTACGTGGGGTCTCCTGAGAAAGTCAAAACCCCTGCTGCACAGTGGTTTTGAGCGGTTATTTGGAAGTAAACTGTTTAGAAACAGGCTTATCTGCGCCTAAAAGCTGCCCAGAGTGTTCCACATGTATCGACACGAGCATCGTGATCAGCTCTCATATAAAGACTTCTTTCTGCCATTTGGTGGGCAACTCGCGGGCGACAACCGTTGGATCGAGCTCGCTGAATTGATTCCATGGGATGAGCTAGAGGCAGACTACACAGCGCAATTTTGCAAGGGCTTTGGAGCACCGGCAAAACCTTTTCGCATGGCACTGGGTGCATGATCATCAAGGCCCGTCTTGGCCTCACAGATGAAGAACTGGTCGAGCAGATCAAGGAGAATCCTTATCTGCAATTCTTTATTGGCCTGGAAGGCTTTCAGTTTTCGGCGCCGTTCGATCCGTCAATGATGGTCTATTTCCGCAAGCGCTTACCGGAAGCTGTTGTGAACGTCTGCAATGAACGAATCGTGCAGCATGGCCTGAATTTGATCCGATCTGCTGAAACAGAAGAGCATGATCGAGACGACAGACAGCCAAGGAGGAGGAGGTAGCGTTTTCGACACTAAACAGAACATCAGCTCAACGAAGGTAATCGATAACCAGGGCTCATTGCTCATCGATGCCACCTGCGCCCCCGTGGATATTCGTTATCCCACCGATCTTTCGTTGCTGAATGAGGCGCGAGAAGTGACTGAAGTTCTAATCCATTTAATGTATAAAACAGTTCGAGAATCATTTGATCACAAGCCACGCACGCATCGCAAACAAGCTAGACAGCAATTTCTTGCTGTTGCCAAAAAGAAACGCCCAAGAATCAATAAAATTCGAAGGGCGATCAAGCAACAGCTTGCTTTGAGCTGGTCTGATTTTTCTGGACAGGTCCCATCGTTAACCTCTGA
>CAJXPL010000037.1 GCA_913057985.1 uncultured Synechococcus sp.
GCTTCAGACGTGATCTCCGTGATCATGAGCCGCTCTCCCGCAAACTTTTGAGGATGGTTTGGCTTGCCTTCTCAGGAGAACTGACGTCGTAAATGGTGTCGAGCAGAGCGTTCGAGATGGTTTCGTAACGCTCCGGATCACGGAACACCCGGGCTTTCGATTGCCCCTTGGCGGCGTTTTCCTTTAGCGTCTGCTCTGCATACGTCACCAGGACTTCAGCGCCTCCCGGGATTTTTGCGGCCACGATTTTTGCGGCTTTGCGATTCACCGGCAGTGAATTGCGTCCGCCCAGGGCATAGGTCTTTTGCGCCCAGGGTTTGGTGATGAAATCGATCATCACCAGAGCCTTCTCCCGCTGCTTGGGGCTGGAGTTGCGCCCCAGGGACCACACCTGAAGTTTGGTGGCGGCTTTGAGCTTGGTGGATGGACCTTTGGGGAGCGGGGCTAGGGCAAGCTTCCCGTCCATTTTTTCTCTCAACTCCTGCAGGCTGCTGCTCCAGCACGTGATCCAATCCAGATCTCCAGCCACCAAGGCATCTCGCAGGCTGCGCTGGTCATTGAGGAAGCGAATGTTCTGCTGATAGCTGGCGTTTTTCAACCAGTGCAACCAGCTGGTCACGTTGGCTTGCCGTTCAGCATCCGGCGGGAGCTGGGCGAGGGCGGCTTCCATTGCTTCGCCAGCATCAAAGGATTCAGCGCTCCAGAACAGATCTTTCAGCTGCAGCGCCATGCCGAAGGTGCTGCCTTCGCTTTCTTGGTCCATCTCCTTCAGGGTCTGAGGAGGGGAGCTCAAGCGCTTCTTGTTGAAGCAGGCCAGCTGCACGAACTGGTTCACCGGGCGGCCCACAAGTTGTCCATCCCTGGCGGTGACGAGGTCGAACAGATAGCTCGGTGTGTCGGCGCGATCTTCGGGTGAAAGTTCAACCGGATCCACCAACTTGCGCCGGTACAGCTCAAGGGCTGTGTCGCTATCGGTGATCAGCAGATCCGGGCCAAAACCGCTGCGGGTCTGATCGGCGATTTCATCAACGAAGTTTTTCTGGCTGGACAGGGTGAGTTGCGGGCGGATGTGGGGATCCACGCCCTTGATGTGATCGATGGCGTCTTCGGTCACCTCCCGCAGCCGTTCGTAGTCCTTGCTGGAGATGGTTTCTGCGTTGTTGATCGTGCGCGCCACCTTCACCACCACCGGTGGCCTCCAGGAGCTGCAGCCTGCGCTGGTCACGGCGAGTGCGATGCCCAGGGCCAGATGCTGGATCCCGATCGCGGCCATGCCATCGCTTCGATAGGCCGATGCTAGGGACGTTGGCCATTGCGGGCAGGGCTTTGCGAGCATGGCCGGCTGAACCGCTGAGCTTTCCGTGCCCGAACTGGCCAAGACCTACGACCCGGCTGGCACGGAGGCCCGCTGGCAGCAGGCCTGGGAGGACCAGGGAGCGTTCCATCCCGACCCGAAGGCCCCCGGTGAACCGTTCTCGGTGGTGATCCCGCCGCCGAACGTCACCGGCAGCCTGCACATGGGCCATGCCTTCAACACGGCCCTGATCGACACGATCGTGCGCTACCAGCGCCTGGCGGGGAAAAACGTGCTCTGCCTGCCCGGCACCGACCACGCCTCGATCGCGGTGCAGACGATCCTCGAGAAGCAGCTCAAACAGGAGGGCAAGACCCGCCACGACCTCGGCCGTGAGGCGTTTCTGGAGCGGGCCTGGCAGTGGAAGGCCGAAAGCGGTGGCCGCATCGTGGGCCAGTTGCGGCGGCTGGGGTATTCCGTGGATTGGAAGCGCCAGCGCTTCACCCTGGATGAGGGCCTGACTGAAGCGGTGAAGGAGGCCTTCGTGCGGCTGCACGAGCAGGGGCTGATCTACCGCGGTGAGTACCTGGTGAACTGGTGCCCCGCCTCCGGTTCGGCGGTGAGCGATCTGGAGGTGGAGATGAAGGAGGTGGATGGCCACCTCTGGCATTTCCGCTATCCGCTCAGCAGCGGCGACGGCCATCTCGAGGTGGCCACAACTCGCCCCGAAACGATGTTGGGCGACACGGCGGTGGCGGTGAACCCCACCGACGAGCGCTATGCCCATCTGGTGGGTCAGACCCTCACGCTGCCGTTCGTGGGGCGGGAGATTCCGATCGTGGCCGACGACCACGTGGAGAAGGAGTTCGGCACCGGCTGCGTCAAGGTGACGCCGGCCCACGACCCCAACGATTTCGCCATCGGCCAGCGCCACGGTCTGCCCCAGATCACGGTGATGCGCAAGAACGGCACGATGAACAAGGAGGCCGGCCAGTTCGAGGGGCTGGATCGCTTCGAGGCCCGCAAGGCCGTGGTGGCTGGCTTGGAAGAGCTGGGGCTGCTGGTGAAGGTGGAGGACTACCGCCACAGCGTTCCCTATTCCGATCGCGGCAAGGTGCCGGTGGAGCCGTTGCTCTCCACCCAGTGGTTCGTCAAAACCGAGCCTTTGGCGGCTCGCTGCCGCGAAGCGCTGGAGAAGCAGGATCCCCGCTTCATCCCCGAGCGCTGGGAGAAGGTCTACCGCGACTGGCTCACCGACATCCGCGACTGGTGCATCAGCCGCCAGCTCTGGTGGGGCCATCGCATCCCAGCCTGGTTCGTGATCAGCGAGACCGGCGGCAAGTACACCGACACCACGCCCTACGTGGTGGCCCGCAACGAAGCCGAAGCCCTGGCGAAGGCCAAGACGGAGTACGGCGCGGCGGCGGAGATCGAGCAAGACGAAGACGTGCTCGACACCTGGTTCTCCAGCGGCCTCTGGCCTTTCTCCACCCTGGGTTGGCCCGATGCAGACAGCGCCGACCTGCAGCGCTGGTACCCCACCAGCACCCTGGTGACGGGCTTTGACATCATCTTTTTCTGGGTGGCCCGGATGACGATGATGGCCGGCGCCTTCACCGGCGAGATGCCCTTCCAGGACGTCTACATCCACGGTCTGGTGCGGGATGAGCAGAACCGCAAGATGAGCAAGAGCGCCGGCAACGGCATCGATCCGCTGCTGCTGATCGACCGTTACGGCACCGATGCCCTGCGCTTCGCCCTGGTGCGGGAGGTGGCTGGTGCGGGTCAGGACATCCGCCTGGACTACGACCGCAAGAAGGACACCTCCGCCACGGTGGAAGCGTCGCGCAACTTCGCCAACAAGCTCTGGAACGCCACCCGCTTCGCCCTGATGAACCTGGGCGGTGAGACGCCGGCCCAACTCGGTGACCCCGACCCCGCGGCCCTGCTGCTGGCCGATCGCTGGATCCTCTCCCGCCTGGCCCGGGTGAACCGGGAGACGGCCGAGCGCTACAGCAGCTATGGCCTGGGTGAAGCCGCCAAGGGGCTTTACGAGTTCGCCTGGAACGACGTCTGCGATTGGTATCTCGAGCTGAGCAAGCGCCGGCTCAACCCCGGTGAGAACCCCTCGACTGAGGCCCTCGCCGATCAGTGGGTGGCCAAGCAGGTGCTGGCCAAGGTGATCAGCCAGATGCATCTGATGCTGCATCCGCTGATGCCCCACCTCACCGAGGAGCTCTGGCACAGCGTCACCGGCGAGCCGGAGACCACTTTCCTGGCCCTGCAGCCCTGGCCGGAGCTCGATGAAAGTGCTTTGGATGATGCGTTGGAAGCCTCCTTCGCTGAGCTGATCGGTGCCATCCGTGTGGTGCGCAACCTGCGCGCGGTGGCGGGTCTCAAGCCCTCGCAATCGGTGCCGGTGCGCTTCGTCACCGGCCGCGGCGAGCTGGCGGCTGTGCTCACTCAGGGCACGGCCGACATCACAGCGTTGACGCGGGCGGAGTCGGTGGCGGTGATGGCGCCGGCAGAGGCCGATGCGGCTCCGGTGGCCAAGGCCCTGGCGGGGGTGAGTGGAGAGCTGCAGGTGCTGCTGCCGATCGAAGGCCTCGTGGATCTCGATGCGCTGAAAGGGCGCCTGGAGAAAGACATCGCCAAGGCGGAGAAGGAGATCAAGGGCCTGGCGGGCCGGCTTGGCAACCCCAACTTCGCCGATAAGGCCCCGCCGGAGGTGGTGGCGGAATGCCAGGCCAACCTCGATGAGAAGCAGGCCCAGGCCGATCTGGCCCGCAAGCGTCTGGCGGATCTGAGCTGAGTCGGTGATTCAGGTTGAGGGGCTGAGCAAGATCTACCGGGTTGCCGAGAAGCAGCCCGGCTTGGCCGGCACCCTGCGCCATTTCATCCGCCGCCGCACCCGGGACGTCACCGCGGTGCAGGACGTTTCCTTCCGGATTGAGCCCGGGGAGATGGTGGGCTTCCTCGGTGCCAACGGCGCCGGCAAAACCACCACCTTGAAGATGCTCTGCGGTTTGATCCACCCCAGCGCCGGCGAGGTACAGGTGGCGGGGCACCGGCCCCAGCGCCGTCAGGCGGAGTTTCTGCGCCGGATCACCCTGGTGATGGGGCAGAAGCAGCAGCTGCTCTGGGACCTGCCGCCGATGGATTCGCTGCGGGTGAATGCGGCGGTCTACGGCATTCCCGATGCTGTGGCCCGGCGGCGGATCAAGGAGCTGGCCGATCTGCTGGAGCTGGGGGAGGAACTCACCCGGCCGGTGCGCAAGCTTTCCCTGGGCCAGCGGATGAAGGCCGAACTGTTGGCGGCGCTGTTGCACGAGCCGGAGGTGTTGTTCCTCGATGAACCGACCCTGGGGCTGGATGTGAATGCCCAGGCCCGGGTGCGGCAGTTCCTGGCGGAGTACAACCGCCGCACGGGGGCAACGGTGCTGCTCACCAGCCACTACATGGCTGACATCACGGCCCTCTGCCCCCGGGTGCTGTTGATCCACCAGGGGCGGTTGTTCCACGATGGCCCCCTCGAAGCGCTGGCTGATCAACTGGCACCGGAGCGGGAGGTGCGGCTCGAGTTGGAGTCTCCCGTTTCAGCCGATGACTTGGCGGGGTTGGGGCGTTTGGAGCAGCTGGAGGGCTGTGATGTGCGGCTGCTGGTGCCCCGCGATCAGCTCACCGCCGTGGTGGCGCAACTGCTGGATCGCTTCCCCGTGCGTGATCTGGATGTGACCGATCCACCGATCGAGGAGCTGATCGGTGGGTTGTTCCGTCAGGGGCGCGTCTGATGCGGATCTTCGGGCTGAACCGGCGGATCATCCGGGTGCTGCTGGGCTCCCAGTACGCCCACATGCTCGAGTACCGCGCCGAGATCGCCCTCTGGGCCCTCTCCGGGGTGCTGCCGTTCATCATGCTCAGCGTCTGGAGCGGCAGTGACGCGCGCTCGGGGCTGGGGCTGGATGGTGTGGCCCTGGATCGGTATTTCCTCAGCGCCTTTCTGGTCCGTCAGTTCTCGGTGGTGTGGGTGGTCTATGCCTTCGAGGAAGACGCCCTGCTGGGCCGGCTCTCTCCTTACCTGCTGCAGCCGCTGCATCCGCTCTGGCGTTATGTGGCGGCCCACCTCGGTGAGCAGCTCACCCGTCTGCCCTTTGCAGCCCTGATCGCAGCGGTGTTTTTTGCGGTGCGGCCCCAGGCCTTCTGGTTGCCGTCGTTGGGGGGCTTCCTGCTGGCCTGGCTGGCCACCTGGCTGGCCTTCGCGATTGCTTTCCTGTTCCAGAGTTTGATTGCGGCCCTCTGCTTCTGGAGTGAGAAGGCCAGTGCCCTGGAGCGGCTTCAGTTCATTCCCTTCCTGTTCCTGTCCGGTCTGCTGGCACCGCTCACGGCCTTCCCGCCGGTGCTGCGGGTTCTGGCCCAATGGACGCCCTTCCCTTATCTGATCGACTTTCCGGCCCGGATTCTGGCGGGCCAACCGGTGGATCTGTTGGCGGGCTTCGGGGCGCAACTGGCCTGGATCGCTCTTCTGTTGCCGCTGGTGCTTTTGCTCTGGCGGGCCGGCGTGCGGCGCTACAGCGCCATGGGGGCCTGATGGGGCGCTACTGGCGAACCCTGCGGCGCTTCTGGGGCACGGCCGTGGCCGTGCAGCTGGAGTATCAGGCCAACGTGCTGATCGAGCTGTTGGCAGTGGCGATGAGCCTTAGCGGCAGCCTGTTCCTGCTCTCGCTGTTCTATGGCCCTGATCAGACGTTGGGGGGCTGGAGCTGGGCCCAGGCCCTGATGGTGCAGGGGCTCTACACGGTGTTCGATGGCATGGCCACCACCTGGTTGCGCCCGAACCTCGGGGCGATCGTCACCCATGTGCGCGAGGGCACCCTGGATTTCGTGCTGCTCAAACCGATCGACAGCCAGTTCTGGTTGTCGCTGCGAACGCTTTCGCCAGCGGGGCTGCCGGAGATCGGCCTGGGGCTTGGGCTGCTGGCCTGGGGCAGCCATCAGGCCGGTGTGGTGTTCACGTTGTCTTCCTTTTTCACCGTGCTGGTGATGCTGCTGGCCGGTGGCTTGATCCTCTATTCGCTCTGGTTTCTGATCGCTGCCACCAGCATCTGGTTCGTCAAAACATGGAATGCCACTGAGGTGTTGCGGGCTCTGCTGGCCTCTGGCCGTTATCCCCTCAACGCCTACCCACCGGCCCTGCGCCTGTTGTTCACCCTGGTGTTGCCGGTGGCTTTTCTCACCACGGTTCCCGCTCAAGTGCTGCTCGGCGAGGCAGCCGCACCGATGCTCTCCGCTGGCTTGGCTCTGGCGGTGCTGTTCTTTGCGGCGGCGCGGGCCTTCTGGCTCTTTGCGCTGCGCTTCTACACCTCAGCATCGAGTTAGTGCAATGCTCCACGCCATGCGTGGATGATTCCGCTTGATCTCCTTGGTTCAGCACTGGCTGCCGGATGTGTTGGAGCTGCTGCGCTCCCCCGCTGGGGCTCTGTTGTTCATGCCGCTCTATGCCCTCTGGGTGACGCTGCTGCTGCCGGGGGTTTGGGCGTCGATGCTGGCCGGGGTGCTCTATGGCACCTGGCTTGGCAGTGGCCTGGTGTTTGTTGGGGCCTGCCTCGGGGCGGTGGTGGTGTTTCTGCTGGGGCGTTCGGTGTTGCGCGACTGGGCCCGGCGCCGGTTGGAGCAGTTCCCCAAGTTGCAGGCGGTGGAGCGGGCCGTGAGCAAGGAGGGCCTGAAGTTGGTGTTGCTGACGCGCCTCTCGCCCGCCTTCCCCTTCTCGCTGCTCAACCTGGCCTACGGCCTCAGTGAGGTGAGCCTGCGGGATTACAGCATCGGCTTGATCGGCATCCTTCCTGGCACGGTGCTGTTCTGCGGCTTGGGGGCCTTGGCCGGCGATGTGGCCCGGTTCGGTGAGGTGCTGGGGGGTGAGGCCGATGCCGGCACCTGGGCGCTGCGGCTGGTGGGGGTGCTTGCCACGTTGGCCGTGGTTTGGCTGGTGAGCCGGGCGGCCCGGCGGGCGCTTCAGGATGTGGAGACTTCGCTCTGATCGGGATTGGGCAGACGCCAGTCCCGCAGGGCAGCGATCAGGATGAACCAGGCCAGACGTGCGCGGTTGGCTGGGCCGGTGCGCTGCTGCAGCTCAGCCAACTTGGCTCGTCCGCAGTCGGTTTTGATCCAGCGGTGCAGGGCAGGGGTGGATGGGCTCATGGCTGCAGCAGGGCGGTGAGATCGGCTTCGCTGAGTACCGTCACCCCGAGGCTCTCGGCTTTGGTCAGTTTGCTGCCGGCGGCTTCGCCCGCCACCAGGTAGTCGGTCTTCTTGCTGACGCTGCCGCTCACTTTGCCGCCCGCCGCTTCGATCAGCGCTTTGGCCTCGCTGCGGCTGAGGTTGGGGAGTGTGCCCGTGAGCACCAGGGTTTTGCCCTGCAGCACGCCGTCGGCGTCAGTTCCGGCTTGGCTGGCGGCCTGCTGCTCGGAGGCATTCGCCTCGAGGGAGAGCCCAACGCTGTGCAAGTTCTGCAGCAGCTGTTGGTTGGCGGGGGTGCGCAGCCACTGGCCAAGGCTGGCGCTGATTTCTGGGCCGATGCCATGCAGTTCGGCGATCTGCTCCGGGGCCTCAAGCGCTGCTGCCGCCAGGCTGTTGATGCTGAAGAAAGCGGCCGCGAGCGCTTTGGCGTTGACCTCGCCGATGTGGCGGATGCCGAGGCCATAAAGCTGGCGGTGCCACGGCTGTTGTTTGGAGGCCTCCAGGGCCTCCACCAGGTTGGTGGCCGACTTGTCGCCCATCCGATCCAGGCTGGCGAGCAGGGCCGCATCCAGGCGGTAGAGATCCGCCAGCGAGCCCACCAGGCCGCGGTCCACCAGCTGTTCGATCAACTTGCTGCCGAGCCCATCCACATCCAGGGCGCCCTTGCTCACCCAGTGCCGCAGGCCACCCCGCAGGATCGCCGGGCAGCTGCTGTTCACGCAGCGGGTGGCGGCTTCATCGCCCTCCCTCACCAGGCTGGAGCCACATTCGGGGCAGTGCTGCGGCAGTTGCACCGGGCTGGCGTCGCTGGGCCTGAGCTCCGGGAGCACCCGCACCACTTCGGGAATGATCTCCCCGGCTTTGCGCACCACAATGGTGTCGCCCAGGTGCAGATCCAGTTCAGCGATCCGATCGGCGTTGTGGAGGGTGGCGCGGCTGACGCTCGTGCCGGCCAGGGCCACTGCTTCGAATTCAGCTACGGGGGTGATGGCACCGGTGCGGCCCACCTGAGCACCAACGCGGAGCAGACGGGTGGGGGCTTCTTCGGCCGGGTATTTGAGGGCGATGGCCCAGCGCGGGGCCTTCTGGGTGAAGCCGGCTTCGTCCTGCAGCTGAAGGTCGTCCAGCTTCACCACCACGCCGTCGGTGGCATAGGGGAGGTCATGACGTCCCTGCTCCCAGTGGTCGCAGAAGCGCTGGATGGCGGCCAGGTCTCCGCAGCGCTCCCGGTTCGGGTTCACGCGGAAACCGGCCGAGTTCAGCCACTCAAGAGCTGCCCATTGGCCTGGGGGTTGGGCGTCACCCGGCAGGTGCAGGGTGTAGGCGAAGAAGTCGAGCCGGCGGGCGGCCACCACCTTCGGATCCAGTTGGCGCAGGGTGCCAGCGCAGGCGTTGCGGGGGTTGGCGAACAGCGCTTCACCCCGTTGCTCCCGTTCGGCATTGATCGCCGCGAAGGTGGCATCAGGGATGAAGGCTTCTCCTCGCACTTCCACCCATTCCGGTGGGTTCTCGATCTGCAGCCGCAGCGGAATGGAGCTGATCGTGCGCACGTTGGCGGTGATCTCTTCACCGCGGCTGCCATTGCCCCGGGTGGCGGCCCGCTCCAGCACCCCATTGCGGTAGCTCAGGGCCAGGGCGTTGCCGTCAATTTTCAGTTCTCCTACCAGGGGTAGGCGGGTGTCGCTGGGACGGTCCAGCACCTTGAGCAGCCGCTCGTGCCAGGCCTGCAGGTCGTCGCGGTTGAAGGCGTTGTCGAGGCTGAGCATTCCCACGTGGTGCTCAACGCTGCTGAACCCCTCCGCCGGAGCTCCGCCCACCCGCTGGGTGGGGCTGTCGGACCGTTGCAGGTCTGGATGGTTCTGTTCCAGCTCGAGCAGCTCGCGATAGAGGCGGTCGTAGACCGCGTCCTCCATCACCGGAGCATCGAGAACGTAATAGGCGTGGCCGGCACGGTTGAGCAGCTGCCGCAGTTCCGCGGCCCGCTCGTGCGGATCAGCCATTGACCTGGTTGATGCGGGCAATGCGCCAGTTGTCGTCCACCTTGGTGAAGGTGAAGTCGAGGGGGAGCTCTTCGTCGCCTTCGGACTTCAGCTTCACGGTGAGGATCAAGTTGCCTTCCTGCACGCGGGGGCGGCCGGACTTGAGATTGCGGAACTTGTTCAGCTTCAGGCCCGCCAGGAAGCGGATGAACTGCTGACGGCTCACGTGCTGGCGGTAGGCCTTGGTGGTGAGCAGGTAGGCGGCATCGATCCGGCCGGCAGCCACCTGGGTGAAGAACTGCTTGATCAGGGGATTGATGCCGCGGGCGTCGAGCACCAGCTTCACGGCGTTGTAGATCCAGTACCCCAGCAGGGTGAGACCCCCGGCCAGCAGAGCTTTGCTGCCGATCTCACGCATCAGTCCCAGTTCCATCACCAGCTCTCAAAGCAGGGCCGAGTCTGACTGACCACGGCAAGATGGCGCTGATTCGGATCTCCTCCCCCCGTTCTGTGCCTTTGCAGCCGCTGCTGCCGTTGTTTCACCGCCTCAACCGGGAGCATTTCGGCGGTGCGCTGGTGGATGGGGGCCAGCCGCTGACGGCGGTGCGCTGGAGCGATGGGCGGATGAGCCGCACAGCGGGGTTTTACCGCCGTGGCCCTGGGGTGGGTGAGGGCCGCGGCAGCGAAATTGTTTTGTCGCGGCCGGTGCTCGAGCCGTTGCCCCAGAGCGCCACCGAAAGCACGCTTTGCCACGAGATGATCCACGCCTGGGTGGATCTGGTGCAGCGTCGGCGTGAAAGCCATGGGCCGCTGTTCCGGGCCCGGATGGCCGCCATCAATGCGGCCCAGAGCCGGTTTCAGGTGAGCATCCGCCACAGCTATCCGGTGCCGCCCCGACCGCCCCGCTGGCTGGCGGTCTGTCCTCGTTGCGGCCGCCGCACCCCCTGCCGAAGGCGCACACGCAATGCCGCCTGCCGGGCCTGTTGCGTCGAGCATTTCCATGGCCGCTGGGATGCCAGCTGCGTGCTCAGTTATGTGGAGGCGGAGGGCTAGATGGAGGTGTTCTGGCTCACCCTGGAGTGCGGCGGTGTGGTGATTGTGTTGCTGGGATTGCGGCGGGAACAGTGGTTGCGCCGCCGCCGTCGGTAACGTCAGGGGATGGAGGAGCGCTTCGATCGGTTGGACCGGTTCCGTGATCAGCGGGATCGCCGTCTCGACCAGTTCTTGGAAACCGGCCGTCAGCTCGTGGATGGGGTCTCTGGCCGGCGACCCGGACAACGGCCCGGAGGGCGGCGCTCTGGTTTGGATCTCGATTCGGTGGGCCGTTGGGTTGGCGAAAAAGTTGAGTGGCTGCTGGAAGAGGACGACGACTGGCAGGAGCCCTGGCAAGACGCTGGCCGTGGCCGGCAAGAACCTGCGCGTTCGATGCGCTCTGCTCGGCGCCCTCTTGATGCGATCTCACGCCGGAGTCGCCGCGGTCCAGCAGCTCAGGCTCCAGCGCCCCCATCAACGCCGCCTGTGGCTCAGGAGTTCAACGCTGATCCTGGTGAATGGCCAGAGGACGACAGCTTCCGGGTGCAGCGCTGGTCGCGCTCATCCCAGCCGGCAGCCCGCCAGGAGCCCGAAGCCGCCCCCAATCCAGCGGGTTCCCGCCGGGCCTTGCCCCGCTCCAGCCGCCGCCGGATCGACTAATGCCTCGCGTGCAATGAGCGTGGGCTGACCCGGTAGCGGCAGCCCCGTGCAGCGAGCTGGTGGTTCACATCCTCGAGCAGCTCTCCGGGCATCTCTTCCGCCATCTGGTCCGCTGTGGCGGTGATCGATGGGGATCCCACCTGCAGCGCTTCCAGCAGTTGGGTCCACTGCTCCACTTGCAGGCTGCGGCTCATCGGTTCATAGCCCTTCTGTTCCAGCAGCTGGCTGCAGACCGTGCGGTTCCAGAGCACCGTGCGTCCCTGGCCATGGGGGCCGGTCTGCATGGCGGCGTTGGCGTCGAGGGCGCTTTGGGTGGGGCGGCCCCGCCTGTCACGCCAGCCTTGATGTTCGAGGGTCTTGCCGCAGTGAATCGCCGAAATGCCGTAGATCCGACCGAGGTCGGTGAGGCTGAGCCAGGAGGTGGTGGCAGCCATGACACGGTGAACCGAAGTGCTCACATCTTCCTGAGAGCACAACCAATAGCAAGTTGTCAAGAGCAAATCCCAACAAACCCGCAGGTTTGTTCATGAATTTTGTTGAAACTCCTGGCGCAGCGTGGGCCCGAGCCAGGTTTCGAGTTGCGGGCTGAACACTTCGCGAATCACGGTGAGGGCCTTGCCCTGGCGGAAGAAGCGGTAATGGCGGCTCCAGTAGGGCCCGCGATGGCCAAAGGTCTGGTCGAGCCAGTCCCCCTCCACCAGCGCCAAGCCATCCACCTCACGGAACAGTTCGGAACGCCCTTCGGTGAGGCTTTTCCAGATCGGCTGGTTGCGGTCCCGCAGGTGCCAATCCGCTTCGGCCTGGTTCCACCAGCTCTCGGCCCAGGCCAACGGGGTGCCGCCGCAGGTGAGCCACACCTGGCGGCGCAGCAGCGGTTCCATCAATTCCTTCACCTCCTCTGGAGCCCCGGGGTGTTCGGTCTGGTCGGCCTCCATGGCGATCAGATCCACGGCAACGGGCGAACCGGTGAGCAGGCGCAGGTGGCGGGTCGGGCTGCCATCGCCCAGCAGCATCAGCCGCCAGGGGCCGGGCAGTTGACGGGGCCCCTCCGCTGAGAGCACAGCATCGGTGGGGGCTTGCCAGAGCTGGTGCGGGGATGGGTGAAGGCGGCGGGCGGGGTTCAGAAGAGTCCTCCCACCGAGAGGGTTTGGCGTTGGCCGTTGCGGCTGATCACGGCACCGCTGTCGGTGACGTCCGTGAGCACCCAGCCGCTGCTGCCGATCGCTTCACCGATGCCGGCGGACACCGATCCCTGCCCCAGTTGAAAAATGGCGGAACTGGAACCACCGGGGCCCTTCACCACACCGGTGAGTTGGGGGACGGGTGGCATCGGCGCCAACGCCTGATCGCTGCCCAGGGGCTCAACCGTCAAGGGTTGTTGGATCGGTGGCTGTTGGATCGGCAAGGTCAGCGGTTCGAGGCTTTTAATCGCAAGGGAGGTGTTCTCGGGCGTTGCCGTCTCTTCTGCGCGGCTTTCTTGGGCCGCCACTTGCTCGCGCAGCTGCTCGATCAGGGCGGCGTTGTGCTTCCGTTCCAGCTCCAGGCGGGAGCGTTGCAGGCTGCTCACCAGCCAGGCGCTGCAGATCACGCCGGCAACGGCGATGCCACTGATCAGCGGCAGCAGCCAGGTGGAGGGGGAGCGGCGCTCGCTCGGCTCGGTTGGTTTGGTTGTTGGTTCGTGCACATCCACATCCACCGGCACCACGTTCGACTGGGTTGGGGCGGTGGCCGTCCCACGGTCGAACACGTTGTCCATCACCTGCTCAGCCCGCAGGTTCCAGTAGGCACGTGAGGTGGGAACCCGGGCTGGCACTGCAGAGGTTTCAGGAGCCCAACGCTATCGAGCTTCTGCGGTGGGGGCGAGGGGCTGGCGTTCCCTTTGCTGCAGTTCCAGCCACATCAGCAGGGCGGTGATGTCGGCTTTGCTGACGCCAGGAATGCGGCTGGCCTGCCCCAGGGTGCTGGGTTGAATCGCCGTGAGCTTTTCGCGGGCTTCATTCGAGAGGGTGCCGATGCCGGCGTAGTTGAGATCGGCCGGAAGCTTGCGCTGGCTTTGACGTTTCACCTGATCGATCTGCTGCTGCTGCCGTTGCAGGTAGCCGCTGTATTTGATGTCGATCTCGGCGCCCTCGCGCACGGGCAGGGGCAGATCGGCATCAGCCAGGCCATGGCGCACCAGATCGGCGGCGTGCATGCCAGGCCGGCGCAGCAGGTCGGCCAGGGTGATCGAGCCTTTGATCGCTGCACCGGTTTCCTCTTCCACCGCCGGGGCTACCGGATCGCTCACCTTGAGCCGCACGGTTTCCAGCCGCTGCTTTTCGCCTTCCATCGCCTGGAGCTTTTCTTCGAACAGCTGCCAGCGCCGGTCGTCGATCAGGCCAAGCTCACGGCCCAAAGGCGTCAGGCGGCGGTCGGCGTTGTCACCCCGCAGGATCAGGCGGTATTCGCTGCGGCTGGTGAGCACGCGGTAGGGCTCGCGCAGGTCCTTGCTCACCAGATCGTCGATCATCGTGCCGATGTAGCTGCCCTCACGGGGGAAGTGCACCGGCTCCTGGCCGCCGATCAGCCGGGCGGCGTTGACGCCGGCCACCAGGCCCTGGGCGGCGGCTTCCTCATAGCCCGTGGTGCCATTGAGCTGGCCGGCGCTGAACAGACCGCGCACCCGCTTGGTTTCCAGGGAGGGTTTGAGTTGGGTGGCGGGCAGATAGTCGTAATCAACGGAATAGGCCGGCCGCAGCATCACGGCTTTCTCCAGGCCCGGCAGGCTGCGCAGCAGTTGCAGCTGGATCGGTTCCGGCAGGCCGGTGGAAAAGCCCTGCACATAGATCTCAGGCGTGTCGCGTCCCTCCGGCTCGAGGAAGATCTGGTGGCTGTCCTTGTCCGCGAAGCGAACGATCTTGTCTTCGATTGAGGGGCAATAGCGCGGGCCCTTGCTGTCGATCACGCCGCCATAGATGGCGGTGAGGTGCAGGTTGTCGCGGATCAGCTGATGGGTTTCGGCGGTGGTGCGGGTGATGTGGCAGCTCATCTGCTCACCGCTCACCCAGGCGGCCGGGTCAAAGGAGAAGAAGCGATCGGCTGCATCGCTGGACTGCTCCTCCAGTTGATCGAGGGCGATGCTGCGCCGGTCCACCCGGGCGGGGGTGCCGGTTTTGAGCCGGTCGGTCTGGAAGCCGAGTTGCTGCAGTGCTTCGGTGAGGCCTTCGGCGGCCTGCTCTCCGGCGCGGCCGGCGGCCATCGATTGATGTCCCACCCAGATGCGGCCGCCGAGGAAGGTGCCGGCGGTGAGGATCACCGCGTCGGCGCCGTAGACGCTGCCGAAATAGGTGCGAATGCCGCTGATGCGTTGCTGATCGCCTTCACCGCTGGTTTCCAGGCCGGTCACCATCGCCTCGCGCAGGGCGAGGTTGGGGGTGTGCTGCAGCAGCTGCAGCATCTGGCGGGAATAAAGGCGCTTATCGGTCTGGGCGCGCAGGGCCCACACCGCCGGGCCGCGGCTGGCGTTGAGAATGCGCTTCTGGATGGCGGTGGCATCGGCCAGGCGACCGATCACCCCACCGAGAGCATCCACTTCATGGACGAGCTGGCTTTTGGCGGGGCCGCCGACGGCCGGGTTGCAGGGCTGCCAGGCGATGCGATCGAGATTGAGGCTGAACAGCGCGGTGTTCAGGCCCAGCCGGGCGGCGGTGATCGCCGCTTCACAACCGGCATGGCCGCCGCCGACCACGATCACGTCGAAGGATTCGGTGGGGGCAGTGCTGAAGCTCATGCCCCCATTATCTGAGTTGGCTCAGGCCGCCAGGTTGCGGAAGCGGGTGAACTGCGGCTCGAACAGCAGCTTCACCGTGCCCACCGGTCCATTGCGGTGCTTGGTCACGATCACTTCGGTGATGCCGCGGTCCGGTGTTTCCGGGTTGTAGTACTCGTCGCGGTAGATCATCAGCACCAGGTCGGCGTCCTGCTCGATTGAGCCCGATTCCCGCAGGTCGCTCAGCATCGGTCGCTTGTTGGTGCGTGCCTCCACACCCCGGCTCAGCTGGGAGAGGGCAATCACCGGCACGTTCAGTTCCCGGGCCATCTGCTTCAGGCCCCGGGTGATGCGCGAGAGCTCCTGCACCCGGTTGTCCGAGCCTGAGCCTTCCATCAGCTGCAGGTAGTCGATCATCACCAGCCCCAGTTCCTTGCCCTGTTCGGCCATCAGCCGCCGGCAGAGCGAGCGCATCTCCAGCACGCCGGAGTTGGGTTTGTCGTCGATGAAGATCGGCAGTTGCCCAAGGCTGTTGATGCCCTGGCCCAGCAGCGGCCATTCCTCCTGCTGCAGGCGGCCGGTGCGCAGCCGGCCCGCTTCGATGCCCACCTCCATCGAGAGCAGGCGGTAGGTGAGCTGCTCCTTGCTCATCTCCAGGGAGAACAGGCACACCGGCAGGTCGTGCAGCTGGGCCACGTTCTTGGCCAGGTTCAGCACGATCGAGGTTTTGCCCATGGCCGGCCGGCCCGCCACGATGATCAGGTCGCTGCGCTGCAGGCCCTGGGTCATCGCATCCAGGTCGTAGAAATTCACCGGGATGCCAGCCACCGACGTGCCCAGCGAGCGGCTTTCGATCTCCTCAAAGGTCTGGGTGAGGATTTCGGCGGTGGGGGTGAGCCCCTTGGAGGGCTTCTCCTGGCTGATGGCAAAGATCTTCTGCTCCGCCTGGTCCAGCACCTGCTCCATCGGCAAGCTCTGATCAAAGCCCAGCTGGATCACTTCATTGCCGGAGCGGATCAGCTGGCGGCGCAGGAACTTGTCCATCACCAGCCGGGCCACCTGCTCGATCGAGGCGGTGGACGGCACCCGCTCCACCAGCTCCACCAGTCGGTTGTTGCCCCCCACCTTCTCGAGCGCGCCGGTGTCCGCCAGCCAGGCGCTCATGGCGGTGAGATCCGTCGGCTTGCCCTGGCCGTGCAGCATCAGAGCGGTGCGGAAGATCTCCCGGTGGGCGTTCAGATAAAACGCTTCCGGCTGCAGCACATCGGCCACACGCCCGATCGCATCGGGATCGAGCAGGATTCCGCCCAGCACCGCTTCCTCCGCCTCCAGGTTCTGGGGCGGAAGTGAATCGGGCAGAGCCTCAAAATTGGGCTCATCGTCGCGGCGGCCTTTGCCAAAACCACGGCGTCCCCCATCGTTGTTCTCTGGCAGGGGGACGCTCACCATGGCGGCAGGGCGTGAAGTGAAGGGATCACACTCTGGCTCGAACGAGCCGGTTGAGTGTCAATTGACAGCGATCAGTAGCCGACCACTTCCAGGTTGATCTCAGCGGTGACTTCGCTGTGCAGCTTCACCGTCACGGTGTACTTGCCGGTGCGGTGGATCTCAGGCACCACGATGTCGCGGCGGTCGATCTCCTTCTTGGTGGCGGTTTCGATGGCTTCTGCCACGTCACCGTTGGTGACGGTGCCGAACAGCACGTTGTCTTCACCGGTCTGCTTCTTCACGGTGAAGCGACCAATGGTGGAGAGAGCAGTCTTGAAGTCGATGGCTTCCTGCTTGAGGGCGGCCTGACGCTCAGCTTCCTTGGCCCGGCGGTGCTCCACCTGCTTCATCACCGCAGGGGTGAGGGGCACAGCTTTGCCGAAGGGCAGCAGGAAGTTACGGGCGTAACCCGGAGCCACTTCCACCAGGTCTCCGTCCTTGCCGAGGCTGAGGACGTCCTCATTCAGAACGACTTGTACACGCTTAGGCATGGGACCGGTATGAAGGATGGAGACGGGTGCGATCGACCACGTTACGACGTGGCCTGTCGTTGAAGGTTGTTTTAAGCCTCAGGAGGCTCCGGGGACGTAGCGGGCCGTGCGAATCCGGCTGGCCAGTCCGAGGCGCTTGAGCAGACGCACGTGCTGCCAGGTGAGATCGAACTCGAACCAGCGCAAACCATGGCGTGCACTGGCCGGATGGGCGTGGTGATTGTTGTGCCAACCCTCACCGAAGGAGAGCAGTGCCACCCACCAGCAGTTGCGGGAGAGGTCGGGGCAGTCGAAATTGCGGTAGCCGAAGGCATGGGTGGCGGAGTTCACCAGCCAGGTCACGTGATAGACGACCACAAGGCGCAGAGGGATGGCCCACAGCACCAGGCCAAGGCCTCCGCCATGCACCTGGACGGCTTCGCCGAACCAATAGAGCCCCAAGCCGAGGGGGATTTGCAGCAGCAGGAACCAGCGGTCGAGCCAGCGATAGAAGGGATCGCATTGAAGGTCGCCGGCGTAGCGGTCGAGTTCCTTCAGGGCCGGGATGTCGTGCAGCATCCATTCGCTGTGGGCCCACCACAGGCCACGTCCAGCGTCGTGGTGATCCGTGGGCTGATCCGAAAAACGGTGGTGATGGCGGTGCAGACCCACCCATTCGATCGGGCCGCTCTGGCAGGCCAGGGTGCCCATCAGCACCAGGATGCGCTCAACCCACACCGGCACCACCAGGCTGCGGTGCGCCACCAGACGGTGAAGGCCCAGGGTGACGCCCAGCACCGTCACCCAATAGAGAACGCCGAAGGCCACAACGCCCTGCCAGCTCCAGAAGCGTGGCAGCAGCGCCACCGTGGCCAGCACGTGCATCACCAGCATGAAGCTGGTGGTTCCCATCTTGAATTTGCGCTGACGCGCCGGCAGTCGGTCGCGCGGTGCCATCACCGCGGCCCGCTGCCGAAGCTCGCGGGTGTCAGCTGTTTGCGAGGAAACCAAGCGGATTCTCCTTGGATTGACAAAGCCGCTCAGACAGGAAAACCAGGGAGCGGATGGTGCCGTTAGTGACAGAAATCTAAAGGAGTTGCCGCATCGCAGCGGCCTCCCGGGTTGTGAATTGTGGCGTTGGCCAGGGTTTAGGAAGGCATGACATCCGTCGGGCAAGTGGTGATCAGTGCGTTTGCGGAGGACCTGATCAACGCGGTGGCGCGGGAGCAGGCCGACCTGGCTGCAGCGAGGACGGCGGCGGTGGAGCAACGCCTGCAGCGCGTGTTGGAGGCCCTGGCGGCGGAGCGCGTGGGCACCCAGCACTTTGCGTCGCTCACCGGTTACGGCCACGGGGATCAGGGCCGCGAGGTGGTGGATCGGGTCTTTGCCCGGGT
>CAJXPL010000038.1 GCA_913057985.1 uncultured Synechococcus sp.
TGGCCGCTGCTGCCAACTAGAAATCAGTTGCAGGACAAGGTCTGAAGGTTTTGTCCCTGATTTGTCCCTGGGATTTTGTGCAACTGGGATCAATGGTGTGCAACTCCCAGGGAGCTGACCTCGCTTGAACCCTGCTCTACAGGAGATGGTCCAAGACCCCCTGCCTGTAGGCATCCAAGTCGGGCACTTCAACCCCATGAACCTTGGCCCGGTCGTCCCAGCGCCGCAGGGCCATGGCATCGTCCATCCCCTCCAAGGCCAACAGCCGCATCGCTTCTGAACGGCTCAGCTCTCCGCCCTGGACGGCGAAACTTTTGACGCATCCGACAGCCCCGCGTAATACGACTCATCCAGGGAGCACAGCAGCCGCTTGGCCGAGACATGGCGCTGTACGGGGGCGACGATCTGCGTGGGGAAGAACACTGAGAGTGCTCGGGCTGCGACGGCCTCATGAGCACAGTCTTGATCGAGGAAATCCCTTCGCTCATCGTGTTCATCGATCATCAGATGGCCGATGTCATGAAGCAGTGATGCCACCACCAGGTGGGGCTGGTGCGACTCCTGTTGGGCCAGATGCGCTGTCTGCAGTGCATGTTCCAGCTGCGTCACCGATGGGTCGTAGCTGGATTGTCCATGGGTGTTGAGATAGTCGAAGAGCCGATCAACGCGCTCTTCGCGACTCCCCGCTTGCATGGATTTCATCCATTCCATGGCGTGGTCGGCCAGTGCAGTCATGAGACGTCCTCCCCCAGAAAGTGGTTGATCAAGCTGACGCGCCCTTCAGCCAGCGCCTGCTTTTTGTGGTCGTAGTACTCCGATCGCAAATCGCCTTCGGAGCTGGCGTTGTAGGTGACGTACAGCGCGCGGCGGGAACGATCGGAGCGGTTGGTGCCGCTGCGGTGCGGTGCAAAAGAGTTAAAGAACACCGCGTCTCCTGCCGCCACAGGCATCGGCGTCCATTCGAGTTGAGCTGCCCGCTCAATCGGGAGGCATCCATCAGCATTCACATCGATCACCCCGTTGTGATGGGCCCCTTTGGCGAATTCCAAGCAGCCATTGCTTGTATCCGCTGAATCCAAGGCCAGCAGCATCGTGATGTGCAGCGTGCCAAACGGGTAGGCCGGGGCATCTTGATGGGGGGCGTACCCGGCGGCACCGGGGTGCTTGTAGTTGATCTTTTCCTTGAACAGCACCGGCGGTTCGCCAAACAAGGCTTCGAGTACGTCGCGCACACGCCCTTGGGTCAGGAACTGATGCAGTGGAGGGTGATCCTTGGCGAAGTCTTCGGTTCGTGCTTTGACCCGGCCATGGTCCGTGCTTTCGAAGTAGTGGCGCCCCAATGTCGATGCGCTGGAGATGTCGTCAATCCAAGCCAGCAGCTCAGCCATGGCTTCGCTGGCCACCAAGCCAGGCACATGCACGACGCCGTCCTGTTGATGACGCTCTTGGAATTCCAGGAGATCCTTCGGATCCCAGTGCGGTGTGGTTGTGGTGTTGCTCATCTGATCGGCGTCAGGGTGGGCTGAACAAGTGCTTTGAGATTGCGGGCCGCCGTCATGGCGATGTCGTCGCGGATCGATTGAATGGCTGACCCGATGTGCGGGGTGAGCACCGTGCGATCGCGCTGATCAAGCAAGCCCTGGGGAATGGAAGAGGGGTGGTCCTCTCGGGCCCAGTCCTCCATCTCAAAAACATCGGCTCCGTAGCCCCCCAGCTGGCCTGATTGCAGCGCGCGCACAACAGCCTGTTCATCCACCACCGAGCCGCGGCATGGATTCACCAGCACTGCCCCCGGTTTGCACCGGGCCAACACATCCGAATTGATCAGATGCAGCGTGTCGTTCGTGAGCGGCACCATCAGCACCAGGTGATCACTGCGTTCAATCACGTCGTTGAACTCCAAATGTTGCAGTTCAAGACGTTGCTCGGATGGGCGATCAAGACGAACGGGATCGCAGTAAAGCAGCGTTGCGCCAAAGCCCCGCATGCGCTCGGCGAATTCAATGCCGAGTTGCCCCATCCCCACGATGCCAACCGTGCTGTTGATCACTCCCTTCGAGTAGAAATTGGGCCGCCATCCAGGGAACTGGCCTGTGCGCACGAAGGCATCTCCTGCCGGGATGGATCGCGCCAGGCTGATCAGCATCGCAACGGTGAGTTCTGCCGTTGGTGCCGCCAACAAATTGGGGATGAATTGATAGCGAATGCCCCGGGCATCACAGGCGGAGAGATCGAAATTGTCGAAACCACGCAGGGCTCCAGCGATCGAGCGCAGCCGCGGGCAGTGATCCAGAAAGTCGGCATCGACGCAATCCGGCATGAACATCAGCAGGCCATCGGCGTCCGCTGCTGCTTCCAGCAAGGTGCTTCGGCTCCACGGTTCCCGGCTGCGATTGGCGGTGACCCGTGCGAATTCGGAGAGGAAGTCGATCACCTCCTCCTGCACATGGTTCGTGACCACGAGATGGGGCCGCTGTTGATGGCTCATCGGGGTCGTCATTGCACCATCCAATGCCGCAGGGCATTGCTCATCGAATCGAGTGCTGTGACCACCACAAGCACCACCAGCAGCAGGGCCGAAACCTGTTGGTACTCCATGATCCGCAGGGCACTGATGATTTCCAAGCCGATGCCGCCGGCGCCAACGGCGCCCACCACCATCGAAGCCCGGAAGTTGTATTCCCAGCGGTAGAAGGTGACATCCGCCATGGCTGGAAACACCTGAGGAAGGATGCTGTGAACGATCACCTGCAGTTCAGACGCCCCCGATGAGCGGGCGGCTTCGATCGGCTCCTGATCGCAGAGTTCGATCGCCTCGGCGTAGAACTTGCCGAGCATGCCCACGGAGTGAAGGCCAAGCGCCAGGGTTCCGGGCAGTGCTCCGAAGCCAACAGCAGCCACAAGAATCATGCCGAGAATCAACTCGGGAACGGCTCGGGTCACGTTGAGCACTGCCGTGGCGATCACGTAGAGCGCCGGGCTGGGGCTGGTGTTACGGGCGGCAAAGAAACAAAGAAGGAGCGAGAAGAACACCGCGATTGAGGTGCCTGCGATGCTCATCGCCATCGAGTCGATCAAAGGCTTGATCCAGAACGGCCACCGAGCGAAATCCGGTGGAAACATCTCTGGTAGCAAGTTGACTATCGCCGGCACCCCAGTGGCGATCCGATTCGGATCAAACAGACCAACAACGGCCAAGGAACCAACAACTGCCGTGAGAATCACCAGCACACGGAGGAATTGCTGCCGCCATCGCAGCTCATGGCGCCGAAGAATGGCGCGATGGGTATCAACGGAAGCACTCATAACGGAAGACCAAAAAGGTCCCGATGGTGGGAACCATCGGGACAGAGGAACGTGTTCAGTTGACGAACTTGCCGAGGTCGAGGCCCAGCAGATCACCCGCCTTGCGGATGCCGTCGTAGTCCTGATCGGTGATCACGGCGAATCCATCGGCCTTGAACGGCTTCAGGACGCTGTCGTCGTTCAGTTCAATGAAGGTGGTGCTGATGGTGTCCTTCAGCTCGGAATTCAACGACGAGCGCATCGTCCAGGGGTACTGCGGGATCGGCGCTGATTTGGCGATCAAGGTCACCTTGGTGGCGTCGATCTTGCCCTTCTCCTTCAGGGATTCGAAAATCGGGCAAGCCACGCCACCGGCCTGAGCATTGCCGTTCTGAACGGCCAGGGCCACGGCGTCATGGGCGCCGAGGAACACACCTTCGTAGTCCTCACCCTTGGTGAGGCCATTTTCTTTGAGGGTCAGTTCCGGGAACAGACGACTGGAGGTTGAGGCTGGATCTCCAAAGGCAAAGGTTTTGCCTTTGATCGCCTCAAAGTCGGTCACACCGGCTTCGGTGTTGCCGATCAGGCATGACTGGTAGGTCTTGGTGCCCCCCTTGATCCGAGCGGCAAACGGTTCGATCTCGCTCTTGGTCTTGGCCAGCACGTAGGACAGCGGTCCGAAATAGGCCAGGTCGAGGCGATCGTTGCGAGCCGCCTCGATCATGGAGGAGTAATCGGTGGTGACCACCAGTTCGATCTCCTTGCCGAGCTTCTGGTTGAGGTAATCCTTCAGCCCTTGGTTGTCCTGAATCACCGTTGCGGCATTTTCATCCGGGATCAGGGCAACAATCAGCTTGTCGGGATCACTGGAGTCGGCAGACTTGCCAGTTGTTGTTTGGCTGGAGCAACCAGTCAGAACAATTGCAGCAGAGGCAAAAGCAACGGCTGAAAAACGCGCAGCTTGGGACAACATGGTGATGAAATGAAGAGCAAGCCTGAAGTCGAGACGGCGGATGTTTAGGTGACCGCTGCCTCGAGCTTGTGGCGATACAGGGCGTGAATCTCGCTTTCTTGCAGGGTCAAGGACTGTTGGTCGCAAATGATGCGACCAGCGGCCATGCCAATGATTCGATCAGCAAACTGGCGTGCGAATTCCACCTGGTGAAGGCTCACCAGAACAGCAATACGGTCCCGCTGGCAGATGTCTTTCAACAGCGAGAGAATCTGCACCGAACTTTCCGGATCCAGGCTGGCGATCGGTTCGTCCGCAAGAATTAGACGGGGTTCCTGCACAAGGGCCCGCGCGATTCCGACGCGTTGCTGCTGGCCGCCGCTGAGGTCTTTGACGCGGGCCAGTGCTTTATCGATCAAACCCACGCGCTCCAGGGCTGAGAGGGCTTTTTGGCGATCGCTCTGCGGCAGTGGAAGCAGTGAACGCAGGAAGGAGTGGTATCCCAAGCGCCCCATCAGCACGTTGTCGAGGACCGATAAGCGGTCAATTAGCTGGTGCTGCTGGAACACCATTGCCGTGTCCCGTCGGTGGGCGCGGAGCTGCCGGTTGGTGCTTGCGCTGATCTCTCCGTGGTGGCGTGATCGGATGCTTCCCGAACAGGGTT
Organism: uncultured Synechococcus sp.; assembly: GCA_913057985.1. Classification (GTDB taxonomy): domain Bacteria; phylum Cyanobacteriota; class Cyanobacteriia; order PCC-6307; family Cyanobiaceae; genus Parasynechococcus. The sequence continues at coordinate 4,902 of CAJXPL010000038.1, forward strand.
GAACCAACCCATTCAGGGAGCGAAGCAGCGTTGATTTTCCAGCTCCGGAGGAGCCCAGCAGAACTACGAATTCTCCGTCTTGGAGCGAGAAACTGATATCGCGTACGGCAAAATTATTTTCTTCGAATGAAACCGACAATCGTTGGATGCTTAACAGCTCTTTCATTGCCTTGTTCTGCAAAGCACTTGCTAAGAAAATCTAACCCTCGCAATTCTTTGCCGATTAACAACTGGATAAGACTTGGTAGAGGTTTGCTTATTCCCCTCCAGTTTTTTTATTTCTTGCCCTAATCTTATTGCATTCATAATCTTTGGGTCTGTTTGACGCATTGCCTTTGAACGTGGCTGGATTTGTCATCAGCTCATTCTTTCGGCATCCTTTTGTTCGTTTCGTGGGCCCGTCTGATCATGAGTCAGGAGCTTGTACGAGTCGCCCCTCTGCCTCAACGTCTGCAATGCGCCCGGAGGTTGATCATTGTGTTGATCGCTGCGAGTACAACAAGAAGCGTGAGGCAAACCGATTTGTAATCCAACTGGGCCAGGCCGAAACCAGCACAATCTCATGCTGGGCCTCGTGTTCATGCATGGCTGTGGTGTAGGACTTGATCAAGACTCCGCATCACGAATCCGATGTTCCGTTGGCACAAAAGCGCACAAAGTAGTTCAGGAAGTCGCTTGGACTGAGCAAGGTCAAGTTCCTGTCGCTCTCCTTCGCTAATGGCCTATTGATTGGTTACGTCCAGGCGTTTCTGGCTCACCGTTAACGCTTGATCAGAGGGGATTGGCATCACGCCGTTGTGCTGCAGGTGAAGTGCGACCGTCCCTGGGCCCCACACGATGCCCGCTGCCACCAGCCACGACCAGAATGGTGATCTCAAGAGTGGGTCTTGCAAGGGTTCCTGCCCAGATCACTGCTTTTTACGGCCTGAAGGTCAAGGCTTGATTGCAACGTGATTAAGAGATCCGCATAGGCATGATCCTCTGGCGTTATGCGGCGGTAGAGGTTAATGATTGGTTAAAAGGAGGTTGTCATGAATCCGCTGAAGCAATTTCTGAAGCTGCATCGCCTTGAGCTTGAGGCTCGAGCGTGCGTTGATCGCACTTCAGCACAGAAGCTGATCAGAAAAGCCGAGAAGGCCAAGCGGAAGCTTGAAGACTCACGCTGCTATTGAGGTCAGGCCTTCAGGCAAAAAAACCTGCGGCCATGGGGAGACGCCAAATTAAATTGTAAAAGCGATACAATACGGGCTGGTGCGGGCGATAGAACACGCGCGAAAAGAAATTCGAGACATGATTGATGCCACCTTGTCAGTCATCGTTCGCGAGCATGCTGTGGATGAAAGTTTTGTGATCAACGAAATCAAGGATTATCTTTCGGGGACTGATGCTGAAGGCCCGAGAAACAATGGTTTGAAGGTGATTCGATACTCACCAACACAAGTGCTCAGGAGCGGCGGTTTTGGCATGGTTGTGAATGTAATTCGTTCGAAAGTGCAAAAAATCAGTGGGATTCGCCCTGCGCAGTGGCCGCCTGATAGCTCGAACTAGCTGAGCAAGTCTTGATTCCCTCTTGCTGCTGACCACGACCCCAGGTTGGGCGATCTCAAAGTAGGCTTCGCCTCATTGTTTTGGCGATCCTCACTCAGTTCCCCAATGGAGATGCTTGCTTTTCTGCTGGCTGTCCTGGCGATTGCTTTCGTTCTCTCCAAGGCGATTGGCAGCCGCAGAGCTCGAAGGCTCAAGAACGTAAGTCCCATCAGGGTGTCTGGTTTTCGAGGTTCGCGATCCGCTGAGCTCCGAGCACAAGCTTCTGAGGTATCACCGTCTTCAGCATTGGTGGGTTTGGAAGACCCGCCAGCACCGCCTCAACCACCTCTGCTGGAGGCTGTTGATTCTGAACTTGACTGGTCGTTAGGAGGCGAGTGCGCGGGCAAAACCCCTTCTGAGGTTTTGGTGATGATGTTTCCCCAAGTGCGCGGCGTTGAGAAGCAAGATTGGAAGGCTGTGAAGAATTCTCCAGAGAACAAAAACAATCTTGATTTGATGCTGGCTTGTTGTAAGGCTGAGATCGAGACATCTCAGAGCAAGCGCGTTTTCCCTACGCCCGACTGCTTCAAGCGGGTTGCAAGCCTTTTGCGCAAGCAGAAGGACTATGCCCGCGAGTTAGGCATTGTTGAGCTCTATTGGCAGCTTTGTGATTCGGTTTTTGAGGAGGTGAAGCGTCGGGATGGCTTCCGTGCCCAGCTCATGGCCCAGCATTCGGCGCTAAAAGCTGGTTTTAAAAAACGCTACGACAAGGCCCAGCTTTTGCTCGATTCGAAGTAGTGAAATGCTGCGCAATCCCTCGTTAGCAATACAAATTCACTTGACACTCTTTAAGGCCTGCGTTGAAGGCGCATAACAGAATCATTGATTGTCATCTGGACTCGCTTTGCTTGAAGCGGCAGCTCTTGCTCTTATTCCTTCTTTTACGTGCCATTAACCAAGGCATGCAAATGTTTCAAGGTTGATATCAGGGTTGTTCTGCCCTGTTTACCAATGGCGTCAAACCTGAGCGATCAAGCCCTTCGGGATTCACTCGCGGTGCGATTGGCGAGCATTCGCCGCAGCCGTTATTGGATGAACGTCGCTGATATTGGCGAGGCGCTTTATGATTTGCGTCCGGCAGTGATTGATTTGATCGACCTGTTGGAGGAGATGCAGCAACTCAAGCCTGATTCTGTTTCCGACGACCCCGGCCGAGACCCTGATGTTGCCCTGCTGGACGACACCATCCCTCTTCTTACCCGCTTGGCAATCTTGCTGAAACAGCAAGAGGGCAGTCACTCCGCTTGAAAGGGTATCCACTACTCCTGCGGATCTGCAAGTCAAGCAATTGATTCGCGAAGCTCTACGCGAATTAGCAGATTCACCACTGGATGAAGAGGATTACAGCCGGTTTGTTGATGCCTTTGTGCGGCTGATCTGACTTAGATCCTTGTCGGTGGTTCTTGCTGCAAGGGCCGATTCGGCTGTCTTCTTTCATTGATCCGATGCCATTGTGCATTGTTCCGTTTTCACACTTTGTTCGGCGAAAGCCCGTTCCGATGCCAGTTTCCAAGGGTTCGGTACAACCAGTGCAAGGATTAGTATGGCACAAGGAAATAGGCCTAAGGTTCTTTCAGTCATCAACAATTGATTGCCACCAAAGAATTGTCAGGCTGGTGGTTTAAGTGAGGTTTGTGAATGGGTTTGGGTCCAATTAAGTCATGTTGGGCGTGTATTCCAAATCACATCCTTCAGTGACGGGAACCCGCTAGAGGTAAGGTTCTTGCATCAAGAATTCTTGATGTATTAATGGGTTTGTTTGAGCGCTATCTCTCCGTCTGGCTTGGTCTGGCAATCGTGGCAGGAGTTGGCCTTGGCGCTTGGTTCCCTGATGCGGCGGCAAGCATTGCGGCCCTGGAGGCTGCGGGGATCAATCTGCCGATCGCGGTGCTGATCTGGGGAATGATCTTCCCGATGATGTTGGCGGTCGACTTCTCCTCCATCGGAGCGATTCGCCAGCAGCCGCGGGGGCTTTTGGTGACAGCTGTCGTGAATTGGCTGATCAAGCCCTTCACCATGACAGCCCTGGCCTGGCTCTTCATCCGTGGCGTGTTTTCCGCCTGGATCCCGGCAGCCATTGGCCAGGAGTATGTGGCCGGGATGATTCTTCTTGGCGTCGCGCCCTGCACGGCGATGGTGTTCGTGTGGAGTCGTCTCAGCGACGGCGATCCCAACTACACCCTGGTGCAGGTCGCGTTGAACGACCTGATCATGGTCTTCGCCTTCGCCCCGATTGCGGCGCTTCTGCTGGGGGTTTCGGATGTGTTGGTGCCTTGGCACACGATGCTCACGGCAGTGGGTCTGTTTGTCGTGGTCCCCCTGGTGGCCGGATGGTTCACGCGGCTGAGCCTGCGCAGCACTCGCCGGATTGAGCGGTTGGAGACGCGGCTCAAGCCCCTGGCGATTGGCGCGTTGATCGCCACCGTTTTGCTGCTGTTCATGGTGCAGGCCCAGGCGATCCTGGCCAATCCGCTGGCCATCGTTTTGATTGCCATCCCTTTAATCCTCCAGACCTATCTGATCTTCTGGATCACAGCGATCTGGATGCGCTCAGCAGGGCAGCCACGATCGATTGCGGCACCCGGAGCCATGATCGGCGCGTCCAACTTTTTTGAGTGGCAGTTGCGGTGGCCATCAGCCTGTTCGGTTTGAATTCCGGGGCTGCCTTGGCCACGGTTGTGGGCGTGCTGGTGGAGGTTCCGGTGATGCTGTCGCTGGTGGCGATGGCCAACCGGAACCGACGCCTGTTCCCCGCCTGAGAGGGGCAGCACGATGCCCGCTCCACTGCAGGTGTTTGTTCAGTTCTTCGTGTTGGGGCTGACCTCCTTTGGTGGCCCCGTGGCGCACCTCGGTTTCTTCCACGAGAGGTTTGTGCAGCGGGAGCGTTGGATCACCGCCGAGGCCTACGCCGATCTCGTTGGTCTCTGTCAGCTGTTGCCGGGCCCTTCGAGTTCCCAGGTGGGTATGGGTCTGGGGCTGATCCGGGCCGGTTGGCTTGGCGGCCTGGCCGCCTGGGCAGGGTTCACGTTGCCTTCGGCTGTGTTCATGGTGCTGGCGGCGTCGCTGCTTTCAGCCCATCCCCGTTGGATCGACGGTGGCTGGGTGCATGGCTTGATGGTGGCGGCTGTGGCTGTAGTGGCCCAGGCCGTTCTGGGCCTGCAGCGCAAGCTGGCTCCCGATCGGCAGCGGGCCAGCCTGATGGTGGCCGCTGCTGTGCTGGTGCTGTTGGTGCCTCGCGTCTGGGCCCAGCTGTTGGCCCTGTTGCTTGGCGGATTGGTGGGGTTGTGTGCTCTGACGCCACCTGCGCTGGAGCCATCGGAACCGGAACGTCTCGTTGTTCCGCTGCGGCGTTCGGTGGCGGTGGTTTTGCTCGGTTTCGCTGTGCTGCTCTTCGTGTCTCTGCCCTGGTTGTCTGCTGAGGCCAGTCCACTGCTGGTGCAGCAGCTCAGTGGTTTCCTGCGCACCGGTGCCATGGTGTTCGGCGGTGGTCATGTGGTGCTCCCCTTGCTGGAGCAAGCCTTGGTTCCCAACGGCTGGATCGACCTGCAGCAGTTTCTGGCGGGGTATGGCGCTGCCCAGGCGGTGCCAGGTCCGATGTTCAGTTTCGCGGCCTTTCTTGGCTTTGATCTGCAGCCAGGGCTTCAGGGCATCGCCGGTTCTGTGATCGCGCTCGTTGCCCTGTTTTTTCCCTCGTTCTTGTTGGTTGGTGGGCTCATGCCTTTCTGGAGTGACCTGGGCTGTTTAGCTCCGATGCGTCGAGCCCTGCTGGGCATCAACGCATCAGTGGTGGGCATCCTGCTGGCGGCATTGTTTCAGCCCGTCTGGCAGACAGGTATCCGCGGTGGTGCTGAGTTCAGCCTGGCGTTGGTGGCGTTTGTGTTGTTGGTGAGTTGGCGGCAACCGGCGTGGCGGGTGGTGCTGTTCTGCGCCGGGGTGGGTGGTTTGATCCTGGCCTGATCCATTCCTCTGCAGAATTACTGGACTGAGGTAGAGTGAGGTGGCTGGAGCTGGTGTGAATCCTGCGGATCAGCACTGAGGTTTCTTGCCGCTGCTGCCACTTAGCTATTAGTTGCGGCAAGACGTCTGAGGGGCTTGTCCCTGAGTTGTCCCTGGATCTCTGTGTAACTGGGAGACTGGTGTGCAATTGGCAATTGGGGGCCTTCGTGGTTTTTAAAGCCGCCTTGTGAATCGTTCCTTGCTGATTGGCTTTGATCAGTTCAGTCCCAGGTTTATGAACCCAGGATTGCCGTGCATTCCAGGCGTTCTTGGCAGGCATCACGGCGTTGCAAACGCAGATTGATCACTTGGGCGAGATAACGCGCATCGTCGCTGACGCCGCAGAAGCGACCGGAGCCCCAGGTGTGCAGCCAAGGCAAGCCAATGAAATACAGGCCAGCGCTTTGGGTGACGCCGCGATCATGGGCCGGCAACCCACTCCCATCAAAGACGGGCGCCTCAATCCAGCTGAAGTCACTGCGGTAACCCGTGCACCAGATCACTGCGGCGAGCGGCTGTGAGCTCAGATCAATTCCTGGATCTTCCATGGGAGGAGGCTGCCAGCAAGGGGAATACGCCGGTTCGGCCGGGGCATCGATCCCTTCCTGTTCGATCCAGCTGTCAATGCTGGTGCGGATGCGGCAATACACCGCATCGGCTTGATCAAGATTGTTGGCCAGGTCATCTGCGAAACCGATGTGTTCGCGGGAGATGGTCGAGAGTCGGCCATGCAGATGCATGCCTTCCAACGCCCGTTGTCGTAGATCAATCTCACGCCCGCCGTCTCGGCCTGTGAGGTAGTGATTGGTCTTGGCTCGGACCGAGCGAGGATCCGTGTGATCGCTGATTGGCATGGCGTAGTAGCCCATGCGATCCAACCAATCCACAACATCTTTGCCGCGATAGCGACGCGGAGATCGCGGGGCTCGGCCCACGCTCAGATGCACGCAACGACCTGCCAGGTGGAGGTCTTCAGCGATCTGGCTGCCGGATTGGCCATTGCCGACAACCAGCACCGGACCATCCGGGAGTGCCTCGGGGTTGCGGTAGGACCGCGCATCCAGTTGCTGCACAGATGCTGGTAGGCGTTCGGCGAATGGATGACGTCGGGGGATGTGGTAACCACCAGTGGCAACGATGACGTGTTCGGCTTCGATGACTCCCTCACTGGTGTCGAGCCGATACCCGTTCACGATGGGTTGCAGCCGAGAGACGGCCACGCCCTCGCGAAGGTCGGCGTTGACGTGCTGAGCGAAGCGCTGGAGATAATCCACAATCGACGCCTTGCCCATGAAGCCGTCGGGCTGATTACCGCTGTAAGGAAAGTCGGGCAAACGGCACTGCCAGTTCGGCGTGACCAGGCAGAAGGAATCCCAGCGCTGTTGGTCCCAGGCGTACGCCACACGGTTCTTCTCGAGAACGAGCGGTCGTATCCCTTGTTGCTGCAAGGCATAGGCAGCAGACAGACCAGCCTGGCCTGCACCAATGACCACTGCCGAACGTCGCTGGATTGAAGAGTTGGTTTGCGCGTCCACTGGCAGCGTCAATTGGCAAACAGCTTCGGAACGATCATTTCTCGAAAGACAAAGAATGCTGTAGTAAAAAGCACGGAATCATCAATTGATTGGTTCGCTGATGTCGTTGATTTGGTTGCAATAGGCACATCGCTGATCGCTGCAGAAGAGTCACGATTGAAATGCTTATAAAAACTTTACATGCCTGCCGTAGATCGTCCTGCCAATCAGCCCGGCGACTTCCTGGTTGACTACGAGGAAAAAGTTTTTCCTGACGTGAAAGCCGAGCCTGGAGAAAAGGCTCTTGTCACATTTCATACCGTTGCTTTCGAAGGCTCGATTGGCTTGGTGAATCTGCTCCAAGCCAGTCGGCTGATCAACAAAGGCTTCGAAACCTCGGTTCTTCTCTACGGTCCAGGCGTCACATTGGGCGTGATGCGCGGCTTCCCCAAGCTTGGTGATGCGGCATTTGATGGTCACTTGAACTTCAATGCACGCTTGCAGAAGTTCATGGATCAAGGCGGAAAAGTGTATGCCTGTCGCTTTGCCTTGCAGGCGTTGTATGGCCACGGTGAAAAAGCCTTGATGCCTGGAATTACGCCTGTGAATCCACTGGATGTTCTAGACATCGTCTTGATGCACCGTAAGGAAGGCGCCTTCATTCTTGACACCTGGACGCTCTGATTCTTTCCGGAGGCTCTCCACTGTGACCACAGTCAAAGTTGCTGCCGCGCAGATCCGTCCTGTCCTGTTCAGCCTGGACGGATCCCTACAAAGAGTGCTCGATGCCATGGCCGAAGCCGCGGCTCAAGGGGTGGAACTGATCGTTTTTCCTGAAACGTTTCTGCCCTACTACCCCTATTTCTCGTTTGTCGAACCCCCGGTCTTGATGGGGCGATCCCATCTGGCTTTGTATGAGCAGGCTGTGGTGGTTCCTGGCCCTGTCACCGATGCCGTTGCGGCTGCTGCCCGTCAGCACGGCATGCAGGTTCTGTTGGGGGTCAACGAGCGTGATGGCGGAACGCTCTACAACTCTCAGCTGTTGTTCAACAGCTGTGGCGAATTGGTTCTCAAGCGGCGAAAAATCACGCCGACTTACCACGAGCGGATGGTCTGGGGCCAAGGGGACGGCTCAGGTCTCAAGGTGGTGCAGACGCCGTTGGCTCGTGTTGGCGCTCTCGCTTGCTGGGAGCATTACAACCCTCTAGCCCGTTACGCCTTGATGGCCCAGGGGGAGGAGATCCACTGCGCTCAGTTCCCGGGCTCCTTGGTGGGCCCGATCTTCTCGGAACAGACCGCCGTCACCATGCGCCATCACGCCCTTGAAGCCGGTTGTTTTGTGATCTGTTCCACCGGTTGGCTGCACCCCGACGACTACGCGTCGATCACGTCGGAGTCGGGTCTTCACAAGGCGTTCCAAGGGGGGTGCCACACCGCTGTGATCAGCCCTGAGGGCCGGTATCTGGCAGGTCCATTGCCGGATGGTGAGGGGTTGGCGATCGCCGATCTCGATCTTGCCCTCATCACCAAGCGCAAACGGATGATGGACAGCGTCGGGCATTACAGCCGCCCAGAACTGTTGTCGTTGCAGATCAACAGTTCGCCGGCGGTTCCCGTTCAAGACATGTCGACTGCATCGGGTCCATTGGAGCCGGCCACAGCTCCCGATGCCTTGTCCTCGATGGAGGCGTTGAACCATGTCTGAGCTTGGTCGCCTGGTCACGGAATTGCAGGTGCATGGCGTTCGGGTTGACCCTGTGAAGGGCAACCCGGGACGACGGGGAGGTGCGGGTCCCTCCGACCACCGTGCCTTGGATCTCGACGGCACCACCGTGATGGTGCCCGTCTACAACGATGCCTCCGCAGCGTCTCCCTACAAGTTGGAATCCTCGGGTGCTGCACTTGCGATTGAAGGACCCGAGCAGCAGTGCTCTCCTGAGATCACAACCCCACGGGAACCAGCCTTTTACGGTCTGAGCACAGCCGACGGAATCGCCTACCGATCGATTGCCTTGCTGCACAGCAAGGATGTGTTGGCCACCACGTTGCTGCAGACCTGCATTCGTTTTCGGGATCGATCCCAGTCGTGCCAGTTCTGCGCGATTGAACAGTCGATCGACGATGGGGCCTTGGTGCGCAAGACGCCCGAGCAGGTGGCTGAAGTGGCTGAAGCGGCTGTCCGGCTGGACGGGGTCAAGCAATTGGTGATGACCACCGGAACGCCCAACAGTGACGATCGCGGAGCCCGTCTGATGGCTGAAACCGCTGAAGCCGTCAAGCGTCGGGTGAATCTCCCGATTCAGGGCCAGTGTGAACCGCCGGAAGATCCGCGCTGGTATCAGCGCATGAAGGACTCTGGAATTGACAGTCTCGGCATGCACCTGGAGGTGGTGGAGCCGGATGTGAGGCGTCGGATCCTTCCCGGGAAATCGGAGCTCAGTCTTGAGCGCTATTACGAAGCCTTCGCGGATGCCGTTGCGGTGTTCGGTCGCGGTGAAGTGTCCACGTATCTGCTGGCCGGCCTGGGTGACAGCAAGGAGGCCTTGCTCGACTGCAGCCGACGTCTGATTGAACTCGGGGTCTACCCCTTTGTGGTGCCCTTTGTGCCGATCTCTGGCACACCCCTGGAACGCCATCCATCACCGGACAGCTCCTTCATGGTTGATGTGTATCAGGGTGTTGCCGCGATGTTGAAAGCGGGGAATCTGCGCTCGGAGCTGATGTCCGCCGGTTGTGCCAAATGCGGAGCTTGCTCCGCACTTTCGTTGTTCGAGCAGGTGTCGAAGTGATGGTCTCGTGTCTTGATCCCAGCAGCTGCGGCATTGGCCGCAGCATCAGTTCCGCGCCCCACTTATTCACGCCTTCGGTGCGCGCTGGAATCGGCATTGATGCCGATGATTTCCGTCTGTCTCCCACAGCGAGTTCGGATCGTTTCACCTTTCATCTTCTGCGTGCCGACGCGTCGCTGAACCAGGGGTATTGGTCGTTGCGGCGCAGCATCTTCTGCAGCGAGCAGCACGTGTTTGAAGAGTCTGATCGTGATGAGCTCGACGCGATCGCCTACCCCATTGCGGCGTTGCATCACAGTTCAGAGCCAGAGCATGACGATAGTGCTGAAACCGATGTAGTTGGCGTGGTGCGGATTGTGGAAACAGAGCCGCGACTTTGGTATGGGGGTCGCCTTGGCGTGCATGCCGATTTCCGCCGTCACAACCAGATTGGCAAGGGGTTGATCTGGAAGGCTGTCACCACCGCCAATGGTTGGGGATGTGATCGTTTCCTGGCCACGGTGCAGATTCAGAACGTTCGCTTTTTCCGCCGCTTGCACTGGACCTCAATCGATGAACTTGAGATCCGGGGTATCCGCCATCACCTGATGGAAGCGGATCTCGGCTACTACCTGCCCTCCCGTGAGCAACGGCCGATCGCCTCGCATCACGCTCTAGCTGCGGCATGAATGATGTGGGCCTCGTGAACGCCTTGCGCAGGACCAGTGGCCTGTTGGCGAAACGCGATATTCGCTCGGCAGCTGCCACCTTTTGCCATCAGCCCTTTCCGCAGCTGGGATTGGCCGGGATGCTGGGTGACGACGCTGCTGTGCTGCCCGCTCAGACCGGCCAACTGTTGCTGGCCTGTGAGGGGATGCATCCCGGTCTGGTCGAAGAAGACCCGTGGTTTGCCGGCTGGAGTGGCGTCTTGGTGAACCTCAGTGACATCGCAGCCATGGGTGGTCGTCCCCTGGCGCTGGTGAACAGTGTCTGGAGTGCCGGTGCTGCAGACATCAGCGCTTTGATGGAGGGAATGCGATTCGCTTGTGATCGCTTCAGTGTTCCGATGGTGGGTGGCCACTCCAACCAGCAGAGTTCTTATCAGGCTCTCTCGGTGTCTGTTCTGGGAGTGGCGGATGGTCCTGTTCTGTCCGCTCGCGCAGCATGTCCCGGCGATGAGCTGTGGATGCTGGTGAACAAAGCAGGAGGCTTCTATCGCCACTACCCCTTCTGGGATGCCGCGACCCATGCCCCGCCCGAGCGTCTTCGTGCGCAACTTGCCTTGCTGCCCATGCTGGCCGCTGAACAGCTGGTGCACGCCGCCAAAGACATCAGCATGGGAGGCATCACCGGCACCGCCGTGATGTTTGCCGAGGCATGTGGTCATCAGTTAATCCTTGACCTCGACGCGGTGGAACGACCTGAAGGCATCCACGACGAGGCCTGGCTGACCTGTTTTCCCAGTTTTGGTTACCTGCTGGCTGTAAACCCTTCGCGCACGGCTGCCTTAGCTCAGCTGACCTCACATGATTCGACGCTGATTTGCTGCCCTATCGGTCAATTTGCCTTGGGCGATTGCAGTGTGGTTGTGAACCATTCAGGTGACACGCATCGATTCTGGGATGGCACTGATGCGCTGACGGGTTTTGGCTGTGTTCGATGAGACAGTCATGGGCAATCTTGTCATGCAAAATCGATTAATTAAGCAATGATCGATGCCTGAAGTTCGCTTTCAGCTGGAGTGGCCAGATGGGCAATCCAGCACGTTATATTCCCCATCCACGGTGATTCTTGATTACCTAAGACCTGGTGATTCACTGTTGGTTTCTGAACTTGAAGTGCGCGGTGTTGAGGCTCTCCGTGCTGCTTCTGAGCGGGTTCGTGCTCGTTATGGTTTTGCTTGCACGCGCACAGATGAGGAAGAATCCCAGCTTCGCCAATGGATTTCTCGTTACAGCTCCGATGACACAGTTCGTGTCGCTGGTCAGCTGAACTGATCATCATTTTTATTAATTGTTTCTTCGATGTCTGGAAAACCTCCCTTTCCTCCTTTCACGCTGGAGACCGCCTGCCAGAAAGCACGCATGGCGGAAAATGCATGGAATAGCAAAGATCCGGATAAGGTTTCACTTGCCTATACCGAAGACAGTGTTTGGCGAAATCGCAGTGAATTCATTCACGGCCGCGCTGAAATCCTCGCTTTTCTACAGCGCAAATGGGCCAAAGAGCTGGATTACAAGCTGATTAAAGAGGTCTGGGCTTGCAGCGGCAACCGCATTGCTGTTCGTTTTCAGTACGAGTGGCACGATGCCGAGGGCCAGTGGTTCAGAGCCCACGGCAACGAGAACTGGGAATTTGCCGAGAACGGTTTGATGCGCCGACGTGAGGCCAGCATCAATGATGTTCCTATCGCTGAGAGCGACCGACTGTTCACCTGGGGGGATGGCCCGCGTCCGGATGATTTTCCGGGTTTGACGGAGCTAGGACTATGAGTTGATGGAGCTGCACCGTCATCCGCTGCCGCAGGCGATCACGTCCATCGCGGACCTGCGGCTGTTCATGGAACACCACGTGTTTGCGGTGTGGGATTTCATGCTGTTGCTCAAGTCCTTGCAGCAGCACCTGGCGCCTTCCGGTGTGCCCTGGGTGCCGCCGCGCCATACCGAGATCGCAGGTCTGGTGAACAGCCTGGTGGCGGAAGAAGAATGTGATGTGCTGCCTGACAGCCTTGGAGAGCCGCTGCATCTCTGTCATTTCGCGATCTATCGACGCGCGATGGTGGAGATCGGTGCGGACACCTTGGTGATCGATGCGGTGCTCCAGCAGGCTTCGAGAGGTGACCTCGCCGGCGCTGTGCGCCACAGAGGGATCCCTGCTTCATCAGCTCGGTTCCTACGCACCACCCAGGAGTTGATTTCCTCCGGTGAAGTGCATGCCTTAGCAGCGGCGTTTGCCTATGGCCGGGAGCTGTTGGTGCCCGACCTGTTTCGCGGGCTGCTCGATCGGCTGATCGTGTTGGAGCTGCCCTGCCCGACCCTGCGTTGGTACCTCGAACGCCACATCACCCTGGACGGCGATAGCCATGGGCCGTTGGCGGAAACGATGGTGCTTACCCTGGCCGGAAATGACCCTGCCGCGCATCAGACGGTCCGTACGGTTCGCAGGCAAGTGCTTGCTGATCGGGCTGCGTTCTGGGATGCGATCGAGCTCCGGCTTCGCGAAAGGCCTCCGAGCGGTCGATCCGGCGACCAACATTCACAGATACTCTGTTCTGGTCTTACCTAACTCCAAAGACCTTGACGGCTCAAGTGGCCTGTTTGGCGTTTTGAAATGTTTGTCGTGTTGGCTGCGATGTTCTCAACGGTCTGTTTGGCGGTGATAGTTCGTGGTTCATTTTCTGCGCCGGAGTGGGTGGTTTGACCCTGGCTTGATCCATTCCTCTGCAGAATCACTGCATTGATG
>CAJXPL010000039.1 GCA_913057985.1 uncultured Synechococcus sp.
ACGGACCCAGCAGTTGCCGCTGACATGGGTCCGCGTCCCGGGCTAGGTGCATGAGACCAGGACGCGATACAGATAAGCCATTGGAGCCAGTTGATTCAGCGAAATCCGCTACTCAAATGGCTCCACATGTCATGCGGGTGCTTTGCGGAAATTGGTTGAATACGGGAACCGGTAGCCAAGCTCCATTTCCTCCAGCTGCTCCTCGGCGAGGTAGAGGCTGCGCGTGAAGAAGCACACGTTCTCGCTGTCGCACACCAGAAATTTGCCGGCTTCGATTTTTTGGATGGATGAGCCGCGCGGAGTCTGTGCGATCAAGTCTGCTTGAGCCATGGAGCGTTCTGGCAACTCTCCCCTGTCATGGCTTTTATCGTTGTCGTTTGGTCGTACCAACGCACACACTTCGGCAATGTCATTTCCTCAGGCTTCTTGGTAACAACAGACACTCGGGTTAAGCGATAAAAAGAATCTTTCCTGTCAGCCCAAAAATGGGCTATTCACGGTCACGTTTGAAAACGATGCGATGAAGTGGCCGCTTTCGAAACTCTTTTTACTCAAGCAGCACAAAAATACCCCAGATCTCAAGGAAGATCTCTCATTTTTTAAGACCTCGGTTCACTCCAATGCCATTGCATGTCAATGGCTTCTGAGGAAGCAAACGCAGCTCTTGCTGAGGCAAAGCAAGGGATCTGCGTTGATGATCAGAATCAGGGATGCAACTGGTGATGGCACGGTTGCGAGCAAGTTGGTTGAGCTCAGCCTCAAGGCAACGCAAGCACAGATTGAAGCCCCATCTGCAAGCGGCCAGATGCTTCTTGAGCTTGGTTATCGCACGGTAGGTGGTGACTTCATCACGCTTGAGTATTCCTTCATTGACCTGGGCCCCAAAAAAATTGTGCAGCCAGAGTTGACCAATTGGTTCAGCAACGAATCGGACAATATTCACCAAGAGATGTACGACTTGGCCACCAAAGGTAAAGCCCTTGGTGGATCAGAAGTCATGCCCCTCGGCCGGTGAGCCTGATGGGGTGATGTGGCATCACTCCGTTGATTCCTTGCCAGTGGCGTTGTGGGCTTGACTGAAGCCAACATTTGTCCTTTTTATACCGGCGGGAAAGCGAACCAAACAGGTCGGTTGACACTCTCCATATTCATGCGCCGCAGCTTTAGACCAAAGACAGATGCAGGGAGGGTTAGATGCTCAACACACTGTTCCTGACTGCTGCAGCGTGCCTGGCAATTGTTGGTGTGTTGGTTCTCGTCTATGGCGCTGTGCGGTTGATGCAGGCCACTGAGTAATGAGGAGATACGGATGACTTTGCTCTGACTGGTTGATTCAGTGCCGCAACATTGGGGTCAATCATTTGTGCCGACTTATTGCGTCATTGGTGCCCGCTGGTCTCTTTCGTCGAAGCCATGGTGGAACAGGAAGGCGCAGACGAAGGCTCCTTCTTTCCAATGGTTGTTCCGTTGACCATTGGGCGCTGGTCACTGCACTGACTCCCTTCTGGCGATGCAGGGAGTCAACCAGCGTTCTTCATCTCCTCAACCTTCTGGCGTATCACTTGTTATGGATCCTTTGGTGGTGCCAATCGCTGGTTTGATTCTGGTTGTGGCTCAAATCATCTACGGGGATACAACTCAGAGCCAAGGCTGAGGGCCTCATCTGACTGCTGGTGAGCACCTTCGTCAGCTTGTTTCTGCGTCCTGCTTCGGATATGACGACACCTAAGCAGGCAGTAGTTCGGTTAACGCGGAGTGCTGTCTGCGACCGCGAAAGCTGAGTTCTCAACCCAGGATGTCTTGAAAGTCAACCTGTTCATGGCATCCACGTTTTTCCACGTTCATCACGAGTTCCGTGCAGGCAAAGCTCAGCAGTGGTGGGAGACGGCCCAGGCAGCAATGGCTCCAGGTGGTGGCTGGGATGAGGCGGTAGCCAAAAACCTAGAAGCTGGGTTCTACAACCATTCGTTCTGTCCCGTTGGCCCTGAAGGCCCTGCCTTCTGCATCTGGGAGGTCCGCGACGGAATCACAGCCGAGGAGTTTCAGGAATTCATCGATGGACCTAATGGCGTGAACTTTGGATTGGGGGCGTGGATGAACATTTGCAGAGAGATCAACGTTGAGATGGCAGGATCTCCCCCCTACTCACGAAAGTTCTGAATCACCGGACTGGCGGTCTTCAACATCTTGCCGCAGGCCTCAATGGCGTTGTGCCGAAGTATTCGCTGTCTTGTCTGGGGCAATGGTGGCAGGGGTGGATCCAGCTGTAGTTGCGCAAAGCACCTATTGCGCGTGTCACCTGCCGCGTTTGGTTTGAACGGACAGAGAAGCTGTTGTTCAGCACTCACGAGGCACCCCTCAACGCTCGATTTCTTCGGTGGGGGGTGGTGGTTTGGGCCTTGTTGGGCCTATCAAGGGTCAAACCGCATCGTCAGTGTCGACGCAGCAAACATCAGGGTTCAAGCGAATGTTCAGTTACGCTTCGCATGGCACGCGGCGTTACTTAATTACATGAATCGGTGTAGTTGAGTTACGTTTTTACTCATCAGTTTCTTGCGGTTTTTAGTTTCAGCGCATTGAATTGCATATTCCCATGTCTTTTGTATCTTCACGACATCAAAAGCGCACAAATGCTCAACTTGAACATTTGGCCCGTGAGGCTGAAATAGAAATCAACAGGAGACGGCTGGAAATCATGGAATTAAGACGACTTGAGCGCTGGCAATACAAGGCACACTCTCAGTCTTGACTTGCTGTATTGAGACCTTCACGGCTTAGCGGTGTAACTCGCTATCAGGTCACCAACTGCAAATGCAACGAAGCTCGTCCGGCAAAGCATCAATGTGGATAAATCCTGTCCGATGTTTGTCAGAGCCTAGTGCTAAGCAGCTGACTGATTCTCAAGATCAGAAAGCTCTTTCATGTTCTCATCTATCTTGCTCAAGATAGGTCCAGAGTGCTTGCAATCTCTTGGGTATCGCTCCAAAAACTCATCCCGATACAGCATCAATCGAAGAATCTCAATCTCTTCGCTTAAGCAATCTCGGTAGGAATATTCCATGACAAACACCTCTAGTCGTAAAGGACATAGTCCCGTGATGGCCTGCGAAGATCACGCTGTTCCTTCTCCTTCTGAATCCTCTGCAATTGATAATACGCAGAGACGCAACGGGGGCACTCGCAAGGAACACCACAATCCTCAAGCTGACGCATTGCAATGTTCGCTTGATGATTTTCGGTTCAGGTATATGTGGTCACCGAACTTACGGCGAAAGTCCAGTTAACTCTGCACGAATTTCAAAAATGCCGTGGTCTAAATGGATCAGTGTGCTGAACTCAACAACACAAACTGTGTGCTGAGTTACACGACCATTGGAGATCCCGCTTCAAAAGGTTAATAGCTGCTGTACGGAGTACAGCCACCCTTCTCCACCAGCCTTTTCTGCTGCCTAGTGAAAGCTGCGGTCTTGGTTCGCCATGGCGTGGAGTTTTATTGATCCCCCCCAAATGGTTTCGAAGACCCACCCATTCGCTGTGAGCAGCCAGTTGGACTGAAAACGAATGTTCCTGATTGAGCCTTTAATTGGACGCTCTTCGTTCGGCAACTCTTCACGATGGCGCGACCGCAAAGGGATTGGCGTTCAGCTGAAGGGATCAGTGTTGATCTCCTCAGCAAACGGCGCCGCTTTCAGGCGGTCGATGCGCTGCAGCATTGAGCGGACCACCTCGCGATCGTCAGATGGTCAGCACGCATTAATGGTGTCGTGTCTTGGGCATGGGTTGATCTCAGCTCCCTCTGCCTCCACAGGTACGCCAGGTAGAGCAATGAGGAGGAGGAGCCTTCACCTGCGCCAAGAATGGCTGCTCTTCAGCGCTCTAAACCCAATCCTCTGAATACTTTGTTTTGGTGGCGCTCAGCTCACGGATGTCCTCTGTGAGGTGCTGAGCTGCCCACATGCCTCTGACGACTTGGCAGACACCTTCCTGGTCGCAAACCCTGTAGTACTCGAAGCCCTCTGGAGCGGTGGTGAGTTTTGTTGCTTTCATGGACCCAACCCTGCTAATCCAACAGGTAGGTCGAGAATCGAGTCGCGTCTAGGGCAATCGAGACAAAAGGTTCTGCTCGTAACAAATCCTTGGTTGACTTAACAGGCGAAGTTGCATTTCGTTGAGCGAAAACGGATGCAATGCCGCCACCGGCCCTTGAAGCGATCTGAGTCGCACCAAGTTGTTGAAATCTGATTCCTCTCTTCCTAAACCTGTCAGGTGCACTCCACTGCTCAAGAGAGCTGATGAACTGGCGACGTGATGGTCTTGTTGTTTGGAAGCCTGTCCGTGCTCTCTTGTTCGCAGATCAAAAGGTCTTCTTCTGGATCAAGGGAAAGTTCGGGCTGTCTGAGTACCAGATGGCTGCCTTGGTCTGGTTGAAAGGCTTGATCCTTGGCTTGCTGTTGGGCTGGTGGCTGCTGTGATTCAAGAGCAGTAGGCAAGCCTTTCAGCATCGGCTAAACCCAGGTGGCAATGTTTTCCGCTCCTGATTGCGATGAAGGCTCTTCTTGCGAGCTGCCTATTGCTTGCCTCCACATCTCTACCTGCCTGGGCTCAGAAGGAGATCCCCAAGGCTGAAGGTCATGATCAGTGCCCTCTGGGTTACGTGAACACCCTTGGGACGACGTGCGTCTCTCCGATCTATTACGAAGTCGCCCCAACCAATGGCAAAGCTTGCCTGTCAGGTTGGGTGAACATTGGTGCTGGCTACTGCAAGAAGAAGAAAGGTCCTCTGGGAGTCCTCTGAACACCCTCAGGGCAACAGGCACATCAAAGCCGGGTTTCACGCCCGGCCCATGTGCAGAACGGGCTGGCGGAGTTTCAAACCGCCGATGCGATGACAGCAAGGGCCAATGTTTCGTGCTAGTACTGCTGTACTAGCCCAAGGAGTATGGCGGTTGATCATCGGAGCGGTGTTTTGGCACCCACATCGGATCCGGTCTTTCTGCATGTCAAGTCGGGAATGACCGTGATCGTCACTGACACCGATGGGGCTTGGCGGATGGCCGATGTGATTTGGGTCGATGGTGGTGCCAGGAACCCCAAGGATCCGGCGTTGTTTCAGGTGGCTGATGTCGACACCGAAGTCATCAACTGGGTCAACGCGGATTTTGTGAGCCACATCGTCCAAGGGTCTGAAGCCCCTGTTGGTGCGGGACGGGGCAGATCAGGTTTCGGAATGCAGACAACAGCTCTGCCAGATAAAAACCATCTGACAATCAACTCCAGCTTCAAATGAACGTGGCGCGATTTCTGCTCAGGGACGGGAACAAGGTTGGTGCTGAAGTCTCACCAGAAGGGCTTGAGGTCTTCAGCTATGAAGACCAGAGGGGGCAACTGATCCATGCGTTGGCCACGGTTAAGGCTGAAAGGGAGTTCCTCAGGCAGGTCCCCTCGAAGCTGCTTCCCTTGGTTGTCCGTATGGAGCAGGCCCTTGCCAGGGCCGTTGGACGGAACTGAGACGAGCCGCAGATCTTCCCCAGGCGAAACCATCGGTCAGGTGACCGCTCGAAGTTGGTTCCGCCGCCCCTGAGTGGTTCGGGCCGTCCCGGGGCACTCCAGACGTAGCCCTGTCGAACCAGGCTGAGACGTGCCACCTGCTACACGCTGGTCGTGTAAGCCGTGCGCATAAATACTTAGTCGCTCTGTTAGGACTGGGGTACGCCATGAGAGACGGAGGTCCCGGCATCGAACACCGGGACTTTTTCTTGGGCATCACCCACGGTTCGTCCAAAAAGGTTTGAACATGGGCCAGGGCGTAGGGATACCGCCCCACCGTCTTCTGCCCTCCGTCTTCTGCCCCACCGTCTTCTGATGAGCGATCAGGCAGAGGGACAAGCCACAGGCTGTCCATAGGTTGCTTCCCTACTTTTCATTTTCTAGACACGATGAAGTTGTGAGGAAAACACCTCCTGGGATGGAAACAAGGTCGCATCCCCGAGTTTGTTTTGAGGCCTCTGCCTTTGGCCGAGGTCTTTTTCATGGCTGCCCAGTTGTGAAGAGAGCGGTTTTCTTGTTGTCGAGCTTCAGGTATCAGCAACTACTGCAGCCAGTGTCAGCCCTGCCATCATTGGTTAACTGCACAAAGTAAGTGACGCTTGAAGAGCAATACATCACTCTGATGGATGCGGCTGGAAGGGTTACGGATGAATGGTTTCGGGAAAAATTTATTCAGGAAGCAGACAATGTTTTACTGCACATTAATGCTCAAGTCCTGAGGAATAGACAAGAGCTCAACGTCATGTCTGCATAAGGTGGTTGTCGTTCAAGTAGTGAGTTTTCCCCGTCGCAAGACGGGTTGTTGATGGCTTGTGCGGATGAACTTGTCTATTGACTCGCCAGGGCTTGGAAGATTAGAGCCGCAAAAAGCGACCAAAGCACGGTGCTTGCGAAGCGGTGCTCTAAGGCCAACCGACGGGATGTGCTCCTCATTAGTAAGTCCCGCGGAAAACCGTTGCGATCACTGAAGCAAGCGAGCAGGTAAACAACGCAAGTAGTGCGAACTCCATGAAGGTTGTGGTGTGGCCTGCTTCTGTCATGCCTCGGGTTGAAGTAGAGCTGTCGTAGCGGTCGGCACCAGAGAGCCCTGTTAAGCGCTTTTACCCGTAGCGGCGAGGGAACCCTGTCTTTTTCTTGGCTTGCTGACCACACCCTTCGTTCTGTCGTGATGGCGACGACCAGTCGCTGAACCTCACGTCATGATTCAGTTGCTTCTTCGGTGAAGGGGCGATGCGTCGAACGCGGGGGTGCTTAGGGAACACCCCCCTTTTTTTGGCAGTTCGTAAACGATGCCCACGGCACCGCAGGCTGGTAAAAGAGGGTGATATGGCTGGGACGCCAGCACCTCGACGCATTCGTCCCCTTGTCAATGGGCGGCATTCCCTGCCGCCTTTTTTTTGCCTCTGGTCGACCGAACCATGGCCGGTGTCCACGACCTGTGCCGACGGTTCTCCCACTCCCTTTCACCAGGTATCTGGACGAAACTGAAGCGGTCGTCAAACGAGGGACACGGGCCTCTGGAGGTGAGATCTCCAGGGGCCTTTTTGTGTTCCTTTCGGCTCTTGGTGGGGAATCTCCCGCCCAGGGCTACAGCCCAATCGATAAGGGCTAGTTCAGTCAGGTATGTTCAATTTATTGCACGAACTTTTGGCTATGCAGCGATGTCTTGATCGATATAGTCCAGAAAATGAATCACTCTTCTTTCCTTCTTCTCTTGCAAAGCTTCCTTGGCAAGAGTCAGCAGCTGATTCTCTCGGGCTTTGATGGCGGTTCTCCACCGTTTGGGTTTGGGATTGGTCACACGGAAGGGCCCTGAGAGTGGAGAAATCTTGAGAGGCACAAGTCTTTTCAAGCCGCATGACGCTAGTTGGCACAAGTAAAAAACCCCAAGATGCGTGATGGATGTTGATGTGGGTTCGATCGGATACCGTTTATATGTATCAGCCTGTACTCGCAGTTTGGCTGTAATAACAAGAGAAATCTCTTCACTCAGAAACCATGTCTCGGCCTCCTTCGTGAGGAAACGCATGGGAACAGGGCACATTGAAGAGCCCAGAGATTCGATGCGCAGTTGAAACCCGGAGTGGTTTGAGCCACAACTGGTTTGTTGCAGCAACTCAGATGGCTTCCAGCACTAAGCAACACAAAACAGAAACCAAGAGCTCCACTCGCATTGCGGCTGGGCTCATCCTCGGGTTGGCTTGTTTCGCTGCGGTGCTCACAGGAGGAATCTTTGTTGGCCAGACCATCGGTGAGGCGTTGAGCACGCTTCAGACCATCTCCCCAGTTCAGGTTGATCCGCTTCGCTGAAGTGTTGGAGCCGATCAGGCTTCAACGTCAGCCTTGTCATCGGGGTTGTGGTGGGCCTCAACTGATGTGGCCTCAGCTGATTTGCTGCGAGGGCAGTCGCCAGCGTTTGCCGCGCCAATAAAGACAACCACTGCCATGATCGCGACGATCACAGAGCCGCCTACGAAAGCAAGGTTCGGACCTTTCACGCCATGTGTGTGCCGGAGGTCTGGTGACCCTAGTGCTGGATTCAGATCTGCGGGGCGATGTGGGTGGCACGGTCAGTGTTCACCCACGCGGTGGCCTTTATTGATCCTTGTTTTCTTTGTATCGGGGCAGGTCGGTCGGCTGAGCCAGCACGTAAACGACGGCAGCAGAGATCACCACGGTGACCACGATGAGAGCGGTGATAGCTGCTGAGTAGTCGTTCACTGAAGTCTCTCCAAAATGAAAGGTTAGGGCTGACGCTTTGCTGGCTGCGTCAATTGCCCGAAAGGGCCTGGCTGTGGATCGTGGTCATCGTGTTGTTCAGATCACCCACATCCCGTAGTCCTTCGGCGCTGAACCAGGGTGCGTTCTCCCAGCTGAAGCCTTCACCAAAAGTGTTGTCGGGTGACGTGACGTACCAGTGACAATCCACATCGGGCGTATCAACGGAGCACTCCGACCAGTTCGGCTGCCACTGAGGCACCTGGACCCACATCACTGCTGCAAACACCAGGGAGAACAAGGCTTTGAGCATCAACCGAGTGCGCCTTATCGAAACTTAACACGATTTGGTCTCAGGATTGGAATCGTCGACAGCACTGACGATCACACCCTCAATGCTCGAGCAAGAACGGGTTTTGGTATTCAGTGACTCGATTTCAAGCGGTCGAGCGGGATACAACCGAAGTGCTGTGCTGTGTGTTCGAGGGCACACCCGTGTCGGAATCGCATCCCTCATCGCTCGACGCGATCTGATTCCGTCTTGTGTATCCAACTTTTGAGGGTGTTGGCGCCAGGCTTCGCGTCATCAACTGAAGACGTGATCCCGAAGCTGGCCTGTCGATCGAGGGCAAACGGCCGCAGCTTCATCAGGCTGCGGGACCTCTGTGCTCCAAATGATGTACTGCGTTGAGCGAAGCGATGGGCCCTACCAATGGGTTCAAGAACAGTGCTTCAAGACTGAGTTCAAGGCGTTCGTGAATGCACGAGCCAAATCTCTTGCTTTCACAAACGTGTATCGCGTGATCTATCAAAGCCCTGGTCTCTCAGGCGAAGTGCTGAGGGTTGCGAAAGGAAAGGCACTTTTGAATTCCGATGACCGGCTGGTTGGATGAGCCGTTCAGCTGGGGGTGGCTCGCTCCGTCCGCTCAGGTCAGGACTCTTGTGCTGGTTCCTCCTGGGGAATGGCACTGGAGTTGAGACTCGATGGGTCGGCGCCTTGGCTCAACTCTTCCGCTTGGGCCAATCGCTCCACCAGGCTGAGGGTGTCGTTGGGAGACAACTCGCCGTCATCGCCCCACTTGAGACTGGCAAGGTCAAGGGGGCACATAGGGGAGCGTGATACTGCTTGGAAGCTATGGGCACCGAAATGCCTTCTGAGGCAATGCTCCCTGAAGATTCACGAAAGAAATCCTGAACTGAGTAACCCCTCGATACTCATTGGTTGGTCACGCTTTCGTCCACGCACGATCCTGCCTTCGTGGCGGCAGGCAATCGGGAAGGGTGGCTTCCTTGCTCCGTGCCTTCCCCCCCTGCCACGTTTTCACACTGCAAGCTGCTGCAAACAAGAAAACCCCGGAGTGACGGCTCCAGGGCTTCCCTTATTCACCCGAAAGAATCAGTTTCAAAACTCTCTCGGATTCGAGGAGGAAAACCCCAAGAGCATGGAGGTCCTCAGGGCATTCACTCGACGACCGCCGACAGATCGCATGAACTGCCGCCGGTGTGATCAATCAACTCCTGTGCATTCGCTTCTCGATACCCCCATTTGGGGTGGTCATCTCAACCAAGGCGATTGCGTCACCTCCAGGGTGTACTCCCCTGTGCGGGTGAAGCGCAGCGGGATCGAGTTGATGCGGATGTAGGTCTCGCCCTGCTCGGCAGCCAGAAAGCTGAACTCATGCTCAGCACTGTTCACCATCACGTTGCCGGCGCGCTGCATGAAGTCGCAGCGGAAGGTCTCCACGGTGGTGTTGGGGCCGTCGTAGCTGAGCAGTCGACAGGTTGAGGCAACGATCTCAGCACTTGCCGGAATGGCTGTGGCGATGGCAAGGCATGCCGCGGTAAGGCTGGTTCGAATCCAAATCATCGGAGCACCCCGCAGTGCGTTGCGTTCGATTCTTGCCCTCACTCTGCAGCCTCAATCCTTTCCAAGCCGGCGGTGTTGGGTGACTCGCAAGATTCTCTTAAGCATTGCAGGGCGCATCTGCGGCTGTTTTGCGCGATAGTTGCTCCACGCGTAAGGGCCGAGAGACCACGACGCGAGATCTGAATAAGAGGAAACTCCAATGAGCAGGAGAGGCATTCATCCCCTTTTGATGGGGTTAGACAAAACCGAGCAAAAAACCGAGGAGCCATCAAAGCAAAGCGATCTCACCGGCAATGAATCGGCTCAACGCAAGCGGTTCATCCGATCGGAAGAAGAAGATTCAGGCAAGCAGGCTGCTTGATCAACTAGATCAAGTGATCAGAGCGCGGATGAGTCCATCCATCTGCGTGGGCCATTAACCGCTCTTTCTCTGGGAAGAGCGGTTTTTTGTTTGTGTAAAGGAATAGGTTAAGTACCTATTGATTCTGGAGGGGAGAGGAGTAGAGATAAGTCAGCGACAAGGAGAGAGATGGTCACGATCTGTTCAGGTTCTTTCGATCTATGCATTCCCCTCAATGCATTTGACAAGACGCAGCAAGTGCAGGCTGACGAACCCAAGCAAGCGATGAAATCTCAGCACGATCTGTACTGGGAAGAACGTTGCGACACGTCCCCCACTGCGCCTGGCTGCAAGATGTACGACGACTGAGCCCAGCACGTCTCAGTTGACGCCATCAAGGCATTGCAATCGATTCTCTTTGGTTCCTACAACAAACCCTGGCTGATCTGCCTGGTTTTGTTGTTGAATTCTGCTTTCTCCCTGCGTCTTACATGCGGGGAGAAGGAAGTCTGCTGTGGTGATTTTGCAGGGTAAGACCTTGATGCTCCTTTTAACACCAATTGATCCATCAATGGTGAGATTCAATGAAAGACAAAATTGTCGTTCTCGACACGAATGTGCTGCTCCACGATCCTGAGGCGCCGCACCGCTTTGGTGATCTCAGGGTTGTGATCCCCATGCAAGTGGTTGAAGAAATCGATCGCTTCAAGAAAGATCACTCTGAAAAAGGCCGAAATGCCCGGCGGATTTCAAGGCTTTTGGATTCCTACCGGGCCCGCGGAAGCCTTGCCGATGGTGTTCCGATTGAGGGAACGAACCACGGCATGCTGCAGGTGGTGTTCTGTCAGGCCCAAGCCCTCCAAGACTTGCCGGCAGAACTGCAGGGAGGAGGCGGCGATAACAACATCCTTGCGGTGGCCCTCGAGCAGATGCGATGCAGCGGGCTGAAACAGGCGCCTGAGGTTGTGTTGATCAGCAAAGACATCAACCTGCGAATCAAGGCGGATGCGGTGGGCCTGCAGGCCGAGGACTACGTCAACGACAACGTCTCGATCGACGATCTCTACGCAGGGTTCCGTGAACTCAGCACCGATGCTGAGACGATTCAGACCCTGCATGACGAGGATCAACTCCCTGTGGAAGCTGTCGCCGATCCCGAGGGGCAGCATCTTCAGGCCAATGAAGGCGTGGTGCTGGTGGATCAGCGCAACGACAGCCACACCCTGCTGGCCCGGCATCAAGGCAACAGCAACACGATCAAGCCGCTGCACTGGTTGAACCGCGCCCATTTGGGGCGGATCAAAGCCAGAAACCGGGAACAGAGCTTCGCTCTGGATCTGCTGCTCGATCCTTCCGTTGCTCTGGTGACTTTGGTGGGCAAGGCCGGCACAGGCAAAACGCTGCTGGCCATCGCTGCAGGTTTGCACCAGGTGGCCGACACCCATCACTACGCTCGCCTGTTGGTGACGCGCCCGCCGATTTCCCTCGGCAAAGACATCGGCTACCTGCCCGGCACGCTTGAGGAGAAACTCGGCCCATGGATGAAGCCGATCATCGACAACATCGACTTCATCACCGGTTCGTCTCCCGGCGAGGACGCTGATCAGTCGAAGAAACAGCGGCAGCGCGAACCACGCAACGCCTGGGCCGACCTGCAAGGCATGGGCTTGCTGGAGGTGGAAGCGATCAACACCATCCGCGGCCGATCGATCCCCCATCAGTTCCTGGTGGTGGATGAGGCGCAGAACCTCACACCGCTGGAAGTGAAAACGATCGTGACGAGGGTGGGTGACGGAACCAAGGTTGTCTTCACCGGTGATCCATATCAAATCGACAATCCCTATGTGGATGCCGAAAGCAATGGACTCACCTGGCTGGTGGAAAAGCTCAAAGGTCAGCCCCTGGTGGGCCACATGACCCTCACCAAGGGAGAGCGCAGTGAACTGGCTGAACTGGCCGCCAACATCCTCTGACGCAAGACGATATCGCCGATACCGCCGACATCGCTAACACCCATGACTGTTGAACAGTTGACCCAATTCCCAAATACTGCATCACCTGAGCAAGCCAACCTGGATGCCATTCTCAATTCCCCCACCTACCGAATTGCCCATGAAGATCCAGACCTGCTGAACAGCAACGACATGCGCGGTGTGCGCATGCTGCTTGAAATCACCAAGCCGGATCTGCACCTGGAAACGGCCGGGATCGAATCGACCATCATTGTTTTTGGTGGCGCCAGGATTGTCGATCAAGTCACCGCAGCAGCGAAGCTGGCGCAAGCCGAGCAACTCCTCAGCGCAACTCCAGGCTCATCGGCGTTGCAGAGACAAGTCGTCCATGCCAAACAGCTCGTGGAGCTGTCTCGTTTTTATGACGCTGCCCGGGAGTTTGCTTGTCTGGCCTCCCGGCACGGTCAGTGCAACAGGGAACAACCCCAGGCTTGCTCATCCCACGTGATCGTGACCGGTGGAGGGCCGGGAATCATGGAGGCCGCCAACCGGGGTGCCTTTGACGCCGGCTGCCGTTCCATCGGGCTGAATATCACGCTTCCGTTTGAACAACATCCCAACCCCTACATCACTCCTGATCTCTGCTTCAAGTTCAATTACTTCTCACTGCGCAAATTCCATTTTGTGATGCGCTCGATTGGCGCCATCCTGTTCCCGGGGGGCTTTGGCACCCTTGATGAACTGTTTGAGCTGCTCACCCTGCGGCAGGTCGGCACCAAAGGCAGCATGCCCATCGTTCTGTTTGGAACGGAGTTCTGGAGGAGACTCGTGGACTTTGACTACCTCGCCGAAATGGGCCTGATCTCTGATGAT
The DNA here is from genome assembly GCA_913057985.1 of uncultured Synechococcus sp. Classification (GTDB taxonomy): domain Bacteria; phylum Cyanobacteriota; class Cyanobacteriia; order PCC-6307; family Cyanobiaceae; genus Parasynechococcus. The sequence continues at coordinate 13,298 of CAJXPL010000039.1, forward strand.
GATCTTGATCTGATTCATTTCTCAGACACTGCCGAGGAGTCCTGGGAGTTCATCCGCAGCCGAACGCAGGCCGAGCCCGAGGCAAGTTGATCAGAACATCGACATGGCCTTGATTTTGCTCAGCTTCAGTTGATTGAGACCATTCAGATCGTCGTAGTTGATCAGCTTCTGCTTGATCATGTCGGCCAACGTGAACAGGATATTGCTGAAATCAAACTCTATCCGCCCTTCGTATTGATAGCGCTCCGTGCTCAGATAGTCGTGAAATTGCCAGATGGATTCGGGCGTATCCAGCTTGGTGCTCAGATCTTTGAGGTTATCAATCAAGGTGAGGATGGATCGCTGTTTTCCCAGGTCAAAGGCCTGCCGCGCAACCGCTTCTTCTTCAGAGGTCCAATCGGTTGCAGACATGGAGTGTGAGGGGGGAGAGAGCGTAGGGAAACTGGTTCTGTTGAGAACTCAGTGAACCAATCGACCTGTGCATAGTTCCGGCAACAGGAACCAGGGCGCTTTGGGATGGTTGTGATGCTCGCGATGGTAGCCAAAATGGTAACAAGCGAGCAGTGATACAAACGGATGAAGATTCAAGCTTTTGATTGAAACTTCATGGCCTGTTTGTGTGTGTTCTTTTCGATGGGGCAGGTAAGTGCCAATAAAGAAAAGTTGTGCGGTGCTGATCAGCAGGGGAAGCAGAAAAACCACAGAAACTGTGATCAACGGCTGGCTCTGATGCGATTGCGCTGCAAGCAGCAGAACCGTGAGAACGAGGACCAGTCGGCTGAGTTGTGCTGTGTTGAGGTAATTGCGCATAAAGCGAACCAACCAAGCCAGCAGCGAGCGGTTGTTGGTGGGGCAGAAGTCGGGGTCAGCCTCCGATTCAGGCATCCGGTGATGCCGATGGTGGTTCCGTTTGCAGGCGTCGTAGTTCAGGCCGGCGTAAAGCCATAAACACACCCGGCCGATTCCTAGGTTGATCCCTGCATGACCCGGCACCAGGCTGTTGTGCATGGCGTCGTGGGCAAGGATGAACAGGCCGGTGTGCAGGAAGCTGCGGACCAGAACCCAGGCGGTGATCATCAGGGGATGCAGCTGATCAAGGTCAAACTGCAGGCCGATGAACAGGGTTACCAGCCAGGAGATGCCGATCAGGGCTCCCAGCTGGAGACCGCGCCAGGCGCTGCCCTTCAAGTTGTCACTTGGCACCAAGCTTGAGCAGTTCAGCGGGCGAGGCGAGGAGGTCGATGGCAACGAAGTAGATCTTGTCGTTTTCATCGAGCAGGAAGCGCCAGGCCACGTTCATGCCCACTTCGCGGCCGAACCAGGGGGTCTGCACCTTTCCGGTGACTTTGATCTGGTTGAAGCCACCTTCTGCCGGTTCGCCGAACCCGCCCTGGGGCATCAACTTCAGGTTCTGGCAGTCGCGCTTGAAGAACTTGAGGATCGCTTCGCGGCCCACGATCGGACGCTGGAAGGGGGGCTGAAGCGCACCGTCGTCGAGGAACAGGTCGATCAGTTGATCAAAATCGTTGGCGTTCAACAGCTGCATGTAGCTGAGGATCGTCTGGTTGAGCACGCCGGGGATGAAGATCTCCTCACGCTCTTCCACCGGGGTGGGGGCGACGATCGGCTCGGCCACGATCTTGCTGTCGTCAACGTTGGGATCGAATCCCATGTCGACGACGAAGTTGCGCAGCAGGGTGATCTGCTGGCCCTGCTCCACCTTCTTCACCGCCTCGAGCACAGAGTTGGCGTTGGCGGAGAGCTTGTAGCCCTTGGGGGATGGGGGCGACTTTGCCCTGGCGCATGTATTCGCCCAGCTCGTACCAGAAGCAGAGCTTCACGTTCACCGACCAGTAGGCGTAGGTGCTGGAGATGGGGGTGTTGATCTTGGCGGCCAGGTCGCACATGACCTTGGTCTGCTCGTCGAAGCTCATCGCCAGGATCTGCTCGAGGATCGGGCGAGCCAGTTGCATCCGTGCAGCGCCGGGGGCCGCCACGGTGATGGTCTGGCCCATCTCGAGGTAGGCGAACCAGATCAGGGCGAGCTGGTCTTCTGCCGAGAGCAGTTTGAAGCGAGCGGTGATGGCCGGAACGGCGTCGGCAGTGAGGGTATCCGGGAAGATCTGGCGAGCTTTATCGAGCGTGAACATCCAGGACGGATCGAGGGGATTTGCGGCTGGAACACTATGTTTCGTTATGCAAACAGGCCTCTCTGCTTGATTTTTTGCTCGTTACTGAACACTCGCTGCTGCAGGGTTTTGCCTGGTGTCTCGCCTGCTGATGGGGTTCTTCTCTGCTTCTGTTGGGTCGGTTTAAGGCAGAGGCCTACGTCTGCTGACGCAGCTTCTTGCGTTGATCCTCGATCTGAAAGCGCAGCTGCCTCAGGTTCTCAATATTGAGCTGGTGTTCGCCGGATCTCCAGTGCTGCGGGTTGGCGACACGAATCTCCAGTTCTCGCAGGCGGGAGCGATCGGATTGCATGTCGAGCTCCAGGAGACGTTTCAGTCTGTTTCCGCTGTTCCCGGCTCGGCATGAGTTTTTCTACTGGTTGAAAAAACACCTGGCTCCAACCGAAAACGTCTCAGATGGAGCCCAGTTCGAGCAGGTGGTCCATCAAGGCGGCATAGAGCTGAGTCTTCATGTTCAACAGGCCAACCTGTTCGTTGGCATCGCCTCCAGGCCAGTTGTCGTAGGCCTCCGCAACAGAACGGTGCAGGAGACGTAGGGCTTCAATGTCCACTGAGATGGTGGTGAAGAGTTGGTTGTCTTCCACGTTCAGAGGCCCTGGGACTGCTGGCGCACGATCCAGGCAGAGGCGGCTTGCTGTTGTTTCCAGGCCACCAAGAGGTCTTTGGCAATGCTTTTCAGAGCCGCAAGATCATCCGAATTGTCGATCTCGCGTGAGAATTTTTCAATCTCAAACTTCTGGCCCAGAGTCAACGCGATCGGTTCCATTGGCTTGTGGATCGATGAGCGGAACGTACCCGAGAAATTTTTTTGGTGCAAATCAATAACGTAGTAGTTGCAACCGATTTGAGGAAAGACTGCTCATCTCAATGCATTGCTGGCGTTACAGAACATTTCTGAATGCCGCTAATTGCTGCGATCGCAAAGGCTTATGGCTTTAGAAAGCCTGTATAGGCCTGGAGCTGATGCATTTCTCCTGGGAAAAACATCTGGAATTGTCCCGTAATGTAGCTGTTGCCTCAGACGAAAATCAGGGTATGGCCCTTGCCCTGATGGGTGTTGCGCTCACCATGCTGGCCACAGATCTTCTGACCCATGAGTTGACGGCTTCGGCGTTGCCCTCCTCCAGGGCTTGATTCAGAGAAAATCCATGTCATCTTCATTTGTGTCGTCTTCCCGCGACTGGATCCAGAGGGCTGAGAGTGGAAAGATGAAGCAGCTGGCAATCAGGAATTCCATGAGCTTTGGAATTGGCCGAAGCCACGATCGGGTGAATTCCAACGAGAAGCTGTATCAATCGCTGTCGTGCTTCCTGAATTTGGTTGCCGATCAATCCGTTTGATCGTGTTGAGTGTTTGTGCTTAATCAGCCCAGGCTCACCAAGGTGACACTGGCCACAAACAGCAGAACAGACAACACCAGCAAGCCACTGTTCATCGGTTGCTGGCTCGTTTGATCGAGTCCATCCCCAGGCGTGCTGCCCGTCGCCCCAGGCCTACCGCTGCCTGGGCGGTGCTTTTGATCACATCCTTGGCGGTGCTGCGGTCCCGGCGGGGGCTGCGTTGCATGGCATCGGGCCAGGATCCCTCTGGCCAGCGCGGCACACGGCGACCAACACGGTCACCGAGTTGAAGCAGGGATCGACGTAGCCGGCTGGCCACAGCTTCAGAGCAACAGCATCAATGTGCTGGCTCCTTGTTAAGTATGTTGTGCCAAATGACACGAATGGGGGGCATCCCCCACGCCAACGGCTCGGCCACCCAGCATGGCTTCAACGTCTAGAGCGTTTCAGCTGCCCTGAACTCGACCTGGTCTTGCTTTCCCATCAGCGTATGGATGGGATCGGCCACGTCCCTTTGCGAAGTGTAAATCCCGAGGCCCG
>CAJXPL010000040.1 GCA_913057985.1 uncultured Synechococcus sp.
ATCGGCATCTGCGGATTCAATCTGAATGCAGCAGTTGAGTCGGCAGCTCAATCGCTGTACTCAGCAGTGCACCAGTAACGGGTCGACATTCCCACGTCTTGACTTCTGCAAGTGGTGCCCGTAACTGATGCACCCTTAGGAACTCCACGCATTGCCTCAGCAGTTGCGAATTCTTCTGACATTCCTTCGGCTGTGACCTTGGCTTCATGGGCCAACAAAGTTGCCGGAGCCAACAACATCAACGCAAAAAAGACAGCAAATCTCATGCTGATCTGAACACCAATCTTTAGGAATGATTAAGGAGAAAGGGCAAGTTGGTTGGTTGCCCTTGACCCCCCCCCCTTGTGTGGCTTTCGAGTCAAAACGAAAGCTCGATTTCGCAAGCCACCCACAATTGATAGTAACCGAATGAGCATCTGTCAAAACTTACTGCTCAGGAAAAGCCACCCCCCTCTCTCATCAAAAAGGGATGACTAAGACGTGCTCTAGTGCAGTGCAAATCAACCAAAGCATTTCACTTTAATCCTTGCTATGCACCGTTGGCTGCATCACAGAACACATTATCGCCATCAGTCCACAAGCCAGTACTTTCATTTAGCTGGAAAGCATCAGGCTTAGCGCTATTAAAAAAAAGAACCTTTTCCATATTGAAGAAAGTCCAACTCTCTCTTTAATTTGTCTGATTTGTTGGTCAAGCTTTTTGACAGCTCCAGCTTTCCGTAGCTCTCAAAGTAGGCAGCTCGAATCTTTTCCCACTTAACAGCGAAGTCCAGTCGGTCTATCTCTGACCACCCTCTTATCTGTCGCATTCGACTTCGTGCAACAACCCCTAAAAGATAAGGAGCAGCTTATCGCAGACACAGAATGTGTGACCGTAGGCCTTTGGTGATAACCGAACAACAAATGTGTTGAAAAGATTAGATTGGTAGTGAGAACAACCGCAAGCGGTGGGTTTGTCTTTGGTGCTACATCTGTGATACCTATTGCCACAACATTGAAAAGGACGACCGCTAAAGCGGTCGATTTATTTCTTTGGCTCCCCTGACGCTCCCCTTTATTTCGCCTTTTCCCATCTCAGTGGAGACCAAGGCGATACATGCGATGCCGACCACGTCATCAACAAGGCTGTCTTTGACAACCCAGGTTGCGGCGACAGGCTGCTGACTGTCTGGGACCGCTACGGAGCATCCAAGATCTTCTGCATCACTGACCGCTATGGATGTGATGACGCAGTAACCACAGTGTTGTTCGCTGCCGTGTACTAAAAAGCCTCACCACTTCAGTTGCGGGGCAACGGGTGGGGGCTATTGGCTAGCCGTGGTCCTCACTCCTCTTCGTCTGATCCACCAACAGGAACCAGACGGATCTGCTTCTTGCCAAGCTTGATCTCAAATTCATCACCGCTCTCCAGATCAAGCAATGCGGTGTAGGCCTTGCCGATCAGCAAATTGCCATTGCCTTGAACCACAGCCTTATAGGAGAGCTTGCGTCCACCCTTGCCAATAGCAGAGCCACCACCGTTTGAAAGGCTGACGCCTTTGGCTTCAAGCAGGGCCTCATAGAAAGCCGTGAAGTTGACCCGCTCACTACCATCCTTTTTGGTGGAGACGTAGCCACAGCCACGGGCCAAGTCTGTTTTTGAGGCGTCGCCAAGATCTTTCACCTTCGAGAGAAGGTCGGTGCCGGTCAGCATTGGATTACTGCTTATTGGATATCCCAAACCTAGCAAACATAATTTCTTTCTGCCAACAACCAACTGCAAATAACAGCCCGCTCGGTCCCACCGAGCACTAAGTCTCATTGATCTTCTTGCCTCATCAGCCTGAAGGTCGTGTTCACCTAACAGATAACTGTGATGACCCTCTCAATCGTTCCTGTCGACCAGGCAGGTATTGACAACATCGCTGATGGCTTAAGCGGATTCACCGATGAATCCTCTGAGCTGCAGCAATCGATGATGACCACGTTGTTTATCGCTGGTGCCAGTGATGCCAGCAAAGGACGGTGCGCCTATCTCCTCTTGGAAGATGGCTCTCGCATGTGGGTTCCCAACTCACTGTGCTGCTGGATTGTTGATCTTCAAATCAAGACTCAGCAGGACGAGAGCTATGACCCGACAGAAAAGCTGCTCATCCGTGTCACAGCAGTTGATGGGACTACGTATGTCTATCGCGCTGCGGCTTTGACAGCTGGACTGCCACGAGTTTCCTCACGCAGTTCAAACACATGAGCCGCAAACAACTTGCCGATCAGGTGACCATCACCTTGAGAAGCAAGGGACGTGCGACCTTCGTAGATCTCTCCTACTGCGAAAACGGCCAGTTCCATCGTGTGCAGTTGCCTGAATCCGCCTTCACTGGCAAGAAGCTTGGGTATGACGAACGCCTTGATCTGATCTCGTACGTCAACGGCACTAGCCAAGACAACGAGGACAACCCTGTTGTTGAAGCCCAGGTCCAGGTTGAAGAGGAACCTTTCGAGGTACCTGCTGAAGAGATCGACGAGCTACTCGACGAGATCCGTAAACCAAAGCGCTCCCGTCGTAAGGCCAGCGCAACCAAAGAACAAGCCATTGCTTGAACCTCTTGCCCTCACCCTCTGGGTGGGGGCTTTTCTTTTTTCTCTTATGGCAGCCAGCTCAAGTCCAGCTTCTTCAGTTCCTTTGCCATGACTGATGGCATGTTCTTCAAGCCTTCGCCATAGACCCGGTCCTGCACATCCTTGGATGCGTGAGCTACGAACGCACGCCTGAACTCTTGGTCGATGCCACACTCACGCCATAGATCAATGGCTGTGTTCCTCAAGCTGTGTAGTCCGGTCTTCCCTTTCTCGTAGGCATCAACTTTCTTCAGCACGCTATCACGAAACCAGACTGTCCAAACGCTGTTGCTCTTTGACCGATCAACGATGTATCCATCTTCTTTCTGCTGTATCCACTTCAAGTAATCCTGCTGTAACAGCAGGGGATGCCATGGCATCTTGCGTTCGCCTGCCACTCCACCCTTCAACGTTGTCGGATACGTAGCAGTTGGCTCGTGCTTGAAGTCGAAGTAGTAAAGGTCTCTCTTTTCTTTCTTGATGTCTCCTTTGCGTAGATAAACCACCTCCCCTTGCCTAGATCCAGTACATAACAAGGCATCAAAGACAAAGCACCGTTCAATGTCTCCTATCTGATGGACCTTCTGGTAGATCTGCTTGAGTTCATCCCTTGAGAACGACCGGTACGTCTGCTGTGTTGTTCCTTTCAGCTCTTTGATCTTCATTGCTGTGAACACATCCGTATCAACCAAGCCAAACTGCAGACCTGTCTTAATTAATGTCTTGATTAGCGTGAGCTTCTGTTGTTTCGTGCGTATTGCCAGTGTCGATTGCTGAAGTGTGTTGATGAAGTGCCTTGCATCGTCAATCGTCAGCTCATTGGGGAAATGTTTCTGCGTTATCTCGATAATCTGCTTGATCGCTACTCGATAGCTTCCCAATCGCATCTGGCTAATACCTATCCCTGCCTCTTCGGTAATACCACCAGCAGATAAGACGTATTGCTCTAACAATTGTTCCCATATCACCTGCCTACTAGGAAGAGGCGGTGCCTTCGTCTCCATATCGCCCGGGCTGAAGTCCCCTTTGCTCCGGCGCTTGTCGTCTGCCCCAAACGTGGGGATATAACCGAACAATCGCTGCTGGATCTGGCGCATTGCCTTTGCATCTGGCTGGATCTGCAACTGTTCCAGCGTTTCTCCCACGAAACGCTGGGTGATTGCCGCTTTGGCAGCCTCTAGCTGCTCCATTGACCCAGGCTGACCCGCTTGAGCCATGGCTTGCTTTGCTATGAGCACCACCTCGGCCAGCATGTCTTCGATATCGGTGGTGATTTGTCCTTGATCACCCGCATTCAATAGCTTTCGCCACGGTTCAGCCGCAATTACTGCCGCATCCCGTGGTGAAAGCGGTGTGACCTCCGCTGATTGCTGGATTTGCCCGGCTTCTTCCGCCTTCGCCTTGGCAATCAACGCTTCTGCCTCGGCATGAACCGATGACCACGCCGTAATCACCGCTTGGTCCTTCGGATCCACGCTGGTTAGCCCTAACGAGCGGCTAAACACCCGCAATCCACCGCACTTCGCCCTGATTTCTGCAGGAATACGGCGGTAATAGGTCAGCCTGCCCGCCCTATTGAGGCGTAAGTACGGAAGCAGGCGTGATTTCCTGGGCACAACCTGCTTGTGCTGCGCTGTTGTGCCTACTGTAGTGCCTAATTTGTGCCTATCAACCCCCGCAAACCCGTTGACACGACTGAAACTCTAGTGATTACAGGCAGTGTTGGTTGTGCGTTCAGCGCTCACACACGTGGCTGGCGTCTTCAGCCCGCTCGGCATATTCGAAGCCGTGGCTGAGCCTCCAGGCAAACACCTCCGGTAAGCCCGCATCAACAATCGCTCGACAGGTTTTGGCGACGTCGTAGTCGACCTCTCGAATCGTCACCTCTCCGGTGTTGTCGTGGTGGATGACGTAAGTGGCCTTGGTGCTGCCATGACGCGGTTCTCCAACGGAACCAGCGTTAACGATCCGCCGCATCGGCAGTTCCAGCTCCTGCTCTGTTGGTGCGCCTTGATCGCGTTGTTGCACCTTCACCCGAATGGATCCCTGGCGTAGTTCGCGCACATAGGGCTGATGGGTGTGGCCGCAGAACAAGGTTTCCGCTCCTGCTGTTTCCACCCGTTCAAGGGCCGCAAAGGCGTTCATGTCAGGCAACAGATATTCGTGCTGACTGTTCGGACTGCCATGCACAAACAACAGCTTGTCGCGCCGCAGTGTCATCGGAAGTTCAGCCAGAAAGGTCTTGTTCTCCTCCGTCAGCAGATCGGCTGTCCAGTGATGGGCGCGATGGCCTCGTCGTTCCGCCAGCTGGGAGGGATAGCTGCATTCACAGGCATTCAGACCGTCAATGATGTCCTCGTCCCAGCAGCCCTGGCAGGTGGGAATCTCGCGCTGACGCACCAGTTCCACCACCTCATTGGGCTGGGGTCCGTAGCCCACAAGATCGCCAAGGCAGGTGATGGTTTGGATGCCCTGGGAGTCGATGTCGTCGAGCACGGCCTCGACGGCGGCAAGGTTGGCGTGCAAACAGGAGATGACGGCGTGGTTCATGTCAATCAGCCTTGCGAGGTGGGTTGTTGTTGCTGGAGCTGTTGTTGCTGCATGGCGAGCACGTCATCCGCGAGCAAGCAGTCGCTGATGGTGGCTTGAATGCCTTCAGGGTTGAGTGCCTTGCCCTGAACAACGAGCTCTGAGGTTCGACTGGGGCGACCCTGCGGCGGTGCCGTGGCGTCCAGGGGAAGGAACTGGGATGACTCCTGGCTCACCATCCAATTGCAGAAAAATGCCCGCCCGTCAGGAAGATTCATCAGGCCTTTGGCGCGGTACACATCGCCGTAGGCACCGTTCACGAGTTCAAACCAAAAACTGCTCAGGCTGTTGGGATCCCAAACACAACCCGAAAGAGAGGTGTGCCAGGCCTCGAGCTTGCTGAACTCCAGGGTGTCCTTTGCAGGCAATTCAGGGTCTCGCCCGAAGTGCAGGAGTTGGTCGGGGTGCAGCTGCAAGGCCTCCAGCTTGGAGCGAACGTTGTCTCCGAACCCTTCAACTCCTTCCTTGCTGGGGGGATAGAACTGCTGCACTTCGATCAGGGTCAGCCCATCGTTGTCCTGCTTCAGATCCGTCGCGTTAGCTGTCGCCGGTCCCTCAAGCCTGGGCACCTGGTCCTTGAGCCAAGCCAGGTCGATTCCGCTGTCATCCCCCTGCTCAAGCCCCACTGCCTTCTCTCCCTCCAGCCGCAGGTAGGCGCAGGGGCCTTGATGCTGCTGGAGCCTTTGGAGCGCCCAGGTTGTTTTCCCGCACCCCGGGGGGCCTGAAATCAGGCACACCTGGCCCATCGCAACCTCCTCGAGATTCGAGAATCATTCTCATTATGAGCCGCCACCGCCGCTCTGTCCTGTCCTCTCCCTGCCTTTGGTCGCTTGGTATCGCTTGTTATGGCGCTCCCTGCTTCTCTCGCTAGGGTCTTCTGTACCCGGTTTTGATCTATGCAGGCCTTGGAGTTCCTCGCCCTTGTGCTGGTGAACTTGGCTTTGACGGTTTATTTGGTTGAAAAGGGAATCACGTTCTGGAAGGAGAAGCGCCGCCTCAAGCGCCTCGTCAATCAGCATCCTGAAATGAAGGGGGTGCATCCCGATGAGGATGGTCTCTTCGTGTTTGAGAGCGATGATTCGCTCAAGCTGCTCGTGCTGGAGAACGATCAGCCCGGTTCTGATGAGCCCTTCTATGTCACAGAAGAGGATCTCGAAGAGGACTGAATCGCTTGGTGCAGGAATGGAACGATGAGTTCATCACCCAGGCTCAGCATGAGCTCAAGGGAATGGTTGCTGACTGGAAATATGACTACGGCGTGAGTGATCGCGATTGCTCGGCGATGTTGCTTTGGATGCTGATCAAGCTTAATCCCGACGCCATGATTGACGCCGGCCTATTGGATCGGTGAACTGTCCACTGGCTAGGTGCAATCACTGATGCCGTTAGGTTCCCAGGGATACACAATGAATGAGTAACCCCCCAGCTCAGAACAGGGGGAAACTGCGTCGAACAGGGGAGGGACTAGGGAACCCTTCCTTTTTTATGGACTCCCTTTGCAGTGTTTGCCCCGGCGCTACATCTGGGGTGTTGCCACAAAAAAGCCCGCCGAGGGGGCGGGCCGGGTGATGGGGTCTCACAACATAACCCCGATGGCCACCACATGCAGCGTTGATGTGTGATCAAGGAGCCCTGCATAAGTGATAGTGCTCCCCCTAGATCTGGGGCCTAATGAGTATTGTTGAGCCAATGCATCAAGATCTGGTGTTATAGGCCGGGTGATGGGGATTGCTCCGGCTTGATGATTCGCTCCATGGCTGGGGCGAATTTTTTTGTTATCGATGTGCGCGGTGGTTGTCTTCCACTCCGGGCACGTTGCGGCTCAGGTAAAGGGCGTTGCTGAGCCCCATCACAACAGTGCATCCGGCCGGACCGCAGACACGATACAAGTGATTGCCGATTGATTCCACGGTTCCGTTGCCTTGAACGGAGTAGGGCAGATGCAGGGTCTCGGCCATGGGATCACGCTTGAAACTGCAGCCGTCCTACGGATCCATGGCTGAACCGGACTGCGACAACCGATACGGGTTTGGCTTTCTTTGCGTCTCTCATCATTCCTTGAGAATTGGGCTTTTTGGTTCTTCATGGTTCAGGTGCCGGGGAAATGGCTGGCCCTGAGCCGATCGAGGTGATCGCGCACCTCCAGATCGGGCATGCGCATCACCCGTTGCATCAGGTTCTGCCGATGGGCATAAAGCCCTTTGCATCCCTTCAGCGGTTCGATCAGCAGATCGAGCAGTTGGGCTTTGGCGGTTGTGTTGGTCATGCTCTTGGGTTCTCCTCGGCTCGTGTTCCATCAGCATCGGCACAACCAGAGGGCCACACATCACTCACTCGAGGGGTTGTGGGGGGGTGATTCAAAGCAATGTCTCCCTCATCTGAGGGGACGTCGTCTGATGTCTCCCCTTAACGTGACTTGTCTTCTGGGGTTCCGATGAAGGTTTTGCAATCCGTTCTGGCGTTGCTGTTGGTGCTGGTGCTGGGTTATGCAACAACCTCGGCGGCATCTGCGACAACGATTGAAGAGGCGGCCAGTGGTGATCTGATTGCCACGCTGGAAAAAGCGCGGGATGTGCGCGAGCAGGCCGACATCAAGATTCGGGAAAACCTCAAATTGATGGCGTCGAGTTGTCTGTATATGAGTGATTCGTTGAAAGAGTTGATGGCTCTGGAGAATCAGTTTGAAGACCGCCAGATCGAAGATTTCACTGTGGGAATGGCAGATGCGGTCGAGCTGGAGTTGCTCGATGAGGAGTCACGCAAGATCAAAGCGCTTTATCGCAGATCCCACTGTGATGATCCGATCATCCTGCGCGAGCAGCTGCGGCAGGCCGACCAGAAGAGCAAGGCCTGATCCAGCAGCAGACCCCCGGTCCCTGTGACGGAGGGAGCCGGGGGTCTGTGTCTGAACGATGGTGTTCAGGGTTGGTGTGGCCGTCCCGTTCCGGTGAACAGGCGGCCTAACTCGCTCGTTTGTGCATGACGCAATCCATCAGATGTGGCTGAAGGAAGGTCGAAGCGTCTGGCTTATGGCGCCTGGGGCCATGTTCCAAGGGGTCGGGTGATGGGAGCTCCTTAGGGCACCTGGCACGGTGCAGATGGAGTGCCGATCGGCCTGGCCTTTCGCACAAGGCCTGTCGAAGGGCGCACCCAACAAGAGGTGTGAAAACTGTTGGAGCAGGGGCCTGAAAGTCAGCTGGCTTCTGACGTCTGCTCGGTTGGACCGTCGTCTCGCATGGACGCCTCCGATCTCGATGCACACAGTCTTGGGCCCGGGCCAGGCCCTGGCAATCAGCACGAACACGCATTGCCTTTAAGGGTAGAACCAGCTGAAAGTGGGGCTGGCGTGGCTGCGATCTGATTAGCCTGAACCGCCGTGCGTGGCTGATGACGATTCCCTTCGGCACGCCTGAGCCCTCGGACGGTCTTCTGAACAAGTCGGCGTCGTCCACGCGACTGCGCGCCTGGTTGAACACCCGCCTCCGCCAGCTCGCGGTGGGGCAGCGGATTCAGGATGCGCGGGCCTTGCGCAGCGAATTCCTGGTGGAGTGATCGTTCAGTGATCAACCCAGCTCGAGGCAGGCCAGGCCGTAAACGTTGCGGTCGTGGCCGCTGGGGATCACGCCCTTGTACATCCGCACCGTTGACGTCATCGGTTTGAAGCCCCGGGCGCTGAGGATGGTTTTGGCGCTCGGGTTGTGGCCGGGGGTGTCGATCAGCACGACACCGTTGTGGTGGTCCAGGGCGTTGTTCAGCAACAGCGAGGCCATGCCGGGGTCTTCGGCGAGCCAGGGACCCACCCGCCATCCCTCGCCGATCGGCAGCAGGCAAGGCCGAATGCGCACGTAGCCATGGCATTCACCCTCGGCATCCCTCGCCGCGAACACATCTCCAGCTCTGTGGCGGAGCCACAGTTCAAGGAAGTGAGGTCTTGGGCTGATCTCATGACGTTCGTCGTAGCGCTGAATCGCCTCCAGCGACACCTCGTGCAAGGGCACGACGGCAACGTCGCTGCGATGGCTCGGGCTTGCGTCCAGTGATGCCTCGCTTCGGAACAGCATCTGCCGGCGGGTGGTGATGCAGTCCTTCTGAAATCCAGCGCGTTCGTAGAAGCCCACCATCTGCACCGCGGCCTCTAGGCCGATGCACTGCACGCCGCTGAGGGTTTTTAAGGCGTGGTGCCAGAGCTGATGGCCGATTCCCTTGCCCCGATGCTCCGGCTTCACCACGAACAGACCGATGAAGGCGTAATCGGGGTTGTAGGTGACCGCTGCGATGCAGCCCACCGGTGTGTTGTCGTGCCAAGCGAGCCAGACCCCCTGGCGATCAGTGTTGGCGTAGATCTCGATGTCGCCGATTCCTGGGGCGAAATCCTCCTCACGGGCCAGGGCCGTGACCACGTCGAGGTCGGCGGGGGTGAAGGGTCTGATCTCCAGCATCGAGCTCGGCCCATCCTGACCCTGCTGAACTCCGTCTTACCGCCTTTGACGGCTGATCTCCATCCCTGGATCAGCTCATCCTCTGGTGGCCTGTGAATGTTCTTGGTGAACAGTTGCTCTCTAGGGTGCTGGTCACGACTTCTCTGCCCCTGCGGCCTACTGATCTCCATGACTGCTTCGAAGCTGTTCGATTTCCTCGGCCGGGTGCTGATGGCGGCCGTGTTTGTGAATGCCCTGCCGGCCAAGTTCACCAACTTTGCTGAAACCGCCGGCTTCATTGCCGCCAAGGGCATCCCCGAACCCCTGGCTTCTGTGTTGTTGGTGGCGGCGATTGTGGTGCTGATCGCCGGATCGATACTGCTGGTGTTCGGAAGCAACACGGTGCTGGGGGCCTCGCTGCTGTTGCTGTTCCTGGTGCCCACCACGCTGATCTTCCACGCCTTCCCGGTGGACAGCGGCTTTGCGATGAACCTGGCCCTCATCGGGGCGTTGATCTTGGCCATCACCCGTGCCTGGGGCAATGGTGTTCCCAGCTTCACGAACCTGCGCTCCAAGGGTTGATCGCTGGTTGGCTGGATCAGGGCAGGGCCAGGGCCGTTCCTTCGCGGCGCGGATCAGCGGCTCCCTGCCAGCCAGCACCGATTTTTTGCAGCAGAGCAGTGCCGCTGCCGATGCTCTGATGCCTCGGGCTTGCTTCGCTTGTGAGCTGTTGCAGCGGGAACGGCCAGGGCAGCGGCGGATCGCTTTCCACCACCAGCGTTGTGCCCCGGCGTGAGAGATGGGGCAGCCCCACCGCCCGTGCCGGCGGTTCGTTCCAGACCAATGACGCCAGCAGCACCCGGCTGAGTAGATGCGGAATGCTGCGGCCGCCGGGGCTGCCGAGGGCCAGCACCGGCTCACCGTTTTGGAACACCAGTGTCGGCGCCATTGACGACATCGGCCGTCTTCCAGGCAGCCGGCGGTTGGCGACCGGTTTGCCGCCAAGGCTGGGCTTGAAGGCGAAATCGGTGAGCTGATTGTTCATCACCATGCCTCCCACCAGGTGCCGACTCCCGAAGATCGTCTCCACCGAGGAGGTGTAGGAGGCGATGTTGCCGTTCGAGTCCACGATCGTGATCTGGCTTGTGCCCTGTTCGATGCCCCGATCCGGCCTGCCGTAGGGATAGTTCTCGATGCCTGGGGGTAGCCCCGGTGCTGGCCTTGCACCGTTGGTGCCCTGCATGGCTCTGGCCCGGCTGGCGATGTAGGTCTGATCCAGCAGGGCTGCGGTGGGAACCGCACCATCGATGGGGTCATGCACCCAGTAGAGGCGGTCGGCATCGGCCCAGGCCTGGGTGCGGGCCAACTGCCGCCAGATTTGCGGCTCACCTGTGCTTGAGCTGCCCAGGTTGGTGGTCTGGTTCAGCAGCGCCAGGGTTTGCAGCAGCGCCAAGCCACCGCTGCTTGGGGGTGGCACCGTGCAGATCCGGTGCTGGAGCTGCTGGCTGCAGAGGGGGGGGCGCCGCACCACGGCATAGCTGCTCAGATCAACGGAGCTCCAGCCGCGGAAGTTCGGCTCGCTGGCCCGCAGGGCATTGACCCCGTCCAGGATCTGCTGCGCTAGGGGCCCTTGATAAAAGGCCGGGCCCCCTTCCCTGGCCAGCAGCCTCAGGGTGCGCGCCAGGGAAGGGTTGTGGAAGGGTTGATCCGCTGCTGGTGGCTGGCCGCCGGGCAGGTAGAGCGCTTGAAACTCAGGACTGTGGGCCACGCCGAAACGCTGGGCCAGGCGAATGGAGCGCAACAGCCGCGGGCTCGGAAGGAAGCCAGCACTGGCAAGGTGGACCGCCGGTTGCAGGGTTTGGCCCCAGGGCAGACGGCCGTGGTTTTGATGGGCCTGCCAGAGCAGGGCCACGGTGCCGGGAATGCCGATGGCGTTGGCTTGGCTGGTGGCCTGTCGCCAGGGGATGGGATCCCCCGCGTCGTCGAGCAGGTCGCCTGGGCGGCTGCGTTCGGGGGCCACTTCACGGCCATCCAGCACTGAAAGCTGGCGTTGTTTGGCCTCCCAGTGCAGAAGAAAACCACCACCTGCCAGGCCGGAGCTCTGGGGTTCCACCACCGCCAGCACCGCCTGGGCTGTCACCAGAGCATCGATGGCGCTGCCGCCGTTGTTCAGCGCAGCCAGCGCTGCCGTGCTGGCGAGGGGATTGGCGGTGACCACAACAGCGGATCCGCGGGCGGTGGAGATGCCCTTGTGGCCAGGGTCAGTGGATTCCGGATCGTCGCGACTGATCGGGGCTGCCGCTGCTGGGAGGGTGCTCCAAAGGCTCAGCGCCAGCAGCAAGCCTCTGAGCAGGAGGAAATTGCGACGCATGCAGAGATATTGATCTCCTTTATCAGCTTGTCTGTTGAAGATCAGGGTGTTGGATTCACAAGTTTCTCGAGATAAGTCTTCAGGTGAAACACCCGCTCATTGCGGTAAGTGATTTCCGTGATCTTCCACTGGCCTGTGCAGTCGCGCTTTAGTTCGTACTCCAACCGTCGGGGTGTTGCGCTGGGGGTTTTGCGCAATCCGGCTTGCACCTCCACTGCAGCAAGGATGCTGTTCTTCTGGGCCGAGCTGCAGCCGGTAATGACTGCTGAAAAGGTCCGCACCTGGGTGTTACTGAAGACGTCGAAGTCCAAATAGCGGCCATCCTTTGATGGGGTGAGTTGCCGGGCTTGCGTCAGCAGACTGAATATACGAGGACTGAAGCGCTCGCTCTGGCTTGAGAGCGAGGTGGCGGTGTTATTCGGTTGGTCCATGCGCTGCACTTGCCATTGGTAGAGCCCGTCCAGCTGTTGTCGGACCTCGTCTGGGCAGGCCAAGTTCATTGGAGGCGGGGTCGCCGGTTCTTGAGCGGCGATCAAGTTAGAAGCCACCAGGGGCAGCACGGCGTTGGATCAGCTGGTTTCAGTCTTGTGGCTGCTGAGGCGGATTGCTGGCCTTTGTTGGCCTTCTGATCCAAAAAAAAGAGCCGGCCCCTCAGCCCGCCCCTGCTTGACGCATTGAAGGCACCACAGCCTTCACTCCAAGAGTGGATCAGTGGAGGGCCGTTCGAGGTGCGATTGGAGCGTTTCTCAGAGAACTCTCAGGAAGCCAAATAGGCATTACTGCTCAATGAGAATCATTTCCGCATGGCCGATGATCAACCCGGCGCGAGCACCATTGCAAACGCTTCTGGAGGGAAAAAGGAGCAGGTTCCCTCGCCTGCTCCTCTCCTCTCGGCTGTTAGCGAGAAGCGGCCTTTCAATAGGAGGAGATGTATCCGCAGGCCCACCTACGGGATACATCACTCACCTGATGGGAACTTACCCAAAAAAAGGTTCCCGAAGAGCCCACTCCTCGGGAACGACTCGTGCATGCGAGGAGAACTTAATGCTGCGCAATCTCCCTTAACAATGAGTAATTCTGCTCAGTGCGAGATGGCTGGGTCTCGGCTTGATTTTCCTGGCGCCTGAGCTGCATGGTGCGTTCCAGTTGGTCAATAAAAAACCCCTGCCTGCTGCAGGGGCTCATCAGCGTTTAGATGGGGCTGATGGGCTCAGAGGCCGAGGAATTTGGCGGGAATGCCATCCAGGCTGTTGTTTCCCAGCATCTGGAAGATGACGTTGATCAGCATTCCTCCGATGTGGAAGGCTCCCACCAGAGCCAGGCCTCTCCAGAGTTTTTCGGCTGCTGCTGGGGGCTGATTGTTGGCCCAGGTGCCGGATCCGTTGGTCATCGGTTGATCGCAACTTCGATCACGTTGGCGAAAGAGGTGTCAGGGGTCCAGCAGTCGTCACTGACATTCATCAGCTCAAGGTTGCAGGGCCTTGGCGAGTGCCAAGAGACGTTAGGTATTGCTGCTCTGGCATTACCCCATCAATCCGTCGTAGGGATCAAATCATCAGCCCAAAGGAGGCTGTCATGTTCGAGATCCTCAAGGGTCATACCGGCAGCTGCCAGCGCAGAACCTGTCTGAAGTGGGAAATCAACGGTGAGTTGTCAGCTCTTGATCGAAAGAACCTGATGCAGCTGTTGTGCCAAGTGGACAAACAAGCCTGTATCGATGATGTCGGCCTCGAGCTCGACGCAGAGACAGAGATGGATGGAATGTGATTGACGCTTCTTTCTCTACGCCTGATCGCCCTTTCGTCAAGGCGTCATGGCGCCCATGGTTCCACTCGTACACCCAAGCCCATCACCGAGGAGTCCAATGGAAAGGGCTAAGACCAAGCCAAGTTTTGTGTGATTATTTCATACCGGTCCCGGGGGGGACCGGTTTTTTGATGCCATCAGCGCACGGGGGCTGAACAGCGCCGCCAGCCTGTTTTGAGCATGGTGTTCCAAGCTTCGATGGCGTTGTGGCGCAGCATCCGCCGCCGGGTCTGGGGAATCGGCGGGCTGGGCGGACTCCAGCTGTAGGTGCGCACCGCCACCCATTGGGCATGAACGGTGGAGTCATCTGGCTTGAACTGCACCACCTTCTGCTGCTCTACACACACCAGCCAGCCTTCTCCGTCAGGCTGTTCGGGTGGTTCGTGGGTGGCGCGGTAACGGGGCAAGGGGATCGGGCGACGGCTAACAGAAGACAGCTCTGCAAAGCTTTTGCTGCCGAGGCGACGCCCCGGCTTCACGATGGCGAATTTGCTGCTTGAACGGTGAGCCCTATCGAGCAGGTCGCTGTTCTGGCCTCAAAGGCGCTGGTGAGTCCGATGGAATATCGATGCTTGAACTGTTGTTGTCTTCGAGGAAAAGAAGCTTGTCTCAGTCAAAACGAGGCTTGAGAGAAGCTCCTGGTGGCCTTGGCGTGCGACCACAGTCCAACCAAGGCAGTGCACCTTTGCATGGGTCGATGCATTGATCGAGGCTTTGGCGAAAAATATTGAGCAATTTTTTGTTTCTGCAAGAAAAAACATGAAGTTTTTCGTTGATTGATAAGCGAATATTCGAAGTTTAACGCATTGTTTTAAAAAAATTATTGGGGCTTCATTCTTTTCTCGCATACATTCCGGCAAATCCAGAAAACGATGCCCTGCCGTCAGGTTGAAGATTTTTCCCAGAAAATTGCCTCAGACTTTGCCGAAGCCTGCAGGACTGATGAGCAGAGTGAGGATTGTTTTGGGACTGCTTACAACTACGGTCGCGACCATGTGACCCGTCTGACGCATGAGATCATTCGACTTCAGCGGGAGAGTGGTTTATCACGAAAGGAAATCGTTGAATCGATCAAAGATCTGGCCAGTCATATGAACGCACTCTCCTATGTGTTTCTTGTGGCGGCCGATGTCGCCGAAAAAGCCCTGGACTGTGATTGATCCTGAGGACGCGGCCGCACACAATGACTTCAAAGAAGATGCTCCTTGTTATGCCCCGCGGGGCGATTTTCTGATTGGTCTTGCTTAGGAAGCGCTTTCCTTCACCAGAAGACGGAAGCTTGAGAAAGAAATCGCCGTGATCAAATCAGCGCTGAAGGGTCATGACAACAAACCCAGAACCCGTCGCGCCAGGCAACTCAAAACGCGGCTTGACGAACTCGAGGATGAACTAAAGAGCAATCCATAGGCATGACTGCCAAAACTCGAGGGATTCTTTCCGCCAGGTTGTTCAGACCCTGCTGTATCCGAGCTTGGTTTCAAAGATCTTGAGTGGAAGTCCAAACGACTCCATCAGCTGCCGGCAGTCATCGCCCACCGTTCCGTAAACCTCAACGCTGAAGCCATCGCCAAGCTCCGCATGCTTCTGCAGATACTCCTGAACGGGAGGGTTGGAGACATGGGCGCTGAATGCCTCGTCGTTGGCGTAGACCTCCGACCACACGAATGCTTGGGGATCGTCTGGGTCCTGATCAAAGGTGTGGTGAATCATGCCTGGCTCAGATGCCTGAACGGCTTCGTCGGTAACGCGAGCCAGTTCCAGGTACTGGTCAACACAACCGGGTTTGACGTGGATTCGCGCCAGCAACATGAACGGAGTGGTCTTGTCGAAGCTGGCCATTGGATCTCAGGCGGTGCCCAAGTGTTCCATGGATTAAGGCTGAACAACCCCTGGAGGTGCACTCTCCAAGGGAACCCAACATGTGTTCAACTCACGAACCGATGGAGCCGATCAGGCGGCTAGAGGCTGTTGTTTCAGCGACAGGCGACCACCCGCCATCGAGTTGTGAACCAGGTTTTCGGCGTAGCGACGGCCTGCTTGTTGTGCTTCTCGAACGCTCTTGAAATTGCCGACAAAGTCGTATTCCTTTCCGTCAACCGTTGCTGCAACCGCATAGAGCCTGTCAGTCACCTTGCTGACAGACCAGCGCAAAAAGCAGGCCGGGGAGTTCTTCTGACTGTGCATACTGTCCTCCATGAAATAACGGGACGACTTAAGCACTTGCCTGATTGTTTGATTCGAAAGCTTTAAATATCGCAAATAGGTAATTATTTTTTTTTCATGATTTGCTCGTCAAGCCCTCATGAAATCGAATGAAGCGGGAGTTGTGATCGGCGTTTTTGAGCAGCTCTTTCTGCCGCGATGGCTGACCTTCAACCAAGCTGCGACTTAACGATGTGGAGCCACGGAACCGCGAGGAGAAGCGAGTCCTCCCCGAGCGATGCGGTAACCGCATAAACACGTTCGTCACGTCACACTGATTTGCGCCTGATGCACTGAATTTCTACAGCTTTAATACACAGAGAGGTTCCCCCATTGATCGCTCTCAACGGGGAAACTCGTCTGCCAGCCCCAGGGTCGCTCTCCCCGTGCTGCTCAGCACCACATCTGGTGTGCAGGCAACTGAGTGTTCAATGATGAGGCCATGCAGCAGGCTTGTCTGGAAATTTCTGAAGATGTGCTGATCCGCCAAAAATTTCGGTAGATCCCGGCGATGGTTTCGACTGATACGGACTGCCTAAAAGCTCGATTGGCCTCGGGAGAACGGCTGGATTCGCTAGACAAACGGACCCAGCAGTTGCCGCTGACATGGGTCCG
>CAJXPL010000041.1 GCA_913057985.1 uncultured Synechococcus sp.
GAGGCTGGCCATGACGGGGCAGTCGTTGGCCGGATCCTATGCAGCTTTGCCTGGGGGATTTAGGTTCTCAGACATCGAATCCGATCAGCCCGTTGCAAGCGGCCCTGGCGACCCGAGAAAACAGCCTGCGTGTCGGCATCGACAGCTTCTGGGCCCCCCTGGCGATGTTCACCACCCAGGATCTCGCGCTGCGCCTTCAATTCCGTGAGCGTCTGGTGCTCAACCCAGAGCATCTCCCCCATCAGGGCCCGGTGCTGCTGGCACCGACGCACCGCGCCCGCTGGGATGCCCTGATGCTGCCGCTGGCCGCTGGCCGTCGGGTCAGTGGCCGCGACTGCCGCTTCATGGTGACCACCACCGAAATGCGGGGGCTGCAGGGCTGGTTTCTGCAACGGCTCGGCTGCTTCCCGGTGGACCAGGGACGGCCTTCGATGACCACCCTGCGCCTGGCCATCGACCTGTTGGCCGACGGACAGCAAGTGGTGATGTTCCCCGAAGGCAGGATTCACCGGCAGGACGCGGCGATTGAACTGCGGCCCGGCCTGGTGCGCCTGGCCCAACTGGCCCAGAGCCGCGGCGTTTCCGTTCCTGTGGTTCCCGTTGGCTTGGGCTACAGCCAGGCCCCACCGCGGCCCTTCAGCCGGGCAGCGCTCTGTTTCGGAGCACCGCTCAGCGTGCCAGCCAAGGGAGATCGCGACGCGACGCGGCAGTTCAACAGCGAACTCGCTGCGGCGATGCATACGGCTGAACAAGCGGCCCGTGCTGCCGTTGGCCGACCGCTTCAGAGCTTCTAAAGTCCGCCCACGTTTTCTTGCTGGTCTCATGGGTTGTCGCGCGTTGCTGACGACTGCTGCACTGGTGGCAACCCTGGGCGTCACCGCAGCTCCCGGCATCGCCCAAACCTCAGCCGAGAACCGCGTTCTGGCTCAGAGCCAGGGTGGATTCAACCCGGCGGCCGTTCGTTCGATGCTGGCTGAGGGCGATGCAGCAGCCAGCCGGGGGGACCTGGCCGAGGCGCGGGCTGATTACGACAAAGCCCGCAAAGCCTCCAAGCAGCTCCTGGCCTTCTATCGCGACCTGAGTGGTGCCTTCCGGGGGCTTGATGCTCGGATCCCCCGCGAGATGGACACCAAGGGCCGTGAAGCCCTGGAACTGCTGGCGGAAACCAACCTCCGCCTGGCAGCCCTGTTCCGCCGTCAAAACCAGCCCGAAGTGGCTGTTCCGGTGCTGGTGGAGGTGGTCAAGCTGATGACGCCGGCCAAGCCTCAGGGTCAGAAGGCTTATCAGAGCCTGCTGGAACTGGGCTTCGTTGAAACCGAATTCCGGGGTGCATCGGCTGCCGGCCAATGAGCCGGTCTGTCAGCATCTGAGTCAGTCCTCTTTTGCACAACCGCCGCCATGGTGCAGCCGGATGCCGTTGAAGCCGCGATCCAACAGGTCATTCCCGACGCCAACGTTACCGTTGAAGACCTCACCGGTGGCGGTGATCACCTCCAGGTGACGGTGGTGTCGTCTGCTTTTGCTGGCCTTTCACGCATCCGTCAGCATCAAATGGTGTACGGCGCGCTGCAGCAGGAATTGGCCAGCGAAGCGATTCACGCCCTCGCCCTCAACACCTCAACCCCTTCGGACGCTGCGTCCGCTTAAAGCCAACTCACGTTCAACGATGGACACCTCCACCAAAGCTCGCATCGAAACTCTGGTCGCATCCAGCCCGATCTTCGTGTTCATGAAGGGCTCCAAGCTGATGCCCCAGTGCGGATTCTCAAACAATGTGGTGCAGATCCTGCACTCCCTTGGTGTGGCATTCGAGACATTCGACGTTCTCTCTGATCCAGAGATTCGTCAGGGAATCAAAGAGTTTTCCAGCTGGCCCACCATCCCCCAGGTGTATGTGAAAGGGGACTTCATCGGAGGCTCCGACATCCTGATCGAGATGTACAACTCCGGCGAACTTCGCGAAAAGCTGGAAATCGCTCTCGCCAGTTAACTCAATAACCCTGGGGTTGGCGCATATACAAGTTGCTCACATCCCCGTCAGGGCCAATAAAGCTGGACGGATCCATGATCCAGCGATCGATCAATTGTTCGAGGCGATGCTGAGAGCGTGGATCAAGCGAGCCTGACTTCCGCAATGCATGCAGGTAGCCGTCGGAATACAGCCGTAGCTCCGACGGGGTGTGATATCTCGTCGTCAGCTCCTGACAGGCATCACAGAGCGATTGGAAATGACGGATGGCTTCAGGGTCGTCGAGTGAGGTCATGAGATACAACAGCAGCCCCTGCTACCAGCCTGCAAGGAATTTCGGCTTAGCGTAGGTGTGCTCGGGCCGATCCAGTGACCTCCACTCCCCACGACCTCACGGCGGAAGCGTCTGTAGCTAGCAGCGATCCGGTGGTGATGCCAAGCGCAAACACCGGTCAGGAACCTTCGCGAGTGTTGGTGGTCGAGCCGCACCCCACCCTGCGCACGGTGCTTGTGCAGCGGCTGCGTCAGGACGGTCATCTCACCGCAGCAGTGGCCAATGCCGCTGAAGCCTTGGAAGTCTGTCAGGAACAGTTACCCGATCTCCTGGTGAGTGCAGAACTGCTGGAGCGCAGCTCCGCCCTGCGCTTGGCAGAGCAACTGCGTTGCCCGGTGATTGTGCTGACCGCACGGGCAGGAGCCGAGCCGGTGGTGGGCCTGCTGGATGACGGTGCCGACGATGTGCTGCGCAAACCCTTTGGTCTTGAGGAATTGGCCGCCCGCTGCCGCACCCTGCTCAAGCGGGGGCACAGCGGCCTGCAGGAGCGGGTCACCGTTGGTCCGCTGGAGGTTCATCTGCTGCTACGCCAGGTGACGCTGCGTGAGCAGCCGGTGGAGCTCAGCCCCCGCGAATTTGCCCTGCTTTGCGCACTATTGATGCCGCCTGGCCTGGTGCGCAGCAGACAGGAACTGCTGCGGATGGCCTGGCCTCCCTTCAGCGGTGGCCCTCGTTCGGTGGACACTCAGGTGTTGACCCTGCGCCGCAAGCTTGAGCAGGCCGGTCTTGGCGAGGGCGGTGGGATCACCACCGTGCGTCAGCGGGGCTATCGCTTCAGCCTCGACAATCTGCCAGGCAGCTGAATCAAGTGAATTCATTCCAGTCAGCGACTGGAATTCTGGGGTCAGGGCCAATCAACATCCACCCCGACGCAACCTGTTTCATCAGCGCCCTTTGGCGAACACTTCATTCGTCCTGTGGTGATGAAGGGCCTGCTTCAGTTGGGCCTCTTTGGTTGGGACCAGATGGTGCGACGTCACCCAACCCAATTCACACAGGTGATTCACGCAGACTTTGAGCTGAACCGTTCCGCAGGGGAGGTTGGTGAGTTCAGTTGTCATCAGATCGGAACGACTGCATCGATTTCAACGTCTGAGCGACCCATGGCAACGCCAGACATCTGGACAAAATCAAGAGTTGTTTGCAGGAGCGTCTTCATTGCTTGATCAGCGCAGCCGGGTCAACATGGCGCTGTCGACACCCGGGAGCCCCCGCCGTGATCGGATTAACCAGGCTGTATTGCAACCAGGGAGAGAGATTTCTCCTCATCGACGTTGCCTCAGAAGAGGCTCCAACACGAGCCGAAGAGCTGCTCAACGAGGGCTGGGAGATCGAAGCGGCAATACCGGTCTGAACCGAGACAGCGTTTCACATCCGGATTGGGAGTGGCTGGTGGGATGACGTCCCTGGAATGGGGGAGCTGCGCTGGTGAACAAATCCCTCAAACGGGGGAGTTGCTCTCAGAAAGGAACAGAGATGGTGTGCTCTGAGAGGAGAAAAGGATGCTTCCATTGCTCACCATCGCCCACATGCAAGTGGATTGCTGATGTTTGAACGATGGCGTCGGGGAGCCTGATGCCTGCCAAGTGCGTCTCTGAAACAGGCTGAGAGCCATACAAGACCCGTCAAGGGAAAGCAGGAGGCGCGGATTGTCCCCATCCATCTCCCGACCAAACCTCACACACTCCACCCCGTCAGCACTGGCGGGGTTTTCTATTGAAAGAAACAGCTCTGATCAGCCTGGACAACCCGCCGGCAGACTGATCCAGCCCTGGGCCAGCGCCAGAGACGTGACCAGTTCGCCGGCGATCATGAGCACGGCCAATCCAGCCAAGAGCTGATACGTCCAGGGCGGGGTCAGACGCCCGATGTCCTTGGTCGACACAGGGGTGTTGGCGGCCAGAAGCTTCAGGAATCGATCGAAGCGCTCAATGCGTTGCGGCAGGAGCTGGTGGCGCAGATCGACTGCCTTCACGTAATACACCGTTCCCCCCTGACTGGTGCCAACGGGAACCAGGGCCCGAATGTCCTGCCAACGCATGGACCAGCCGCGCCGCAGCAACCAGCGGATCCAGGCGGGGTAACGCACCTGAATGCCTTCGGCATCGGTCTCCACCCGTTCACTCAACAGACCGATCACCAACACCAAGCCCAGCAGCAGCCCTGCCACCATCAGCCAGCGCGACTCCGCAGGGGCCAGCAATGGCAAGGGCAGCACCAAGGCCCCATACAGGCTGAGCAGGGTGAAGCGGATCAGGGGCGATAACCCGAAACGTTCGATGCCGTTCATCGGTCGTCTGGAGAACCGGGCAGCGGTTCAATCAGTTCAGACGGTTGGTAGGTGCCACCAAACACCTCCTGTTCACGCCCCTTCCAGAACTGACCGAGCCGCATCAGATCCGCATGGGCCTCCTGCACCTTCTCGAGGTAGAGCTGAGGATCCATCGAGTCCTTTGCTTCCTTGAGCTTCTTGAGCCGCAGCATCTGCAGATTCCAGGGCTTGGTCAGCTCGCCCCTCTGCTCGAGGTAGCGGGCCAGATCGTCCGACGACGGCTGAAACTCAGGCGGCATCCCAACTCCTACGGACGATCACGCTAGGAAGAAGATCAGGCCGGCAGCGCCCAGGGGTTCAGGCCCAGGTCGGCCCCAACCCGATGGGCACAGGCAAACCCACTGAAGGCCACAGCGTTGAGGCCCTGGCCGGGGAAACAGGAATCACCCACGCAATAGAGGTTTTTCAGGCCCGTGCGGTTGAACGGCATCGGCAGCAGTCCCGGCAATTGCATCGCCGGAATCGGGCCGTAGCTGCCCTGAAAGCGACCCAGAAAACGCCGGTGACTGCGGGGCGTGCCGATTTCCTTGTGGGTGATGGCATCGGCGAGGCCGGGAAGGATCGCCTCCAGGCGCTGGATCAACCGTGCAGCATCCGCCTCCTTTTTCTCGCGGTACTTGCTGGGGGTCAGTCCCTGCCAGGTCTCCATCGATGAGGGAGTGAAGGTGTGAACGATGTGATGCCCGGCCGGGGCCAGATCCGGATCCAGCAGCGAGGGCATCGACACGAAGATCACCCCCTGCTCGTCCTCCATCCGGTTCCAGTCTTCGAGCAGGAGGTGATGGCAGTGGGTGCCAGCCGGAATCAGGTCAGCCCGAACCCCCAGATGCAGCGACAGAAACGAGGGTGAAGGCACATAACGCTTGCGCCAGAACTGCTCTTTGCCCGGCGTGTGGGCGGCATCCACCAGGGATTGTCCGGAGCGGCGCTGCTCATCACCCGCTCCGGAGAAGGTGTCCCAGCGGGTGGCGTTGGAGATCACACGCTTGGCGCGGATGACCTCGCCATCGGCCAGCTTCACGCCAAGCGCCTGATCGTTCTCGATCAACACCTCGGTGACTCGGGCCTTGTAGCGGATGGCGCCCCCGTGACGTTCCAATCCCTTCACCAGCTTTTCGGCGATCACGCCGACGCCTCCCTTGGGGTAGTTGATCCCGCCCGCATGCCGATCGGAAAACACCATGCCGGCATTGATCATCGGCGTGCGATCCGCCGGCATCACCGACCAGCAGAAGCACTCGATATCGATGAACTTGAGCAGCTGCTCATCCTTGATGTGTTCGCGGGCCACCGCACCGACGTTGAACGGCAGCCAGCGGGCCAGCCCCAGACAGGCCAGTGGTGCCTTGAAGAACACCTTGGTGAGGTAGGCCGGATCCTCCAGCGAGAGAAGCGGCATGGCATCGAGGCAATTGAACACCTGCCAGCAGGTGTCGTAGAAGCGGCGGATCCCCTTCGCCTCATGGGGAAACCGCGCCGTGAGATCGGCGATGAACTGCTCGTAGTCGCGATCCACGGCGATGCGCAGCCCACCGGGCATGTGGTACTCGAGCTGGGCGGGGTCGGGGATGGTGTCGCAGTGCTCCCCCACATCGGCGAGGGCCCGGGTGAGCAGGTTGGTGAAACCCTTCTTGCCGAAGCCGAAGATCATCGAGGCCCCCACATCGAAGGTGTAGCCCTCGCGTTTGAAGGCACCACCACTGCCGCCGGGGATCAGATACCGCTCCAAAACGAGGGTCTTGGCTCCCTTGGCCGCCAACTGACTGGCGGTGACCAAACCACCGATGCCGGAACCGATCACAACGGCATCCCACTGCTGGTTCTCGCTCATGGCATCGCTTCTTTGGGGGTGACGCTAAGGGGCCGTCTGCGGCCTTGGATCCTGGCGGTGAATCGGCGGCATCACCGTGAGGATCACCTCAGAGCGCACCGGACGTCCGAGTTCGGCACTGCAGCGGGCATCGATGTGATGGCGCAACCCATCAATCACACGACTTTCCTGGGGCTGCAGCGGATTGATGTAAACCACGACAAAGGCCGTGCGGCCGAGCTGCTGCACCGTGAAATCCATCATCTGCAGCTGAAGCCCCACCAGCTCCTGCATCAACACCATGCGGGTGCGCTGGAGCACATCCGGGTCAGCAGCACAGCCCGCGGCCTGGGCCATGGCATCCCGCAGCGCCGCCAGCGGTTCGCGCAGCAAGGCCAGGCTCACCGCCAGCACCAGCAGGGCATCGGTGATCGGCGCAAGGACAGACAACGGCGTTGCCAAGAGCAGCGGCGACGCCAGCAAGGCCAGACCAGTGGCCAGGGTGATCACCGCATCGATCCGAGCATTGCGGGCCTCTGTGAGCAGCAGCAGCGACACACGACCCGTGCGGCGCCAATCCCGGCGGTGCCGCCAGGCCAGCAATCCACACAGTGCCGTCATCAAAGCGGTGTAGAGCGCCACCGGCTCCAGATGCAGCGGCGCAATGCTGTTTCCCCGCCACCAATCGATCAAGGTGGAGCAGGAGCTGCCGACGCCAAAGCCGATCACCCCGAGCAGCACCAGGGAGCGAAACAGCACATACAGGGCTTCCTGGCCTTCGTAGCCGTAGGGCCAGGCTCGGTCCGGTGGCCGTACCACGTTGTTGCTGATGCGACTGGCAATCAAGGACGACCCCACCAAAACGGCGGAATAAAGGCCGTCCAACAGCAGGGCAGAGGATCCGGTGAGCACATGGGCGGAAAACCCAGCCAGGGCCATCACTGCGTTGGCTCCAACCCCGAAGCGCAGAGAGCGCTGTTCGATCCGGCGAGCCTCCGCAGGGGTTGTCATGCCGTCACGGTCTGGGGTTGGAGGGCCCGCATCGGCTCCAAGTCCTGCAGGGCACGATCGCGGTAGGCGCCATAGCGCGCTCGCTTGTCGCGAATGCGTTCCGGCAGCTCCGGCAACAAACCGAAATTGGGGGGCATCGGCTGGAACTTGGCCGTTGGTGCCTCGCTGACGAAATGGGTGAGGGCTCCACTCATGCAGGTGGCCGGCAGATCAATGGGCTTCAGGCCCAGGGCCAGCCGGGCCGCATTGGTGCCGGCCAACCAGCCACCGGCCACGGCGGCGGCATAGCCCTCGGTGCCGGTGATCTGGCCGGCCGCCAGGAGGTTGGGGCGCTGGCGGAACTGCAGGGTGGGCTGCAGCAGCTGCGGCGACTCCAGGAAGGTGTTGCGGTGCATCACCCCGAAGCGCACGAATTCCGCCTGGCCCAGCCCGGGGATCATCTGCAGAACTCGCTTCTGCTCACCCCATTTGAGATTCGTCTGGAAACCCACCAGATTCCAGAGGCGCCCGTCCTTGTCTTCCTGCCGTAGCTGCACCACCGCATAGGCGCGCTTGGCTCGGCGCACATCGCGATCGTTCACATCGCCCCAACGGGGATCCCAGAGCCCGATCGGCTTCAGGGGGCCATAACGCATGGTGTCTTCACCACGACGCGCCAACTCCTCAATCGGCAGGCAGCCCTCAAAGAAGGTGGCGTCGTTCTTGTCGAAGTCTTTGAGTTCCGCCTGTTCCGCCTCCAGCAGGGCCTGGCGGAACGCCAGGTACTGCTCTTTGTCCATCGGACAGTTGATGTAGTCGGCATCCCCCTTGTCGTAGCGGCTGGCGCGGAAGGCCACCGACAGATCGATGCTGTCCCCATGCAAGATCGGACTGGCCGCATCAAAGAAGTGGCAGTCGGCACGGCCGGTCAACTGGCGCAGATCCTCCGCCAACGGTTCACTCGTGAGCGGCCCCGTCGCCAAAACGGTGATCGCATCCTCCGGCGGTAGAGCCTGCTGCTCACGCCGTTCGATCGTGACCAGGGGATGCTGGTCGAGAGCTTCCGTGAGGGCAGCGCTGTAGCGACCGCGATCAACCGCCAAGGCTCCGCCGGCAGGCACGGCATGGGTGTCGGCCGTGCCGATCACCAAAGAGCCGAGCCTGCGAAGTTCTTCCTGCAGCAAACCTGCGGCACGGTCGCTGCTCAGAGCGCCAAAGCTGTTGCTGCACACCAATTCAGCGAAATCACTGCTGTGGTGCGCAGGGGAGCGTCGAATCGGACGCATCTCCACCAGAGTGACCGCAACACCTGCTCGGGCGATCTGCCAGGCCGCCTCGGTACCGGCCAGACCGGCACCGAGAACGGTGACATGGGGAGATTGAGACAACCGGCTGCATCAAGCAGCCTTCAGCCTACGAAGCTCGCTTGCCTGGATCAGGCGCGGCTGCGCTTGAGCATCAGCTGCAGTTGACCCACAGCCGCACGGCCGATGTTGAAAGCAGCCCAGCTGACGGCGGCCAGGATCGGTGCAACCACCAGGAACAGGCGGGCATCGATACCCAGAACCTGGCCCGTGGTGATCACGCTGAAGGCCGAGTAACCGACGATCACCAGGATGAGGACCAGACCGATGGCAACTCGGACCATTCTTGAAAACGGAAATCTGTGTCGCCGATCTTACGGACTTCTCCGTTGATCCCACGACCTTCCTTGAAAGCTGATCGAATTCGCAGCAATCAGAGGAGTGCGTTCAAGGCCTGATCTGGGCGTGGGATGCCGCCAATTGCGCGTAACGCCGGGCATGGCAGCGCTGTTCATCAATCGCCTCAGGCGACAACTCCCGCTTCACCGCCGCTGGCGCACCCATCACCAAAGTGCCGGGAGGCACATCCTTGGTGACAACAGAACCAGCCGCCACCAGGGCGCCTGCACCGACGGTGACGCCATTGAGAACGATGGCCCCAATGCCCACCAGGCATCCATCCTCGAGCGTGGCGCCGTGGATGACGGCCCTGTGCCCCACAGTGACGTCAGCACCGAGGCGAACCGGCTGTCCGGGATCGCCATGGAGCACGGCACCGTCTTGAACATTGCTGCCCGCTCCGATGCTGATCTGCTCGAGATCTCCGCGCGCAACGGCCGTGGGCCAGAGGCTGCTGCCCGCTGCCATCTGCACATTGCCAATCACGACGGCGGATTCAGCAACCCAGGCGTTGGCATCGATCTGGGGATCGGGCCAGGACTTGGAGCCAGTCATGACAATGGTTCAGCAGCAACCAGTCTCCCCGGCGACCTGAGTGATAACCTCAACTGGTGCCGAAATGGCATGCCCAAGCGGGCACGGGTCGCTAGCTCAGCGGTAGAGCATCCGGCTTTTAACCGGCTGGTCCTGAGTTCGAATCTCAGGCGACCCATATCCACGATTTGATGTCGTCTCGTAACTCAACCGAGCCGATGACCGGGCGGCTGTTAGAAAGCCGTGAATTTCTGATCAGGCCAACAGTTCAGATGGCGTATTTCGCATTCTTTGGCGTCACGATTCTTCTGGCATTGCTGGGTGGTTTGTTTTCTCGAGTGGCCGCAGAGCGCTATTGGATGTGATCAGCGAAAGAGGCTTCAGCGAACGTGGCTGAGGTTGATCTCGCCGTTATCGGTGCAGGACTGGCTGGCTGCAGCCTGATTGGCCGGCTCCAGCAGCTGGGATCTGACCTCAACATCGCTTTGATCGAGGCCGGCCGGGGGCCAGGTGGACGCACGGCCACCCGCAGGAAACGCGACCAAAGTGGCTGGCTGCTCAACCATGGAGCACCGGGATTCAACCTCAGTGAATCCATGCCGGAGGGCATGGATTCACTGCTGAAGCCATTGCGAGCTAGGGGTGTGCTTCAGCAGGACAAGCGAGCTGTGCTTTCGCTCGATGTCGAAGCCGGTTTGTCGCCTGCCACCAGCCCAGACGCCTGGCCAAATGGTGGCTGGTGGCATGGTGTTCCCAGCATGGCCAGCATCTGCGAGGCGCTTCTCGATACGGCTGGCACCGCGCAACTGAGCCGTCAGTTCGAAACCCGTGTGCGCTGGTTGGAGCACCGCAAGGACCATTGGCTGCTGGAGAACGAGGATCGAACCTGGAGCCTCAGGGCCAAGCGCCTTGTGCTCAGTGGAACCCTGCTGGCCCATCCCCGCTCACTGAAGATGCTGGCTTGGGATGACGTCCCCCTGCGCACAGCCATTGCAGAAGGCGTGGATGACGACCTCGACAAGGCATTGAGCCTGCTGCAACACAGCCAAGCCGAAGTGCGCTGGAACCTGATGGTGGATCTGGGCGTGCTCGCGCTCAACGCTGAGGAGCTGCCCGCTCAGATCTGGTTGAACGACGCCGCCAAGGCGCGCTGGAAGGTGGAACGCCTCGTGCTGCAGCCCCAAAGCGTTGGTCGCTGGGGGCTTGTGGTGCATGGCTTGGATTCCGGGCAAGCAATTACGCCCGAAAGCCAGGGGCACCTGCTGGCTCAGGAGCAACAGCGACTGGTGGAGCTGTTGCCCAAACTGCTGCAAGCCCTGCCGGTTGTTTCAGCTGCGTTGAACCAGGCGACACCATTGGGTGTGATGCGCTGGGGCGCCTCACGGCCCCTCAACAACCCCTTGCCACAAGAACTGCAGTGGTGCCCCACCAGCGCCGTGGGGTTCTGTGGCGACTGGATCGCAGGGACTGGCTTCGGTAGAGCAGAGGGAGCGGTTAGCAGCGGCGTCAACCTGGCTGAACAGCTGCACGCTGACCGCTAATCTCTGTATGCGCCGGGGAGTGGCGCAGTTTGGTAGCGCGCTTGCTTTGGGAGCTCCGAAAGTCCCAAGCCCGAACGCAGTTACCGCAAGGTTTCTGAGCACCTCGACAACTCAAGCGAGCGACGGCGAGTGACAAGCGCTTTTAAGCGCGCTTGCTTGCCTGTCCTTAACAATCAATTCCTGGCGTTCAGCCCTATTCCTGTACTAATACAAGCGTACTAGCGAGCGGGGTGCGTCGCTTGATCATGCGAGCGCCGTTGCAGCGCCAAAGCCAGATCCCGTCTTTCTGCACGTCAAAGCAGGAATGACCGTGATCGTCACTGACACGGAAGGTGCCTGACGTATGGCTGATGTCATCTGGGTCGATGGCGGGGCCAGAAGCCCCAAGGTTCCAACGTTGTTTCAGGTGGCTGATGTCGATACCGGCGTCATCAACTGGATCAACGCTGATCCATTGACTCACATCTGCCCAAGAGCTTGAGTGGTCAGGGGTTGCTGACTCTGGGTATTTCTACTCACTGGTCATCTGCCATGGGCTCCTTAGGTTGCGCTGGTTCTCAGTTCTGTAGGCCCCCTTTCAGCAGCACTAGGCCATACGCCTTCGCTTTTGGAAACGCCAATCGATGACTGACCCCTCTCTCGACATCTCCGCCGCACTTCGTGAAGCGCAGCTGCAGCGTCTCGAGGCCTCCCTGGCTTCAAAGTCAGTAGTCAAGTACCAGCCTCAAGTCGAGGCACCCAAAGACAAGGACGAACCAGTTAGCGACTGACCGTTAACAGTCGCTCTCCAACCCCTTGATCAGCACGGCATATTGAGGACATCCAGCTACGGCTGATGTTCTCTGAATACTTGTTGTGGAGGCGCTCGTCTCGATAGCTCTGGGCGTCTTACTCGCCTGGTTCACTACCCGGCTGATCATTTGGTTTTTCAGCCCTGCTCGGTATGAGCGCGATGTCAGTCCAGAAGACTGAATTCGCTGCCATCCATAGCTCCACGAAAAAGGGACTCCAGCACCGGAGTCCCTCATGCTCGACGTGGCAGATCAGCGCCACAAAAAAAATGTACGAGTCACATTGCGTCTCAACTGTGTCCTGTGCGTCACATTATGTATTTGGATGCGTAGACGGAGCCGCATCGCGTGCGTCGAGCGATGAGAGAAGCGACCCCGCCACCGGTGTTTTCTGCCAAGGTCCCACCGGTACTTCGGTTTTATCCCTGCTCGAGGGCTATTAATCGAGCCATCTGATACCAATCGTCTCCATGGGCTGATTTGAGTCGATAGGGTCCGCGGACTCTTAGGTCCATCTCTCGTGAATCGTCATCCGAACATTGCCTTTCTCGGTGGCACCGTGATCATCGCGATCATGGTTATGGCTGCCTTCGCCAATGTCGCAAACGCTGGTGGCTGCTCCTACAGCAAGTCCAAGTCAGCCGAAGTAACCACTGAAGAGGTCAAAGACACAGCTGATAAAAAGGCCGAAGTCGAAGCCTGATCAGCAATGGAGCTTCTTGGCTTTCTGCTGGGCGCCGTTGCGATTGCCTTTGTTATCGCAAAGGTGATTTTCAGCAGTAAGGCAAAGACGCCTGCATCCACAAACCCGCCGGAAGACAAGGGCAACAGCGACAGCTGATCCATCGACGTGCCAACCGCAGTGGTTGCGATGTTGAGCCTGTTCGAGGGTCATGGCTTTGGCTTCAAACGTCATAAACCGGACCACCCTCAAGAGCAGTCAGTTGCTCTTTGAGGCTCTTCAAAGCATCAGCAACTTCTCGTTCGGTCTTGCCCTTCTCGACAATCGCGAAAAGGGTTTTGACCGCTTCGATCTTTGAGTACTGCTTACAGCGCCCGTCGCGAGTGATGTCGATAAGACATTGAGCTGCTTCGGGTGCTGCCTCAATCAGGATCGAATGACTCTGATCCAGTTGGTCTTGCAAACAGCCTTCCAGACACGCTTTCGCGTCTGGATGCCGCTGCATGAAACCTCTGACACGAGTTGCAGTTGTACCAGCACGATCTGCTGCTGCTTTCCAAGTGAGGCCCTGGCTGCGCGCTTGTATTGCAATTCGAATGTCGGGAGGAAGCTCCCGCGTTTCGATTGCAGGTCTACCCCGACCTTCTTTAGTTGGGGTCTCAGTCATTCAGTAATGCCCCACTGAGCACGTGCCTGAGCTGCTGCACGCTCACTTACAGGTGATGCAGCCAAGCGACCAAGCAAACCGATTGATCGGAATTCAGCCGATTTCTGAGCCTGCTGTTCAAAGATCGCATTCTCACGAGCCCTGGTGGCCTGACGAGAACGCTCAATCACTGCTTCACGTTGGCGGTCTGCATCTGCTGCATACGCATCCATGTGTGCAGCACGCAGAGCACCAGCGTCTTCAGGGTTGACCTGACCAGTCAAAAGCCGTTGCTGTACGTCAGCCGATAGCGGTGCACCACGACCACCAAACATGTTCTGCCAAAGAACAGGGTTTGCATCGCGCATTGCCATCGTGACTGTCATTGACAGGTCTTCTGGCTTTTGCGGCATCGGAGGTACTGGTTCACCAGGAAACAGCCTCGAATACGTGGCCACAAATTGCTGGAGGTTGTCGATCATCGGAAGTAACGCAGATTTGGTTGGCGACATTGATGCAGCTCTTTAATTCCAGGGCAGCGTTTATCTCTCAAAACTTCAGGTGTCACATCCTCAGCTGACCACTTTCGGTAGGCCATTAATGACCAAGCATCCTGGCTAGATTGACTATGCGGAAAAATGAGTCGAGCTGCTGAGTTACAGCGACTGATCATCATCCACTGCTGAGCGTCTAAGTTAAAATCATCATCACCCATAGAGTTATCGACTCTTAGTAAAGTATAGAACTAAATAAAACATGGGGTGTCCCAAGGGTTGCGATTACTCTTTCGACTATGTATGCTGTTCAAGAAAGTTCCCCGCACTACGATTGCATTAGCAAAACTTGCAACCCTACCCTCACCTATTGCTACTGCCGATAACAAGAATGCCAATCAAACCAATCACCAGCAATACACATCAGCGATAACAGCATTAGTGATTGCGAGGCCTAATGATTGCAAAAACGCTGATAAGAATTAGTACGCCATAAGCAACCATCTGGGTTCAACTGCTGCTCTAATACACAAATGAGCACAGTCTCCTTGGAGACAGGCTCGAAACCTCGACAATCTGTTTGCTTATGAAGGTCAATCGGTCTGGGCAAGCCCAGATACTCGATGACGTACAGCTCGACCAGTTAGCAGCAGCGATGCCAGCAGGTCCACATCGGATCGCTTGCTTACTCACTCGGTACACCGCTTGTCGGATTTCCGAGTGCTTAGCTCTGCGCTGGGGCTACATCGCAAACGGTGTAGTCGTCTTCCCCGGATCAATCACAAAGTCCGGCAAGACCAGAGAAGTCGACATTCATCCTCGCTTGAGTTGCGCCTTAGATCAGTGGCGAACCGAATGGTCGGACTACCGACTAAACGGCAAACCAATTCATGAACGTGTGGACATTGCACCAGGAGCCCTGCCGGGGGCAGATCATTTCCTGTTTCCCGGTCTTGGCTTTGCAACCCATATGAAACGGCAAAGTTACGACCGCGCATTAAGGCGAACATTGCAAGAACTCGCCATTAAAGGCGCGAGTTCACATTCAATGCGCCGAAGCTCGCTTACCAAGCTGGCTGATGCCGGAACACCACTGCGCCACATCATGGAAGTCTCAGGTCACCAAAGTTTGGATGTCCTGTCGCGCTATCTCGGCTGCACGCCAAAGCAGAGAAGGGCTGCCATCAATGCCCTATGAATGGGCCGTTACCTAACTACATGAATGGGTGTAGTTGGGTAACGCTTTCAGGCATCAATTTCTCGCAGTTTTTAGCTTCTGCGCATGTAATTACTAAATCCCGTGTCTTTTGTATCTTCTCAACACCAAAAGCGCACAAATGCTCAACTTGAACAATTGGCGCGCGAAGCTGAGATTGAAACCAACAGAAGACGCCTGGAAATTGTGGAATTACGGCGGCTAGAGCGTTGGCAGCACAAGCCTGCTCAGTCTTGAGCTGTTTTTTTGTGCCAGTCCAACGGCGGTTCAATCTTGTAGGTCAGGGTGTATTCACCAATCGGCTCTTCAGGGCGCGACTCGTCAAAGATGCGCACCATCCTCAGAGTCGGTGGCTTCTTGACCCGTTGAAGGCGGTCTACCTGGCGCTGTAACGCCATCAGGTCGCGGTACTGACTCATGGTTTTTTCTGTGAGAAAAGCGCCGCCGTCTAAATGGCGAAAAACTGCGTCAAAGGTGTCCCGGACATCATGCGGGTCAATTCCATTATCGCTGAAATCCCTTGCAATAACTACGCCCGGACGTCCCGGACAACCCGGACATCATCATTTCGGTGTTCGTTCAACCCTGGTTGGCGGTGGTGATTAAACAGCTCCTGAACTCTTTTACTTTTCCTCTCTCATAAAAAGGAGTGTGAACAGTGTCCGAGATGTCCAGAGGTAGCCACCGCAGGGCTTTTCAGCGAAACGGTCAATAGTGTCTGGGTGTTGTCGGACATGTCCGGGTTGTGATAGCACGAAGTTAGGTAAACCAACATTGCTGTG
Source organism: uncultured Synechococcus sp. (assembly GCA_913057985.1). Taxonomy (GTDB): domain Bacteria; phylum Cyanobacteriota; class Cyanobacteriia; order PCC-6307; family Cyanobiaceae; genus Parasynechococcus. The sequence goes on from CAJXPL010000041.1 coordinate 15,825, forward strand.
TATTGCATCCATCGAGAAGCAAGCCCCGGTCAATGGGTTCAAGGCTTCTGCTTCCAGACAGAGCTCAGAGCTTTTGTCCGAGCAAGAGTGATGTCGAAGGTGAAAGGCTGCAACTACAGAGTTGTCGATCAGGCAACCAACAACGTGGTTTTTGCCATCGAATACGGCAAAAGCTCTGCTGCGCTTCCGGACATGTCGGGTCGCCAATTCAAGACATGATCCCGAAGGTGATTTTGAGATCACAGGCGCACAGGACAGAACACACCAAAGGTGTAGGTACTTGCGTCAGATCTATGTACTGCGTTGAACGGGACAATGGCCCCGATCAGTGGGCCAGAGAAACTTGCTT
>CAJXPL010000042.1 GCA_913057985.1 uncultured Synechococcus sp.
GGGCCGCACTCCCATTCAGCAGCTCGGCTGGTTGCGGGCTACTGAATGACCTGGTGAGAAAACATACATCTCAGCCAGGGCTGCGTTGCTCAGGTCGCTGTTGTCCTGCTCCAGCGGCTTGAGCAGCCACCAAGCAAAAGGTTGGCTCATGGATCAAAAAAAGCCCGCCGCCACACGTGGCCTTTTTCGGACCACGGCCAGTAGGGCGCGGTGAGTTCGCGAGAGCAGGAGCGCAAAGCCTTGAGGCTGATCCCATACCCATCACCTGCCGCCAGATCGATGATCTCCTGCGGTGATGTGCAGCGACGGATCGCCTGCTGCAGATCGGAACGGCCGTCACAAGCGGCCACCCAAGAGCGGAGAACGCTCAAGTCCGCTTCAGGGAGAGAAGAAGAGGAGATGGGGGGGTGTCAATTGGACTCACGCGTCTACAACGCGACCAAATACTTCTCGTCCATCATCACCGGATAAGCATTGTCACAAGGCGCATCCGCTACCGCCTAGGGAGCATGAACACCGCTTCATTAGTAGGTAGCGGCCGGTTCTTTCTTTCGGCAACACTCAGCCGGCCTGTCCGCTGCGACCGATCACCTCGCTGGCTGGAGCAACTGCAGCAGTTTGACTGCGTGGAAAGCCTCCTGAGGAGGAACCATGGCGCGACTGGAGGCCTGGATGGACGGGGTGGTCGATGGCCCTGATCGGCGCCAGGAGCTCAGCGAGCTCGCCAGCCAGCTTGGTGGCCAGCTGGAATGGCTGGACCCGCGCAATGGCGAAGTCAAGCTTGCCTGCGGGGACGAGGCTCTGCTGGTCACCGCATGGATTGAGCTGTTGCCCGGCAACAGGCTGCGCCTTCTGCTCAGCAGTCGGGAAGGGATGAGCACCGGCGCCCAGGTGACGGCGGCAGCCCTGGAGGTGATCCTCCAGGGCCTGTTGGACATTGCGAAAGGAAGCACCGTGCGCTTCCGCTCGGACCGTGATGGACCACTGCTCAAACCGCAGGGAATTGCCATTCCTGCTGGCCCTTCCATGGACTGATCAGCAGCCGTGAACAGAGCACGTCTTCACCAAACAACGCCGTCTTTCCACAGTTTTTCCACAACTCCGTCAGAGCCCAATCCAGGTCTGCCAATCGGTTCCGGGTGTTCCGGGGAAAACGAGCCTGCCCCTTGACAGGCGGATCTCACGCCTTTCAACTTTGTGCCCCACGACACATGCCAAAGAACCAAGCCCAGTGCTGGCCTTGATTCTTGATGGGGGTGCATCGCTTAAGCGGAGCGAGTCCGCTTTTTTGACATCACTGCAGGCGCTATGGCCTGATGGCTGGGTTGACAGCCATGGGACGAGTTGAACGAGACACCCGATGCGATGCGAGTCCACGTGAGTGTGGAAAACCAGCTACCGGAAGACCTGCATCGCGCCATGGGAGTTTTTATCGCCGACCATCCGCAGTGGGACCAGTACCGACTTGTTCAGGCCGCCATTGCGGGCTTCCTCTTTCAGCAAGGCTGCAAGGAGCGTGCTGTTGCTCAGCATTACCTCGCAGGCCTGTTTCACCAGCAGACCTGCACCCCGGATGCTCTGCATTCCTAGGGCCCTTCAACCCTGTTGAGACCCATAGCAAGTGCTAAGCAGCAGCTCCCTGAGCTGCCACAACCACGCCAGCGCAGTGCCGGCCCCTGGGGCTTGATGAGGCCATTCACTGCCCACCGCCATCACTCAGATGTCATCCTGTTTCCTGCTGCGTGACGGCCGCAAACAGGCCTGCACCGTTGTTCCTTCTGACCTGCAGGTGTTTGTCTACAGCGACCAGGCTGGAGAAGAGGTGCGGGCCTTGCTGGATCCCGCCAGTCAGCAGCGTCTGCTGCGCGTCCAACCCCCGGCACCGGTGCACAGCCTGCGGCGGTCCCGCAGGAACCGCATCTCACCGCCACAACAGCGCAACCCTGCCGCTGCCTGACACCAGCGGCGGCAACAGCAGGAAACCGCTCCCCACGCATCAGCTGCTCAGGCCCCGTACAGCGCCGAGCGCTGGCGGTCGTACTGCGACCACTGGCAGGGCCAGCCCCAGCCGTGCGATGCCATCAAGCAGAGCCGGCGCAGTGTTGAAACCGCCCTGGCCACCTCCCTGGCTTTACTGGGTGGCAGCAGGCCCAGCTCAGAGCGTTCGTAACAATGCGGGGCCGGAACGCGCCATACCGGCAAGCAATCAGCTGGTGCGCCACAGATCTGATCGCGAATCCGCGCGACTTTCGACGGATGTCCTACAAGCAGGCCTATCACTTCATGACCCGGCGGTCTGCATGGGCGGCTAACGCCAAAAGTGACTAATTTTTCGGGATATCGCAGGAAACTGGCGCATCTGAGTTGTGAATCTGCTCCAGGAATAACTCTCCTCTCAAAGAAGAACTCCTAAGCAATGCCATTCACGGGCCTGATTCTTTTCAAAATTGGCCAGATTCTTTCCATAAATATCACATAGAGTGACTGAGTCCTCTCGCACCAAGGAATTAGCTTTTACAGGTTTTTTGCGGCCACCTTTCTGCATATATAGCTGACTGCAAGCCTGAAAATCCCCCTCTTGAGTGCCATCGCTTTTGCAATAGCTATCTCCACTATCAGCCGAGAAAGTATTGATGCCAGCCGTCGAGCCAGAGGTTTGTGCGCCAAAACCAACTGTCGCACCTGCCAAGCAAGCCAGGCCAAGACCAATTTTAAGAGTGCCATTACTTCTTATACCTAATGCTGCAAAAGAAGTTTCGTCAGCCCAAGAGCCGTATCGGTTGCCCTCGCTAGTTGTCGTAAGCTCGCTAGCACCAGAAATAATTAGCCATGCACCTGCAGCGATAAACAAGTTACGAGAAAGAGATCCGATTGAAAGCATCTGTCGATTGACTCGGTAATGCATATGTAGCAATGCTCCAAAGGCAAAACACCAATATCTAATGAATCAGGCAAAACTACTCACCAGCTACCTTCCGGGCCAGAGGATCCTAGGTCCAACTAGATGGCATAGGGATTCAGAGCATCTACCCAGGAGGCTTACAATGAAACGAAAATCGGATCCTTGCCATGAAAACAACGCCATCAGAAGTTAAAACTGTCATGCAAAAGCCATCCAACTAATGCACCAGCCATGAAATCTCTTGAAGAGGCAAGGAGACAACTAGAAAGAGGTGAAATTAAATATCGAAGAGCTCAGCGTAAAAATACAAAAAAATGGGACGACTACACAGTCGCAACCAGAAAGAAAAAAACACCAGGCTTTCATGAATGCCATAGATGCTGCTATCGACAACAAAAAGTATAAGCGCAAAAGAGATATACATGAATTTTATGCAGTACAGCAAAAGCTGCACTCGTCGGCAAACATATACCTTTTTGATGGTGACAAAGAGGAGAAACAGTATTACGAAAAGAGCATTCTCGAGTTTTCAAAGTTCCTGGCCGCAATGCACTTAAAGTATCCCTTAAGCAGCAACTTCACCTCAAGGTCTAATCGCTGGAAAGAGGTTAAGGCCAAGGTTGAAAAAGATGACAAAGAGAGAGAAAGGCTGTATTGGATAGAGAGTTTTAATCTTGACAAAAATCTTACCTACATAAAAGCACGCAATGCCGCCAAGAGAGCAAAAAAGCAATTAGACGAGAAAGCCAAGAAAGCGCAGGAACAATTAGCTAAGGAAGCCAGGGAAAAAGCCGAAGAAGCAGAACGATCGCGATTAGGTCTAAATGATACCGCGGATCTTGACTTAGCAATTAAGCTTGAACAACGTGCAACTTTGGAGATGAAGAAGGCAGAAAAGAGCTACTTATATTTCAAATGCTGGGTATTGCCAGATGACAGCAAGTGGTACAAGATCGGGATTACCAACAATCCATCAAGGCGAGAGGCGGAGCAAAATATTTTGCCGGTGCCAGCGAATACGTTGCACATAATTGCATTGCCAAGCACTAATCATGCGCGACTTACAGAAACTGCTTTCCATGATGTTCTTAATCATTCAAAAATTAAAAATGCAGGAAATAGAGAGCTTTTCACCCTCAAGCCCAGCCAAGTACAAGCTGTAATCGCAGCTATGAAGCAACTTGATTCGCTTTCATCATCACTTGAAAGTCAGTTGGCGTTCGATAACTTTTAGCTCTATGACCAAATTCTTCAGGTTACTCGCAACTTCACAATTTCACTTTTACTAAAAAGCAGGAAGCACTAAAATCCGGTTTATAGAACGTGTCCTGACATTGAGTTGGCCTTCTGGCGGGCGACTGAAGCCGTCTCTTCTTAGTACCTGGTTTCCCCCCTCGCTCTTTTTAACTCCTCAAGATAGTCGCTATCACGCTGCATAGATTCAAGAAGGACTTGTTTCCTCTGTTCTTCTCTGGTTTTCTCTTCTTTCTCTTTCGCTAGCCTCTCCTGTGTGCGTACAATATGTTCTCTGCGCACTTGCATCGCCAAGCATAAACCGGCAAAAACCAGCAAGGAAAAGGCGCTACCAAAAAGAACAAGAAAAAGCCTGGAGAGATAATTAGCAGCACAATTGCAAGGGCTGCGATACCCACAATGCCGTAAAAAGCTGCTGCTGCTTCTCTCTGATTCATGCCTCCAAACTAAGGGCCGGTCCGCGTGACTTTAACTCTGTCGCTTGACCAGGAGCACGCGAGGGCAACCCCATCGAGGCACTGGCTTGCTCGCTCGGCAAGGATCGAGCCATGCCCCCCCGCGGGGTGTCCCTCGCGATTGCGCTCCATGGCCTCCGCAGTTCCAGCACTCTCCTGCCCGATCCGTTTCCTCTGCATTCATCGCTAAGCGCCAGGTGTGCGCAAAGGCGGCACCAGTCCCTATGAGCTGCAGTGGCTCGGCAAGCGCGGCAAACCCGTCAAGAAAATGCGCCTGAGCGCCGCTCACTTGCGGTAGGTCGTGCCGTTACTACCGCAGCAACCTGGAGCCGTTGAGAGTGCAGTGCTTGATCTCCGGATGAACGACGAAGTGCAGGTAAGACAACCAAAGAAACGATCACTGCATACCCGAGGGAATCGTCAAGGTGGTGGCAAGTCCCGCCACGCCGGCGATGGTCCAGACGGTGTCCTGCAGCGCTGCTTGAGAAGGGTCTGCAGGCGGGGCACTGCATCCGGCTGGGCCTGCATCAGAAACGCCTCGCGTTCGAGCAAGCGGTTGGTGTGGTGATAGTTCCGCAGCAGGATCGCGCTGATCTCACATTCCACCACCGGATTCAAAGGGCCGCTGACTCCCAGGGGCGTCAACTGACCCGACGGGCAGCTCTGGATGGCATGCACCGCCTCGTGCAGAAAGGTCTGCCGGGCAATCCCCGGAGGGATCGTCACAGGTGCAATCCACAGCGTTCGGCTCTTGCTGTCAAACAATCCATAGGCACCGCGCTTGGGTGGCGGCGCCAGTCGGATCTGGAAGCCATAGGCCTAGAGCTCACGGGCCAGCGGCTGAACCTGAACTGGCAATTGCCCCTGCCTGTCCTGGGAACCGGCCGAGGACGGTGACGCTGCCATGACGACAGTCACCAGCCCTGCCCAGGCCCAGGTCAGTGCCTGCGGCAACACCAGCAACACCGGCAACAGCAACGAAACGCGACCCCTCAACCCTCCACCGACTCAGTCCTCAGCAGAACACAGCCAGAACAGCCAGCCCAGGCCACACCCTCCACGATCCGCATCGCTCTGTCGTTCTTGCCACTGCTCTCACGCGCACGCGGTGGATGATGGCCTCATAGCGATGGATGCGATGGCACGCCTGGAAGCCGTTCTCGGCGGCATGGAGCACGTGGAGCACGGTCCGGCATTTCAGACCGATCTCGAGCGACTCAACACCGCACTCACTGGTCACCTCGAGTGGTTGGATCCCCGCAATGCGGAACTGAGGCTCGCTGCGGACCCGATGCTCTCCTGGTCACCGTGCTGCTGGAACGCCTCAGCCCCGATGGCCTCCGCATCCTCGCCACCAGCCGTGAGGGCATGGGCACCGGTGCACCCCACACCACCGCATCCCTCGAGCGGGTTCTGAACTGGCTGCAGCAGCGCCAGCCAAATGCTCAGCTCCGCTTCCGCTCCGATCGCAATGGCCCCCTGCAGCAACAAGCGTCGATCGCGACTCCAGATGCCCCTGCTCCGCACTGATCAGCAGCGGTGAACAGCGCTGTTTTCACCATCTCGCGCGCGGCATTCCACACCTTTTCCACAGCCTTGAACCGCTCAATCAGCTGCGACAACGGCCTTCCGAGCCAGAACCGTGGAAAAGCCTCTTTCCACTTGACGCGGGGCGTTGAGCGCTCCAAGCACTGTGTCCCAGAGCACATAGGGCTACTTAAAACCCAGTAGCAGCTTGGATTCTCAATAGCGCCTCTCGCCTCTGTCGCTCTTTTGACAGCACTCCGCGCCCTGTGGCCAGATGGGGACGTTGACAGCGAGAGAGCGTGTTGCAGGAGACACCCGATGCCATGCCCGTTCACGTGAGTGTGGAAAACCAACTCCCAGAAGATCTCTACCGGGCGATGGGCCTGTTCATCTCCGAGCATCCCCAATGGGACCAGTACCGCCTGGTGCAGGCCGCCATCGCCGGATTTCTGTTCCAGCAGGGTTGCAAAGAGCGTTCGGTCGTTCGCCACTATCTCGGCGGTCTCTTTCGCCGCAATGACAGCCCAGCTTCCAAGCCTCTTGTGTAACCCCGGCGAACTGCCACATCGGGCCGTTGCCGACTCAGCGTTCCAGCGTCTCCATGGGTGCAGCTCCGCTGCTTCTGTGCACTGACGTCATGGCCCCCTGCTTTCTGCTCCGAGACGGCCGTAAACAGCTCTTTGATCAGGTCCCCGATGCCTGGCGCTGTACCGCTACCAGGACCAAGCAGGTCAGGACATCCAGGCCCTGCTCGATCCCGCCAGCCAGCAACGGCTTCTCGGTGCCCAGCCCAAGCCCCAGCCCAGTCATAACGGGAACAGTTCTGCCCCCAAAGCGGGCACGATCGAGGGCAGCAAGATCCGTCCCCTCCGGCGACCCCACCCACAGAGCGCACGCCGGAGCGCCTGATCAGCATCAGGTCCTCCACGTCTTGCAGGTTCTGCATCACAGCGGGCACAAGCCGATGGCACTCCTGGTCATCAGCTGACGGGCGCCATGGCCGTTTCTACGGTTGAACCCAGGAGGTTCGCTGGGACACCGACAGGCGCGGTTCAGCTATAGGCGCATGGGAGTGGTGAATCGTTGCGCCATCGGCATCCGCGCCCGTTCACCCATGCGGGCCTGGGCCCATGAAATGGAACCAGAAGCCCCTCTGATCGATGATCTCGAACCCTCGCTCTATCTGATCCCACTCCAGGACCTGGACCGCCCACCAGAGGAGCGCCTGCGGGAGCATGTCCTGCCGATCTTTCAAGAGGAGCTGCGCTGCTGGTGTGAGGACCCCAGCCTCTGGCCCCAGCCGCTCGCTCTCGAGTTTTTCCTGCTCTGGTTCGATGTGCGCTTCTACGGCCTCATCGACGATCTCCACATGGCGGAACCCCTGCGCAATCAACCCACACCAGACGAACACCAGCTGCTTGAGGAGCTGCTCAGGGAGATCGAGTCCAGCTGAACCTCCAAAGGCCTGCAGCGCAACGACTCAGCTCCGGTGGCCATCCGCTGACACGGCACTCGTCCCCTCGCCGAACAGAGGACATTGCTTCGCTTGTGGTGAGAAGCGGATTGATGCTCAGATCTGATCAAGGCCAGGGCCCCCTGGAATCGATTCCCCAGCGTTACGGCAGCCGCGCCCTCAACAGCCTGCGTCGTCTGGCCCGAATGAGCGGTCTTGGCCCGGTGGCGGCACGCCTCAAGCCGGCGGCACTGAAAACCGTGCTCAACCTCCGTGGTGTGCTCAGCGCTGATCCCGACAACATCACAGACGCCAGCCCAGAAGCGATCCCAGACGCTGAGTCCGCTGCTCCTGCAGTCCCCGAACCAGCGACAGACGCCTCGTCACACCATCCGCCAACCGTGATTCAGCTGGTGGCCCAGGACGCCCATTGGCTCCAGGTGACCTGGCAGCTCTCGGCCACCGCGGCAGACCTGCTCCACAGCGCGACTGGGAATTCACTCGCCCTGCGCCTGATGCCCGTCGCGGACGACTCCGGCTCAGGAGGTCTCACACCGATGGCGCGCCTGGAGGTCATGGTCGATGCAGGCAGCACGAGTTGGTGGTGCCCGTTCCCGTCAGTGGTGCCGCCTATCGCATCGCGCTCGGCCTCAGGCAAGCCGGTGGGCTCTGGCAGTCGCTGGCCATCTCAGAGGCGGTGATGGTGCCCGTCGCGGCAGACGATCCGCTGCCCCCCACCTCCGGGCCCCTCAGTGACCTGGAGACCATGGCCACTCCGATCGCCTCAGCGGTCAGCACGGCCGGGGTGGACCACGAACGGCTCTACCAACTGGCCACCAGCGCCAGCCCCAGGCGGCGCCGCGTCGGTTCCGAATTGCTGCATGAGCAGAGCCGCAGCCAGGCCCTGCAGCAACAGCAGGGCGCCGATACAGCTCTGCATGCCTCCGGCGCCGGCTTCTGGGCCAGTGGCCGCAGCACTTCCGGCATGGGCCTCTCCGGCGCAGGCGTCCAGCCGCGCCAGCGGTCCTTCTGGCTTGTGGCCGATGCCCAGTTGATCGTCCATGGCGCCACAGACGCGACAGCCCAGCTCCAGATCGGAGCGGAACGCATCGACCTCGAGGCCGATGGCACCTTTCACATTCAGGTTCCCTTTCCTGATGGTGAACAGCGGTGTCCCATTGAGGCCACTGCAGCCGATGGCGTGCAGAAACGATGGAAACATCTCGTCTTCTGGCGTTCCACACCCCAAGCGCAGCTCAACCGGCGAGAGGACGCGCTCGCGGAGTGGTTCTGATGGGTGTCCTCAACCGGTGTGCCTTTGGCATCAGGCCCAGGCAGCCGATGCTTGCCTGGATCCGCAACCTGGATCCCACCTCGGCCTCTCTCGATCTGGACGATGGCGCCTGCGAACCGACTCTCTATCTGATCCCCGAGGGCGACAGCGAGGCCGGCACCGACAAGCTGCTTGACAGCTGCTTCGCTGCCATCTTTGAGCAGGAACTGGAGAGCTGGTGTCTCGATCGCACCGCCTGGCCTGAACCACGGACCCTGAGGCTCTTCCGGGACTGGTTTGAACTGACCTTCTATGACCTTGTCGAGGATCTCGCCGATGAGGAGCTCTGCGATGAAAGCGCAAGCCTCATCGATCAGCAGCAGACTCTTGACGTCAGACAACCGTCTGAACGGCAACCTCTGAGGCTTGTCCAGGGATTCGGCGGCAGCTGAACCAGGAGCCAGACCACAGCGCGCAGGTGACTGGGTTGTCTCGCATCACTCCAACGCCATCGGCTCACAGCCAGGAGCGATACCGGCTGCGCTGGCGCCGGGCCCGTTGCCGCTCAGCCGCTGAACCGAACTGCGGGCTGGAGCCATCGCGCCTACGGCGCACCCACACGCCGCGGCGGATCAGGGCTGCATCCTCGGGCCTTGCCTGCTGCAGCGACACCAACTCGCCGTAGCCCCGTTTCTGTCGCGCCATGGCCCGGGCCCGGGCCTGCTGCCTGTTGCGGGCCTCCACCACCGTGGCGGTGCTGCGATGTCGCCAGAAGGCGAGATAGAACATGCAGCCATCCCCTCAGCTGCCGGGCCGACTGCGGGGTGGTCCATGGCGCTCCGGCATCACAAAGCCAGCGCCGTACAGCTCCGCAGCACTCATCGCCTGGGGGTTGATCACCTCCCCAAAGCCACCGGCCACTGCAGCACCAGCTGGCGCCGCCAGTCCCGGGCCGCTGGTCAGGGGGGTAGCGCCCATCGCCCCCCGTTGCTGAAACAGGAAGCCGTACACCGGGTGAATGCGCAGCGCATCCATGAAATCCGCCGTGCTCATCGGCCGGCCGTCATCCCCCAGCAACGGCTGGCCCTGGCTGTCGAGTGGTTCGAGCTGGTCCTGGCCCTCCTTGCTGCTGCTGAGACGGAACGCATCCCACAACTGCCCTTTGAACACCTGAAAGAAGGTGCCGCGTCCATCACCACCGGTGCGGCCCTCCGCTTCTGAAAAGGCACGTTCCAGCAGCCGTTCCTTGCGCAGTTCCAGCTGCTGCTCGAGGTGCTGCTTCTGCCGTTCCGCCTCCTGCAGACGGGCGTATTCCTCCGGATTGATCTCGGAAAAACGGGTCAGCTGCTGGCGCAGTCCGCGCAGTTCCTTCTCCAACTGGTTGCTGCGGCGGCGTTCGGCCTTGAGCGCTTCTGTCAGGCCATCGCTGCCCTGAGTGCTGCCGGCGTCCATCTCCGCTGGGGCACTGCGATCGGCAGCAGCCATGGTTGTGGCAGCTCCGTCGTTGTTGAGGGGCTGCTCTGCGTCCATGGCGACCTGGGTGTCGAGGCGGTCGCTGCTGCTGGTGGTGCTGTTGCCCGTGGCGATGCTCAGCTGTTCAGGTAACGCTCCACATTTGCACTGGTCCAGGTCGCAACGCCGGTGCCAAAGAAGTCCTGGTCTTCCGTCCAGATGGCGCACTCCAGCTGCAATCCCAGAGCCAAGGCCGGCCAGTCATCAGCGTCACGGATCCTGGCCAGCGCCTCTTCACGAGCCGACTCCAGCACGGTGTCCTCAGTAATTTGAACCACGCGCATCAAGCTGAGCAGTGCCTCGGTGCAGACAGCTTCATCGAGGTTCTTGTTCCTGGCGAGATCGGCGATGTAGTGGGCTGACGAATCAAGATGTTGGCGTCAAGGACCAGGCGTTTGCGTTCCACCGTCAGGACTGATGCTGTCGCCGCCGCCAAGCTTTGAAGTCCGCGCTGAGTTCCTCTTCTGTGAGCCCATGACGCTCAAGTTCTGCCTGGATGAGACGGCCGGCCTCCAGAAGGCGTTGTCGCCCGTCCTGTTCACCCTCCTGGGGGAAGGGCACGTAAAGGCCAATGGTGCGGCCGTGGCGCGTCACCTCGATGGGTGTCACTGATTCGAGGTGAGAGGCCAACCTGGCCCTGAGTTCACGGATGCCGACACGGACGGCCACAACAGCAACCCCGCAAATGTGTACACATCTTTGCTCTGGTCCAGGCTTGGGGGCAAGCGATCGGCAACCCATTGCGGCGCGGCCATCCCCTGTTGCCGAGGCGATGCTCACGGCAGCCGATTCGGTTTGAGCGTGCCAAAGATCCGCTCACCGATCAGCGGCTGCACCAGCGCACCGATGCCGCCAGATCCGTAGTTGGCGCCGAATTCCAGGCCATGGAAGGCGGTGAATTGCGCGTAGGGGTCCACATCCGCATCACCAGCAGCATTGAGCAGCGCCAGATCCCCCAGCCAGATCAGCCCCTCGCAGGGCGCCACCACGGTGTAGCCATCTGCGGCCACCCGGCGGCCACCCGGCGGCCGTGCTGTTGCCACACCAGATCGCTGCTCAGCCAGATCGCACCCGGGTTGGGCGGCAGGCGGGCGCTGCGGCAGATGAAGCCGTTGCAGGTGAAGTCACCGGTGTCCACTCCAGGGCCGTTCTCTTTGCTTGAGATGTAATTGGCCCGCTCAAGGAAACACTCGAGCACATGACTGGCCACCACCGCGGAGGTGGTGTCACCGGGGGTGGCGTTCTGATGCAGCAGCAGCCGGGCATTGGCAAACCGCTGCAGGGGCGTGGGGCCCCAGAGTGCAGCATTGCGTCTGTGCTGCCCGCTCGAGAAACGGCGCGGGCTCACCATCGCCTGCGGTGGCAAAATCCTCATCATTCAGCCCCGCAACATGGTGGTGGTGCCGTTCGAACCTGCAACGGCTGCAGTGAAGGACACCCAGCTGCTCAGACCCGGAAGCAGCAACAGCAGCTGCTCGCCGTAGCGCCGCCGTTGACTGAGCAGGGCAGCAGCCTCGGAGCGGGGGTTGGCATAAACGGTCTCCCGCTCCTGCCGCAGCAGGCTGGTGTCGTAGCTGATCACATCCGCCTTCTGCAGTGGCGCATCGCCGGCGGCGGCCACCGAACCAGCAATCGGCCCCGAGCTGCTCTGCTTCTCGATCGCTTGCTCCTGTTCAGGGCCGCCTGCCAGCAGTTGCTGATCGATCAGGGCCACCGCATCGAGCAACGCCCGTGCGCTCAGCACCCCGACTGGATGCCGGCGCTCCAGATCCGCCATCGCCCGGCCGATCGCATCCAGGCAGGGCACGGTGTCGGACAGAGCCAGGGCCTGACGAATCGCTTCTGGGTCGTTCGGTTGCCAGCTGGCCATGCAGAAGCCGGTGTGATGCCGGCCAGATCCCCCAGCCATTGCCGCAGGGCCACCTCGCTGATGATCCCGCGTTCCTGCAGCTGCAGCATCTCGCTCACCGTCGGTTGCGGTTTGGGTGACGGTGCCAGCGGGCTGATCTCCACCAGCAGTGCCGGCCCCTCCTGCACAGGAAGCAGCTCACCGGTGATCGCGCACCAGTGCTGCAGCAGCGAGGAGAACATCGAGGCCTTCTTAATCGCCTGGCTCTGCAGCAATGCATAGGCCTGGGATGCCGCCATCGAGATCTCCGTTGCTGTGCGTGGAACCCCCCGCGTCGCCGCTGGGATCAGAGCATCGCGGCGCATCGCCTGATCCAGCAGCTCCAGCCAGGTGCGGTGCTCCGCCAGGGAGCGGGCCTGGATCTCCACGAACTGGAAGCTGGCGCCCTCCGGCAGATCCAGCACCGTGTTGGGCCCGAGCAGCACCGGCTCCTGCTGCGAGGCTCCGGTGCTGCTGCCCAGCGGCCCGGCCACCCCGGTGCGCACACCCACCGGCAGGGCTGTTCGGTAGAGCAGCTCCTGGTAATCGCTCTGGCAGCGGAAGTGGTTGAGGTACTGGTGCGCCAGCCCCAGATGCGGCAATTCCCCTTCTCCAAAGGCAGCGCCATGGCTGGCGTACCAGATCGCCGGTAGTTGCTGAATGCCGCTGTAGTGGCGTTGATCAAGCCGCTGCCGGCCCCAGCTAGTAGTGGATTGCGGATCTGCCACCAGGGCCTCGGTGGTGAGGTGCATGCCCGATCCGCCGGGACCAGCCGCCGTCAGTGAGGCCGTTCGTGAGATCCAGGGGTGGAGCGGCGGCTCCTGCTTGGAAGCGTCCTCCCCATCGATGGGCAGGCCATCGACCCGCCGCTCACGCCAGCTGATCGCCACCGGCAGGGAGCGCACATCGGGCTTGCGCCAATCGAGCACATCCCGGCGCTCCAGCAGCAGCAGCCGCAGCAACGAGAGCCGATCGCCGCTGCGCAACGCCTGCTGGCGGTCCCCTCACTGGGCCATTGATGCTGCGGCGGGATCACCCCCACCAGGGCGGCGCCATCGCGCAGCACCAGCAGATCAGCGGCTTCCAGAAACACCCCCAGGTCGGTGCCGCGACCATCCACATCGCTGATCGCCGCCTGCAGGGAGGCCGGCAGCTCCCGCCAGTAACTGGAGGCCAGCATCCCCGCGAAGGTGAGCAGCGCATCGCGGAAGAACCCCGACGGTAAGGCCGCCTCCACCCGCCGCTGGTAGGCGGTTTCAGGCTCCCGCTCACCCCGGCTCAGGTACTGCTCCCGCCGCCCCGCCAGCAGCTGCCAGCAGTCCTGCACCAGCTCCAGCCGCGGCAGCAGCGCCGCCAGGCTGGAGTGCAGCGGCCAGGGGGATGCATCCGAGGGGAGCTGGGTCAAAGCCAATCAGCAGCTGCTGGCTATTGCCGGTGCTCCCCTTGCGCTGTACCGCAGTCCGCTTCCGAACCGGAAGGGATGGGAGAGCTGCGTCAGGATGTTGGTGCTGGATGGTTCTCAGACCCGCGAACCACACGTACGGTTGACGAAGGTCGACACAACGCCACTGCTATCACAGCCCGCGAAGATCCCTTGATTGTCACCCTGCGGTTGGTTATCGGAAAACAATCGGCATGCCGATGGGGTTATCGGAACCATCGAATATCTAGTTGGACGGACCTAGGAGAGCAATCAGATCCTGCTCAAACACATTTTGCTTGGTAAACTCCTTTTATCTGCTCACAAGCACAATGGAGGGAGCTTGAGCCAGTTTCATGTCGATCAAATTAAAACCCATATCCGAAACCAGTATGAAGAGAAGCACTGGATAGCTCAACTTGACGAAGTTAATAATCTTTCTCGCCTCCTCGCGCTTCATGCATTGAAACTCGGGATTGGATCAGAGGAAAATGATAGTTTGCGTATTTTAGAAATTACGGATGGTCGTGAGGACCGCGGAATCGACGCAGTAAGCGTTGCTCTGGCGCAAAAGTAGTCGCGTTCGTGCAGTCTAAATGGCGACAGAATGGATTGGGTTCAATGGATCTTAGTGAGGTTCTGCGATTTCTAGACGGGGTGCGCAGTTTGCTTGGAATGCGTAGCGAGAATCAGTTGCCCCACGCCTCAGAGCGCACCCGAAATGCTGTTAACGGCTTATTAAAAACACCTGGAGCGAAGCTTCGATTGATAACTGCAACAACAGCAAGCAATGCTCTTTCTGATGCAGTTGAACAGCCCATCAAAGATTTGTTATCCCAGCTTAATGATTTGGAAGGCGCTGAGCCGATTGCCACGCATATGCATCTAGGGCAGGCAAACTTCTTCAATGCTCTTACTGAGCCTTTGCGAAGCAGGGTTGATATCGAAACACAGATTCAGGATTGGGGCCGTGTCACAGAACCGAACAAAGCCTATTATGGCCGTATCAACGCTGCAGAGATTGCGCGGTGGCATAGAGAGCATGGGGCCGAACTCTTTGCCGAGAATATACGAGTAGTAATCCCGCGCTCTGATATCAACGATGGAATTCTCAATACGATCAAAGAAGAGCCCGAGCAATTTGGTTATTACAACAACGGCATAACCATCTTGTCAGAAGAGATCACAACTGGACCTGGAAGCTTGCTGAATCGAGAGACAGGATTTTTCCGCTTATCGAACGCAAGTATTGTAAACGGAGCCCAGACTGTATCCACCCTTGGTTCAGTGCTTGGGTCAAGCTTTGAGGACAATCTCGTCAGAGCTTTTGTACTGGTTCGTTGTGTAGAAGTATCAGCCGAAAATTCTGATCTTGGCAGCCGTATAACACGCTTTGCAAATACTCAGAATGAGGTTTCTAGCCAGGACTTCACGTTTTTAGATGAAACGCAGCATCGGCTAGTGCGCGAGCTGCAGGTTCTTGGCTATGAGTATATCCTTCGCTCCTCAGAGATACCAAAGTCTCAGAGCAAGGATAAAGTAATTGATGTGCGACAAGCTGCAGTTTCTCTTGCCTGCGCGAGTGAAAACTTGTCGCATGCAGTTGTTGCCAAGCGAGAGGTATCTCGCCTTTTCTCAGAGGCTCCAATCTACAAAGCGCTCTTTAATCCGAATACTGAAGCACTCAGGCTCCTTCGATCTGTTCTTATCACCAGAAAGATTGATGAAGTATTAGATCACATTGTGGATAGCACGGCTGGTGTTGAATCTGGAATTGCCGTGCACGGACGACGAGTGATCGCTCATCGTCTGCTAAGAAGACTTGGTGACTCGATTTTAAACGATAGCGCTATGGATATTGATTCAACGCTTAGAACCATTGATCAGCTAACGAAAAGCGAGATTGATAGACTAGTTGTAGTATTTCCTGACAACGCTTATCCCGGAAACGTCTTTAAAAACCAATCGCGCATTTCAGAGCTATTAACGCTATTGGACCCGGTTGAGCCCCGAGACAAGCACTTGCGGCTTAAAGCCACAAGTATCCGTGGGTCGACCAACATGCAGATGCAGAAGACGGCGTCAGGGCTCGCCTTCCTCAACTTGTCAGCTCTGCCCGCTTCTGATCTGGAGCGTTAGGTGTGTTTTCTCACCAGGTCATTCAGTAGCCCGTAACCAGCCGAGCTGCTGAATGGGAGTGCGGCCC
>CAJXPL010000043.1 GCA_913057985.1 uncultured Synechococcus sp.
TCAAGACTTCTGCCCGATCTTGGGTTCGGTGCCCGCCAGCAGCCGCTCGATGTTGCTGCGATGGCGCCAGAGCACCATCAGGCTGGCCACCAACGACACCACCACGTCGGCGCTGCTGCCGCCGGAGGCCAGCATCAACAGCGGCAGGCCGATGGCGGCCACCACGCTGGAAAGCGACACGATCCGGAAGATCGAGATTACGGCCATGAACAGGCCAAAGCAGGCCAGCCCCACCGGCCAGGCCAGCCCCAGGAACATGCCCAGGCCGGTGGCCACTGCCTTGCCGCCCTTCCAGCCCAGCCACACCGGCCAGATGTGACCCGCCAAGGCCGCCAGGCCCGCCAGCACCTGTAGCCAGTCATTGAGCCCAAAACTGCGGGCCAGCAGCACCGCCAGCGCGCCTTTGCCCACATCAATCAGGAACACCACCAGGGCCGGGCCCTTGCCCACGTTGCGCAGCACGTTGGTGGCGCCGGTGCTGCCGGAGCCGCAATCACGCAGGTCGATGCCCTTGAGCCAGCGTCCGGCGAGGTATCCGCTGGGAATGGCTCCCAGCAGGTAGCCGATGGCCAGAAGCAGCAGGGCGGTGAAGGCTGTTTGGATCACAGCAGGTCGTCGTCGTCGAGGCGTTCACCTGGTCCGGCCGCGAAGGCCAGCCAGAGGGGGAACTGAAGCACAGGAATGGCGACGCTGCGCTCGGCCGCATCGATCAGGATCAAGGGCACTTCGCCCCGCTCCTCCAGCCGGTCGGCCCGCTCCACCAGGGCTTCCGGGCGTTCGAACAGCACGATGCCGCTGCTGGGGCCGAAGTCTTCCCGGCCCAGGCCCAGGGCATCCTGGAGGCCGCGCCGCCATTCGCCGAGCCGTTCGGGGCCGCCGGCCAGCACCAGGCACTGGAACTGATCGCCGTACAGCTCGCCGATCACCGCGATCAGGGCCGCGCTCACCAGGATGTTGCGCGGCCGGGTACCGCGGCTGGGCTGGGCTCCGCGTCCGCCTTGGTTGAAGAACCAGTCCTCCAGCAGTGCCGTGTCGCGGGCATCGATGCTGCGCCGCAGGTTCCAGGGGTCGGCGTAGACATCCGGCTGTTTGAGGAAGCGCTCCAGGGTCTGGCGGATCAGCTCTTCATCGGGGCGGAAGGTGTCCGCCACCGCGGGCGGTGGCGTGCTCTCACCGGGCTTCTCCGGCGCCGCTGCGTTGTCTGCCGCCTGATCGAGGGGAGAGGGCTGCACCACCATCGGCTGCACCACCAGCTCCAGGTTTTCCACGCTCTGCACCAGGTCCTGCAGGGCGCCGCCCAGGTACTCCTGAAAGCCCTTCACGCGGCGGGCAATGGCATCGGACTGGCCGGCGAAGTTGGCCTTCAGTTCGGTCTCGAGTTGCTGCTTGCGGGAGCTGAGGGCGTTGATCTCCGCTTCCAGGGCATCGCGGCGGTCCTGCAGATCCTTGAGGGCCAGCTCCATCACGGGATTGGCTTCTGTGACGGCGGGCTCGGTGCTGGTGGCACTGGCGGGTTCTGCGCTGGTGTCGCCGCTGGCTTCCGCCGGGGCCTGCTCCGGTTCAGGCGCCTGGGCGGTCAGGTCGGTGTCGTCGGGCATTGCGTCAGCTGCCGTGCTCTCCATCCCTCCATTCCAGCCGACCAGACCGAAGAAAAACAGGTGGCATCACAACTGCGACAGGGATGCACGAAATTGCATGGATATCTGCACGGTATCGACTCGAAATCGTGCTATAGATCGCTTCTGCTCGTGCTGCCTTCCGGGTCGCCGTTCGGCACTTCCAGCGCTCCTACCCGCAGTTCCAGCTGTTCCCGCAGCTCCTTGGGGCTGAACAGGATCGGCAGGAAGTGAATGCTCTGGGTTTCGCGGAAATAAAACAGGCCCGGCAGCCAGGGCGCGAACAGCCGCCAGCTCAGCCATTGGTCGTAGGGGAAACGCCGCAGTTCGCGGCCGTTCTGCCACACGATCAGAGCGTCTTCCTTGAATTCCAGCCGCAGGCTGGCGCTCTGGATCAGCAGAAACAGGCCGAACAGGGCAACCACAAAGGTGGGCCAGGGGGAGAAAGGCAACGGCAGCAGCGCCAGGCCGAGGGCCACCACCAGCAGCGGCAGCCGCACATCCGGCTTGAGGGTGACGGGGGCGGGGGTTGAACTCATGCTCCGAATAAAACCTGGGTGAGAACGACGTCCATCAGGGCTACCAGGATCAGGATCATCACCACCGCTCCGGTGGTGCTGGTGCCCACTTCCTTGGGGCCTCCACGGGTGGTCAGGCCCCAGCCGCAGGCCACCGTGGCGATGATCATCCCGAAGACCACGGCCTTCACCAGCATGAACGGCAGGTCCAGCGGGGCCATCCAGGTGCGCACCGAAGTCCAGAACACCGCCGGCGGAATGTTGTAAAGGGCTGTGCTGGTGAGTTGGCCCGACCACACCGCCACGAAGAAGAAGAAGAAGCACTGCACCGGTGCCATCACCACCATCGCGATCATCCGGGGCACCACCAGGTACTCCACCGGATCGGTGCGCAGCATCGTGATCGCGTCGATCTGTTCGGTCACCTTCATCGTGCCCAGCTGGGCGGCGTAGGCGGTGGCCACCTTGCCGGCCAGCAGGCAGGAGGTGAGCAGGGGGGCGATCTCCCGCGCCAGGCCGATCGCAAGGATGCCGCCCACCGTTGATCCCGCCCCCTGGCGGGTGAGTTCTGCGGCCACCTGAATGTTGAACACCGAGCCGGCGGCCACCGAGATGATCAACACGATCAGCACGCTGCCCGGGCCAGCGTCCAGCAGTTGCTCAAACAGCTCGCCCCGATCAATGCGGCCGCGCAGGGTGGCGGCCACGGCCTGGCCTCCGATCAGCAGGCTGGCGCCCAGGCGTTTGATCGAACGGGGCGTGTTCATCCGGCGGCCTTCTGCAGGTGGGCTCCACGGTCGGGCCAGCCTCGCATCACCACAAGGCCAAGCAGCACAAGGATGGAGGGAATCAGGCCCATGCAGAGCCGAATCGCCAGCAGGGCTGAATCCGGCTGTTCGATGAAACTCAGCGCTCCACTGCAGTTGCCTCCCTTGGCGGAGATGTAGCCGGTGAGCGAGAGCAGGCTGCCGAACACCGACATGGTCAGGCCGATGATCAGCTTCTGGCCGAACACCATCCAGGCGGTGTAAAGCCCGGCTGGTTTGCTTGGGTCAGCGTCGATCGCATCCGGCAGCAGCGACCAGGGGATCAGGTAGGCCGTCGCCGCTCCCACCCCCACCAGGGCAATCAGCCCCACCAGCGGCAGCAGTTGCAGCAGGCCGGGATCCGCCGCCAGGGGTGGGAACAGCATCGAGAGCAGGCAGGCGCTGATCCACAGCCCCGCGCCCCAGCGCAGGGTGGCGACGCGGCCGATGCGGTTGCTCATGTTGCTCCAGAGCTGAAGCCCCAGCAGGGCGGCGATCTGGAAGGGCAACAGGATCCAGGTGGAGAGGTTGGCGGGCACGTGCACCACCTGCACCAGCCAGATCAGGGCCACCACCTGCATCAGTTGCAGGCCAAACCAGAGCAGGAGGTAAAGCCCCAGCACCTGGCGGAAGCGGGGGTTGGCCAGCACCCGTTTGAGCTGCTGCATCGGCGGCTCGTTGTTGGGCACCGGGCGTTGGGCCCGCTTGGCATAGGGGGCCAGCCCCCAGCAGCAGAGCAGCGTGGTGGTGGCAGCGATGCTGCCGGTGATCCGGCCCATGGCCAGGTAGCCCCCACCTCCATCGGTGAGCACCACCGAAGCCACGATCAACCCGCTCAGGCCCGCCAGGATCGAGCCGGTGAACCGCGCCGCATTTAAACGTGTGCGAATGGCGGTGTTCGGCGTGAGTTCGGTGCTGAGGGCGGCGTAGGGCAGGTTGACGCTGGTGTAGGCGGTCATCAGCAACACCGCCATCACGGCGTAGTACGTGGTGCGCTGCACCGTGTCGCCCGGGGGCACCCACCACATCGCCGTCAGGCTGATGCCCAGGGGCAGGGCTGCGGTCAGCATCCACGGCAACCGCGGGCCCCAGCGGCTGCGGGTGTGGTCGCTGAGCCAGCCGATCAACGGATCATTCAACGCGTCCCACACCTTGCTCACCGTGAGCAGAGAGCCGGCGATGAAGGCCGGCAGGCCTGCGGCGCAGATGAAAAAGGGAAAGAGATAGAAGCCCAGCTGGGTGGCGGCAAGTCCGGTGCCGGCATCGCCCAGGCCGTAGGCCAGCATCAGCCTGCGGCGGGATCCCTGCAGGGATGCGTCGGTCGATGTCACGCGGAGGCTGGGGTCAGGCGGATTGCCATAATGAATGCGTGCTCACGACTCCACCAGCCCCTGGGGCAGTGGTTCGTTAGTACTACGCGGGTGTTGTGTAATGGTAAGACCTCAGCCTTCCAAGCTGATGACACGGGTTCGATTCCCGTCACCCGCTTCCTTTTCTCAATAAGGGTTTTCGGCTCAAAGCCCTTGCTGCGACTGGCGTTAGGGCTTCCAGCCTCTGCCAGCGCCTGATTGCCAGTGCCAGGCTGTGAGACGAAACATCTCACCAAACATCTCACATGCCCGCGGCCCGTGACTGGGAGGACACGATCAGGGCGGTGGTGTCTCACGCCCTGTCTCAGAAGGGCTGCCGTCGTGGCTGGACGGTGCTCAGTCACCGTGGTCATGCGCGCCTGAACATCGCTGCTGGGGCTGGACGGGGCAGGCGCCGGCAGGTGCTTCTTCCCATTCCGTGGGAGTGCGACCAGATCGACCACATCCGCGATGCGGTGGTTCAGGTCTACGAGGAGTTCCAGCAGGGCATCGAGCCCGATGCCTGCGTGGCATGCATGCCCCGTGCCGATGGATCGAGGGCCGCAGAGGGGGAGTTCGGTTCAGGCCGCGGTACTTAGACAGGGCACCCCGGCAGGCCCAGGCACAGGGGAATGGCGGCAGTGCTGGCCCCGGCGGACTGGGAAGAGCTGATCGCTGCTTTCCGGGAGCACAAGCTGATCAGCGGCGAGATCAAGCCGTCGACCTGGCATCGGGTCTACCGGCACCACATGAACCACGTGCTCGGTGCGGTGGCTGCGGTTACCCCGCCGCAGAATGCAAAGCAGCTGCTGGAGACCCTGGCCCGGATCTGGGCGGACAAGCCGGGCGGACGCACCCGCCAGATTCAGATTCAGTCGACTGCCGCCCTGCTGCGTTGGGCCGTTGCGGACCGGCGGCTGGGCGAGGACTGGGAGCCGCCTCAGGATCTGGCGGTGTTCGTGGGCCGATCGCGTGCGGCGAAAGCGATCACGACGCCCCTGGAGGTGGAGCACATCCTTGCGTTGGTGCGGGCCATTCCGGATGCCCGCTGGCGCTTTGCCTTTCAGCTGATGGCGGCCTACGGACTGCGCCCGGAGGAGCTCCAACATCTGCAGATCCGCCAGGGTCGGCTCTGGTGCATGTATGAGAAGGTCGCCTCCCGCGGCAAGACCCAGCCAAGGGTGTTGCGCCCGCTGCCCTGTGATGACTGGGCAGACGGCTGGCGCCTGGAGGAACGCTTCCCAACCCAGGAGCTGCCGCCGATGCAGCCTGGTTTGGGCGGTGGCTACGTGGGCCATTACCTGATGAATCGACCGCTCTGGAAGGAGCTACGGCGTGAGTACGAGGCCAAGGGCGAGAAACTGGTGCCCTACTCCTGCCGGCACGGCTACGCCCACCGGGCCCACGTGATCTGCGACCTGCCGCCCAAGGTGGTGGCCGCTGCGATGGGTCACAGCGTTCAGACCCACCTGGCGGCTTACAGCCGCTGGTGCGGGGATGACGTGGTGGATGACGCCTTCGCCAAGGCGGAACAACGGCTGGGCCAGGGGCTACGTGCTCAGAGCTCAGCGGCGTAGTGCCGCACGGCCGTGATCCACTCCTCATGAATCTGGTCGCTCCAGCGAGCCCGGTAGAGATCCGTAAGCGCCAGGCGCATCAGCAGATCGCGAAGTGGAGCGGGGTAGAGAACGTAGGCGTCGTAGATGACGGTGAAGCGATTCACCTCAGTAGCCCATGCCCAGCTCCTGGGCCTGGGCCGCCAGCTCATCGAGGGCTGCGGCTCGCTGCTGATCGATGCCGTGCTTGTAGGCCATCAGGTCGGTCAGGCGGATGCGCCGGTGGGTGCCGACCTTGCGGAAGGGGATCTCCCCTTGCGTCAGTCGCTCGATCAGGAAGGGCCGCGACACGTTCAGCAGATCAGCGGCCTGCTGGGTGGTGAGCTCGGTGTGCACCGGCACCAGCGTGACGGCATTGCCCTGGGCCATCTGCACCAGGATTCCCTGCAGCAACTCCAGGACCGCGGCTGGGATGGGAACGGATGCGTGCTTGCCGTCCTCCAGATCCAGGGACAGGCTGGCCTTGCGCAGGCAGTGGCTGGCACGGAAGCCGGCGAGATCGCGCAGGCTCGCCCCTGCGGCCTCAGCCACCTCAGCCGTGGGGATCACGGGCTCAATGGAGCCAGGGAGAGCGAAGGCCATGGGCGGGAGGAACAGAAGGCCACTTGAATCATAATCGAAATAGTCGCAGCAATCGCAGTATCCGCAAGGGCATCGAGGCAGTGCGGGCGTTGCCTGCAGGGGCCCAGGCCTGCTCAGGTGGGCTGCATATCCATTGCGGCCATTGACCTCTACAAGTGACTGCGGCTCCAGCCTGTGATGGTGGCCTCGACGTTCTCGAGATGCCACTGCAGGGGGCCTCGGCCCTGAGTGCAGCCCCAGCGCCGGTAGTGCTTGCCCGGGGTGAGCACCCCCCGCAGCCGGAGCTGGCGGAGGGTTTCGCGGCTCATCCCCAGAGCTGCGCATGCTTCTGCTGTTGTGACCCAGACCCGCTGGCGGGTTGGCGTTGTGGTGGTGTCCATCAGCCCCCTGCCAGCTGGGCGCGGAAGCGCTTGAGGGTGTCGATCAGCCAGGAACGCCTGTCGCTCTTGACCTGACGTGGGGCCCCATCAACGAACTGCTGGCGAAGCGGCGGCTCCTGGCCAAAGTCCTCGCGGTAGGCCTCGGCCACCAGCATCCCGGCCGAGCGGTACTTCGTGCGCGGCAGCACTTGCTGAAACAACTCCAGCCAGGCATCGCTGAGGGTCAGCACGTCGTCGGTGGGGGTGCCAGGCAGCAGTCCAGAGCTCACGGTGAGCACGTTGCTGCGCACGATGTCTTTGAACAGGAGCTGGTCGCGTTCATCCAGGCCGCCGAGTTGCTCGAACAAGCCAATGCTGCGCTCCACCAGGGTGATTACCTCGGCTTCCCTGAGCTGCAGCGTGCTTTCCTGCACCGGTGTCGGTTGGGGATGCTGGATGCTCTCCAGGAACCAGCCGTCCATCCACACCGCAAACGGTGCACTGATCCAGCGGGCCAGGTCGACCGCGACCTGGGGATGAACCCAAGTGCCGCCGCCCTGGCCCTGGCGGGACTCGATCAGGTCAAACATCCGAATTTCGGAGGTTTCAGCCAGGGCATCGAGATGGGTCTGGCAGCGGTCGCTTTCCCGGTACTTCGACCATTGCTTGCCATTGGCTTTGCACATGGCGGTGGCATTGACGTAGCCATCGATGGTGCGCCGAGAAATCGGCGTGCCGTTCCAGGAGCGGGAGACCAGGGCGGGGTGATCCATCGAGGCGAGAGCTGCAGTGGATTGGGATGACGTCGTTGTCTTGTTCATCGGTCTGAAAGCGGTGTGATGGTGCTTGTGCTGGCTGCCGGCGGCTGCGGCAGAAGGCAGGCAGCTGGGGACTGGGCCGGTGAGGGGGCCTGCCCCTCCAGGCCCCGGCGTTGTGGTCCTGATGATCGAGTGGCATCAGAAGGGCGCCTCCTCGTCGTCGTCGCCATCCGTCGCCCAACCGCTGGCTGCCGCAGCGGCCGTGGTGGTGTAGCCGTCGACCTCCTCAAACCCGTCGGTGGGGTCGACCTGCTCGTAGGGCACGAACTCGACGACCTGGACGGCGCGGGGCTGGAAGGTCATGCCGCAGCCGTTCTCCCCGTCCCAGTCGTCGATGTCGAAGGCCACCACAACCCTGGAGCCGTTGCCGATGGCGGCCCCATCCCAGGGCTGCTTCTTGGCATCGACGATGCGGGGGCCTTCGGACAGCGAGCCATCGCGCCGCAGGAACTTCGGCACCTTGAAGCGCACCACGGTGATCTCGCTCGGCTTCTCCTTATCGGCCTTCCAGGGGAAGCCTTTCTCGGCGCGGCGCTTGCGGCTGCCGTGCAGGGCGATGAACTGGTCCTCCATCGCCAGCAGGAAGGCCTGGGCCTTCTCGTCTCCGTTGGCGAGCAGCAAGTCAGCTGTCCAGGCCTTGGGTTTGCTCTTGTCGAGCTGGTGCCTGGGGGTTATCAGGTGAGCCCTGCGCACTTCGGCGAGGGGCGTGCGGAAGATGTCCTTAGCCATGGGGTGAATCGGTGGAAATGGGTTGTTGATCGAAGGGAAGGCAGGGGCGGCAGGCCAAAGTGCTCACGCAGCAGGTGATGCACCGCGCCGCTGGCCGAGAGGTTGTGGCGCTCCATCACCTCGCGAACCCGCAGGTACACATCGGTGCACACCTGGGTCTGGATGAAGTGGCGACCGGCCTGGGAGCGGGGCTGCTCGCCGTAGCGGCCGGGGGCGATGGCTCTTGCTCATGGGCCTGGCTCCGCAGGAGCTTCCGCTTGCACCTGTCCCTGCGCTTCTGGGAGGAAGAGCTCGATGAAGTCGCTGTGCTGCCGTTGGGTGATGCGATCCCCGATGGAGCGGGCATTGCGCGGCACCTGGAAGTGCTCGCGGAAGGCTTTGGTCAGCGCCTGGCGACTGGCCTGGTGTAGTTCGAGGACGCGGCGGTGAACCTCGCTGACCTCTTCAGGGGTGAGGGGAGCGAGGCCTGGATCACCGCCCGCAGGTGCTCCGTCACCATTGGCGTCAGCCAAGGGAAGCGACTCTTCCGGCGATGGGCCCTCGGCCTTCGGATCAGAGCAAGTCTGCTGAGCAATGCCCTCACCGTGCTTGTCGTCAGACTGCTCTGAATCCGCAGAACAAGGCTGTACAGCCCAAGCCTGTAGAGACACAGGAATGCCCAGCAGCATCGCCAGCATCAGGCCGGTGGTTTCGGCCAGATCGCTGGTCTCATCAGCCCAGGACTCGCTGCAGAGCTCGGCACCGGCGACATGCATCACCGTGACCTGCAGCCTGGAGCGGCCTTGCTGCTCATGCAACTGGGCGGACCAGCTGATGCCGCTGCGGAAAGCGGGGCCGGCTGAGTGCACCACCGCCGCCAGATCGGCAGCGGTGATGGGGGACACCTCGGCCTGGAAGCAGGCCAGGGCATGGGTGAGCTGTTGCTCGGGGGTGGCGTGGCCCAGGTCAGCCGGCAGGGGCTCGGCGTCCGCGGCCCTGGATGGTGGAACCATGGCGGATCGAATCGGGCGGTTGCCCGCTGATCCGGATCTTAGGGCTATTTATTGGAAGCAGTACTCTTAGCGGCTGTTAATCCCTAGCTTTTAGATTGAAACTTGTCTCTTGCCTTTGCGGCCGCTGGGCTTGCTGCCCTTCCTGTTGGCTGCCTCCCACTGGTCCAGCCAGCGCTTGGGCAGGTACTGGTCGCCCTCGATCCACAGCGGGGCCAGCTCCTCAGGCTTGTAGTCGCCGAAGCCCGTGAGCACCGCAAAGAAGCGCTTGCGGTGCTCTTCGCTGGCCTCGAGTGCCAGGGAGTTGAGGGCGTCACTGGGCTCAAGGCCGTATTCGTCGACAACCCGGCGCATCTGGTTGCGCCACTTGGTCGAGAGTTCCGTGGCCTTGCGCTGACCAACGGTCGGCGCGGGCGTGGTGCGGAAGGCCTCCGGCACCTCCCTCAGGCCGCAGTAGCAGGCCCAGAGCTCCAGCGGCGTCCAGGCCGGGCAGTCGTCGTCGCCCAGCGGGATGGCGCCCTCGAGCTTCTCCTTGATGGCCTGGCTTTTGACCGAGCCCCAATCCTTCTCGGCGATGCGGCGATTGATCTCACCCAGCTGCCAGAAGGCTTTCTGGCGCAGCTCGCCGGCCTTGCCCTGCTCGATCACCGAGAGGTTGCCGTAGGAGATCGCCTCGAACCCGGCCTCCTCCGCCCAGTTGCAGGCGGTGTATTGGGTCCAGCCGTTGGTTCTTCGCCAGTTCAGCAGCATCCGACCGAACGCTGCGCGGTTCTCCTCCTGGCGCTCAAGCAGCTCCGCGTAGGTGATGGCCACGTTCAGGATCCTGAATGGGATTTCTCGAACCATACGGCAAACTTGGCACTCCTAGTCACCTCCTGACACGTCCTGGCATATCAGGTCTGATCATGTCCGAGCCTCTGCAGGATCTGCTTGGCAAGCTGCCAAGTGATGATTTTTCCTGACTCTGCCTGCAATTTCAAAGCAAGCGTGTAGGCGTGCTCGCCGGGATGGGCCTGTGCGAGACGCTTCAGCCGCTGCTGCACTTCTGCCGGATCCATCAGTGTCCCAGCGGCGCTTGCCTCGGCACGCCAAGCAACTGCTCGGCTTCCTCCACAGAGCGGCAGGCTGCGGCCAGGCCCCCGAGCTGCTTCACCAGCCGCAGGAAGGCCCGCTGCTCAGGGCTGAGCACGCCTTGGGCTGTCTTGACCTCCAGGGCCACAAACTGCGCGAGCTGTTGGCCGACCAGCTCTGAAGTGACCTCCAGCGACCGCAGCCCGATCAGATCGCTGCTGCCCTTGCACAGCCCAAAGCGCACGAAGCGCCCCTGCTGATCGACCAGGGCGCCGGTGTTGTTGCGCCACAGCCGCACCGGCCCGCGGCCGCAGGCCAGGCGGATGCGCTGCTGGATTTCGTGTTCGCTGGGGGAGGAGGCCATGCCTCCTGTTGCCGGACTGGCCGTCAGCGATGGGCATGTATTCGCAGATCAGCGAATAGCTGCCTTGTATTGACAGATCTGGCTCGGCCGCCAATACGTCCTGATCGCGAACGGCGCGCCTACTCGTAGTGGGTCCAAAGGCGCAATACCTTCACGATCCGCTCCTCCTCCAGCACCTGGTAGACGAGCCGGTGCTGGATGTTGATGCGCCGTGAGCAGGCTCCGCGCAGCTCCCCGACGAGGGCTTCATAGGGCGGTGGCTGCTGATAGGGATCGACGGCCAAGACTTCCAGCAGGGCCTGGGCTTTCTGCTTGAGCGCTGGAGAGGCCGAGGCGAGTTTGCGGGCGTCCTTCTGGGCCTGCTTGGTGAACAGAACCGTCCAGCTCACCAGCCCGGTTTGCTGCTCAGCTCAGAGGGGTCCGTGGCCATGCCTTCCAGGATCGATTCGCGCATACCGGGAATCGAGACCAGATGCAGCGTCTCCTGGATGGCGCGCCAGTCGTCTTCCGAGAGCAGGACAGCATTGCCCCGCTTGCCGGTGATCTGCACGGGCTCGTGGGACTGACCCACCTCATCGATCAGGGCGTAAAGCCGCTTGCGGGCTTCTGTGGCTGAAACGGTGGTCATGGCGTTCCTGCTGCCCGTACGTCAAAGCGTACTGCTTTTGGTCGTTGTGCGCTGCCTGACGCCCAAACGCACTCGGCCCTACACACCCAGAACTAACGGAAAGGCGGAGCGGTTCATCAAGACCCTGCTGGCTGAATGGGCTTACTCCATGCCATTCCAGACCTCAGGGGAACGGAACCAGTGGTTGCCGCGCTATCTGGCGATCTATAACGGCCGCAGGTGCCACATGGCCTTGGCGGGCCGCACTCCCATTCAGCAGCTCGGCTGGTT
>CAJXPL010000044.1 GCA_913057985.1 uncultured Synechococcus sp.
AAACCATAACCCACTGAGCCCTCTTCTTGCAACATGCACACCCCACGGAACATCTGAAGGGTTGCTTCCACTGGCGAAACCCATTGCCAGAACTACGTTTCATTTGGAGGTCACCGCAATGCCAACGCGTTTCACCGAACAAAGCCAGCGTTTCCGCCCCAACTCAAACGAAGAGCAGGTGCTGCAAAAAGCACGGGAACACTTCGAAGCCACGCTGATTGGCGTACAGGGAGAACTCGCCGGCAGCGTTGCCGCGATGGAACATCGCCGCGCTGACGACGCCCTCAACTACGGCGAGATCTTCCTGCGGGACAACGTTCCCGTGATGATCTACCTGATGCTGGAAGGCCGCTTCGCCATCGTGAAGCAGTTTTTGAGCGTTAGCCTTCAGCTCCAAAGCACCAACGTTCAAACCCGCGGTGTCTTCCCCACCAGCTTTGTGGAGGAAGAAGGAGAACTGGTTGCTGACTATGGCCAGCGCTCGATCGGTCGCATCACCTCAGTGGATGCGAGCCTCTGGTGGCCAATTCTCTGCTGGATCTACGTCAAACGCAGTGGGAACGTCGACTTCGGTCGCAGTCCGGAAGTGCAACGCGGTTTGCAACTGCTGCTCGATCTGGTTCTTCACCCCAGCTTCGAAGGCACACCGGTGCTGTTCGTTCCCGACTGCGCGTTCATGATTGATCGCCCCATGGACGTGTGGGGCGCTCCATTGGAAGTGGAGGTGCTGCTCTTCGCAGCGCTGCGCAGCTGCGTTGGGCTGATGGAACTCTGCCAACGCCACGAGAACAGCGTTCTTTTGGGGGAACGATTGCGGCTGAGCCGGCAATGGACCCATGACTTGCGGCAGTTCCTGCTGAAGCACTACTGGGTGACCAGCAAAACGATGCAAGTGCTTCGGCGACGGCCCACGGAGCAGTACGGCGAAAACCAGCACCACAACGAATTCAACGTTCAACCCCAGGTCATCCCCGACTGGTTGCAGGACTGGCTCGAAAACCGTGGCGGTTACATGATCGGCAACATGCGGACCGGACGACCGGATTTCCGCTTCTACTCCTTGGGAAATTCCCTGGCATCACTGTTCGGGTTGCTGACCGCGCCACAGCAACGGGCCCTGTTCCGACTAGTGCTGCATAACCGTGACCACCTCATGGCCCAGATGCCGATGCGCATCTGTCATCCCCCCATGGAGGGCGTGGAATGGGAGAACAAAACGGGCTCCGACCCCAAGAACTGGCCCTGGAGCTATCACAACGGTGGCCACTGGCCGAGCCTGCTCTGGTTTTTTGGAGCGTCAATCCTTTTGCACGAACGGCTGAATCCCCAGGCCGACGTGTTGCTGATGGGGCAAATGAAAACACTGTTGGACGAGTGCTACTGGAGCCATCTCAACCAACTGCCCCGTCAGCAGTGGGCTGAATATTTCGATGGCCCCACGGGAACCTGGGTTGGACAGCAATCACGCACCTATCAGACCTGGACCATCGTTGGTTTTCTGCTGATGCACCACTTTCTCCACGTCAACCCAGACGACGTGCTGATGCTCAACCTCGACGAATCGATGGGTCACTGACGAACCACCGCAGCCATGGCACAAAAAAACCCCGGCTCGACGAGCCGGGGTCTATGAGCTGAACTCAAAGAACGGATCAGAACAGTCCGAGGGTGAGGGACTTGTCGATCGGAAGTGCTGCACCAATACCGAGGTAGATGGTGACAAGGGTTCCGGTCAGGAAGACAGTCATCGCCACGGGACGACGGAAAGGGTTCTGGAACTTGTTGAAGCTCTCGATGAAAGGAACAAGCATCAGGCCCAGGGGAACTAGGGTTTGCAGAGCAATACCCAGAAGCTTGTTGGGAACAACCCGCAGAATCTGGAACACGGGGTAGAGGTACCACTCAGGAAGAATTTCCAGAGGGGTGGCGAAGGGATCAGCCTTGTCAGCGAGCATGGCTGGATCCAGGACGGCCAGACCAACCACACAGGCGATGGTGCCGAGGATCACCACCGGGAAGATGTAGAGGAGATCGTTAGGCCATGCAGGCTCGCCGTAATAGTTGTGACCCATGCCCTTGGCGAGCTTGGCCCGCATCTTGGGATCAGAGAGATCAGGCTTCTTGAGAATGTGCATCGTTTAGTCCAGGTGTTGAGGGAACAGTAGGAACGCAGATCACAAGGGACCAGAAATGCCCTGCTTTCGGATCATCAGGAAGTGCATGAGCATGAACACCGCCAGCAGCCAGGGCATCACGAAGGTGTGAAGGCTGTAGAAGCGAGTGAGCGTGGCCTGGCCAACGCTTTCGCCACCGCGAAGCAGTTCCACCATGAAATCGCCAACAACAGGGATGGCAGCAGGGACGCCGGAGACGATCTTCACGGCCCAGTAACCAACCTGGTCCCAGGGGAGGGAGTAACCGGTCACACCAAAGGACACGGTGATGACTGCCATGGTCACGCCTGTGACCCAAGTGAGCTCACGGGGACGCTTGAAGCCGCCGGTGAGGTACACGCGGAACACATGGAGGATGAGCATCAACACCATCATTGATGCGCTCCAGCGGTGCACAGAGCGGATCAGCCAACCGAAGCTGACGTCGGTCATCAGGTATTCGACCGACTTGTAAGCCTCAGCAACGGTGGGCTTGTAATAGAAGGTCATCGCGAACCCAGTCGCGAACTGGATCAGGAAGCACACCAACGTGATGCCCCCCAGGCAATAAAAGATGTTGACGTGGGGGGGCACGTACTTGGAACCAATGTCGTCAGCAATGTCCTGGATTTCCAGACGTTCCTGGAACCAGTCGTAAACCGGTGATGAGTTCGCCATGCACAAGCGGGCTCGAGTTGCGAAAGTCTACTGAGCACGCTTCTGCCACTGAGGCGAACCCACCGCGATGTATCCAACTGTTAACGATCTTTCAGACTGGCTGCGGCGCAGAGGTTTTCAGGCGCTGAGGCAACTGATCGCAGCGTCTCTTTGCTGCTTTTTGGTGCTGGGCAGCGCCTGCACAGCCGTTGCACTTAGCGACACACAACAGCTCGTGGTGGACAGCTGGCGGCTTGTGAACCAGGGCTTTTGGCACCCAGAGCAACTTGATGCGGTGCGTTGGAAGCGTCAACGACAGAAGGCCATGGAACGCAGCATCGAGAGCAGCAACGATGCCTATGCAGCCATCGAATCGATGCTGGCTCAGCTGGGCGACCCCTACACGCGGCTGCTTCGTCCAGAGGACTACACGGCGCTGAAGAACAGCACCAACGGCAGCCTCAGCGGTGTGGGCTTGCAACTCGGGGCGGATGAAAGCAGCAAGGGTGTTGTGGTGATTTCTGCCCTCGAGGGTTCACCTGCCGGCAAGGCGGAGATCACCAGTGGCACGCAATTGCTGTCTGTTGACGGCAAGGACGTGGTGGATCTGGGTCTGGAAGGAACCGTGGCAGCGCTGCGTGGAGACGTGGGTTCGCAGGTGGTGCTGACGCTGGACAACGGCAGCGGTGAAACAAACGAGCTGACCCTGGAACGCCGCAGCGTGGACCTCAGGCCGGTGCGCACAAGACGCTTGCGCAGCGGCAGTCACACCCTTGGCTATCTGCGGATCACCCAATTCAGCGAAGGAGTTCCCGAACAGGTGAAAGAAGCCCTTTCAGAACTGCAAAACAAAGAGATCGAAGGATTGGTGCTCGACCTCCGCAACAACTCAGGCGGCTTGGTGAGCGCTGGATTGGCGGTCGCCGACGACTTCCTTTCCGGTGGCGCCATCGTTGAAACCCGCAACCGCGAGGGCATCAATGACACCATCCAGGCCAGTCTTCAGACGGTGTACGACGGACCGATGGTCACCCTTGTGAACGGAGGGACAGCCAGTGCGAGTGAAATCCTGGCTGGCGCCCTTCAGGACAACGAACGCGCCACCCTTCTCGGAGGACAGACGTTCGGCAAAGGGCTGATTCAAACGCTGACCAACCTCAGTGATGGCAGCGGCCTCGCCGTGACCGTTGCTGGCTACGTGACACCGAGTGGACGGGACATCCAAGGGGAAGGCATCGCTCCCGATCGTGGGTTATCAGATCCAGAACCCCTGAACCCCGGCGGTGACGGTGATCGCTGGCTCTCGGAAGCTGAGCAATGGATGGAGGCCCTGCTGGAACAACCCGCTGACGACACTAAGGCATGAGCCAGCGGACCTATCACGACCCTCTGCATCGCGGCATTGGTCTTGACCGCCAAGCCCCAGCCGAGGGAATGGTGATGGACCTGGTGGACACGGCGCCATTCCAGCGCCTGCGACGCATCCGCCAGCTGGGTCCGGCCTACCTCACCTTTCACAGCGCTGAATCCAGTCGATTCACCCACTCGCTGGGGGTCTTTCATCTGGCACGCCGTGCGTTTGAGCGGATGCTGCCGTTGGCACCCGAGTTGGAGACGTATCGGGGGCTGCTCTACGGAGCTGCTTTGCTCCATGACATTGGCCATGGCCCCCTCAGCCACACCGGCGAAGAGATGTTTGGCCTGCGCCATGAAGCGTGGTCCGCGCGGGTGATCCGGCATCACCCAGAGATCCATGACTGTCTTGAGAGCCATGCATCCGGCACGGCTGAGGCGGTGGCGAACCTGCTGGAGCATGGACGCAGCCCTCACCCCCTGATCAAACACCTGGTCAGCAGTCAGCTGGATTGTGACCGACTGGATTACCTCCTGCGCGACAGCTACAGCACCGGAACGCGCTACGGGCAACTGGATCTCGACCGCATCCTGGGAGCACTGACCCTGGCCCCTGACGGGGACATGGCCATTCATCCCAAGGGTCTGATGGCTGTGGAGCACTACCTGGTGGTGAGAAACCTCATGTACAGGAGCGTCTACAACCACCGGTTGAATGTGGTGTGCAACTGGCTGCTGGAAAAACTCATCCTGACGGCACGACAACTGGGGCCTGAGCAGGTGTGGGCTGATGAGGTGATGGCCAACTGGCTCTGGCAACCAGACCAGATTCCCTTGGAGGACTTCCTCGCCAACGATGACCAACGCACCGGCTACCACCTCCAGCGCTGGCAAGCCGAAGCGCCAGCAGCCCTGGCTGAACTGAGTGGGCGTTTCCTGGATCGACGCCTGCTCAAAGCAACGGCCGTTGAACATCTTTCCCCGGCGGATCAACTGCAATTGCTCGCAACAGCAAGGCGTCTGGCCGATCGTCATGGCCACGACCCTGAACTCTGCTGCGGATTGCGTCATCAACAGCTGCGCGGGTACCACCCCTATCGAGGCGGCTTGCGCCTCTGGGACGGGCAACAACTCCAAGCCCTCGAGAAAGCCTCTCCCCTGGTCGCAAGTCTGGCGACCCCGGCGGCAACCTCCTGGTTGATTCACCCCCGCGACATCAGCAACGAACTCAGGCAGGAGATGGACGTTGAATGGCCCCGAGCAGCAGCAGCGTGAAGCAGCCATGACCTTGAGGCTTCCCGACCAGCGCCTTGATCACTGGAGGGATCGTTTGCCGGATCTGCTGAGCAGGTGTTCCCAGCCGATTGTTGATCTCGATTGCGGGGACTGGGTCCTGACCTGCAGCGACCTCGCTGATTTGTGCGCCGCCGTGAGCGAGGCAGGCCATCAACTCGGACGCATCACCGGCCAGGCAGCCGAGACCGTTGTGAGTGCTTCAGCCTTGGGACTGGACGCAAGCCGGTCCAACACGCCGTCCAGCCGTGAACTCCAGCCCAATCCTGTGACGACAGCCCCTTCCGAGCTGTTGTTTCACCACGGAACCCTGCGCTCCGGTGACCATCTCCAAAGCAAGCGCACCATCCTTCTCTATGGCGATGTGAATCCCGGAGCGCGGATCAGTTCAGCCGCTGATGTTTTGGTGTGGGGTCGCCTGCGGGGCGTGGCCCATGCCGGATGTGAGGGGTCAACAACCGCGAAAATCGTTGCCCTGCAGCTGCGGCCACTGCAACTGAGGATTGCTGACGTTGTCGCCCGAGGCCCCGAGGATCTGCCCCAGGCGGGTTTGGCCGAACAGGCCGAGCTCAAGGATGGCGTGATCGCCATTGAACCCGCCGTCATCCAGAGCTTTCAAAAACGCTGACGTCGTTGTCAGGCCCAAAAGCCAGATTATTCTGGCCGCACCAAAGCAGAACCCTGGTGTCGACGACCCGAACCATCCTCATCTGTTCTGGCAAGGGCGGTGTCGGAAAAACAACGACCACAGCCAACCTTGGGATCGCCCTTGCTCGCCAAGGCGCCAAGACCGTGGTTCTGGACGCGGACTTCGGTCTGAGGAACCTCGATCTGCTCCTGGGCCTGGAGAACCGCATCGTCTACACCGCTCAGGAGGTGCTGGCCGAGACCTGCCGGCTGGAGCAAGCCCTGGTGAAGCACAAGCAGGAGCCCAATCTGGCCCTGCTCCCTGCGGGCAACCCTCGGATGCTCGAGTGGCTCAAGCCCAAGGACATGCAGGCCATCGTTGCTCTGCTGGAACGCCAGTTCGATTACGTGTTGATCGACTGCCCGGCAGGCATCGAAGACGGTTTCAAAAATGCCGCGGCCGCAGCCCGAGAAGCAGTGGTGATCACCACTCCGGAAGTGGCCGCCGTGCGGGACGCTGATCGGGTGATCGGGCTTCTGAACACCCAGGGCGTTCAGCCGGTGCAGCTCGTGCTCAACAGGGTGCGGCCGAAGATGATGTCGAACCAGGAAATGCTTTCAGTGGACGACGTCACCGACATCCTGGCGTTACCTCTTCTGGGGCTTGTTTTTGAAGACGAACAGGTGATCGTGAGCACCAACCGCGGTGAACCCTTGACCCTGAGTGATTCCTCGTCCCCAGCGGCCCAGGCCTACGGCAACATCGCTCAACGGCTTCAGGGTGAAGACATTCCTCTGATGGACCCCTCCCAGGCCCGCCGCGGCCTCCGCGCCAGGATGCGCAAGCTGATGCAAACCCGGATTTTCTGAGGCGATGACACTCAAGGAATTCATCGACAAACTCCTGCGCCGTCAGCCCGCCAGTGCAGAAACAGCCAAAGAGCGGCTGCAGTTGGTGCTGGCCCACGACCGCAGTGACCTCAATCCGGAGCTGCTCGAACAAATGCGGCGCGAGATCCTCGAAGTGGTGGCCCGCTACGTGGAGATCGACCTCGCTGAAGGTGATGTGAGCCTCGAGACGGAAGATCGCGTCACCGCCCTGGTGGCCAACCTGCCGATCCGTCGCCCGATCGCCCAACCCGCAAAGGTGGAACCCTCTGAGCAGCAACCTGCTCAAGCTTGAAACCTCGAATCCCGAACCTCCTCACCCCCGCTGAACAGCGGGTGGTGCTGTTGTTGCTCGAAGGCCTCAACAACCGAGCCATCGCCCAGCGGTTGGTGATCAGTCATCGCACCGTTGAGTGCCACATCAGCAGGGCACTCCGGAAAAGCGGATGTCGCAATCGACTCGAGCTGGTGCTTTGGCTGATCAGCGATCAAGACCCCGCCTTGAATCGCCTGGCAGCCGGTACGATGCAGCCCATGCCGGCTTAGCTCAGCGGTAGAGCAGCGCTTTTGTAAAGCGAAGGCCATCGGTTCAAATCCGTTAGCCGGCTTGATCTGGATCAGGGCGACGTGCTTCGGTCTTATTCGCCCGCTAGCAGCCAGATCAAGAACAACCCCAACAGCCAGGGGAGAAGATTCAGTTGAAGCGTCCAGGTGAAGACAGCTTCGAGGGGTTCCAGCACCCAATGAAGCAAGGCCATCACCAGCAGGCAGAGTCCAACAAGCGAGATCACTCGAGCACCTCAACCCCTGCTGGAATCACAGCACCCCGGCGCACCAGGCGCCAGCGTCCTACCTCAACCCAAACCAACACCGTGCTGGCCTGGCCCGAGGGTTGAGGCCAGGGCTGCGGACCCAGCTGCGCGACATCAGGGAAAACCAGAGCCGCCTCTGCTGCGGTCATGCTGGCGGGTTCACCAGAGCGATTGGCACTGGTGGTGGCCAACGGCCCGCTGATCTGAAGCAGTGCGCGGGTCTGCTCACAGGCCGGAATGCGGCAGCCCAGCGTTGTTCCACCTGGGTTGAGATACCGGCCTGCACCGCCATCACGGGCAGGCAACACCAGCGTGAGCGCTCCAGGCCAATAGCGCTCAGCCAAAGCTTCAACCTCCCGATGGCACGGCCCCTCAACCTCGTGGAGCAAATCATTGACGGATGCCCCCATCAGAATGAGGGGCTTATCGGCTGGTCGGCATTTCAAGCGCCAAAGGGTCTGGGCTTGATCGGGAAGCACCGCCAGGCCCGGCAGCGTGTCGGTGGGAATGATGGCGGCTTCACCGGCACGAAGCCGCAGCGTCAGGTCGGAGGCGGCCAGAACCGGAGCAGGCATGAATCCTTCCTTCATCGCAGGCGTTGCATCAGCTTGATGCGGCAGGTTTGCAAGCAAGCGCAAAGCGAAGGGTCCCCTCAAGATCAGCGGCCGCTCTGACCTCCACCAAGCCGGCATCCCGCAGCAGCTGCGTCGCCTGAGCGCTCTGGTCGTGGTGGTGTTCGAGCAAAAGCCAACCTCCAGGCGACAGCCCCATTAGGGCGCCATCCACCACCGTGCGGATCGCATCCAAGCCATCTGCTCCCCCAAGCAACGCCAAGTGAGGTTCGTGGTCACGCACCACAGCCTCAAGACCGTCAACCACAGCACTGGGGATGTATGGAGGATTGCTGACCACCAAATCCAGGCTTCCCCACCAGCTCTTGAGGGGAGACCACCACGACCCGAGGTGCAGCGAACAGTTGTGATGCGGGGCGCAACGCTCAAGATTGCGTTCTGCCAACTGCAAGGCATCGGAACTGAGGTCAACGCCATGCCCTGGTGCCGTGGGCCAGGCACGGGCCAGAGCCACAGCG
Source organism: uncultured Synechococcus sp. (assembly GCA_913057985.1). GTDB lineage: Bacteria > Cyanobacteriota > Cyanobacteriia > PCC-6307 > Cyanobiaceae > Parasynechococcus. The sequence continues at coordinate 8,874 of CAJXPL010000044.1, forward strand.
ATGGCTCCTGAACCAGTGCCGAGGTCAGCCCAACGAGCGGGAGGGGTGGCTTTGAACTGGCTCATGGCCAGATCCACCAGCAGTTCCGTTTCCTGACGGGGAATCAAGGCGGCAGGCGACGACTCAAGCAGCACATCCCGCCAGGGACAGAGCCCAACCAGGTGCTGGAGGGGAACATTCCCATGAAGGTGACGCTCCCACAGCTCAGAGAGCACCTCAAGGGACTGCTCCAGGGCGACGGTGCGCGTGGGGTCCAGCAACAGCCGTTGCAGGCTGGCCCAACGAAGACCAGCGGCCAGATCAAGCAACCAATCCAGATCAGCCGCGGTGCCACCCCGGGCGAGTTGTTGGCGCCGCCACTGCAACACATCAGTACCGGCAACGGTTGTGCAGTCTCTCAAGGCCGAGGCTTGCGCCAATGCAATCCAGATTCACACAGCAGTTCGCGCCGACACTCAAGGGCCAAAAGCTGGGGGGCCAGCTCAGCGGGAGAGCACTGCAAACGAAGCACCAGCTGATCAAAGGTCGCCCCTGAGCCAATGGCCTCCATCAACCGTTGATGCTTGCCGCGTGACTCCTCTGACCTCAACGGGCCCTCGCCAATGGAAGCGAGCAGATCCTCAGGGTGAATCAAGGCAGTTGCACCATCGCGAAGCAGGGCATTGCTGCCCCGACAGGACCAACGGCGGGCATCCCCCGGAACCACCCATATAGGGCACTGCAACCGGCTCGCCCAGCGGGCCGAAATCAATGCTCCGCTGCGTTGCGGACACTCCACCACCACGAGCGCCTGGGCAAAGGCCACCAACCAACGGTTCCGCGCCGCGAAGTGCCCTGGGCGCACACGGCAGCCGGACCGACTCGGACTGATCAACAGCCCTTGCCTGCCGACCTGCTGTTGCAACGATCGGTGGTGGGCTGGATAGACACGGTCCAAGGGTGTCCCCAACACCGCGATGGGTGCACCGTTTCTGGCCAAACAGCCGCGATGGGCTGCAGCATCAATCCCTTCCGCAAGACCACTAAGGACGGGCCAACCCGCCTCAGCCAGACCACGGCCCAGTTCTTCAGCCATGGCAAGACCATGATCCGAGGCGGAACGCGTGCCCACCACCGCGATGGCCGTGCGGGCATGGATGTGCCGGAGCAGCGATCGATCCCCTTCGACGTAGAGCCCGGAAGGGGGTGAGTGCAGATCATCCAAGCAACGAGGCCAATCAGGATCACCCGGCAAAAGGACACAAGCAGGCACGTCAAGCTTCGGAGCAGCCCCGTGCTCGAACCTGTAACGCTCAACGTCGCGCAAACAGTGCGCCGGCCAAGCCAGCGCCTGGCCCAAGCGTTCGATCGGCCACCCCCAGAGCTGATCAGGGCCGATGGCTTGGTCGCGGCAAAGCCTGCGCAGATCAGCCATGCGGGCGTTGCCCAAGCCAGGGCAACAGGTCCAGAGCCACCACCACCCCCGCACCAGCCCCGAGCAAGTACATACGTACTAGCACGGCAGCGGTGGCTCAGGGTTCGATTCAGAGCGATTGGCGCACCAGCTGATCCATCACCTCCTGCAGCTGCGCCGGCACGCGCTTGAGCACGCGCCCCTCACGCACCATCACCAGATTCACCGACGCCTCCGCAACCACCGCGTCTCCGCAGATAAAGCGTGAGATCCATGGCCAGC
>CAJXPL010000045.1 GCA_913057985.1 uncultured Synechococcus sp.
CGTAGCGCGAGCCGGTCACAACAGTTCTGGAGTGCGGGGCAGGCCCATGGAGAAGTTCTGCACGCGGCCATCCGGGTTGTAGCTGAGTTCTCCGGCCTGGAGCAGTTGCCGGATGAATCCCTCCAGGTCTGTACCGATGCGGCGCAGGGTGTAGTCACTCAGTTCGCCACCGGCTGCGGCATCCACCAGTTCCTCGAAGCGTCCCTGCACCTTGGCGAGGCTGGCGGCATCCCAGAGAAATTCGTTGTCGGGATCCAGATCCAAGGTCAGTTGGTCATCCGAAGGAACCAGATCCTCCTCTTGAAGTGCTGCTGTGAACAGGCGCACGTGGCGGGTAGTGCACTTGAGAAGGGTGTCAGCCAAGACGCGCCCACGGGAAAGCTGACACGATTTTAAGAAGCGAACGGGGGTCAAGCCCTTTTAAGGTTGGTTTCACTTTCGAGACGGCCGCATGCGCGTCGCTATCGCCGGAGCTGGTCTTGCTGGACTCTCCTGTGCCAAATACCTGGCGGATGCCGGCCACACCCCCATCGTTGTGGAAGCAAGGGATGTTCTCGGCGGCAAGGTGGCGGCCTGGAAAGACGAGGACGGCGACTGGTATGAGACCGGCCTGCACATTTTCTTCGGGGCCTACCCGAACATGCTGCAGCTGTTTAAAGAGCTGAACATCGAAGACAGGCTGCAGTGGAAGAGCCATTCGATGATCTTCAACCAGCAGGATGAACCAGGCACCTACAGCCGCTTTGATTTCCCCGACCTGCCGGCACCCGTGAACGGTGTGGCGGCGATTCTGGGCAACAACGACATGCTCACCTGGCCGGAAAAGATCAGCTTCGGCCTGGGACTGGTCCCCGCCATGCTCCGGGGTCAGGGGTATGTCGAGGAGTGCGACAAATACTCCTGGACCGAGTGGCTGCGGGTCCACAACATTCCCGAACGGGTGAACGATGAAGTGTTCTTGGCGATGAGCAAGGCGCTGAATTTCATCGATCCCGATGAGATCTCCGCCACCGTGGTGCTCACGGCCCTGAACCGCTTCCTGCAGGAGAAGAACGGCTCCAAGATGGCATTCCTGGATGGTGCACCGCCGGAGCGCCTCTGCCAGCCGGTGGTTGAGCACATCGAATCACTGGGAGGTGAAGTGCACCTCGACAGCCCCCTGCGTGAGATCAAGCTCAATGCCGATGGTTCGGTGGCGGCCTTCCACATCGGTGGCGTGAAGGGCAAGGAGAGCTTCGATCTCACCGCTGATGCCTACGTCAGTGCCTTGCCGGTGGATCCCTTCAAGCTGCTGCTGCCCGAGCCCTGGAAGCAGATGGAGGTGTTCCAGAAGTTGGATGGCCTCCGGGGTGTCCCTGTGATCAACCTGCACCTCTGGTTCGATCGCAAGCTCACCGATATCGACCATCTGCTGTTCAGCCGCTCCCCCCTGCTCAGCGTGTATGCCGATATGAGCATCACCTGCAAGGAGTACGAAGACCCCGACAAGTCGATGCTTGAGCTGGTTTTTGCTCCTGCCAAAGACTGGATCGGCCGCCCCGATGAGGAGATCATTGAGGCCACCATGGGCGAGCTCAAGAAGCTGTTCCCGATCCACTTCAGTGGCGACAACCCCGCCACCCTGCGCAAATACAAGGTCGTGAAGACGCCCTTGTCCGTCTACAAGACGACGCCCGGCTGCCAGGAGCTGCGTCCGGATCAAACCACCCCGATCAAGAACTTCTTCCTCGCGGGCGACTACACGATGCAGCGCTATCTCGCCTCGATGGAGGGTGCTGTTCTTAGTGGCAAGCTCTGCGCCGGTGCGGTGGACCGCAAGACAGGTCAGCTGGCATCATCGACCTCTTCCAGTGAGCCTGTGACGGCCTGAGCCATGCCCCTCGCCTCCCCGGATCTCGACGCAGCCTTTGAGGCCTGCCGTCGGGAGACCGCCGAGTGGGCCAAGACGTTCTATATCGGCACTTTGCTTCTCCCTCCGGAGAAGCGGCGTGCCATCTGGGCGATCTATGTGTGGTGCCGGCGCACGGATGAGTTGATGGACAGCCCGGAGGCTCAGGCGCGTCCGGTGGAGGAGCTTGCAGAGCGGCTCGACCGTTGGGAGGAAAAGACCCGTGCTCTCTTTGATGGTCGGGTGGAGGACGACCTGGATGCGGTGATGGTCGACACCCTGGAGCGCTTCCCCCAGGGCATTCAGCCTTACCTCGACATGATCGAGGGCCAGCGGATGGACCTCACCTGGACCCGCTACCCCCGCTTTGAAGACCTCAAGCTCTACTGCTATCGCGTGGCAGGCACCGTTGGCCTGATGACCCAGGGGGTGATGGGCGTCGACCAGGCCTACACCTCAGCCCCCTGGAGCGACTGTCCGGACACGTCCGATGCCGCCGTCGCCCTTGGGATCGCAAACCAACTCACCAACATCCTTCGGGATGTGGGGGAAGACCGGGGCCGTGGCCGTATCTATCTGCCCCAGGAAGATCTCGAGCGGTTCGGTTATTCCGAGGAGGAGTTGATGGCCGGAACCCTTAATAACGCCTGGCGTGCGCTGATGCGCTTCCAGCTGGAGCGGGCTCGCGATTGGTTTGCTCGCTCCGAAGCCGGGGTCCGTTGGCTGTCCGCCGATGCGCGCTGGCCGGTGTGGACGTCGTTGCGGTTGTACCGCGGCATCCTGGATGAAATTGAACGGGTCGATTACGACGTGTTCAATCACCGTGCCTATGTGGCCAAGGTGAACAAGCTGCTTGATCTGCCCCGTTCATTCCTGTTGGCTCAGTCACGTTAAAAACCCCTGCCGGTCATACCGGCAGGGGTGAAGTTGAACTTCTTTATCCCTCGATCAGATCATCGACGGATCAAACCGCCGTCTTCTGGTTGGCCAGCAGATCCTTGAGTTTGGACAGTTCGCCGGCCCAGCGGGGGTCAGGAGCGCCTTCGCTCTTCGCATCGCTGTGGACCACCTTGTTCACAGCCTTGCGGGCCACTTGAGGCTGGCCGGCTGCATTGGGGGCTCCACGACGGTTGCCGCCAGCATTGTTGTCGCGTCGCTCGGAGCGCTCGACCCGCAGGGCACTGCCACCGAACTCCTTGCCGTTGAGAGCTTCGATCACGGCGTCGGCCAGTTTCGGATCGTCCACGTTGGCGAAGCCGAAACCGCGGCATGCACCGGTTTCGCGGTCGAGAACCGACTTGAACCGAATCCCTTCTCCCACCGACTTGAGCAGAGCCACCAGCTCCTGTTCTTCAAAGGTCTGCGGCAGGTTGCCGATGTACAGGCGGATGCTCATGAAGGAAAGGAAATGCGATCTGTCGGTGTCTGACCGTCATCATTGACACCAGGAAAGTTAATCACAGAGCCTCGCTTTACGGGTCAAGAAATGTTGGGCCTCCTTCAGTGCCTCGCTTGGGGTCTGGATGCGTCCAAAGGCATGTTCAAGCTTCAGATGATGCAGCAGGCGTCCGAGACGGGGGCCGGGTTCGATCTCCAGGGCCGTGAGCAGGCCGTTGCCGTTGACCGGGTTTCTTGGGTGGAACAGAGGGTCTTCGGCGTTGCGCCACCGACGCAGCCAGATTTCTTTTTCGGGCATGGGCAGTTGCAGGGCCAGGGCGGGGAGATCCCCCTCCAGCTCCTCGTGCAATTGCAGTCGATCGCTCTCGGGTAGCGCGTCCGGTGCCTGGCCGGTGCGGTGCTGCCAGCTCCGCAGCCGTTTGCAGCGCTGGCGCAGGGCGCGACTGGCGCGGAGTTGGCTGAGCCCCTCATCGCTCACCAGGGCCGTCAGTCGAGCCAAGGGCACTCCTGCTGCGGCTTCCTCGCTGGTCAGGCCATCGATGTTGCCGGGCGTGGGAGGTTGGCCTCCGGCCGCCCAGGGATGCAGCAACGGCAGGCTTGTGAGGGCTGCCATCGCGGCGTCAGCGTGTTCGCCCCGCACCAGGCGCTGCAGCTCCGCCAGGATCCGCTCCGGTGCCGCTTCCGGAAGCCGTGCGGCATGGCGCTCAATCCACGCCATGGTCTGGCTGGAGATGGTGAGAGGGATTTCCGCCATCAGCCGCAATCCCCGCAGCAACCGCAGAGGGTCGTCGATGAGGTTGGCCTCCGAGACAGCGGTCAGGCAGCCCTGCTGGAGGTCGCTCAGTCCTCCTGTGGGGTCCCACAGCTCTCCCCAGGGCTGGAGCGACACGGCGATGGCATTGAGCCGGTAGTCGCGCCGCCAGAGGTCGTCTTCGATGCGGTCTCCGTCCTGTCGGGCGATGTCGACCGTCCAGCCCCCAAGCACCAGCCGAGCAATGCTCCGTTCCGCGTCCAGCACCACACACGTGCCATGGAGCTCCTGGGCCAGGGCCTTGGTCAGAGCGATGGCCTCCGATGGGACCACCAGGTCAAGATCCGGCTGCTCCTGGAGACGGTCCAGCAAGCCATCCCGCACGGCGCCGCCCACCAGCGCCGTGCCCTCCGGAAGCCGTGCCAGGGGGAGAGGCCACTGGTCTGGCGCCAGTCGCTCGCGCAGCTGGTCAAGCAATGCGTTGCCGGAGCCTTGGGCCATCAGAATGGGGGGAGTGAACGGCCTTGGGAGGCATGTGCATCTGCGTGGATTGCAGCTGGGTTGACCGTTGTCAGGCCTATCACGCAGTTGAGCGTCAGCATGGTGTTCCGCATCTAGCCCAGACACCGGATTTTGAGCCAGACGCGCCCCGCATCCACGTGTCGGTGATGGATCTCCCCGATGGCCAGGCCGGGATTGAGTGGGATGTGCGTTCCTGCTCCAGCTTCAAGGCGGATCCAGGCCGGTGGCAGCGTTGCCGTCCTGGACAGGAGCTGCCCCGATGACGGCTCCACCGCTGCTGCTTGCCCTGCACAGCTGTTCCGACTGCTTTGGCATGGCGCTGCTGGATCCTCAGCAGCACGGGCCAGAGCCCCTGGTGCAGGTCCATCCGGATGGCCGGGGCCTCTCCAACAGCTTGATTTCGCGGGTTCAGGGGCTCCTCCCGCCCGAGCGTTGGCCCCAGTTGCAGGGCCTTGCCGTCGCGACGGGACCCGGCGGCTTCACCGGCACCCGCCTCACGGTGGTGATGGCCCGCACCCTGGCGCAACAGCTGGATTGCCCCCTGCTGGGGGTGAGCAGCTATGCCCTGATGGCACCACGCCTGGAGCGGCAACTGCCCCAAGCCATGCAGGGGGAACCGTTCTGGATCACCCAGGAGTTGCCCCGGCGCGGGGTGGTGGGTGGTCAGTACCGGATCACGGCCGGGCAGGTGCACGAACTCAGCCTGCCGACCTTGCTGCCTCAGGGGGCATCGCCCCAGCCTGCTGTTGAGGTGCAGCTGGACGTGGAAGCAGATGTGGCGCGGTTGCTGCAGCTGTTGCAGCGCAGCCATGCTGCCGGGGCAGTGATGCCCTGGGCTGAGGTGCTGCCGATCTACCCCACCTCACCTGTTGGACAGGTCTGATGGCGGGCGTGCGTACAGGGCTGCTGCTGGGTGCTGGCCTGATGGTCTGGCTGTTGGGGCCCGGCCCGCTGTCGCCCTATCGGCGAGCTCTGTTGGATCGCAGCCCGCCGCAGCTGGTGCTGGTGCTCGGGGGGGATGTGGACCGTGAACGAATGGGTGCCCGGTTGGCGCGTCAGCTCGATCTACCCCTGCTGGTGAGCGGCGGCAGCAACCGTGAGTACGCCGAATGGATGCTCAGTGAGGAGCGCTTCAATCCCGACCGCGTCACCCTGGATTACCGGGCCCGTGACACCCTCAGCAATTTCACGTCTGTGGTGGATGAGCTGCAGGCGGATGGTGTTCGCCATGTTCTGCTGGTGACCAGCGAAGACCACCTGCCCCGCTCCATGGCGGTGGGCCAGGTGGTGGCCGGCAGCCGCGGAATTCAGCTCACCGGCGTTCCCGTGGCCTGCCGCGAGGACTGCACCCAGGAGGGGCGCCTCAAGCAATGGAGTGATTGGCTTCGTGCGGTGGCGTGGGTGATGACCGGTCGCGACCTCAGGGATGCTGCGGACCCTGATCCAGCAGAGCATTGATGCGTTCCTGTAGCAGAGCAGTGGTGGCATCCAGATCAGGCCTGCGGCGACTGGCCGGGGCTGGGATGGGGTCGCCGATGCGCAGCTGAATCGGCACCAGGCGCGGCCAGCTGCGCCCGCTGCCCAAGGCGCGGTGGCTGTTGCAGATGGCCACCGGCAGCAGCGGGGCTCCCGTGCGAGCCGCGAGCAGGGCCGCTCCGGGGAGTGGGTTGTTGATCCGGCCGTCGTTCTGTCGGGTGCCGTCCAGAAACACCCCCGTTGCCCAGCCTTCTTCAAGGCGAGCGGTGGCGGTGCGGATCGCTTCGCGATCGCTGGCACCCCGCCGCACGGGGTAAGCACCACAGGCCCGGATCAAGCGTCCCAGCAGCGGAATGCTGAACAGTTCCGCCTTGGCCATGAAGGCCACAGGGCGCCCCAGGGCATGGCCCAGCAAGGGCGGGTCCAGGTGCGAGCCATGGTTGGCCACCACCACAAGGGGCCCTTGCATGGGCACTCGGTTGTTGCCGGAGGTCGATCCGCGGAACAGCAAGCGGAAGACCGGGAACACCAGAAGGCTGCTGACCAGCCGGTAGGTGAGGCTGGGCTTGGGGGTGCGGACGAGGCTGGACTGACTCACTGTCCGAGGTCTCCAGCCCCGGAGATCTGGGCGGTGGTGACACCGCTCATGCTGCGTTTGGCCAGGCCACCGAGCACGTTGCCCGGACCGATTTCCACCAGGGTGTCCACCCCGCTGTCGGTCATAGCCGCCATGGTTTCGCGCCAGCGCACGCCGGTGGTCATCTGCTGCTTCAGGCGCAGTTTGAGCTCCTCCGCGCTGGTGCTGGCGCTGGCGGCGCTGTTGCTGAGCACCGGAACGCGGGCATCCAGGAAGGGCACGTTGTCCAGCGCGGCGGCGAAGCGCTCAGCCGCCTCCGCCATGAACGGGGAGTGGAAGGCTCCGGAGACGGCCAGAGGGATGGCGCGCTTGCATTTCAGGGCTCCACTCACGCGTTCCACGGCCTCTGGAGAGCCAGAGATCACCACCTGGGCATCGCTGTTGTCGTTGGCGATGCTGACGCCGTCCGTGGCGGCCACCAGGTCGTCCAGCTGAGCGCGATCGAAGCCGATCACGGCAGTCATTGCGCCGCCCCCGGCGTTTGCCATCAGTTCTGAGCGGGTTTTCATCAACTGCAGACCGATCTCCAGCCCAAACACCCCTGCGCTGTACAGAGCAACCAGCTCGCCCAGGCTGTGGCCGGCCACCAGCGCAGGCTCGCGGCCCTGCTGCTGAAGGTTGTCGGCCAGCACCGATTCGATCACGAACAGGGCGGGCTGGGTGTTGCGGGTGTCGTTGAGGTCATCCGGCCCATCACCTCCGCCGCTTTCCCCCTGGCAGATCGCCAGCAGGTCGCGCCCGAGCAGCTCGGAGGCCATGGCGAAACGCTCTCGGCTGCCTTCGACGCTGAGCAGCGCTTCTGCCATGCCCACCTTTTGAGAGCCCTGACCGGGAAAGACCCAGGCGATCGCCATTGCTGTGTTCTGCAGACCGTGCCGGAGATTAGGCGGGCCCGCTCCAGCGGAAGAGGGCTGCACCCCAGCTCAATCCTGCACCGAATCCACTGCTGGCGATGCGGTGGCCGGGTTGGATGCGTCCATCGCGCACGGCTTCATCCAGCATCAGGGGGATGGTGGCTGCCGATGTGTTTCCGTAGTGGGCCAGGTTGCTGAGCACCTTCTCGGAGGGCACCGAGAAGCGATCCCCCACCGCATCGAGGATGCGTTGGTTGGCCTGATGCAGCAGCAGCCAGTCGAGTGCATCTGCATTGATGCCCCCCTGGGCAAGCAGTTTCTCGAGAATGGCCGGCACTTCGCGCACTGCGAATTTGTAAACCTCCTGCCCGTTCATCTGAATCGGCTCGAAGCCGCCGCACTGATGGCTGGCATCTCCCACAAGGGGCTGGCGTTGGTTCACTTGGGGCAGCTGCAGCACCCCGCCGCGGCTGCCATCGGAGCGCAGCAGGAAGCCTTCGAGATGGTCCTGGCCATTCTCTGAAGCCTCCAGCACCACGGCGCCGGCCGCATCACCGAACAAAACACAGGAGCGTCGATCGTCCCAGTTCACCCAGCGACTCAGTTGATCGGCCCCCACCACGAGGACCCGGCGCATCGCCCCACTGCGCAGGTACTGGGCAGCGGTGACAACGGCGAACAGAAATCCACTGCAGGCAGCGGTGAGATCAAAGGCCACGGCATGGGTGGCACCGAGACGAGCCTGCAGGCGTGGCGCCGAACCGAACAGGTCGTCTGGGGTGGAGGTGGCCAACAGGATCAGATCCAGGCTGTCGGCAGACCAACCGGCCATGTCCAGTGCCCGTTCAGCCGCTAGTCCGCTGAGTTCGGCGAGGGATTCATCGCTGTTGACCACCCGTCGCGTGGCAATCCCGGTGCGCGTCCGAATCCATTCGTCGCTGGTTTCAACCCTCTCGCCGAGCTCGGCGTTGCTGATCGAACGGCTGGGCGTCGCGCTGCCAGACCCTCGGAACAACACCCCCCTGGTTGTGCTGAGCGGCTCGACCAAGACGGAGGTTGATTGACTCGCGTCAGTCAATCACAACCCTGTTGCAGCGTGGCGAGATCGTCCATCACCCCATGGCTTGCTGCGGAGTGGGCAATGCGCAGGGCGCTGACCACCGAGAGGGCCTTGCTGCTGCCGTGGCCGATCACGGAAATGCCGTTCACGCCCAGAAGCAGGGCACCACCGTGTTCGGCATGGTCGAGCCGCTTTTTGATGCGTTTCAGGTTGCTGCGCAGAAACGCGGATCCCACCTTGCCTCGACGTCCCCGGGGCAATTCCGCCCGCAGCACCCCCAGCAGAACACTGCCCACGGACTCCAGGAATTTCAGCAGCACATTCCCGGTGAATCCATCACAGACCACCACATCGAAGTCGCCCGAAAGCACATCCCGGCCTTCGCAGTTGCCGGCGAAGTGGAGCCTGGATTCGTCCCGCAGCAATTCGTGGGTCTTCAAGGAGAGATCGTTCCCTTTGCACTCCTCCTCGCCAATGTTCAGCAGGCCGATGCGTGGCCGTTTCACCTGCAGCACATCCCGGCTGTAGATGTTCCCCAGCAGGGCGAACTGGTGCAAGTAGGTGGGCTTGCAGTCCATGTTGGCGCCCACATCGAGCACCAACACCGGCTTGCCTGGATCCTTGGTGGGGAACAGGGCGCCGATGGCGGGGCGGTCGATGCCCTTGAGCCGTCCCAGCCGAAAAATCGCCGAGGCCATCACCGCCCCGGAATTGCCGGCGGAGTACACCGCCTCGGCCTCGCCTTTCTTCACGAGGTCCATGGCCACATTGATGCTGGCGTCCCGTTTGCGCCGCACCGCCGTGGCTTCGTCATCCATGCCGATGGAGGGCCCACTGGCCACCAGGTCCAGATGTCCTGCCGCACGCGCAATTTCCAAGGCTTCGCGTAGCCCGAGGCTGGTGGCGGCAGCCATCACTCGGTCGATCTCCCCCACGAAGCGGATCTTCAGCGGCAGCCGGTCAATGGCGTCCAGGCATCCCTCCAGGATCGGCCCCGGCGCATGGTCACCGCCCATGCCATCCACGGCCACCCAGAGCCGCTCTGCATCGTCGATCTCATCGGCATCGGTGCCCCCCTGCAGCCAGCGCAGGGGATCAAACCCCAGCGGTTGGAGCACGCTGCTGGCCACCGTGCCTGCTCCGGAGACAACGGTTTCGGCCACGTTGCCGGCCATCGAACCCGCGGCCGTTGCTGAGCTGGCAGCGCCATCAACGATGGTTGTGACGGCGGCATTGCGCCGATACCAAATCACCAGGCGACGGATCGCCCGAGGACGGTTTGTTTTATGCCGCGGCTGAGGGGCCGGGGTGGGATCAGGGTCCTTCGGAGGCAACGGAATCGACGATGCGCTGGAACAGGTAGCCGGTGCCCCGAGCTGTGAGGATCAACTCGGGATTGGCAGGATCATCCTCCAATTTGGAGCGCAGACGGGAGATATGAACATCCACCACCCGGGTGTCCACATGGCGCTCCGGGGTGTAGCCCCACACCTCTTTGAGGATTTCGCCGCGGTTGAACGGCTCGCCGGAACGGCTCACCAGCAGTTCCAACAGGCTGAATTCCATCCCCGTTAGGCGGATGCGTTCATCGCCGCGGAACACCTGGCGTTTGTTGGTGTCGATGCGCAGGTCGCTGACCTGGATGACGCCGGAGTTGGGAATGCCCGCCACCTGCTCCTTCTCGACCCGGCGCAGCACGCAGCGGATGCGGGCTTCCAGCTCCTTCGGGCTGAAGGGCTTCACCACATAGTCATCGGCACCGAGCTCAAGCCCGGTGATGCGGTCAGCCACGTCGCCGAGGGCCGTCAGCATCACGATGGGAACGTCGGATTCCTTGCGCAGCTCCTGGCAGACGCCATAGCCGTCCAGCTTTGGCATCATCACGTCCAGCACCACCAGATCGGGCGAGAAGCCGTCGATGACCTGCGCCAGGGC
>CAJXPL010000046.1 GCA_913057985.1 uncultured Synechococcus sp.
CCTCTCAAAGGATCGCCTGTCATTGATTAGAATGTCAAGATTGTCATCGCTGAGATTGAACAACTGCTTAAGAGTCAGCATCTTAAAGGGAATCAGCGGATCAATCCGCTGTCGCAGATGCTTGGCCAGCAGTCGATCAATCTGCTGGCGCCCGCCCAGCATCGGCAGCGCCGCAGGTTGCTTACGCCGCCTTTCCACGGCGAACGGCTCAAGGCGTTCGGCAATCTGATCACATCCCTGGCGACGGAGGCGATGGCCGATCTTCAGCCTAGGGATGTCTTCGACGCCCGCACACGGATGCAGCGGATCACCATGCGGGTGATTCTCACCGCCGTTTTCGGCTTCCATGAGGGCGAGGCGATGCGCCGGTTTGAGCGGGCGCTGCATGAGGGGCTGGGGATCCGCTCCAGCCGGTTGGGGTCGCTGCTGCTGTTCTTCCCCTTCCTGCGAAAGGATCTGGGGCCCTGGAGTCCGGTGGCCGGATCCGGGCCGCGGAAGCTTCCATCCGCCGGCAGCTGCTGGTTCAGATCGTTGCGTGCCGTGCTGCGGTGAAGCGGGCTGGCGAGCGCGACGGCTCGGCCGACATCCTCAGCCTGCTGCTGGCCTGAGCCGATGAGCAGGGCCAGGGGTGAGCGATGACGAGCTGCGCGATGAACTGCTCACTCTGCTGTTCGCTGGTCACGAGACCACGGCCACCGCGCTCACCTGGGCCTTCCACTGGCTCCACCGCACTCCTGCGGTGCGGGACCGACTGCTGGAGGAGCTCCTGACCCTTCCTGAACCGGCCGATCCCGATGCGATCGCCAGGCTTCCCTATCTCTCGGCAGTGGTGAATGAAGTGCTCCGGATTTACCCGGTGGCGATGCTGATGTTTCCGCGTCGGGTGGAGGCCGCCGTAACGCTGGGGGGCTATGCCTTCCATCCCGGTGATGTGCTGCTGGTCTGCATCCAGGCCCTGCACGAACGTGCCGACCTCTATCCCGAGCCGCTGCGCTTCAATCCCGATCGTTTCCTTGGGCGCAGCTACGGCTCCCATGAATTCCTGAGTTTCGGTGCCGGTTCAAGGCGTTGCATCGGCGCGGCTCTGGCTGTTTATGAGATGAAGTTGATCCTGGCCAGCCTGTTGAGGGGATTCCAGTTCAGGCTCACCCCAGCGAGTGATCGCCCAAACCATCCACGCCGTCGTGGCTTCACCCTTGGGCCCACCGTTCCGGTGTGTCTTCAGGTTGTCTCAGCACAGCGATGAACTGGATCATCAATAACCTGCACCGCGGCATTTTCTGTGTGCTGTGGTTGGCGCCTTTCGTGGGTGCTGCGGAGAATCGCTCGATGTGGCCGCTGTTGCTTCTACCGTTACCGATGATCTGCAGCGTTCTTCCTCGTCTTCTGGATCTTGCCTGTCGGAGTGATCAACCAACGTTGGCTTTGTGGTCAGTGTTTATCGCGCTGGCTGTTCTCTGTGTGGTTTTGATTGATTTTGGTCTGAGACCGGTTGGTGGCCTGCTCGGACCAGGGGGTGGGTATCAGCCGCTGACTATCGCTGCCATTATTCTGAATTTGCTGCGTTCAAGAACTCACCCTCATTAAGGTGCTGATCGTTTGAAATTTAGTTTTCTTTGCTGTCTCTTATTGTCAAAGTAATGTCGATTGATTTGTTAATCTCGAGTTGTCGTTATTTGTAGCAATAGTCGTGTTGTTGCGTGGATTGCGGTTTGTAGTGCGACGATCAAAAACTGAAATTTTGAGGCTGTCTGGTTAGGAGATTTGCTTGTGGCCTAAAGGCTCTTTGTTTGAGATTTGTGTGCATTTTTGTTGCTGGTCGTTGAGCCAGCGGCGGATGCATTTGACGCAGTCGTCCGTTGACTCGTAGGGGAGCACATTTCGTCCCGGGATGGTGTCGATCACCGCTTCCGGCAGCTTGCGGCGGTAGGTGGCGAGTCGCTCGTCGAGATCATCCCAGCTGCGGGAGCGGCCGATCCCCGTGGCTGACCCCCCGAACACCACCTGCAGCGGCAGGGTCAGACCGGTGAGCCGGGGCTCCCAGTCCCGCCGCCAGAACCCTGCCAGGAAGGAGTACACCGCCCAGCGGGTGTCCATGGACCGCGACCCCTCGCGCAGGGTCTGCAGCCATTGCTCATCGACGGCATCGGCCTCGGCAAACAGGTTTTTGCGGGAAAAGGACTGGAGAAAGCTGCGCCGCCGCGCATAGAGATAGAAGATGTTGCCGATCGGGCTGCGGAACAGCCAGCGCCAGAGCTGGCGTGAACGTTCGATCGGGACCTCCTCCTGCAGCACCCGCCAACCCGGTGGGCTGACCGCCACCAGGCCGCACACCAGATCGGGCACCAGCTCGATCAGGGCCAGGGCGATCGGCAGGGAGGTGCCCTGGGTGACGATCACCGCGGGCCCGCCATTGCGCTTCTGCAGCAGGGCAGCAAGCGGCTTCGCCCAGTCGTGGGGGGTGAGGGGATCGCGGCTGCAGGCGGCCTCACCGCAGCCGATCAGATCCGGTGCCAGCAGTTCAGCTTCAGGGTCATCGTTCTGCCAGCGCCGGATGAAACGGTCCCAGAAGCGGGAAGACAGCCCCACGCCGATGGGGTGAATCAGCAGCAGAGGTGGCCTGGAGCCGCTGGCTGGTGCCATCAGTGCTGATCGGTTGCGGCCTCGATGATGGCGGCTGCAGGCAGCAAGCGCCGCAGCAGGGCTTCGCAGCTGGCCTGATCCAGCAGGCGAGGCACTGGATAGCCGGGATGGGCTTCCTGGAGCACGCTACGGCTGATCGCCGGGATGTCGCCGCTGCGCAGCGATGCCGCGGTGGCAGGGATGCCCAGCTGCCGGTTGAGCGCCTCGATCCAGGCGATGAACCGCTCCGCCAGCAATGGCGCGGTCTCGTCGGTGCCGCCCAGCTCAAGGGCCCTGGCGAGGGAGGCGAGTTGCTCTATGCAGGCCGGTTTCGACCAGCGCAACACAAAGGGCAGGGCCATGGCATTGGCGAGGCCGTGGGGGATGCCGTAATGGCAGCCGAGCCCATGGGCGATGGCGTGGGCGTAGCCCACGTTGGTGCGGCTGAAGGCCTGGCCGGCGTCGTTGGCGGCGAGTGCCATCTGCAGCCGGGCTGCCTGATCGTCTCCCCGGCGGTAGGCGTGGGGCAGCCAGACGGCGATGCGCCGCAGAGCCGCAATGGCCTTGCGGCGGCTGAAGGGGGTGCCGCCGCGGCCGATGTACGACTCCACCGCATGGGTGAGGGCGTCCATGCCGCCGGCGGCGGTCACGGCCGGTGGCAGCCCCAGCATCAGCAGCGGATCGATGGCAACAACCCGGGGGATCAGCTTGAGATCGGCGATCGCCAGTTTGCGGTTGGCGTGCGGATCGGTGAACACCGCAGCGATCGAGGCCTCTGAGCCGGAGCCGGCGGTGGTGGGAATGCAGGCCAGGGGACGGGGCGGCAGCAGCACCCGGAACAGGCCCTCCATCCGGCTCAGGGGCAACCAGGGATTGCCGGCCCGGGCGGCGATGCCCTTGGCGCAGTCGATCACGGACCCACCCCCGACGGCGATCAGGCTGTCGCAACCCTGGCTGCGGAAGTGCTGAAGACCCGCCTCGACGCTTGTCAGGGATGGGTTCTCGGGCACCCGGTCGTAGAGGGCATAGGACATCCCCGCTGCATCCAGTGCGTCCTGCAGGGGCCGAGGCAGCTCCAGCTGCATCAGCGTTCGGTCGGTCACCAGCAGCGGGTGGCGCCAGCCCCGGCTGCGGAGCTCGTTGGCCATCTGACGGCTGCTGCCGGCACCGACCAGCAGCTTGGATCGGGGAAAGGGCAGCACCAGGGCCAGCCCCTGCAGCAGCCGCTGGTGGGCCTGGATCCATAGGTGTTGCAGCCGGGGGATGCTCACGGCAATGCTTGGGTGCAGTGCACAGCGGCCACAGTGGGGAGGTTTCTACCTCTGGCTAGCGCCGGCCCATCCATTGGGCGATGGCTGATGTGCCCACCCGCCGGCTCATCCCAGCTGCAGAGCCTGGAGCTGAACCTGGCACCGGATGCTGAGTCTTCTTTCTGCTTCGATCCGATCGCCGATCTGCTTCCATCGGCATGCCGCTGTGCCGTGGAGCGGTTGGCTGCGGATCAATCCGTTGGCTTCTGGCTTCCCTGGTTCGCATGTCGCCATCAGTCGACCGGTTCAACGTTCAGCTGGTAGTCATCGGTTGGAATCCGGATTGGGATCAGGGAATAGGGCACCGCAGCAGGGGTGCCGTCCGCTGGATGCCAGCTCCTGATTGCCTGCATCCAGCGCACCAGAAAGATCCTGCTGCATAGCTCTGCGAGGGGTAAGCCAGGGCAGCCGTGGTTGCCGGTGCCTCCGGGGAACCAAGCGCCCTTAGGCAGACGAAGGGCGGTGCCTGCCACGGGGCAACGGCTGCCTTCCTGCCTCGTGGCGGCGGGGGCAACCCAGCGCTCGGGCTCAAAGCGCTCGGGCTCCGGGAACAACGACGCCAGCCTGTTGCCGATCCTGGGATCGGCGGTGACAACGGTGCCGGCGGGAATCCGGAATCCTGCAATCGCGATGTCAGTGGAGGTCAGCCGGAAGCCGCCGCCGCCGGGAGGCATCAGGCGCAGAGACTCCCGCAGCACACCCTGCACGTAGGGCAGATCCCAGGCGTCCAGGGCGCCAGGCAGGTCTTGGCCATCCAGACCCTGCCGCTCCGCCTCCGTGAGAATCCGCTGCCGCACCTCCGGGCGCTCTTGGCAGAGGATCAGGCTGCAGCTCATCAGTGAGGCCACCTCGATGTAGGCACCCCAGATCAGCAGCACGGTGGCGGTGACGATACGCTCACCGCTCCAGCGTTGTCCGGTTTCGTCGCGATTCCTGCTGAACACGGCGAAGGCACTGCCCTGCAGGTCTCCGCTGCGGAATCGCGCGAGCCGCTGGGTCATTCCGCCCTGCAACCTGGCGAGGGCCGCTTCTCCGCGTCTGAACGATGGAAGGGCAGTGCTGAGACTGAGAAGCGCGTCGTTGTACGTGGTGAAAGCCTCGGCCTCTTCGGTGGTGAGTGAATCACCAGCGAAGATCTCGGCGAAGAGATCCAGGCAGAGCCGTTTGCAGTCACGGGCGATAGCGGTGCTGCTCTGTTGTGCTGTCGCGGCGACGAACGCGGTGATCCGCTGATTGATCAGGGGCAGAAAGCCTGCGAAGGCGCTGCCGGTGAACAGCGGGGCATAGCCGGAGCGGGTGGAGCGATGCCGCGAACCGTTCTGGTTGAGGGCGCCGTAGGGGGTGTGCAGGGCTGTGAAGGCCGCCGGGAGGGAGCTCTCTGAGATGGAACGCTCCTGTTCGAGAAAGTTCTCCACGGCCTGAATGCCGCCGACCACGGCGGTGGGCCTGAGGAACAACGTGGTTCCGAACACCGGTCCATAGCGCTCGGTGCGCTCGGCGATGAAGCGATCGGGGTCCCTCAGGTAGGCAAGGGATTCCCGGATGCCGATGAACAGTCCCGTGCGGCCGGGGAGTGGGCTGAGCCCGTCAGCTGCCGTCATCTCGCATGGCACTGCTTGTCATCACTGTATGGAGTGGCTCGCAGCGGTGCGGCGGCCGCGTCGATGCGGTGTTGTTGCAGTTTGTCCTGCAGGCTCTGGCTAGCGTCAGTCCATCGATACGGCGATGGCGGGCGTGCGCAGAGGCAAGCGGATCGTTGCTTTTCTGGCCGGCCTGCTGAGTGTGTGTTTGCTCTCCGGGTTGCCGCTCTGGTCCGGTTCTCAAAACCGGGAGCATCAACTCCTGGATCAGCGCTATGCCAGTGCCCAGCCGGTGATTCCGCTGGCGCAGCAGCCGTTCCATGCCGAGCTGGAGCGGCGCGCTGATCTCTGGCGCCACACCCCCCTGGGGCAGGTGGTGGGGGACTCACCGCAAAACACCCTGCTCAACTTCTACGCCGTGATGGCCGATGTGGGGCAGCTGATCGAAGACGTGGAGTCATCGCACCTCAACGATCGCGGCCTGTTCTGGAACCGCCAGGCCCGAGCTGAGATGGCGGAGGTGGAGGTGCTCTTCGATGCGGCGGTGGCGTCGCTGGATGGATCGCTCTTCCCGCTCGGCGTGCGCCCGTACCTCAAGGATGAAGCCGCGATTCAGCTCAAGCACGTTCTCGATTTCGTCTTCAACAGCAGCCGGCAGGTGATCACCATCCCCGATGCCGGTGCCATGAAGGCGCTGAACGACAAGCGCTCCAAAGACACCGAGGCCTGGACGCTGCCGGGATCTTCGATCGTGCTCACCAGCCAGCTGGCGAAGGATCCGGGCAACAGCAATTTCTACTTTTCAGCGGCCACGGTGGCGAATGCCTCGGCCATGTACGCCCAGGTGAGCCGTCAGGTGGAGGATCTCGCTGATCAGGCCTTTTTCACCCGCACTTTCTACGCCGATTTCATCCACACTCCCGGCCGGTTGTTTCCGCCCAAGTGGTACCTGAATCTTCCCGCTGGCCTTCGCGCCGGCCTGGAAACGGAGGTGCTGTTCGGCCAGACCCTGTTCCGGCTGGTGCTGTCGGTGCTGGCGATCGGCCTGCTGCTGGCGTTGCTGGGGCTGCTGTTCCGGCAGCTGATCCGTTCGTTCCGCACTGTCTCCACGGATGCGGCGTTGGTCTGGATGCGTGATTCGCTGGCCTGGAAGCGCGTGGTGCTGGTGCTGCCGATGGTGATCGCCACCAAGGCCGCTGAGTTGTTCGTGGACGACTACCTCAACTACACCGGCATGCCCCTGGTGGTGCTCACGGTGCTGTTCGAAGTCGCCTACTTCAGCCTGTTCGTGCTGCTGGTGTTTCTGTTTTTTGAAGCTCTGGGGCGTTCGGTGTCGGAAGGTCTGGTGCGGCTCTCGGGCAGTGAGGACGTCTGGCGCCTCTCGCGCACCAGCAACCGGGTGATGCCCACCTGCCGGATCGTGTCGGGGGTGGTGGCTGTTGCCCTGATCTACAAGCTGCTGCTGCAGCTGGGCCTCTCACCCACCCTGGTGCTCGCCCTCTCCACGGTGCCCGGCCTGGCGATCGGCCTCGGCGCCTCGAAGCTGCTCAGCAACCTGTTCGCCGGCCTGTCGCTGCAGACCGATCGGCCGCTGCGGGTGGGGGAGTTCTGCGAGATCGGCGACAAGCGGGGCTTCCTCACCAAGATCGGCCTGCGTTCGGTGGAGATCGAAACGGTCACCGGCCGGATCACGATCCCGAATGCAGTGGCGGAGGACTGCATCGTCAACAACCTCTCGCGCCATGGACCTGTCCCCGGCGCTTCGCAGCTGCAGGGCCTGGAGCTGAACCTGGAGCTGGATGCGGAGTCGCCGTTCAGCCCTGATCAGATCGCCGATCTGCTGGCGCTTGCCCGCCGCTACGCCGATGAGCGGACCGACCTGATCAATCCATGCCTCACCGTTGAGCTGGAGCCGGGTGCACCGCAGCGGCTGCGCTGCATCGGCCTGATTCACGTCGTGAACTGGCGCGACCACATCGATCTGCAGGAGTCGCTGACGCTCGCGTTGAATCAGCTGATCTATCGGGTGGATCTCTCCCATTTCGTGCTCTCGGTGTCGTACGACACCACCGATCAGCAGCTGGCAGCGATCCCAGCTCTGGTGCAGGGGATCATTGATCGCACGCCGGGTTTCGAGCTCAAGGCCTGCCGGCTGCTCGTCATCGGAGAGTTCAGTTACGACTTCAAATGCCATCTCTTCTCTGAAGGGCTCAGCTTCATTCAGTTCAAGGATTCGATCGACTGGATCAACCGTGAGCTGTTGCGGGAGCTGGCGGTTGCGGAGATCGTGATCCCCTTCCCCACGGCAATCGAGATCAAGGGGTGAGGGGAATACCGGACTGCAGGGATGCCGGCACCCAGATCGCGGCGGTGTGATCCCCCAGGCCAACGGTGCGACCTTCGAAGTGTTCGATCCCGATCCAGGCGCAGATCAGGCCATCGAGCCTGTCTTCCACCGATTTGAGTGATGCCAGCTTTGTTACCTCGGATGGCTCGGGAATGAACTCCGGGATGCCGTGGATGTGTTCATCGAGGCTGGCTTTGATGGCTTGGAATTGCTCGAGCAGCCGTTCAATCCGCTCGCTGCGCGTCAGCTTCTCAGCCTTCCAGTACTGAGCTGAGCGGCTCACTTTGTATGGCATGCGGTAGTCCCGCTTGAGCAAGGCCAGCAGGGCCACATGGGGATAACACTCGATCACAGCAGGGGCTGCCGGATCGCCGCTACTGGTGTGAAGGGGAACGCCAAGGGCTTCGAAGTCGGCGCGCAGTTGATCAGCAATGGCGCCGGGGCGTTCGGCCGAGGGGCTGTGAACAGCGCAGCCCTTTGGCCCGAACCGGCTGGAGATGGCGGTGTCCGCCGCCCGTCGGCTGGTGATTGGAGTGGTGGCCAGGGGCATGTCGACCGACACGCAGCTCAGCTCTGCACCAGCGAGCTGTTTGGAGGCCTCGAGCAGTGCTGCTGGATCGGGTCTGCTGCCGGTGGCCTTCTGCTCTGGATCCCAGGTTTGTCCTGATGCCTGGTCGATGAACGCTTCGTAGCTGGGGGCGACGGCCATGCAGCTCCACCCTGTCGCTGTGTTCTGCACCAGGGCAATGCCGCTGGGCTGATGGGCCGTCCAGGCGGCGTCGATGCCGAGGACGCAGGAATTGATCAGTCCCAAGCCTGATTAAGGAGCCGTGTGACTGTTGTTCTCAGATCGGGAAGATCGATGGAGACGGTGAGCCAGACACGGGAAAGGTTCACTTTGAGGTAGTCGTGAATGAGCACATCACGCATGCCTGCAATCTGCCTCCAGGGGATTGCAGGGTTGGCCTCCCGCAACTCAGTGCTGAGGTTTTTTGTGGCTTCTCCGATCACCTCAAGATTGCGGACCCACCGTCCTGGATCAGCCGTGAAGCCAGGAATTCCTGCTCACCTCCTGCGGTGTATTCAGCGATGCGCTTGGTCACAAGGCCAGAGCTTGCTCCAGGATCTGGCTGCGGATCAGTGGGTGAAGGTTCTCCGCTTCCGTCACATCCACTGGACAGCCCAGGAGATCCTCAAGCTCCTGCCGAAGGCTGATCAAGCCCAATAAAGACTGGCCTTTGGGGAGATCAATCAACAGATCGAGATCGCTGGCCTGGTGCTCTTTGCCTGTGGCGATTGAGCCATAGATCCTCAAGTTCGAGGCGCCATAACGTCTCGCCACCTCAAGAACCTGAGGTTTCAGCGCTTCCAGTCGCTGGCGAATTGTCGTGGCAGCAGCACTGTTCATTACGCCATGGCGTTGACCTCAGTATCGGTTGAATCGGCTGTTTTGTTGTTCAGGCTGCTGAAGGCTCATGCGTGGATGGGCGTTCATGAGATCAGGCGTTGCAGGGGTGTCGCTCCGTGATGGCAACTCCAATTCGGCGCCTCCGAGCCGGGCGAAGTGGTTGTGAATGCGAGAGCTCAGCCCCTCGCTGGTTGCTGCTGGTTCAGCCGGTTTCATCACCTGGTGGAGGATCTGGCGCACCTCTTCCTCCATGGCGTCGTCGAGGGTGGCCATGGATCTGAAGTTGCCAGCAGCGCAGTCATTGCTGTCAACGCTAGCGATGAGCATGGGCGGGGTTTGCCTGAGGGTCTGTTTGATTCATGCCCGGGCTGTTCCATGGGAAAGCATCGCCACAGCGGGTGTGGGATTGCCTTCGCATGATCTCTTTCTCCCTCAAGTGAGGGATGAAGCTCATTACGCGGATCCCTCAATCGAGGGAGATGGAAAAAGGCCTTTGCAGTTCTTCGGGAATTCTCATTGAGGTCTCCCCCGGATGAGGGATCCCAAAGCCTGCCCATCGATGCAACCTGAAGGGAATGGCTCCTCTGTGCGATGGCTCCCACCCTTCTGTTCATCACCGGC
>CAJXPL010000047.1 GCA_913057985.1 uncultured Synechococcus sp.
CTTCCCTGAAGAGGTTCTGCCCCGTGGTAACGCCCTCTGATCGCAAGGCCGATTGTTCTTTCAACCGCCCACCCGGGCGGTTTTTTTTTGGTTCAGTTGCTGTCTGAATCAGGCACCAGACGCAAGGTGAGATCGAGGCTGTTGCGTTGATCGAGCAACGCTCGCAACAGTGCATCGATGAGCAGAACGATGCCAAGTAGTTCCAACGCTTCCTCCAGACCTGTAATGGCTCCATACCAGGGGCTATGCAGTCGGATCAGATTCGATCGAACGGCGAAGCTGCCGATCATCTCCATGCCGATGGCACCGCCGATGTAGACGGCCCCTGATCGCAGCAACCGTGATGCTGTTGCTCGGGAGATTGAGCCGAGGAAGCGGCGAAAGCGCCACAGCAGAATGAGGGCGAGCACGGCGTAGGGCACCACCCAGGTGGATGCCAGAGCTGGGTGCACCTGGTGCCTGAGCCCTGGAATGATCAGGATCTCGTGGATCTGAAGGGCTTCGTCGAGTGCCAGAAAGATGAAAATTTTCGACAGCAAACGCCAGTCCTGGGCAGCGATGCGATCGCTGCTCTCACCCAGTCGTTGCATCAACAGGGCCGCCATCAGCAACAGCGCGCTGCTGAACAGGGTGGGCAGGTTGAGTTCGCGGTCCATGTTGAGGCTGTCCAGCCAATGCTTCTCCGCCCCGAAGCCGTAAATGCCCACTTGCACGACGCTGTGGGCCAGCAAGAGCCCTGCGGTGATGGCCATCAGCAGCTTTCGGATCGATCGTGGCGTGAGCGGAATGATTCCGATCTGGCCTGGATCCGCTGCATTGGGTTGCTGAATCACGGTTGGCTTGTGCGGAGGGTGAACCCCGGTCTCAGAGTTCGGTTCTAAACCTCTGCTTAACCTGCGCTTCGCGCAAGGGATGGGCTGGTGGCTGTGATCTACACACGGGGTCGCGCCCTCAAGAAAGCCTTCACTGCGTTGTTCGTGGTGGTAGCGGGTGCGTCTCTGTTGACGATGGCCGTGCAGCTGGTGATGTCTGCTTCTGGTGGTTTCCAACCTGATCTCGGTTGGGGTGTTGTGGCGGGGGTGAGCACGGGACTGGCGGTCTGGGCCACCCGTTCCCAGGGGCTGTTGCGGTTGCTGTCGGATGCCGATCCATGGGCCCATCAGAGCCGCACCCGTGCGGTGTGGGGTCTGCTGGCGCTTGTGGTTCTGCTGGTTGTCGGTTTGAAGACCGGCTCGCCGGACCGTGACGCCTACAAAAATCTGGTGTTTGGCGAGGGTGGCCTGGTGGAGTGGAGCCAGGTGCTGGTGCTGGTGCTCGCCAGCCGGACGGCCTGGTTGATCGGCTCCGACTTGAATGCGCGTTTGCAGGAACGCAGCCCCGGTCGGCTGTTCCAGGGCGGCGCGGTATGTCTGGCCCTGGTCTTGATGGAGGAGCTCGCCTGGGGCCAGGTGATCTTCAGCTGGCGGACCCCGCCCTTGTTGAACGAGATCAACGCGCAGAACGAGACGACTCTGCACAACATCGGCTGGTTTCAGGAACGACTGGATCTGGGCACCTTCCTGGCGACCCTTGGGGTTTTGGCTGTTGTGGTTCTGGCGCCGCGCTGGATGCAAGCGCTCACAAAACACTGTTCTGAATCGATGGCGCCCGTGGTTCGGGCCCTCACTCCCGCTGTCTACAGCTGGCCGCTGTTTCTGGCGGTTTCTGCGCTGGCGTTCTGCATTGCGACGCGCACCTGCTCCGAGTTGATCCTCAATCGGGATCAGGAGTGGGGTGAGCTGGTGCTCTACGCCTCCATATATCTGTTGTTGTTGCGCACGCGCGTGCTTCTTGGCCCCGTGCAGCACGCTCCGTAACCTGCCCAAAATCCTTCAAGGACGGCTGCATGCGTCGACCCAGCGGCATAGATGCGTCCTCCCCAACCCGTTGGCCACGCAAGTTGTTGGCGATGGCAGGTCTGTTTGTCCTGATCTGTTTTGGGCTGCAGGCCTGGCGGCTGTTCAGCCTCAGCGCCACCTATGACCAAGCCCTGTTTCTGCAGGAGCTCTGGGCGACAGCGCAGGGTCGCCCCTTTGAAAGCAGTCTCTCATCGGTGTTGTCGGGGGCGGTGGTGGTCGGCGATGGTCTCCCGTCCATCGATTACTTGCACCTGGGGCAGCACGCCAACGTCTTAACCGTGCTGATGGCCCCCCTCGTGGCTGTGTTCGGGATGTGGGCGCTGCCGTTGCTTCAGGTGGGCTTGCTCACTGCCGCAGGTCTGGTGCTGTGGCGATTGGCTGACTCCCGCCTTCCGCGGCCCCTGGCTGAACGGATCACCCTTGCCTACTTCCTCAGTGGTGCGGTGATTGGCCCGGCTCTCGAGAACTTTCACGATCTGGTTTGGCTGCCCCTGTTGGCCTTTCTCGTGGTGGGAGGGCTCCTCGATGGCTGCCGTTGGCGGGTGTGGCTGTTCGGCGCTCTGTTGCTGTTGGTGCGAGAAGACAGTGGCTTGCTGTTGTTTTCCCTTGGCCTCTGGGCCTTGGTGCGCCGTCCCGACCAACGCATCACCGGAGCCTTGCTGATGGGGGTGTCCTTCGCCTGGGTCGTGTTGGTCACCGGTTGGATTCAGCCGATGGTGGACTCCTCGTTGTCGGATCGCTTTCTCAAGGAGAAGTTCGGCCATCTGGTGGATGACCCGTCGGGGGGAACGGTTTCTGTGCTTTGGGCCATGCTGCGCCAGCCTTTGGCGTTGCTCGAAGCATTGGTGTCGCCGCCGGGGGCAACCCTCGGCTTTGTGCTGGCGTTGAGCCTGCCGCTGGTGCTGGTGCCCCTGTTCTCGGTGGATGCCGCTTTGCTGATGCTGGCACCGCTGTTGATTGCTTTGCTCTCCCAAGGGCGATCGGCCTTGTCCGTCACCCTGCGCTACGTGCTGGCTCTGGTGCCCGGGCTCTATCTCGGTGCTGTGCTCTGGTGGCAACGCCACCCGGAGGCCTGGTCGAAGCCCTGGCTGCGCCGTTGTTGGACCGCGGCCCTGTCGCTTGGCCTTGTGCTCACGCTGGTGGGGAACCCCCACCGCACCCTCTCGGCCGTCATCCCCGACAGCTTTTCCCCTTGGGCGTACGTGTCTCCTCAGCAAATGCTGAACCGCCGAAAGGCGGCTTCACAGGCCGTGGCCCTGATTCCATCGGATGCCAGCGTTGCTGCCGACACGCCTTTGCTGCCGTTGTTGGCCCAACGGGAGGCGGCGATTCGTTTCCCTCGGCATGTTCAGTACCGCGATCGCCAGGGCCGCGTTCAACCGGTGGATTGGGTGGTGGCAATCCCCGACTACCACACGCCGTTGGCTCCAGTGTTCAAGGGATCGCGCAACAAACAGCAGCGCATTCAGCGGGAACTGCGAAACCTCAAGGCGTCGGGCGATTACCGCTTGGTGCATTGCCACGGCGGGGCTGTTGTTCTGCAGCGGCAGGTGCCCGACACAGCTCCAGGCCCGATAGCCAGCTCTGGCAGCTCCAATTCCTGTCCCTGGCTTCAGTGAGCAACCGTTGCTGCACCTTGCGGCTTGACCCCCAGCCCGGGTCATTGGGATTGAGCAGCAGCACATTCCAGGGGCCAGCCTTGGGGGATGGACTCAGTTTTTTCTTGGGGAAGCCGATGTTGGTGCGCTGGCTGAGCTGTGGCACCAGGTAACTGGTGGTAAGCACGGCATCCTGCGATTGGATCAGAGCCCGGGCCTCATTGAGCCCTTGCAGCTGGGGCACTCGGGTCAGGTAGGGCCCGGAGAAGAACCAGGGCTTGGCCAGCGCCAGCCAACAGGCCATGGCCCAGCACAGCATCCAGGGAAAGCCCCGCTGGGGCTGGGCTTTCCCCCGCAGGCCATCGATGCAGGCCACCACGGCCACCAGTGCCAGGGGCAGGCTGTAGTGATGCACCAGGGTGCGGTAGCTGGCGGATGCGGAGAGCAGATTCACCAGCACCAACGGCAGCCCGATCAGCAACGTGCTGAGGGAGGCCCGCCGCCACAGGGCGATGCAGGGCACGCACAGCAGCAGCAGATATTCCGCTCCTCCGGCCCAATCCAGGCCACTGAGAACCGTGAGCGGATCGCCGCTCAAATGGTTGAACATCCGCGCTGCAGCCTTGGGGCCTTCGCCATCCCTGAGCAGTGGATAGAGCCAACGGCTGAGCATCAGCAGCCAGCCGATGCTGAGGCCCCCCGCCGCCAGGCTCCACCGCCAACGCCGCCGGCACGCAAGATCGATGGCCATGCCTGCTGTGATCAGCACCAAGCCATCGCGGCAGCCCAGCATCAGCAGCAGCAAGCCAAACCAGAGCCGGGAGCGGCCGTTGCGCTCGGCCCAGAGGGCTAAAGCGAACGCCGGCATCACCCAGGTTTCGGGGTGGAAATCAAACAGAGCTGTGTTGAACACCACCGGCTGCAGCCACCAGAGTCCGCAGGCCAGCCAGCACTGCCGGGGTCCCAAACCAGCCTGCTTGGCCAGCCACCAAACCGGCAGTGCGGTGCAACTCAGGGCCAGGGCCTGACTGGCCAGGAGCCAATGCACGCTGGGCAGGATCCGATAGGCCGCACCGGCCAGATAGAGCATCCAGGCCCCGTGGTCGGCCAGCACATGCACCTGTTCCATCGAGGAGATTGGTGCCGCTCCCGATCCGATCAGCCAGGCCCATTGATCGAACAGCCCCAGGTCGTAGGCATTGCTTTGCAGCAGGCCATGGCGTGCCGCTGCAACGCTCCAGAGCAGCAGGCCCAGCCCTGCGCAAAGCGCCAGCAGCAGCGGAGGACAGCCCCGCGGCTGAGATGGCCGAGCGTCAGCGCTGCGGCTGGAGGTCATCGATCGGGATCAGATAGGTCTGGCTGCGTGAGTCCATCCAGGCATGGGGGCTTGCCTCCACCATCTCCCGCAGGAGCTGTTGCCGCCGCTGCGGCATCGGCCGGTAGGTCTTGTCCCACACGAAGCTGCCGGCCAGATGGCTGGCTCCAGCTTGTTTCCAGCGCTGCAGTCGCTCCGGCGTCAGTTGTTTGCTGGAGATCAGCCAGCCCTGACGACGGGCCAGGTTGAGCAGGGTGGGATCGGTGCTGGTGACACTCACAATCCGCGCGTCGCTGGGCAGATCCCTGCGGATGGTGAGGGCCAACGGCATCCAAGCCCCTCGCTGCCGATGCTCCACGGCCCAGTAATCCAGGGAGAGCACCGTGAGGCTCACCACCAGGGCAAGGCTGAGCAACAGCCGAGGCTGCCAGCGGGGCTGCCGCTGGTGCCAGGTCTGCCATCCCAAGCCGATCAGTGGGGAGCTGAACAGCAGCAGCGGTAGCTGGTAGTACTCATGAATCGTGCTCGAGCGCATCGTGGTGATCGTGCAGAGCAGCACGCCCACCAAACCGCTGATGCTGATCTGCCCGCCGCCGCTACGCCAGCTCGCCCTCAGGCCGATCAGCAGAAACGGCACCCCCACCACTGCCAGGAGCCGCAGGCTCACCCGCAGCAGCAGGTTGATCCAGCCGTTGAGGTCCAGCAGAAGACTGATGCTGCTGCGATCGGCTCCTGAACCCCAGAACCCGAAGCTCAGACCACTGGTCTGTCCCAGTTGATGGGCATGCCAGTACCAGCCGGCGATCGTCATCAGGCTGGTGCCGATGTAGAGCCAGAAGCCGGGACGCCCCAGCAGACGAAGCACGCGGCTCGGCAGGGTCTGCAGAGGTGGGGCCTGGCCTTGAGGGTTGGAGCTGAGCTGCACCATCAGCAGGGGCAGCCCCAGCCAGAGCAGTGGAATCACCTTGATCAGACCAGCGCTGGTGAAGCACACCCAGCTCAGGGCCAGGGCCCAGGGCAAGCGTCGCTCACGCCAGAGGCTCAGGCTCTCCAGGGCCCCTGCGGCACAGAGGAGCAACAGGGCTTCGGCCTGAAAGGCGCGTCCGAAATACACACCCAAAGGTGCGATGGCAAAGGCCAGGCCCGCCCACCAACCGGCTTCGGGGTTGAACCAACGCCGGCCCAGGCGCATCACCAGCCAGATGGTCAAGGCGCTGCAGACCACCGACAGACCACGGCCCAGCCACTCCTGCACGCCGATCAGGCCGTAGAGGCGGCTCACCAGAAAGGGATAGAGGGGAAATTCCGACTCCACAAAGCCGGCATTTGCACCGCTCCAGTCGACCTGCGGCAGCCAGATCGGTGTGCCCGCCAGGCTGAAATGCCTGGCCATGGCCGCGGTGTCGGCTTGCCGCCAGCTGTGAACCCCCAGCACCGGCATCCAGATCTGCACCAGCCGCAGCAGGCTTCCAAGGCCGATGGGCAGCCAGGCCGGCCTAGGGGTTGTTCCAGACAAAGCGGGATGACGCCGCATAGTTCCAGACGTAGACGACAACAATGCCCGCCAGCTGTGCCCAGAGCGTATGGGCCTGGATCAGGGTGTAGAAACTGGTGGCAAGGCCAACGTTGGCAAGGGCCGGCAGGGAAGCCACCAGCAGGAATTTCAGCAACCCTCGGATCAATTGCCTTCCGCTCTGGCGTCGGTCGCGAAAGGTGAGGGCATTGTTCACCAGATAGTTCGAGCTTGCGGCGGTGATCACAGCCACAGGAAGCGCCTGTTGAAACGCCAGGTTGAACAGGCCCATCAGCAGTGCTGTGGACAGCAGCTGCACCACCACGCCTGAGGCGCCCACAAGCCCGAAGCTGATGGCCCGCCGCGGCAGCAACCGCAGGGTTGCGGTGTGAATCAGGGACACGACGAAGTCCCAGAGAACAGCGAGATCGAGCTTGGAACTGCCATGCAGCCTTGGCTGAAAACGCAGCGGAATTTCTCCCACCTGCAGGCGGCCGCGACTGATGGCCAGGAGTTCGTAGAAGAATTTGAAGCCGTTGACGTCCACTTGACGCACCAGCGGCAGGCAGCGGTTGAGGCGCAGCACGATGAAGCCGCTCATGCAATCGCTCAGGTGCCGGTAGGACCTGGGCAGGCTCCAACGGGCCAGACGGTTGGCGAGGCTGGAGCCATCGGTGCGTCGATCGCTGAGGCCTCGGATTTCGGAGCGGTCGAGGAAGCGGCTCCCGGCCACAAGGTCCAGTCCCTCGCGATCCAGGAGCTGCACGGCTTCGCCCACGGAGGTCGGTTCGTGCTGTCCATCGCTGTCCATCACCACAGCGGTGGGATAGAGCGCTGCGATCAGGCCTTCCTTGATGGCGCTGGCCAGTCCGGAGCGACCTACCCGTTGGATGATCCGGATCCTGGGGTCCTGGCGGGCCAGGGCGCGAACCAGATCTGGGGTGCCATCGCGGGAATCGTCATCGACGATCAGGATTTCAAGCGGATGATCCGTCCCCAGGTGAAGCAGGGATTCGATCACCTGGCGGATGGAACCACCTTCATTGAATGTGGGCAGCACGATGGACAGGCCGCTGTGGCTTGTCGGTCCTTCACGTTCCGCGGTGGACGACACAGTGCGCTCCAGTCGGGCTCAGGCTACCGACAGTTGGCCAGGGTCCACCGCCCCGCTTGGCCTTTGGTGATGCAGTCCTTCTGCGGCTTGTCGCTGAGGCGGCGGCCTGGGCCACCTTTGAAGCGCTCAATGCGTTGTTCGGCATACCAGTTGAGGCTGGGGCGTTCGTCGTAACCCTTAAGCCTGATCTCGCCTCCAGGGTTGGCTCTGGCCAGGGCTGCCACCGGTCGCACAGGCCAGGTTTCGTTGAGCTCCCACAACCACAGGGGGGAGTGAAACAGCAGGGCCAGCGCTGCCACATTGCCGCAGCTGAGGCTGATCACCCCCAGGCGTCGTCGTTGTGGTGCGCCAGAGCGCAGCCACCAGCCACCGGCACACCAGCCAAGACCCAGCACAACCGCCAGGCCGCGGTAGGGCACAAGGCTGCTGCCGATGCTGGTGAAGCTGCTCAGCCAAAGCAGCAGGAGCAGCAGTCCGAGCCCGCACCAGAACATTGGAAGCCGCGACAGCAGCCAGCGGCAGGGGGGATTGGGGCTCTCCGGTGCACGTTTGGATGACAAGGGTTGCTCCACCAGCCAGGCCAGCAGCGGAGCACAAAGAAGAGCAATCGGCAGCCAGAGCGGGTGGCTGTACCAGGGGAGCTGGGTGCGCAGCGGAAGAATGGCCCCGGCCAGGGTGAGCAGGCTGGCCAAAGACCATCGGCCCCAGCGGCTTTGACGCCATCGCCAGGCCCAGGCCAGGGCGAAGGGCAGCAGCGGCAGCCAGGGCCAGCCCCCCTCCAGCACTTCGATCAGCGGGACCCTCCAGCCCAGATCACTGCCTTCGCCAGCATCCAGAAGCACCCGCCCGGCGCCATCTCCGCCCCAGAGCCAGAGCGCCTCGCTCCCTCGGATGTGGGCATGCCAGAGATGCCAGCCCACTCCTGGAGCCAAGCCCAGCAGCATCCCGATCAGGGCTGCCGACTTGTTGGTCCAAGATTTCCATTCCTGGCTCCAGGCCAGTGCCACAACAGCGGCCACCGCTGCGGGCACCAGCAACGGGGCTTTGAGCAGCAGCATGGCGCTGGCCATCAGGCCGGCGACGGCCCCCCAGAGTGCGCTGGTTCGGCTGCCGTTGAGCTTCAGCAGGGCCAGCCAAAGCAGAGCCATGGCCGTGAGCTGGGTGCCATCCAGCATGGCCAGACGTCCGTGCCGGGCCACCGGCAGCAGCGTCAGCAGAATCACGCTGGTGGCGATGGTGCTGGAGCGATCTCCTGGCCGCAGCGTCCATTGCAGCCATCCGCCGAGGGGCACCACCAGGCACGACAGCAAGGCTGGTGCCAGACGGATGCTCCACTCTGAAGGGAGCTGATTGGGCTGAGTTGTCGCTTGGATGACGAGGGCGATCAGGCTGTGCAGACCTGGCGCCTTGTTGAGGTAGGGCTTGTCCCAAAGGGTGGGCAGAAACGGGGCCTCCCCCAGTCCGTGGCGAAGTTCGAGAGCCACCCGCGCCACGGTGGCTTCATCGAAGTCCCGCAGGGGTAGATCGCCGAGGCCGATCAGGGCCAGAACGGCGGCCGCCAAGCCGAGTCCCACCAATGCGTTCCAGGGGGCTGCGTCAGGAGCTGAGCCGGAGCGCATGGTGCCCCTCATCACATCAAAAACTGAGTATGGTCCGGGTGTTCAGGATGCAGTGGCGTGGAGAAGTGAGCGCTTCCTTCGGGAAGTGGGCATAACTCCGAAGGCGTTGCCAGCATTCACAATCCTTCAGGAGGAGGTGTCCATGATTTCCAGTTGTTTGATCCAGGGTCTGCTGATCGCGGAGAACGCCGGCTGAACGGCGCCTTCTGACTGATCAACCGGTTCCGCGGCAAAAGCGGACCCGGCGAGAGCCCCCGTCCGGTCGCCCGGGCGGGGGCATCGTTTGTTTGGAGATTTATTCGTTGATTCAAATCGGTATCTGCTGATACATGTCGATGTAGGGACCGGCACAAGCCGTGTTGGATGAGCGATGAGCAGCCCGCAAAATCTGGAAATGGCGTAATTGCGCCTATTTCCTGTGTGAGGAACCCATGAAGCTTTTCCAGCAACTGCTGGTGGCTCCCGCCGCCCTTGGCCTTCTGGCCACCGGCGCCAATGCC
>CAJXPL010000048.1 GCA_913057985.1 uncultured Synechococcus sp.
TGGCCCTGCGCCCTGGGGTGGATGGCATGGCGCAGCTGCTGAAGCGTGGTGGGCGCCTGTTGCCGCATCTCGCGGCAATGCGGCACCTCTCCGGGTCCTTCGGCCCCTTGGTGGATCGTTACCTCAGCGATCCCTTCCTGCGCCATTGGGTGGATCTGCTCTCCTTCCTGATCAGCGGCATGCCGATGGGTGACACCAACGCGGCGGCCATGGCCACCCTGTTCGGCCAGTGGTTTGAACCGGAAGCCCATCTCGATTACCCCGTTGGCGGCAGTGCTGCTGTGGTCGAGGCCCTGGTGCGTGGCCTGAAGGCCCACGGCGGCAGCCTGCACACCGGCACGGCGGTGCAACAGCTGCGGGTGGAGGGGGATCGCGTCGTAGGGGTGACACTGGCGGATGGAACGCAGATTGCAGCGCGATATGTGATCTGCAATGCCGACATCTGGTCCACCCTTGCTCTGCTGCCGGAGTCCGTGGCGCCGAAGTGGCAGCGTCAGCGCCAGGCCACGCCGGCCTGCAACGGCTTCCTGCATCTGCATCTGGGCTTTGATGCCACGGGGCTGGAGAATCTGCCGATCCACACCGTCTGGGTGGATGACTGGGAGCGTGGGATCGACGCCGAGCGCAATGCCGTGGTGTTGTCGATTCCGTCGGTGTTGGATTCCTCGATGGCGCCGGCCGGTCGCCATGTGCTGCATGCCTACACACCGGCCAGCGAACCCTGGGAGCTCTGGGTTGATCTGGAGCGCGACAGTGCGGCGTATCAGCAGAGAAAACAGGAGCGATGTGCTGTGTTCTGGCGGGTGCTGGAACGCCGTATTCCCGACATCCGCGACCGCTGTGAGCTGATCATGGAGGGAACGCCGCTGACCCACAGCCATTTCCTCAATGTTCATCAGGGCAGCTATGGCCCTGCCCTTTCAGCAGCTGAAGGTCTCTTCCCGGGCGTGACGACGCCCCTGGCCAATTTCTGGCTGTGTGGTGCCAGCACCTTCCCCGGGATCGGCATTCCACCCGTTGCGGCGAGTGGTGCCATGGCGGCCCATGCCGTCCTCGGCCGGGAGACGCAAAACAGTCTGCTGCGGGAGCTGGAGCTTTGAAGCAGCTGCGTCATAACCTCCTTTTGGAACGCCGACGCAGTTCATGACTTCCAACGCCCGGATCGATTCGCTGCAGCTGATGCTCACGGATCTCCGCATGCGCAACGAGCCGATCCGTCACAAAGCGGCGTTTCGTGGTTGCCAGCCGGAATTTCAGGCGTTGGTGAGTCGTTTGATCGAGCAGCTGGAAGGGGAATTGCTGGATGAGAAGCAGCGCTCCCGTGAAGCCTCACGCCAGGCCTGATTCTGAGAGCAGCTCACGCCACTGCGCCTCCTGCCTGGTGGCTTCTGGTTTTCCCTCCTGAGGGAAGCCGTTGAGGAAGTCCTTGTCTTGAGCGGGCTGGTAGGGCCCCTGTTTCAGCTCGAAAATCACGCTGTCGGCCTCCAGGGCCACCAGGGTGTGGAACTGATCTTCTGCAATCTCGATGCCGTGGGTGGGCCCCTTGGCGCTGAGATGGAGCTGCTCCTGGATCTCGCCCTCGCTGTTGAACAGCAGCAGTCCGATGGCGCCCTGCAGCACCAGGAAACATTCGAAGCCTGTGCCGGAACCGTTGCGCCGGTGGCGGTGGGGCCGCACATAGGTGCCGGGCTGTAGCACGTTGAGGAAGCGCTGAACCGAATCCTGCTCCCGGTGGAAATTGTGGTTCAGGCGCAGGCGGGGGTGCTGCCGGGCCTCGGCGGAAACCTGGGCGAACAGCTGCTGGTCGATGCGGCGAAAGGGCGAGGACGTCATTGGTTCGCCTCCGCTGCCGACCGGTAGGCGGCGGGGACGAGCACCAGAAACAGCAGCCACCAGGCCAACACACCCAGGGCCAGCGGAAGGCTGATCCAGAGGCGATGCAGCACTGTCCAGGATCCGCCGACCAACAGCACTCCCGTGGACACGATGGACCAGGGCTGGCACCACCAGGGTTTCAGCGACCAGAACTTTGGCTGTTCCTGAGGCTTCAGCTCCGGCTGATCAGCGGAGGGCGTCGAGTTCACCGGCGGCTTGCATGGCGGCGAGGTTGTCGTAGCCACCAATCGCGGATCCGTCGAGGAACACCTGGGGGAAGGTGGTCATTCCACTGCGCTGCTGCACGGCGTGGAAGGCTGCGTCGTCGTTGACGGTGGTGACGGTGTGGGGCAGATCCAGGGTTCTCAGGATGCGCAGGGCGCGGCTGCACCAGGGGCAACCCGGCAGCACGGCGATCTCGATCCTTGGTGCTGCTGCTGCGGTTTGGCGCGCGGGGCGGCCTTCGCGTTGCTCCAGCACGCCAATCAGGAGGTCGACGCCCTTCTGCACGATGGTGCCGGGCTCCAGGTGGCCGCCCCACACCTGGCAGGCTCCATCCGAGAGGCTCAGGTGCAGGTGCACGCCCTCAGGGGAAAAGGTTCCATTGAGGGTGATGACTTCGAGGTCGCCCTCCAGCACGGTGGGCTCGGCCTGGCCGGGGCACTGAAATGACGCCTTGGTGAGGTTGCCGACCACACCGAGAACAAAGCCGCTGATGCCGTCCCGTTGGGCCAGTTCTTCGAGGCTGAGGCGCAGATCACTGCCGGGAGCAAGCTTCAGCGGCAGGGGTTGCATGGCGCCTCAAAAAGTGTGACCAACAATACGCAATCTTGTCCAGCACGATATCGTTTATGTATTGTGATTATATTTTCACGAAATCGTGCCTCTCCTTCAGGATCTGGTTCAGGAGTTGCAGCAGCGGATCGAGGGGCAAGCCGCGGCTCCCAGCACGGCTGCGGTGGCGGATGCGGCCGGTTCTGAGCGCATCAATGTCACCCTGCCCCGCGGTGTGATGGATGACCTCAAACGCCATGCCCTCGCCGAGGGGCGCAGTTGCGGCAATTTGGCCGCCTATCTCTTGGAGGAGGCCCTGCGTCGCCATCGCCCTCTGGGCTGAGTGGGCTGAGGCTTGGCCTCAATCCAGCAGCCGGTTGGCAATGGCTTCAACCTTCCCCTGCCGTTGCAATTTGAGGATGGAGACGTCCATGGGCGTGCGCAGTGGGCTGTCCGGTTTGATCACGAAGCCATACGTCTCCTCCGACAGGGTGAAGGGGGCGAGGCGCAGGGGGAGATCGGGATTGTTTTTGAGGTGGTAGCGAATGGCCGGACGATCAAAGATCAAGGCATCGGCCTGCTGATCAACCAACAGCTGAATGGCGCTCTTGAGGGTGGCTGCGCCAACAATTCGCATGTCGCCGCGTTGGGCCAGCTCCATGCCACTGGTGCCTTCCACCACAGAAACCCGCCTTCCGTTCAGTTGCTCAGGAGCGCTGATGGCCGTTTCGGTGGCACCGGAGAGGAACAGGGTGAACGCCGAGGCGAGGCTGGCGGTGAGGGACGACACTGCGATCAGGGAGATCACCATCCAGGCGCCGGTGATGCCCCGGCCGGTTCGTGTGATCGGCGCCTTGTCGCCGTAGCCCACGGTCGTCAAGGTCACCAGGGCGAACCACATGCCGCTGCTGATGCCCGGCAGCCAGTCCCGCGGAAACTGATCACTGTTTCGGTTGCGTTCGGCCAGCCAGATCAGGCTGCCGACCACCAACAGCACGGTGATCAGCACCAGCACAGAGGAGATCACCGCCCAGCCGAAGAACACCTGAACGCGGCTCAGGATCGATGGCGGACGGATCGGCAGCACCACCCCAGCCTTGCCCAGGTAGTAGGGCTGGGTGAAGTCAACGTCCGGCATGGCCAAGCGGCGTGGCGTAATGCTGATCGGGCCCACCAGCACGTCGATCTCACCGTCATCCACCGCCTCAATCCCGGCTTTGGGTGATGGCTGCTGAATCAGCTCGTAGCTGAGGTTGTTGTCTTCGGCGACGTGCCGCCAGATCTCGAGGCTGATGCCGCTGAGCTGATCGCCGTTCTTGATCACGAAGGGGGCCGATCCACTGATCCCCACCTTCAGTTGATTGGCCTGAAGGGGCAGTGCGCTGCCGAAGCAGGCCAGCGCGAGGACGACGGACCAGCGCCGGACCCTTCGCATCAGCGCTGTTCCAGACGACGCACGATCACGGCCATTGCCGCCAGGGAACCCGCCAGCGCGATCAGCAGGGCAATGGTCATGGAAGGGTCAGGACAACGATGGAGCGCTCAGGTTGGCATCCCTGGCCCCAAGCAGCCAGTCGGCCACTTCCATCCTCAGGGCGTAGGCACATTCGAAACGGCCTTCCTCTTCCAGCAGGCTCAAGCGTTGTTCGAGCGTGCGCAGGGTTGAACCCGCGACCTGGTGGAGGCCATTGCTCCGCGCCACAATGAGTCTTCTGGAGGCCCCCGAAGCTTGCGGCACGACGTCAGCCATCCAATGCAGCCAGCGCTACAGATCTGCGATCTGCTGCACCGTTCATGACCGCATTGGAGTGGTCCTGGGGCGACAGCCCACTCACGTTCTTGCCCCAGCGGGCCCTGTGGCGGGCTGAGGGGCGGGAGCTGTTCGTGGCCGACCTGCATCTCGGCAAGGCCGAGGTGTTCCAGGCCCACGGCATCCCCATGCCCAGCGATGGGGATCAAGGCACCCTGAATCCGCTGCTGGAGCTCTGCCATGCGTGGTCACCGCAGCGCTTGTTCGTGCTGGGTGATCTTGTTCATGCCCGGATCGGTATCACCGCTCCCCTGCGCGAAACCCTGCTGGCGCTGCCCGATCTCTGTGGTTGCCCGGTGGTGCTGATCGGTGGCAACCATGACCAGGACAGCTGGATTGAAGGTTTGCCCCAGCAGCCTTCTCAGCGTCTGGGCCATCTCTGGTTGAGCCACATGCCCGAACGGGTGCCGGAGCCAGGGCTGTTGAACGTGTGCGGTCACCTGCACCC
Source organism: uncultured Synechococcus sp. (assembly GCA_913057985.1). GTDB lineage: Bacteria > Cyanobacteriota > Cyanobacteriia > PCC-6307 > Cyanobiaceae > Parasynechococcus. The sequence continues at coordinate 4,908 of CAJXPL010000048.1, forward strand.
CACCACCCGGATTCGCAGCCGTTCCGACCAGCTGCGTTTGCCCTGCTTCGCCTTTGATCCGGAGGGGCCACGTCTGGTGATTCCTTCATTCGGGCAGTTGACGGGAGGCCATGACTGCGGCGAGCGTTACCAGCAATGGCTGGTGGCCGAAGGCTCCATCGTTCCTTGGTTCGACCCAACCCCCAACAACCGAGAGCGAAGGGTCGCGTGACTCAGCCTGCTGCGCCGCGACCCAGACTCCGGCCCAAGCGCAGGATCTGTCTGCCCAAGCGCTGGCTCTTGCTGGCCATGCCGTTTGTGGTGTTCGGCGGCCTGATCGCCTTGGCGCCTGTGGCACCTGAGCGCTCCGAGCTGCAGGAGCAAGCTGGCCGTTCGGCGCAGCAGCGCGGCCGGGATGCCAAGCCATTCCGCTACATCCCCGACGATGAGGTCTACGCGTTGGACCTCGATCCACGGCGGGTGCGCTTCGGGCTGCTGGAGGGTTGGGATCGCGAACAGGACGCCTACCAGGACAGCGCTGCTCTGGCTTACGTGTCCGGCCCGATGTACGAACGCCATGTGGACGACGATGGCCGGGAGATCACGGTCCCCCTGGGGGATCTCAAATTCGGCAAGCAGGTCTGGCGCGGGCGTAACCGCTCGGCTTCACGCCAACGGGCCTTCGTCGGCATCCGCCACGACGGCAGCATTGATTTCGGCTACGGGGAGCTGACCGATGAGCGCAGCCGCACCTACGACACCTTCATCGGCGGCCTGCACAGCCTTTACAACGACATCGAGGCTCCGCCGGAGAGCTACAAGGGGGCCTACAGCATCAGCATGGGCCAGCGCATCCGCTACTACCTGCCGCGGATCCGCATGGTGATGGGTCTGCGTCAGGACGGCCACATGGAAGTGCTGATGAGCCGTGATGGCCTCACCCTCGAGCAGACCAAAGACCTCGCCCGTCGTCGGGGCTATCTGGCGGCCTACATGCCTGACCATGCCTCGAAGAGTCGTTTGATCATCCCTGGGGTGAAGGGCTTCACCGAAGAAGACGCCAACTGGATCAGCGGCGGTGCCACCAGCTTTGTGCATGTGCCCTACCTGCTGCGGTTGAGCCCCCGCCAGATCCCCCTGCAGGGCAATCTGATCGCGGCGCTGACGCCCAAGCTGGCGCTGAATGAAGGTTGCGATGGCCCGCTCGACTGTGTGTCGTCCTTCGGCAATCACCTCGCCGATCGCGCTCTGGCGGGCTTGAACCGGGTGATGGAACAGGGCGTGGAACCCCTTGCCCGGATGATCTGGGGGCCCGCTAACAACCTCACCAAGCCGGGTTTGCCCGCGGATGCCAACGACCGCAGCGTCGATCTGGACCGTGCACCCCTGAGGGAACCCCCGATCACGGCGGATCCTTTGGTGTTGCGCGAGCCAAAGGCTGTGATCCGGGAGCCGGAGCCGGCTGAACTCGGTTCCGATGACAGCCCAGATGCCAGCTCCGATGACAACTGGACAGAGCCGCAGCTGTTTGTGCCGTTGCCCCCCGATCTGCCGCCGCCGATTGTGCTCGATGAGCCGATGCTCAACCCCGCCGAGGTTCTGCTGGATGAGCCAGCCCCATCGGTGATGCCGCCGCCAGCTTTGCCGCCCCTGCCGCCGGTGCCCGTGCCGCCTGTTCAGGATTGAGCTTTGATGCCGATTGGTCCTGGTGGTCGATCCCCAGCACGCAACGTCGGGTGTTGGTGGCCCATCTCGCTCAGCCCCCAACGCGCGCTGAGCAGCGGGCCTTGAGCGACAGCCTCACCTGCCGGCTGTTCGCCGATGCAGGCCAGATGGTTGCGGCGGATGACATCGGCCGCACGATCTACGGCAAGCCGCAGCTGCGCAATTCCCCGCTGCACCACAGCATTTCCAACACCGGATCCCTCAGCATCGGCGTGGTGGGGCCAGATCCGATTGGCATTGATGTGGAGGCGCTGGACCGGCCGTTGCGTGTGGCATCTGACCTCCTTACGCGGCGCATGTTTGCCTCGGCCGCTGAAGCGACGGACTGCCTGGAGCATTGGACGCTGATTCAGGCCTGGACGGCGAAGGAGGCTGTCTTGAAGGCAGCGGGTTTAGGACTTGGCGGCGGACTGGCGAACGTGACCATGGCTCCGGACGGGGCCGTGGCATGGCTGCATGGTTCGCGTTATTCCCTCCGCCTCTGGACCCAGGAGGGCTTCAGCGTTGCGGTCGCTGAGGGCATCCGTGGCTAGAGGAAGGAATGGAGCATCGAGCAAAAGCGTGAGATCTCTTTTTCAGCAACATCTCGCCAAGGCCAACAACTTTCAGAAGGCGTTGATCACGTCTCTGCTCGCCTGGGTGGCTCTGGGGGTGTGGAGCTATCTGATCGTCGTGCCGATCCTTTCGGCTGTGGCGTTCCTCTGGTTCGGGGTGACGGGCTGGCTGGTGTGGCGGATCTGGCGCAAACCCGTGGGCTGAGCCAGGGAATTCCGGTTCAACAACTTAGAGTTCCGGCCGGTTTTGGTTTGCGTTCGGTGGAATTCACGGTGGTGATTCTGAGTGAGCAGGTTGGCTCATACCCAAAAATCAACTGGACGGAGTGGAAAGATCGCAACCGCAAGCAGATGAAGAGTCAGGGCGATGTGTGGTCGATGGCAACACTGTCTGGAGCCACAATCTGGGACTGTTTGGACAACAACAAGATCGACCGGCTTCACCTTGTGCAGTGGAAACCGGCTGACGGCACGATGTATCAAGTGAGCCTGCCGCGCCGCTGAGATTGAGTTTCTAACTAACGGTTATTTAGTATCAAATCAATAACAAAAAAGCACCTGTTCGATTCGATCAGGTGCTTTTGATTGGTGCAGAGGTGGAGTCTTTTCTCTTTAGAGCAGGAAGAGGAAGATCACCGTAAACATGGAACCCAGCAGGAAAATCGAGTCGTCTTTGCGGTTGATGTCAAAGGGCTCGTGGGGCTCTGGGATCATGGGAAGGGGTGTTGAAGTAGGTAAGCTAGAGGACCCGGCTGTCCCTCGGCGGTTTGATGCTGTTTCAATCGCGCTGATCCGTGAGCCGAGCTCCATTCCATTGCGCACTCGATAACACCTCTTGGAGTTGATCCACTGCAGACTGTTTTGCATCATTCCAGTCGTGGTCTGAGAGTCTGATCAGGTATTCGTGCTGAACGCCTGAGCCTCTTTGCCTTGATGTGACGATCGAAACGTCGTCGTAGGTGATGGGGAATGGGTTGCCGGCTGGTGCTCCAAGGGCAGCCTCTGAGGCGAACAACAGAAAATCGAAAATCACTGGATTGAAATATTCTTCGCTTTCATCCAGATCCCCACAAGCCAGCATTTGTTCTCTGGTTTGTGGTGTGTAGGTCACAAATGAAAAGCAGCAGGGATCACCGGTGGCTTGCAGGTAGAGCTCTTTGAATCGACGCGTGCTCATCAATCAGCCTGCCGCCAGACGGGAGAGTTGGGATCCCAGACGGGTTTGGCATAGGTGCCCTTCAGTTGTTGTTGAGGCTCATCGATGCCCAGCTGGCTATGGCATTGGCTCGCAAATTCAATCGAGTTTTTGTGGAACTCCTTCCAGGGCACCAAGGTTTGGCCATTCCAGATCGGCGGTAAACCTGTTTCTTTGAGCAGCTGATCAAAGGCGTCAAAGTGGTTCTGGACTTGCTCGTCCGTGAGCACAGCCTCTGGCCGCGGCACCTTTAGAGCCTGTTTGAAGGGTGCGCTCTTCATGCAAACTTCAAATCTTTGGGTTAGTTCCGCTTGATGGCTCCAGGCTTTCTGTTGGACCACCCCAAAAACAACGATGCCAATCAGCAACAGGCCGACCCCGATGATTGCGCTGAGATGACCAACCGGCTCTGTGGTGTTGTCCATCGGCTCGCTCCCCCCAGCCAAGCCTAAGAAGGCATTTTTTCTCTGGGGCCCACCACCGATGGGTTTACTGAGCAGACTGGAATTCCTTGTGATCGCCTGCGGATGCGAGTGCTGCTTACGGCTCTCCTCTCACTCGCTGCTTGTGCGCTGGTGTTGGCGACTGGGGCGAAGAGCACCGAGCGTTTCACGACCCACATCGGGTCTCGGCTGCCGCCAGCAGAGCTGGGTTGCGTCCAGTCAGGGCACGTTCAAACGGATGAGGGGCGCCGGCTCAGCGTTTTTAAGTGTCCGGTTTGAGGCTGGTCAGGTAAGGGTGATTGTGCCAATGGCCCATTGCCTACTAAGCAATTCGAGGCCAATCAGGGGTCTGCTTAGGGGCATCACGTCGAGCAAGGTGCGCCGGATCCTGAACGCCACAGCGGAGGTCGCCTGATGCGGAGTGCTGCAAGCGACAACGAAGGCTGAGCCTTCAACCCAAGATGTGCCGAATGGCTACCTCTCCATGGCATCCAAGTTCTTCCACGTTCACCATGAGTTCCGCGCAGGCAAAGCTCAGCAGTGGTGGGAGACGGACCAAGCAGCCATGGCTCCAGGTGGTGGCTGGGATGA
>CAJXPL010000049.1 GCA_913057985.1 uncultured Synechococcus sp.
GCGTGCAGGTGGGGAACAATTCCAGGGCTTCGGTGCCGTCGCAGGCGGTTACGACGTTGTATCCGATCATGGATAGACGGGTTTCCAGGATCCGTCGGATTGATGCCTCGTCGTCGACCACGAGGATCGTTTCCTTGGTGGGAGCCGTGGCCGTCATGGGCACCGAGGCGTTAGTCAATTCTCGCCACAAATAAAAGGGCAGCCCCCCGGTCTGTTCATTCAACGGCAACTTTCTTCACAGTTCGCAGTGCCCAAATCCACCGCTGTTTTCATCTGTCAGGTCTGTGGAGCCCGTGCCCGACAGTTTTTCGGCCGTTGCCCGGAGTGCGGAAGCTGGAATTCGCTGGTGGAGCAATCCCAGCCCGCCGACGATGGCCGTCGCCGCCGCAGTGCTCCAGATCCGGAGCAGGCCGCTGCCCCGCGACGCTCCACGGCCATGGCCTCGCTGGAGGATCAGCCGCTGCAGCGGCTGGCGACCGGGTCGGCGGAATTTGACCGCGTTCTGGGTGGTGGCCTGGTTCCCGGTTCGCTGGTGCTGGTGGGAGGTGATCCGGGCATCGGCAAGAGCACATTGCTGCTGCAGAGCGCCTCGGCCATGGCGGCCGGTGCATCCGTGCTCTATGTGAGTGCTGAAGAATCAGCGCAGCAGGTGAAGCTGCGCTGGCAGCGGCTTGCCGGGGGGGCATCGGAGCTGCAGTTGCTGGCCGAAACCGATCTGGAACTGGTGCTGGAGGAGCTGGAGGCTCTTCGCCCCGCTGTGGCGATCATCGACAGCATTCAGGCGTTGCATGACGCCAACCTCACCAGTGCGCCGGGGTCCGTCGGTCAGGTGCGTGAATGTGCGGCTGCCCTGCAACGGCTGGCGAAACGCCAGAACATCTCGTTGTTGTTGGTGGGCCACGTCACCAAAGAAGGCATGTTGGCCGGCCCGAAGGTGTTGGAACACCTCGTGGATGCGGTGCTCACCTTCGAGGGAGACCGCTTCGCCAGTCATCGCCTGCTGCGGGCCGTCAAGAACCGCTTCGGTGCCACCCATGAGTTGGGTTTGTTTGAGATGCAAAGCGGTGGCTTGGCCGAGGTGGGCAACCCCAGTGAGCTGTTCCTCAGCGATGCCCGCGCCTCCGGTGTCGCCACAATCGTGGCCTGTGAGGGCACGCGCTCGTTGGTGGTGGATCTGCAGGCCTTGGTGAACGTCACCAGCTATGCCAGTCCGCGACGCACGGCGACTGGGATCGGCACCAACCGTCTGCACCAGATCCTCGCGGTGCTGGAGAAGCACATGGGACTGCCGCTCTCCCGCTTCGACTGCTATCTGGCCGTGGCCGGTGGCCTAGAGGTGGAGGAGCCTGCGGCGGATCTGGGGGTCGCTGCAGCGGTAGTTGCCAGCTTCAGAGATCTCACCCTGCCTGCGGGCACGGTCTTGATTGGCGAGCTTGGGTTGGGGGGGCAGTTGCGCCCTGTGGGTCAGCTGGAGCTTCGGCTGCAGGAAGCGGCCCGGCTGGGCTTCCAGCGGGCCGTCGTCCCCCGGGGCAGTGGCCTGGGCGATCTGGCTTCGGGTTTGGATCTCGCTCTTCTGGAGGCCGACAGCGTCACCGAGGCCCTAGTGCTGGCGCTCGGTGACGCAGTGCAGCCCGACCAGGACTGATTCAGAAGTAAACGTCCACGTTGCTGCGGCCCGTGGACTTCAGCCAGTTCTCGATGTCGAGATAACCGCCGGGATTGAGGCGCACGGCCTGGGTCCAGACGTCAGCGGCCTTGTCAAACCAGCGATCCGCTGCGTCCTGCTCACCGCCTTCCTCAGCGATGCGGCCCCACTTCTCGTAGATCAGTCCCATGTTCTTCAGGCAGGAGGGCTGGTTCGGGTTTTCCTCGAGTGCCTTGCGGTAGGTCTCGATCGCCCGCTCCTCCTCGCCGTTGGACATGTAGATGATGGCCATGTTCTTGAGGGTTTCGCTCCGGTCGGTGGAGTTCTCCTCAAGCTTCAGGGCCTCCTCGTAGTTCTCCAGCGCTTCGGCATAGTCGCCATCGTTCTGGGCGGAGAGGCCATCCCGGTAATAGACGTAGGCCTCCTTGGAGCGGGCATTGATCGGCAACAGCTTGACGATCAGGTCCGCCATCACCGTGAAGCTCTTGTCAATGAAGTTGTCGTTGCGGTTGCTGCGGGGCACGGCGCTCCGGCGGACGGACCCCCATCCTGACGGGACCGGAGCCCGACCTAGCCTGCTCGTAAAGATCCCTGTTGCGTAAACACCCGTGAGCCCTTCGGTTCAGACCGTCGTCCTGGATGTGGAAGGGATGAAATGCGGCGGTTGCGTCCGCGCTGTGGAAACCACCCTGCTGGATCAGCCCGGTGTTCAGCGCGCCGATGTGAATCTGGTCAGCCGCTCGGCCTGGCTCGATCTCACTGCCGGTGAGAGTGATGTGGATGGTGTCTTGAAAGCCCTGGCAGACAGAGGCTTTCCGGCCAAGGAGCGTTCCCTGGATGCCCCGATCGGAGCGGCGGCTGCCGGGCAGGCGCTGCCGGGCTGGTGGCAGCAATGGCGACAGCTGATGGTGGCCCTGGTGCTGCTGTTGCTGTCGGTGCTGGGGCATGTCAGCGAGGCAGGGCATTTGTCGCTCCCTCTGATCGGCAGCCTGCCTTTCCATGCCACGTTGGCCACGGTGGCTCTGCTGGGGCCGGGCCGTCCGATCCTGGTGGGTGGTGTTGCGGCTGCTCGCGCAGGGGCCCCCAGCATGGATTCCCTCGTGGGCCTGGGGGTGAGCAGTGCCTATGTGGCCAGCCTGGTGGCCTTGGTTTGGCCCCAGGTGGGTTGGCCCTGCTTTTTCAATGAACCGGTGATGTTGCTGGGATTCGTCCTGCTGGGACGTTTCCTCGAGGAACGGGCCCGTTTCCGGACCGGTCAGGCCCTGCAGCAACTGGCTGAGCTCCAGCCGGACACGGCGCGCCTGCTGTTGAGCGACGGGGCGATTCGTGAGGTGCGCGTTGGTGCTCTCAGGCCCGGTGAAACCGTGCAGTTGCTGGCCGGTGACCGCATTCCGGTGGATGGGGTGGTGCTGGAGGGGGCCTCGGCCGTTGATGTGTCCAGCCTCACCGGTGAGCCCTTGCCACTGCAGGCGGAGCCCGGCACGGAGTTGTCCTCCGGCAGCCTCAATCTGGAGTCAACCCTGGTGCTGAAGGTCACCCGTGTCGGTGCCGAAACCGCCCTGGCCCGGATCATTCGTCTGGTGGAGCAGGCCCAGGCCCGTCGGGCCCCCATCCAGGGCCTGGCCGATCGTGTGGCAGGCCGTTTTTGCTATGGCGTGATCGGCCTGGCCCTCGCCACCTTTCTGTTCTGGTGGTTGTTCGGCGCTGAACACTGGCCTGAGGTTCTGCAGGCGTCAGCCCCTGGGATGCCCATGACCCATGCGATGTCCCATGGCCATGGGATGCATCACGGCGGCTTGGGCAGTGGAGCCAGCACCCCGATGGGTCTGGCCCTGCAACTGTCAATCGCCGTTCTGGTGGTCGCCTGTCCCTGTGCCCTGGGTCTGGCGACCCCCACTGTGATCACGGTGGCCACCGGCTTGGCAGCACGGCGCGGCTGGCTGTTCCGCGGTGGTGATGTGATCGAAACAGCCGCCGGTTTGGACCATGTGGTCTTCGACAAGACCGGTACCCTCACCTTGGGTCGTCCCCTCGTGACCGATGTGTACGGGAATGACCCGGATCATTTGTTGCAGCTCGCGGCCAGCCTGGAGCAAAGCAGCCGCCATCCCTTGGCCTACGCCCTGCTGCAGGAGGCCCAGCGCCGGGAGCTCGCGCTTCTGGACTGTGAGGACGTTCGCACCGTCTCCGGCCAGGGCCTGGAGGGCCACGTGGACGGTGCATCGGCTCAGGTGCGTGCTGGCAAGCCCGACTGGTTGGAGGAGCAGGGTGTTGCCATCGCCCCCGCCGCCCAGGACTGGCTCTCTACCGCTGAAGGCTCGGTGGTGGCTGTTGCTGTGGGAGCTGTCCTGGTGGGCCTGGTGCAGATCGAGGATCAGCTGCGCCCGGATGTTGCCCCGGCGTTGGAACGCCTGCGTTCTCACGGTCTGGCGCTTTCGGTGTTCAGTGGTGATCGGCAGGCGGCTGTGCAGCGCCTTGGTCAGCAGCTGGGCTTTGCCGCCAAAGATCTGGGCTGGCAGATGCTGCCGGAGCAGAAGCTGCAGCGCCTCGAGCAGCTACGGCAGGCGGAGCGGGTGGCGATGGTGGGCGACGGCATCAACGATGCGCCGGCGCTGGCCGCAGCTGATCTTGGGATTGCCATTGGCACCGGCACCCAGATCGCTCAGGACTCCGCTGGCCTGGTGTTGCTTGGCGATCGGCTCGACAATCTGCCTGAGGCCCTCAGCCTGGCCCGCCGCACCCTGGTGAAGGTGCGGCAGAACCTGTTCTGGGCCTTCGGTTACAACCTCATTGTTCTCCCGGTCGCCGCTGGTGCTCTGCTCCCCAGCCATGGGGTGCTGTTGTCGCCCCCGTTGGCGGCGCTGCTGATGGCCTTGAGCTCGATCACTGTGGTGCTCAACGCCCTGGCTCTTCGCTTGCCATGACAGGTCGCTTCATTGTTCTGGAGGGCATCGACGGCTGCGGCAAGACCACGCAGATCCAGCATCTGCTCGAGTGGTTGCCCAACAGCGGTCTGATGCCGAAGGGTGCTGCTGTGGTCTGCACCCGTGAGCCGGGAGGCACTCCCCTGGGGCGTTCGATCCGGGAACTCCTGCTGCACACGTCAGACCAGGAGGCACCAGCTCCCACCGCTGAACTGTTGCTGTATGCAGCCGATCGGGCTCAGCACGTTGAAACGTTGATCCGTCCTGCTCTGGAGCGCGGTGATTGGGTGATCAGCGATCGTTTCTCGGGATCGACCCTTGCCTATCAGGGCTATGGCCGTGGTTTGGATCGGGACTTGATTCAGCGGCTCGAACAGATCGCCACCACGGGGCTGCAGCCCGATCTCACCCTGTGGCTGCGCCTTTCCGTTCAAGAGAGCCTGCAGCGCCGTCTCGGGGACAAGGAGGACCGCATCGAAGCCGAGGGAGCCGCATTCCTGGAGCGGGTTGCGCAGGGTTTTGCCCAGTTGGCTGAGCAGCGCTCCTGGTGTGCAATCGCTGCAGATCAGTCAGCCAGCGCCGTTCGTGCTGCTCTGGAACGTCAGCTTCAGGAGCATCTGGCTTGAGCGCGCTGTTTGGGGATCTGATCGGCCAGCCCCTCGCCGTTGATCTGCTCTCGGCAGCCCTGGCCCAGGGACGCGTGGCCCCGGCCTATCTGTTTGCTGGCCCTGAAGGGGTGGGACGCCAGTTGGCGGCGGTGCGTTTTCTCGAGGGACTGCTGGCCGATGGTCAGCCCTCGGCGCGGGAACGCCGACGCCTGTTGGAGCGCAATCACCCTGACCTGCTTTGGGTCGAACCCACTTATCAGCATCAGGGCCGTTTGTTGACCCGCGCCGAAGCCGAGGAAGCGGGACTCAGCCGCCGCACCCCGCCCCAGTTGCGGTTGGAGCAGATCCGCGACATCGGACGCTGTCTGGCCCGGCAGCCGGTGGAGGCGAAGCGCGGCATGGTCGTGATCGAGGCCGCCGAGGCGATGGCGGAAGCGGCGGCCAATGCCCTGCTGAAAACGCTGGAGGAACCCGGCCATGGAGTGCTGATTCTGTTGACGTCAGCCCCCGAGCGGCTGCTCAGCACGATTCGATCCCGGTGTCAGTTGATCCGGTTCCTCCGGCTCAACCAAGAGGCCATGGCTCAGGTGCTCCAGCGCGCCGGTGCCACAGCTGAGGATGCCCCTGAACTTCTGGCCCTGGCCGCCGGGTCTCCAGGGGCTTTGATCGACCATCGGCGCAGCCTTGCTGGTCTGCCTGAGGAGTTGGTTCAGCGCCTCGATTCGCTTCCCGCAACCCCGATGGAGGCGCTGTCGTTGGCGCGCGATCTCTGCGAAGCCCTCGATGGTGAGCAGCAGCTGTGGTTGATCGGCTGGTGGCAGCACCTGCTCTGGCATTCCGGCAGTTCTGCGTCAAGGCTGAAGCGCTTGGACACCCTGCGGGCTCAGCTGCTTTCGTTCGTTCAGCCGCGGTTGGCCTGGGAGGTGGCGCTGCTCGACCTCACCCCATCTGTTTCATAGGCCGCCTGACGGAGATCAAGCCGAGGCTCGATCTCCTTGTTGCTTGCGCTCTTCGCGGGCCATGGCGACCACGTCCTCCAGGCCATCCATCTGCGCACTGGTGGGCAGTTCCAGGCAGTAGCCCGCTCCATACACCGTCTTGATGAAGCGCGGCTTGCGGGGATCGGGCTCCAGCTTGGTGCGCAGGTGCCTTACGTGCACGCGAATGGTCTCGATGTCGTCATCGGGTTCGTAGCCCCACACCTCTTTGAGGATCAACGAGGGGGCAACGGTCTGACCGTGACGCTGAAGCAGGCAATGGAGCAGCTCGAACTCCAGGTGGGTGAGCCGCACGGGTTGATCGAACCAGATGGCTTCGAAGCGCTCGGGCACCAGGGTGAGCGGCCCGTAGCTGAGGATTTCGTTGTGGTTGGTGGATCCAACAGGTGCCCGGTCACTGCGACGAAGCAGAGCTTTGACCCTCGCTTGAAGCTCCTCCAGGTCGAAGGGTTTGGTCAGGTAATCGTCGGCTCCTGAGTTGAAACCGCTCACCTTGTCCTTGGTTCCGCCCAGAGCCGTGAGCATCAGGATCGGAATCCCAGCGGTGCGATCGTCGCGCCGCAGGCGCTGACACAGGGTGAGGCCATCCACTTTTGGCAGCATCAGATCCAGCAGGATCAGATCCGGGGTGTATTGCAGCGCGAGGGCCTGGCCTTTGATGCCATCGTCGGCGCGCTGCACATCGAAGCCGCTGTGCTCCAGATGGCCGCTGACCAGGTCGCGCATGTCCTGGTCATCTTCGATTAGCAGGATGCAGGGCTTCATCGGTTCGGCGGCAATTCGGCTGGAGAAATAACGAGCGCTTGTCTGCAGGGATTAACGCTGAACGGATTCTCTCAAGCTTTTCAACTGTCTGCAGATTTTCAGCAAAGAGACCGTTAGGGGCTTGGTTGTCGCAGATCGCTTGCAGGAAAAGCGATCTGGAGGTTTTTTTGCTTGTCTTCCGCCCGTGTCTGTTTAGGAAGTCTTCCGCTTCGGGCAATCACCCGTCACGAAATTCCTCTTTTCGTCAATAAAAAAGCCACAGCGTGAGCTGTGGCTTTAAAGCTCCCCGGGCGGGATTCGAACCTGCGACCAATCGATTAACAGTCGACCGCTCTACCGCTGAGCTACCGAGGAATGAGACCCGAAGAACTTACCCCTCGAGTGTGCCTGCCTGCAAGCGCCGTTGCAGTTCTGGCCCTCGGGTCCATGGTCCAATCCGACCGTTTTGCATGCGAGCGGCGCCATCGGCGAAGGCCAATTCCCCAAGCCTGTGGGTGATCCACAGCGCCGTGATCGGCTTCACGGGGTCTTTGCAAAGCCGTTGCACGGTGGTCAGCACGGTTGCTTGGCTGCTGGGATCGAGCAGGGCGGTCGGTTCATCCAGCAGCAAGAGCCCGGCGTCACTGGCCAGGGCTCCGGCAATGGCCAGGCGTTGTTTCTGGCCGCCGCTGAGGCTGTGGATTGGCCGATTCTCCAGTTGGGCGAGGCCAAGCTGGCTCAGCAGGTCGCGCACGGTGCTTAGCCGGCGCTGCTGGGGCCCTTCAGGATCCATGCCCAGCATCAGATCGCTGCCGCAACTGGGGAGCAGCAGCTGATGGTCTGGGTTCTGAAACACCAGGGCCGTTTTGGTGCGGCAGGCGATGCGTCCGCTCTGAGGTTCGAGCAGTCCTGCAATCAGGCGGAACAGGGTGCTTTTGCCGCTGCCGTTGCTGCCCACCAGCATCCAGAGGCCTGGGCCCGGAATGACCAGGTTGCAGCGGTTGAGGGCCTGTTGACCGTTCGGCCAGCGGTGGTTAACGGCCTCAACGCTCAGTTCGGCGGTCGAGGTGTCAGGAATCAAAGGAAAAGCCGGGACGCTTGCTGCCACCCGCTGCCGAAGCTTTCTCATAAAGCTGAACGGCGAGAACCTCACTGACCAGCAGCGTTACTTTCTTGCCTTCCACTTTCTCGCAGGTGAGCTCCAGCAGCCGCGGTTGGCCGTTCTCGAGGGCCTGGCGGATCTGCTGATACAGCGCATCGGCATCTGCATGCTCCTTGCGCTGAACAGACACCGGGACAGGACTCATGCGCAGGGCCAGTTCGATGACGTACACAGCGTTGGAAAGAATCGATCCGTCATCTTCGCGGAGGGACCGGCATCCCGTCGGTCCAAAAATGCGCATTTCTACTCATCCCCTCGAAAAGGGTGTGGGGAGCCGCCCCATTTCGGTGATCACCCCCTAGGCTCAGCCACGTAACGGATCATGAAGCACCTCTCATGACGATCGCTGTAGGACGCGCGC
>CAJXPL010000050.1 GCA_913057985.1 uncultured Synechococcus sp.
GACTGATTCGTTCTCCAATATTCAGCTGTATGACAACTTAATTTAATAATAAGCTTTTGATCGCCGCCAAATAAACTCATGATGTCATCAGGGGCTTTTAATGATTTAGGCAGTATCTTATCCGTGCAGAGTTGAGAGGCAAGAATTAATCGCATGAATTTAATCTGAAGCCAGGCCAAAACCTAATCAGTTGTATGCTTATGCAAGTTAAGCATTCCTTGTAATGAGCGTTTTATGAAACTTATTTTTTAGTCAATTATTGCTTTCTTGGCGTTGCTTTGTTGAGGTGATAAGAGCTAAGCATCAAGCATTTTGCATGACAAAATCGCCTGAAACCGTTCTGAGGTGCTCAATGGGGCGTTGCCGCGGCTTACGATCTTCAAATTGCATTCATCAAAGTTGAAGCGCCACTACATTATAAAATACATAGCCTAGATTTTTTATAAATGCTTCTACCCTTGTAATCTGAAAACTGTCCGTAGATCAGTCTTTTAAAAAGAGCTACAATAAAAAGTCCAGGTCATCTCCGCCTGATGGTGACCTAATTGAGGGATCCTGTTGAAAGCGACTGCAAGTTTTGATCCAGACCTAGTGGGATGGCTAGGAGAACAGAACATCAGCCTGGTGCTTTCGACCTACCGAGCCAACCGTCTGCTCTTTATCGGAGTTGGCCTCGATGGCCAGTTGAAAATTCATGAACGCCTGTTCGATCGGCCCATGGGGCTATTCAATACAGAACAATCCCTATGGATGGCTGGAAGATCCCACCTTTGGCGCTTCGACAACCTCCTCAATGAGGGCCAGACCTATGAGGGCGCAGATCGTCTCTATGCACCAGCAGCAAGCTTTCTGACCGGTGAAGTCAACGCTCACGAACTGGTTGTTCTCGAAAACACCAAGCCTTTGTTCGTAAACACAGTATTTAGTTGTCTGGCAGAACTGGAAACAGGACTCAGTTTCAAGCCGGTTTGGCAACCACCTTTCATTGACGCCCTTGTTCCGGAAGATCGCTGTCATCTGAATGGCCTTGCACTACACAACGGATCCCCAATTTGGGCCACAGCCTGCTGCAGTGACAATGCTCCCACCAGCTGGAGACAGCAGCGGGTGGGTGGTGGGGTGATGATCCATATCCCGACTGGAGAGATCATCTGCAGCGGTTTAACGATGCCTCATTCCCCACGCTGGCATGAGGGACGGCTATGGGTGTTGAACTCAGGGCGTGGTGAGTTGGGTTGGGTTGAAAGCGGTTGCTTCTATTCACTCTGTGAATTGCCAGGATTTATTCGTGGTCTTGCCTTCTCCAACGGATGTGCCGTCGTGGGGCTCTCCAAACTTCGATCACCCGTTTTTACTGGCCTCCCCTTAGAGGAGAAGCTGAGCCAAGTCAGTGATTCTCAGCAGGGAATTTGTGGTCTGCGGGTGGTGGATTTGAACAGTGGCTGCATTCTCCACAGCCTTGATTTGCCTGAACCGATTGATGAATTGTTTGATGTTGCTGTTCTCCCCAACGTTCGTGAACCACTGGCACTCGGCCTCAAAGACGAAAGCATCGACTGTCTTGTGAAACTGCCGCAAGTTGCCAACTTGGTTCAGATCCGCCCCAAGACGCCCAGCGACCCATCACAGCAAGATTCAGCGGTTGCACGCCTTGGCCTGCCACAACAAGAGCATGACCAACAAATCAACACTCCGTCAAAGCTTCAATATCAGTGTGTTTATCAACTCACCCCTGCCACCCTGGCACCCTATTCCGCTCTCACGTTTCCTCCCCTCACTCCGGGATCAAACGCGCTGCAACACCTGTCAGGAGAACTGCTGGGCGTTGCAGCCAACCACAAGGGTCTGATGGTGGGGCTGGTCATCGCTGAACGGAATGACCAAGGCAGCGCTGTAGTGGTGTCGCTGATGGTTTCACCCGAATGGCGACACCAAGGCATCGGGACACGGCTGGTTGCTTATCTTGGCCAGCTCCTGAGCAAAGAAGGGGTTCAGCAACTCACAGTTCGCTACCAGGCTCCACTGAATGGTTTGAGTGTCATGTCCCGTTTATTGAAACGTCTTCACTGGCGGGAACCACAAGAGGATTTCCTTCTTCTGAAGGGCCAATCTGATCAATTGGCTGCAATCAACTGGCCCGACCGTTTTCCGCTTCCAGAGGGTTACGCGATTCATCCCTGGGTATCGAGTTACGCCAAAGAAACGGCGAACATTGATGCCCCCGCTGAACTCAGAGACGGTCTTACCAGCCCATCAATCGAACCAAGCATGTCTATGGCTTTGATCCATCAAGGCCAACTTGTGGGGTGGATCATCGCTGATCGCATTCATCCAAAAGCTGTCAGGTACAGCAGTTATTTTGTAGAGCCAAGCCACCGGCGACGGGGCCAAGGTCTTCATCTGCTGGCAGCCGCCTTCCGACGTCAGCACGACGCCTCAATTCCCATTGCCAGAGCTGCCCTAAGCCCTGCCAACAAGGCAATGCTACGACTGACGAAGCGTCATCTGCTTCCACATCTCAGCGCCATGAACAGAAGCCTGCACTCAGGAGTGCAGCTGATGGCATCAAACGTGTCATCTCCAAACACCAATCACCTCTGAGCCAGCTATGCAAATAACCCAGATTTACTTAACCGATCACGGTCAGGAACCCAGGGGGCTTCTTCACAGTTTCAGGCAAAGTGTGCAAAGAGCCTTTCACGGAGCACCCTATGTCCTTTACAAGAATCAAGAGGCGGATGCGTTCCTTGAAGAAAATTTTGATAATCGTACTATTAGTGCCTATAAGAAATTAATTCCTTTCGCCTACAAAGCAGATTTGCTGCGCCAATGCATCCTGTTCATCAAGGGTGGCTGGTACGTCGATATCGGTATGTACTGTCCACTTCCTGTTCCCAAGTTCGACAAACGAATCGATCTCGTTGCCTTTCGCGAAGAGCCAAGGCTCACGCCATCCTCTTCATGGTCTGTTGCCAACGGTGTTATCTACGCGAAACCAGGCCATCCAGTGCTCAAACGCACCATTGATAGCATCGTTCATCACTGTGAGGTGAATTATTATGGCCATACTCCACTCTGCCCAACAGGACCAACACTCTGGGGCCGTTCTCTGTGCGAAGAAGGAATACAATCCACAACCTTTTATGGAGACTTCATTGATCTAACCCCCCTGCATGAAACAAGAAATAGAGCCATGGTCCTGCCCAACGGACGAATTATTGCTCTGTACAAACCCAATCAATCCCATGAAGTCAGGCAAACATTGAGCAGCCTTGGGGGCGAAGGCACCAATAACTTTGCTGATCTATGGCAACAACGCCGTGTTTACAACTCTCCGTAAGCAAGCTTCGAGCTCTTTCTTAAGATGACTACTCTGAGGCTGATCAGTACCACCCGCCAGGACGCCAACGCATTCCGCAAAGAGACCCTGCTTGGCCAGTCGCTACAGCATCCAGTCCACAGTGGTTTGCTGCGAAGCGTAGCGTTTGACAATCGGCGAGGCTTACCTGAGGTTTATAACACCGCCCTCCTTCAGCACCAAGAGGAGCTGCTGCTGTTCTGCCACGACGACCTGGCGCTCCCGCCCACACCCTTGGAGCCGTTAATTGAACACTCTCTCACTCATTTCGACATTGTTGGACTGGCAGGGAATCGCCGAGATCAAGGCCATGTGGCATGGCATGTCAGACCCGACGGCCTGGGATGGGACTATCCCTATCTGCGTGGACAATCGATCTCGGGCTCAACATCACACCCCATTAAAAATGTGCGGGGATTGTGTGATGTTCCCGTTGCTTTGATTGATGGCGCCTTCATCGCTGTTCAACGCAACCGCCTTTTGGAACAAGGCGTCCGCTTCGATGAACAGTTTCGGTTTCATTTTTACGATCTCGATCTCTGTCGCCAGGCAAGGAAACACGAACTACGTTTGGGTGTTATTCGTCTCGATTGCCTTCATCAGAGTGGCGGTGCGTTTGGGCATCCCGCCTGGATTGAGCAAGCCAAGCTCTATTGCACGAAGTGGAATATCCCCTACCCCCATAAGGCAATCGCCTGTTTTCAGACAGCAACCAACCCCCAGATCATCAATGCAGCACCCTCAGGGCCTCAGGCTTTTGAGGAGGGACGCAAGGCCTACCGCAACCGCGAATGGAGTTCATCTCAACGCTGGTTTGAGGAAGCGCTGAAGATCGAACCGGATCACCCATGGAGCTGGCTCCAGAAAGCCAACTGCCAGCGACAACTGGGCGAAAAGAACCAAGCCATAGCGTCCCTGCGGCAGCTTTGCCGAAGCCATCCGCGCTTCACAGATGGCTGGAAAAATCTAGGCCTCCTGCTCCAACAGGCCAATGAATACACAGAGGCGCGGGATTGCCTGGAATGCCTGGTGGCATTGGCCCCTACCCATGTCGAGAACATCGGCATCCTCTCCGATCTGTTGATCAGTATGGAATCCACGGAGGACGCTGAGTCGCTTTTGCGGGCCGCTGCTCATGGTTTTGGCCAGCACCAAAAAGCCAGTCCAATCTGGGTGCGGCTGGGAATGTTGCTGGAAAGCCATGGTGATACCAATCGAGCCATCAAGGCTCTCCACAATGCAGCCCTGCTGGACCCGCATAATCCAGCCGTTCAACTGCCGTATCTTGCCCTGATGCTGAGCATTGGCCAACCAGAAGCGGCCTTGGTCAGTGTGAATCAACTGCTTGAAAAGCACCCAAACCACGTTGATGGTTTGCAGCGCAAAGCTGAGATTCTTCAATGTATTGGCCAGAACGAGGTGTCACTCGCCGTTTGCAAGCAAGCCCGCAACCTTGATCCTGAACGCATCGACCTGCAGCTGATGGAGCTGTATGCCTGCCAATCTCTCTGTGAATGGACTCAACGCGACCAACAACTGGCAGGGCTTGAGGAATCTCTCCAACAACGACCGGAGCCGGGGCAGCGAATGAATCAACCTGAACCCAGGGCCTTACCTCCCTTTGGTCTCTTGACACTGCCTTTGTCGACCGAAATCGTCACCCGAGAAATTGATCGGTGGGTGCTGACCCATGGTTCGCACAATGGCAACCAAGCCAAAACTCCTCCTCATCAGAGGGGGCATCACACAAATGGCCGGCTACGTATCGGCTACCTCTCCGCCGACTACCGCACCCATGCGATGGGACTGCTGCTCGAAGGGTTATTTGATGCCCACGATCCGGAACAGGCTGAGGTGTTTGCTTACTCGATCAGCCCGATTCGGGATTCACTCACCGATCACTACCGCAGTAGCGCCGATCATTTTCATGATCTGAGCAAAACCAACGATTTCCAAGCTCTGAAACAAATTGAAGCCGATTCTCTTGATGTATTGATTGACCTCAGCGGACTGACGACGTTCTCCAGACCCGCAATTCTTAGCGCCCATCCCGTTGAGCTGCAAGTGGGTTATCTGGGCTTTCCCGGCAGCCAGGGACACCACCTCGTAGATGCCATTCTGGCTGATCGAGAGCTGATTCCTCAGGAGTTGGAGGGCAACTACAGCGAAAATGTTCTATGCCTTCCCTATGCCTGGAATACGCGTTTCCGCCAACCCACGCCTGGCATTACGCGCAGCAGTCTGGGGTTACCAGAAACAGGAACTTTATTTTGCTGCTTTAACCGGGCCGAGAAAATCACACCCACGATTGCCAAAACTTGGATGGCCATCCTGCGTGCAGTCCCTGGCAGTTGGCTGTGGTTAGCTTTGAAACCTGATGCGCTCAATCGTTTCAAGCATTTCGCACAACAGCAGGGCGTTGCACCGGAACGAATACTGATCGCTTCTTACCAACAACCAGTCGAACGCTTCATCGCCGCCATGGCCTGTGCTGACCTCTTTCTTGACACGCCGGAATTCAATGCAGGTGCCATTGGAGCGTTAGCCATCAATGCGGCACTCCCCGTTCTCACATGTGCTGGAGAAGCCTTCTCAGCACGCATGGGTGCCAGCATCTGCAAAGCTGCCACCCTTGATGAGTTGGTGATGCAGGACCTGATGCGTTACCAGAACAGAGCGATTGAACTGGGACGCGACTGCGACAGATTGCAGCAGCTCAAACAGAAACTATCAGCAGAAGCCAGTTCTTTGCCCCTCTTTCAGCAAAGGAACTGGGCTGACAATCTCTGCAAGTTGCTAAGGAACAAGGCAAGTAATCAACACTTAAGTGCAAATTGAACCTTCAGTTGACGCTCAACAGCTGAATCTTTTGATGTCACTGGTAAATCCATTCACTTCAAGACGACGAGGCCACAATTTAGCGAGCAAGGACTTACAGAATACATCCAACTTTAGCTTAGAATTGCTGGCCGAGCGGGATGTTGACTTAATGATCACCACCGGTGACTTTCAGGAAAGATGTCATTCCTTTGCTGCCGTTCAGGCGGCTTGCATTAACGGTACCCGCCCTGGTTCATTGAGTTCATCCGGCGGCTGGTTGATCCAGACCACCTCCGGTTGATGCCACACCTGGTTGACCTTGACCAACGTCTTGGATGGCGCTGGCGGGTCTGTTCATACACGACAGAACGGTGCCTGCAGATCTCTGTAGCCCAACCATCGTGACGTTGCTGAGGCGTCACGAACTTAATCCCGCTGTGCCGGTGCCGATGGTTGTACCAGTCGACGAATGCAGCAACCCACTCACAGGCCTGCCCTTTGGAGATAAAGGGTTTGCGGGGGTAATCAGGCCGATACTGTCCGCTCCGCGGGACTTCGTCTACACCGTCCTGAACAGCGATTCTGAGTACGGGTTGTCATTCGACACCCTTGGCCTCGAAAAGGATCTGAGCACACCCAGTTCCTCCAGCCGGCTCTCCAGCGTGGCGGCACGCAATTCTTCGAGAAGCCTGCGGCTAGGCGTTGCCGTTATCGGCATGGAGCACCAGTGGGTGCTTCCTACCTTTGCTGATCCGCTCCCTCAAGCAAGCCCGACTCACCAGATCCGCAGCAATGGCTGGATCCTCACGCTCATCCACTTCCCAGGCCACCACTTTGCGGCTCCAGACGTCGATCACCAGGTAGAGGTACAGCCAGATCCCACGCACGCTGGTGGGCAGATAGGAGATGTCCCAACTCCATACCTGGTTCGGACCTGTGGCCCGCAGCCGTGGAACTTGTCTGGGCTCCTGCGGGAGCCTGGCGCGACCACGTCGGTGCACCTGGTCATGATCGCGGAGAACCCGGTAGAAGCTGCTCTCTGAACCGATAAAGATTCCCTGGTCAGCCAGATCCGGCACGATCTGACTCGGTGGCAGCGCGGCGTTCAGGGGTTGATTGCAGTAGTAGCAATTATGTCCCACTAATCCTCGCCAGGCCTTTGTGACTGCTCTCACAGCTTTTCATAAACGAGATAAGAACTAACCAGAACAAGATTCTTTGACTAATACTCGCCACAAGTTCTTCGTCACGCGGCACACTTTTCAAATCCTCCGCGAAGCTTTTTCGCCACCTACTCAGCACCTCGCTGCTTCCAGCTGGCTCGCACCAAATTGTGTAGTTCGAGGTGATTGCTAGTGAAGAATTGCTCCCCGGATGTGCGGCTTGG
>CAJXPL010000051.1 GCA_913057985.1 uncultured Synechococcus sp.
ACCACCAAGCTGCGTGGTCAAGCGGACTTCTTCACTGGCGCCGTTAAATACGCCGACCGTGATGAATGCAACGAAGAAGTACCCGGAGCTTGCGAGAGCGATGGATTCAGCTTCTCCTATCGCTACACCCTGAATCTGGATACCTCCTTCACCGGTAAGGATCGGCTGTACACCCGTCTGCGCACGGGCAACATGGACAACGTCTGGACTGAATCGGACTCCTATCTGTCCGATGCCAAGAGCGGTGATAACACCCTCAAGGTGGACAAGCTCTGGTACAGCTTCCCAATTGGGGATGAGTTCAAGGTCACGGTTGGTCCGTTGATCGAGAACTACTACATGATCGAAACTCCCACCCGTTACAAGCCGATCCTCAAGGCCTTCAAACTGGGTGGATACGGTGCAGTCCTGGGTGCTAGCACCGGTCAGGGCTTTGGTGTGCAGTGGCGTCAGGATGTTGACCCTGGTGATGCAGCCTTCAACATTGCGGTCAACTACGTTGCCGACGGTGGTGACGGTGCAAAGAGCACCTCTAAAAAGCAGATGTTCGGTGAAGACACCGATGCTTACCTGCTGAGCCAAGTTGGCTATGGCAACCGTAAGTGGTACCTCTCAGCGCTTTATGCCCTGAAGAACGCACGCCAGCCTGATGGGTCATCGACCGCTAAGGCAGCAATGGGTTACTCAACCCCCACTGCTAAGAACTTGGCTCACCCCCTGCACGCCGTCGGCCTGCGCGGCTACTGGTCACCAGAAGACAGCGGCTTCATTCCCACCATCAGTGCGGGTCTGGACTTCGGCTGGGCTGATAGTGAGTACTACGGCAATGCAGAGGCCGTGAAAGGCTGGATGGTTGGCCTGAACTGGAATGATGCCTTCATGGAGGGCAACAAACTGGGACTGGGCTTCGGTTCCTATTCCAGCTACGCGACCGAAATTCGTGACCGGCCCAATGGCGGCGACCAAAACTTCGCCATCGAGGCTTACTACGACTTCGCTGTAACCGACAACATCACCATCACTCCCGCAGTGTTCTGGGTTGATGATGCCAAGGGTAAGGATCAAATTGATGGCGCCAACAAGCTTGGCGGTCTTGTCAAGACAACCTTCAAATTCTGATCATAAAGATCAAAAGAAATGGCGCCCTTCGGGGCGCTTTTTTATTGGCATAAAAAAAAAGGGGGGAGGGCAGTTGCCCCCTCTGAAGAAATCAGAATGATGTCACCAGCAGTTCTCGCCTTCACCAATAGGAACACAAATATCTTCTTGCTCTGCCTTTTTCTTTAGAGCAGCAGCATCGGAATCCAAGACGCTTTCCTCATTCACATCTTGATCAGTATTCCATTCCTTAAGACCGCCGGCACTCTGTGCGTGGACAGAAGGAGCAGATGCAACAAGAAGAGACGTGGCAGCGACGAAAACTGAGATAGCAGAGGGCTTTGGCATTGGGATAGCTCAACTAATCCAATTGTAGGCAAGAGCTACACTACAAAAATCACGCCGAAGCTATCAAAAGCTACAAATCAGCTCGACAGTCGTCGGACAGCGTTGGTATAGCTTTGAAAAATCAGATCAAGTTCATCCGATCGTCCATGACGGGCTAACAAACCCCGGGCACCAGCATCAATATTGAATAACATTGAGCGGTCGTCAGCTGCCTTGACATAACTCTCAATCCAGCCAACACATACGTAACGCTCACCGCTCAAAACCGGGGTAACACAATGAAGTGTGGATGACGGATAGAGAACAACTTGGCCAGGTGGCAATCGAAATTCCTTCGTTTCCTCACCACCAGTTTGGATCATTAATGATCCGCCCTCATAGGAATCTTCATCACTGAGAAAGCAGGTGAAAGACAAATCCCGACGCCCATGACGGGAGAAGGGATTATCAACATGCCATCCATAAGATTCTCCAGCACTTGATCTAGAGACCAACAAACTATGGACCTTACGAACAAGTGAAAAACTTTTGACCAGAGGGTCACTCGTTAATGCTGTAGAAATGCAGTTGCTAATCGCAAGTGTGAGCTCAGCATTTGGGTCGAGCTGATAGTTATTCTTCACCAATGCAGCCTGGTCCCCTGCAGTCAATCGACCATCTCGCCAGGGAAGCTTGGGAGAACTGAGGCGCTGCTGAAAGTCACGAACTTCAGAAAAAGGCAAAAGAGAATGCGTCAGGAAGTCCATCGTTCAGAGAATCTCAGGAATAAAAGCGATTGACAAATGCTACGAAACGGAGCGTCAAAAACAGCTGACAATTGGAATCACTGGCCTAACATAGATGAAACTATGCCTTGAAGCATGCGTAGGTTCCTTGCAGTGCTTGGTCTGGTGGCACCATTTGCTGCCCTACCTTCAGTGGAAGCAAAGGAAGTAAGGGTGTACTCAGGCCGGCATTACAACACTGATCGTGCAGCCTACAAACAATTCAGCAACGAAACTGGGATCAAAGTAAGACTAATCGAGGCCACAGGGATATCACTGGTTGAGCGGCTTAAACGAGAGGGAGAAAATTCAAAAGCCGATGTGATTCTGTTGGTGGATGCAGCAAGGATTAACAACGCTGCAGAAGCAGGTCTTCTGCTGCCGGTATCCTCGAGTGAACTCCAATCGAATGTTCCTTCACGCTATCGCGATCCATCCAACCGATGGTTTGGTTTCACGAGGCGCGTCAGAGCCGTCATTGTAAATCCCAATGTCGTTGATCCAAAGACGATTAAGACCTATTCCGATCTTGCAAATCCAGCACTCAAAGGAAAACTCTGTTTGCGTAAAAGAAAAAACGTCTACAACCAATCACTGGTAGCAGATCAAATCATATTGAAGGGTAAAAAAGCTGCTTCTGATTGGGTCAAAGGAATGGTCAAGAATGTAAGCCAGCCTTACTTTGGTGGTGATGTATCACTGATTCGTGCAGTCGGACAAGGTAAGTGCGGGGTTGGACTTGTTAATCATTACTATCTTGCACGAATGCAGGCAGGGGCAAGTGGTAAAAACGATCGGAAAGTGACATCAAACATTAAGTTGATCATGCCAAATCCAGCCCATGTGAATATCAGTGCCGCAGGAGTTGCTAAGTCCGCAAAAAACAAAGCAGAAGCAATTCAATTTATTGAGTTTATTTCGTCACCAAAAGGTAGCAGACTGATTGCAGGGCCAACCTTTGAATATCCGCTGAAAAACCTTGGCACATCAAAGGAACTGAAGTCCTTTGGAAAATTTAGCCCAGATAATGTTTCTATTAGCGCTTTAGGCGCAACGCAGAAAACCGCAATCAAAGTGATGGCGGATTCTGGCTGGCGTTGATCTGAAGTGCTCAACAATTGACCCAAAATACCTAGATATCAGTTACTTTTGATAATGACTCTCATTTAACTTGGTGCAAATAACACACCATTCGAGCAATTCGACTCGCCAATGCGTATCATTTGGACATTGACAAGTAAAAAATGCTGAGCACAACCAAGTCGATCTCCGCGTCATCTATCGCCTGCGGCCCATCAGGTCGTGCAATTGCAGAAGCAATTGACTCTGATCTTCTAAGCGCGATCCAAGCCCACCTCAACATGGAAAGGCAGGCCCATGCCTCCTATTTCGCTGCAGCAATCTGGTTTGCTGAGCGGGAGTTAAGGGGATTTTCCCGATTCTTCCGAGACGAATCCAACAGCGAGCATGAGCATGCTGCCAAATTCGCGGAATACATCATTGCTCGAGGTCAAAGCGTTGCACTACAAGTGGTCGAAGCCCCCTTGCAGAGCTGGGCATCTCCTGCAGATGTGATGGCAACAGCATTTCAAATGGAGGTTGATGTCACAGCTTCGTTACAACAGCTTTATTCGATGGCAGAGAGAGTGAACGATACGCGTACCACAGTGTTTCTCGACCCGATGGTGGAAATGCAAACCCAGTCAGAACACGAATTTGCGCACCTTCTTGGACGCGTGAAGCTTGCAGATAATCAAGCTGCAGCTTTATTACTCATCGACAATGAGCTTGATCAAGGAAATAACAAGCCTGCATCTCTTCAAGGATAGAAGAGATTAAACGAAAGAAATTCGAATGACATACAAGATCACAAATACTTTCTAACTTTATTCAGCGCATCCAACATGTCATTTGAATAGTATTAAAACACCTTCGGAGCATTTCTTCAAGCAATAAACTTTGCATCGAATGCGGTTTTGAATAGCAATTAATTTCCGGCAATATGGATTTTATCGACAAACATCGGTATTGGTAGTAAGATATCTCCGCAAGAAGCCGTTCTACTAATCCCTGATCCTGGCATCGTTGAATTGATCGAGTGGCACATTGCATACGCCGCCAAATCCAATCAACTTCGCTGCAAAGGTCACCAAGTAAACCGAGCGAATTCACAACTTTCAGAATTGGAGTGGTGAAGAATCGATGAGCTCAGGCGAAATTCGCATGGTGACATCTCCAGATGCCATAGCCACCAAACCCGCTTGACGCCATTTGGAGAGGAGACGTGTTGTGGTTACCCGTGTAGCACCAATCAGCTCACCAAAGCGATCATGAGTGAGACGAAAAGGAAGCTGATAACAATCGCTGCAACGGACGCCTAAACGGTTCACCAAAAGGGCCAAAAGAGCATGAAGACGCTGTTCTGCCTGACCGAGATGGCGGACTCGCAGAAGCTGCAATGTCCATTCGTTCACCGCATCAAGACCCAGCTCATCCGTCGAGACAGCATCACGCCGAAATTTCAAGGCTGTAAGGGCCTCGATGCACACGCCATCACTGCAGAGACGATCGGTGCGCAGGCGATCGCCAGACTGCAAAAACGCCAGGGTCATTCCCTCCGTTTCTTCGCAGGGGCAGTACACGCGGCACACCCCTTCGATCACCTCCAGCACCGTGGCCTGATCACGCCCGGCCGGATCAATCAGCACCGTCTGCGAACGGGGCATGCTTAACGGAGCAATCGGATTGTCCGGCAGGAAGCGGTAGGCGGACGCGGTCACGGATTATCGCGATTGAGAATTACTCGCAACAGTACAGATCTCTTGTCGATATTGCAAGTCATTCTCAATAAGGCCCCTGATTTGAGACCTTTTCTCAACTGCGGTCGATACCTGCTCGTTGGCGTGCAGCAGCAGGGCACGGAGCAACTGGGCATCCCCTTGAATCCGAAGCATTGGCGTGGTGACGGGCTGACACCACGTTCAACGGGGCCTTCAACACGAGGTTGATCCGTTGCAACCGCGCGACGTCGCTATTGATTCACGGCTCAGAACACAAAGGTCGTTTTGATCAGACCGCCCAGTTGCTGGAAGGTTGAACCATCCGGTGTGAGCTCACCCATCGGTCGCGACAGATAAAACAGCGCCGGGGTGACGCTGATGTTGTCCGTCAATTGGAACTGATACCACCACTCCCAGATGAACTGACCATCAGCAGGGGTGTCGCCACCTCGCAGATCGGTCGCAAACACGGGCTGGCCGACAGCCATTCCGGCGTTGTTCCCCGCCATCAACACATCGTTCCACTGCAGCCCAGCCCTCCAGGACTGACTGGTCCTCACCTGGCCTTCGCGCTGGGTGTCGGACTGATTGATGCCCCAACCGAGCGACAGCGATGGAAGCCAGCCGCTCTCCAATGGCTGCCAGAAACCACCCAGTGCATAGGCGTGAGTCACGCCCCGATCACTGAAGCGATCCTTGACGAAGGGCGTGGCGTAGACGATCAGGTCTTGACCGTTTTGAACCTTGGAATACAGGGCAGCAACGCCCCAGTTGTCACCCTCCCAACCCAGCTGCAAAGTGCTGGTGCCTCCCGCATTGTCGGTGGCGAAACCACCGGTACGGGTGTCGCTTGATGCACCATTGGCCGCCACATAGTTGGCCGACGCGCGGGCTCCGCTTTCCGCTGCCCATCTGATGCCCACGCCCGCACCTTTGTTTTTGTTGTAGGCCCCCGGCGCTCCATTCACCGTGAACACATCGAGGATCGGATCACTGGGATAGACGCTCGGCCAGATCGCGAGCATGTCTTCCTGGCCAACAATCGGGCCGGTGGTGATGGTGACCTCATCCCCCAACGGGAAGGAATAGAAGAGCTTGTCGATCGCCACCAGATTGGGGCGATCACCCTCCTGAAACGCAGTTTCCAGGGTGGCCAGACCCGACGGCCCTCCACTGCCGAAAACGTTGCCGTCACCGTCGAAGTTGCCGCCACGCAACACCGTGGTCAATTGATCCTTGCCGGTGAAGGAGGTCGCCAACCCCAGCTGAAGGTCGTAATTGAATACCGTTCCGCCGAACTCGGAATTGCTGTCCGAACGCAGCCGGGATGCGGACCCTTTGAAGCGGCTGGCTCCGAACACCCAGGTGGCTTGTCCCTTGAGTTTGGTGGTGGTGGAGAACTGGGTGGCTTCCAGTTCGCCCACGCGGGCCTCGAGGCCG
>CAJXPL010000052.1 GCA_913057985.1 uncultured Synechococcus sp.
AGGCAAACAACGCGCCTTCGGATCACCCACAGCGGTCGGTCTGAGAAGGACCCAGATGCGTATAAGAAAGCCCGAGGGTTCTGCAGTTCCCCCGGGCACCATCTGCACCAGAGCAGGCAACGATCGCGGTTATGCGATCGCGTCCTGCATGGCCGCGAATGATTCGGCGTGACGAACAGCGATGTCGATCGACTGCAGTGCACGCACACCAACAGTGCCCTTGGCGAAGTCGGTGTAGGGATCGACCAGGATCTCGAGCTGGCCGAACATGCCGATCAGAAGGTCGGCAAAGTTCCCGTAGATAACAGCCGAGAGGTTGGTCCCAGAGCCCTTTGTGAGGTTTGAGGGGACGTTGTTGCTGACCTCAAAACGCCGCCCTGCAATCTGTGTACGGCCAAGTTCAGTTCCGTAAGGGCTGAGCAGGTATTGGCTGTCTGAGTCCTTGAGCTTTGCAAGAACAGCCTCGACTTTGGCGTTCGTAAGAAAGCCGCATGAGGCAACATCAGCGTTGTCGACGGCAACTTCCTTCTTGAGGTCAAGGAGGTGATCAAGATGCGGTGCAAGACCATTAGTCCCACCTGCCACAGATCCAATGCCTGTGGTGTTCAGGATTCCTAGTGGCTGATTGCTGCTCCCAGATCCATTAATTGCTGCTGAGTCGATCGCATCGGCCAGCAGGGCAACAAAATCAGCGCGGATCAGCTGCTCGATGTCCGGTGTCGACTGCAGCTCCATCAGGCGGGAGAACTTGCTGTAAGCGCCAACGGTCTTCGGGCTCATCGAGATGGTGCCGATCGTGCCGGTCGATTCGGTCACGGCATCAGCGTTATCAGCGCCGAACCAGTAGGCGGTCGCCGTCCCTGTGCGCTTAGGGATTGAGACATCACCAACCAGACCGGTGAGCATGGTGGCACCGAGTTCAGCAACGGCCAGACGGTCACGCAGCGCCTCGACGAAATTGCCGGCGAGCAGGTCGGTGGCGACCAGGTTGCCGCCTGCAGAGGCGGTGCTTTTGACGTAATCACGCTTGCCCCAGCAGTCATCAGGGACAAAGAAACCCTGGGTGCGCTTGCCGTTGCGGTGCTCCAGCTCTTGGTTCACCTCACGCTCAAGGCCAGCCTGTGACCAGTTGCCAGAGGCAGACGCCTGAATGGCGCGGACCACGCTGAAGTCACGCTGCGCATGCCCGAACTCATCCGGGTTCAAGGCGCTGATTGGTTCGTAGGTCGAAGTCATTGGTTGTTGGGTCGTAGTTGGTAGGGATCGGTTCACACCGATGGATGCGTCGGCAGGGATGCTCACGACGCTCAGCTCGATCGGCTGCCATTTGCGGACGACCATCACGTCGCCCTCCTGCTCGGCTTGCTGCACGGCGTAGCCAACGCTGATGTTTGGCATCACTCCGGCTTCAACGTCCTGCCGGACCTGCCGGGCCAGGTCGTTGGTGGCCCAGGTGATGCGGGCCATCCCTCGACGCTTCTCATCAATCCATGCCCGCTCGACGATGCCGAGCACGCGATCGGGGTCATGGTTCAGCAGCAACGGTGCTGCCCCGCCGTTGAGCCGCGACAGGTCGACGGCCGCACGGTCGTGGTCGAGCACCTCGTCGCCGAAATAACGGGTGACGGGTGTTTCGCTGCTGAACGAAAACTCCAGCTGATCGGAATCAGCCTTGGGTTCGTCGATGGTGAGATAACGCAGTTGGACTTCAACGGCTGTGGTTGTCATAGGAAACCTCACTTTCAAAGAGGGTCCGCAAATAACGCCTTGACTGAGCAGAAGCCCGGTCATCTTCCCTTGGGTCAGGCTGCCTTGGGGAGTCGTCATCTGCAGAACTGTTGTTCACCGTCATGGCCAACATTGTCGGCATGCGATTGCTCATAGCCTAAACACTTATCTTTCAAAATAATAGCCAACTTTCTATATTCGCTTAACTCGATCTAATCAACCCTAAATCTCTCTAGATTGAATCAATAACACGACTAATCAAAGAAAAACACCCCTTAAGACCTACTGGTATGGCTTAGGCAGCTGGTTAACTGCTGGTTAAAAACCCAGCGCAGACACAACAGACATGCGCAGACACATGCCATGTCCGCTTAGACACCCTGCAGCGCAACAGAAATGGACGATTCAGACAGAAAAACACGGTATTTAGTACTCCAGAATTCCGAGGACTCCAGGGGGCTAAAACCGTGTTTTTGTGCCTGATTCGCTGTAACCACAGACGGGAACTGTGATGTCGGCAGACAAGGTTGATGTCTGCCGATGTCTGTTATGTCTGCCCGGGCATTGCACGCTCAGCCTTGTAGGCGGTGGTGCCGTTTTTGCACACGGTGCCAAAGCCAAGCTCTTCGAGAGTTGCAGCAGCGATATGGAAACCACCAGCGCCCAGCCCACGCAGAGAGGCGGTCGTGGCCACCTTCTCCTTGGCGTACTGCCAACCCACAGCCCTTGGTGATGACCCGTCACCCCAGCTCAGCTGATGCACCCGACGCATCGGCAGGGTGCTGGCGTCATCGTCTGCCTGATGAAACAGACGCATCTCGGTAGTGATCGTGTCGACGATGTCGATCGCGATCTGCATCGTCTGCGCCGTCACCCGCAGCTCCCGCGTTGCAGCGTTGAGGTTGTGCACGTTGTGCAAAATCCCGGCCCACCGCAAAGCATGAGCGTGGGTCTTGCCCAGCAGTGATCTCACAACATCACCGATGTTGGGATCGATCGCCTTGGCCTGCTGTGGCTTGAACCAATCGAGCAGAAGACATCTGGCCTCCCTCGACACCTCCACAGTGTCTGGCTGCTGCTTGTGCAGCTCTATGGCGTACCTCTCCAGCACCTTTTGAGCACGGGCATAAGCCGCACGCTCTTGGTCGGTGGGGTCGTCATAACTCCACTCAGCACACTGGGCCGGGAGCAGATTGAACAGCACTCGGGCGAACTTGCCGGTGGGATCATCACCAGCAATCGCTCTCCGCAGCACCTTTGGCTGGATGTTCCCGTAGAGGGAAACATGACAGCGTTCGTACTGCCGC
The DNA here is from genome assembly GCA_913057985.1 of uncultured Synechococcus sp. Taxonomy (GTDB): domain Bacteria; phylum Cyanobacteriota; class Cyanobacteriia; order PCC-6307; family Cyanobiaceae; genus Parasynechococcus. The sequence continues at coordinate 3,036 of CAJXPL010000052.1, forward strand.
TGGCCTTCGACCCGCAGCGACAGGTTGCCGTTGCCGTCGAATAGCTCCAAAAGCTGAGCCTCACCTGTCCCACGGCCACGCTTGGTGTCGGACTCAAGCGATTGCAACAGCCCGGACATTTCGTCCTTGCTGGTCAAAGCGCCCAGCCCGTCCTTTTCGTGAAGGTCGAGCTGGATGTCCATGCCTCAGGGCTGTAGTTGCCACCGACGTGAGGAAAACGAGGACGAGGCTTAGGAGGCTTGTCGTCCTTTTTCATCCCCTCGGTTTCTTTCTGCCACCGCTCAATGGCGTTTTCATGCTGGTGCTTGTGCATCAACCGAATCGCCGCCGCAGGATCCCTGATCAATTTTTGGTGGATCGGTGATTTGCCCTGGCCCGAGTAACCGACGTTGGCCCAGAAGGCATTGCAGGGGACCGAATACTGGTGGTCTTGAGCCACCCGCGTTCCGATCTTCAACAGGCCGCTGTAACCCGTCAGGAGGGTGCCGGTGGCCGACAACGGGTCGGTGGGCAACGATTGCTGGATCAGCTCCAACGCGTCAGCAAGATCCGGTGGCAACAAGCTGTCGAAGGTGAATTGATCACGCATGGCGACCCCTCCAACCGTGTTGCTGTGCGTGCCACCAAAACGACCCTGCACCGATCTGATCGCCGCCAGAGCGGGCGACCTGTCGAATGTCCCAGCCGCATTGTTTTGACGGGCTCTGGTCCCCCATCAGATCGATGGCCACGTCCTCGCCGCACCCGGCTTCAGCGCAGGCATCGATCAGACCCCAGAGGATGTTGCGGTAGTCGGCGTAGGTGCCAGAACCTTCAACACGCCTAGGGATGCAATCCAGCGCCTCGGTGATTTGGCGGAGGTTTGCAGGTGTTGAGCCGGCCTTCCGGGGAGCCCTCCCGCATGTTGTGGGTGATGGCAGCAGAGGCAACAACTCCTCGAACTGCGCTGCCTCGTAGCGGTAACCCGTCACGTTGACGATCTGGGTCACGGCCTTGGCCTCACCATCGCGGTCGATGTAGTGACCGCCAGCGAGCCGCATCATCCGGTTTAGTCCTTTGCAAGACCGATCGCTGCCGGCATGAGCGACCAGCCGGTCCATGAGCGGCACCCATCGCTCCGGCTCGATCGGCACGGCCAGCACCCAATAGAGGTGAACTGACTTGCCGCCTGTCATCACCATGAACGTTGGTTCTGGCAGCCCCAGCGATTGCCAAAGCACCAGCTGCTCCTCGACAGGCCGGTCGTCCCATTCGCAGAACAGAGCCGTGCAGGCCGTCACGTCATCGGCCTTGGTGCCGCTGGCGATGTTGACCTGTAGGTAGACGCCGTAGCCCTCACGGTTGAGGCCCTGAGCGCGGTCGAGATCGTCGGCAAAGATGCCGTTGATCGCGCCTCCGCGTCTCCCCTTGTGAGGGATCAGACGGATGTTGGTGCAGGCCTCATCCAGACCCAGAAGGTCCAGGTGCAGATGGGCTTGAGCAGCGTCGAGCTTTAAGCCAGAACAGCTGCTTTTAATCGGTGGCTTGCGGGAATTAGCGGGCGCTAAGCCCTGCTGTGGCGATAATTGCTGTGAGCTTTTTATCGGCTGAGCCACCGCGGGAACGGTGGCTTTTTTCATGGCCGCCGCTCCAGTGCCTCGAGGCGTTGTGCGATCGCCTCCATCTGGATGAGCTGCACCTTCTCGACGCCGTCGGCCTTGTTCATGACGCGAACAAGGCCCTCGGTCGTCAGCCTGAAAACCTCTTGCAGCTGCATGTGAGAGGCACTCAGAAACGAGACCTGTTCGATTAACCAAGCAACGCGTTCACTGTCATTGGGGAGGACAGAGGCCATCTCCTGCCATTTCTTGGCTTGAGCCTCAATTCGGTTGATGTCCCATGCGATTTCAGGCATCAGCTCTGCCCTCCGCGCGCCTGCATGCCGCGTTGATGAAATGCCTCGCGGCATCGCTCAACACAAAATGTCAGTGGGCTGTTGCGGGTAGAACCAGCGCACCAGTGGTGGCCGGCTTCGACAAAACCACCGCAAATCTCACGCTTGCGTTTCAGCGTGTCCGTCGAGATGCCAAGAGCATCCGCTGCTGCCTTGGTGGGCAGCCAGAGTTCAGTTTTCATGCCCCGACCTCAGTTAGCGGAGCGGGCTGGAACGAACGGAATGACCTCGCCGGTTTGGCTGTCGATCATGTCCCCGTCGTCGTTAAGCCAGCCTGATTTGTAGAGCTTGCTGCTGTACGGCTTTTCACCAGCGTCTAGGCGCGCGACATAGTTGTCACGCTTTTCCAAAAGCTCATCGCGTGTCAGGCCAGCAATGCCAGCCCGGCGCATGGCATCCCGCAGCGCAGGCTCACCATCGCCCACCTGATCCAAGGGGTTTGGAGCAGAGGGATCAATGGTCAGGTAGTCGAGGAACTGGTGAAAGTGACGGCGGTAGTGATGCGCGATTTCACCGGCACTACCGAGTGTCACCAGAAAGCCAGCGTCTCGAAGCTGAGGTGATTTGTTCGCGAACTTATTCGGTTTGGGATTGGATTTAGGAACTAGGAAACCTCGATATTTGAGGCTCCGGGATCCCAAGGCGAGGTTTAACCCGCTTCCAGGCCGCCCTATCGGTCGACCCAGTCCCACCAGAGTTAGAACGAACCTACTGGCACCAGCACTGGGTGGCAAGTCATGCACGACACCAGCAGTAGTGCGCAAATCACACCAGAAATCACACCAACCAGCGGAATCACATCGCTGCGCGACTAACACCAGAAACGAGAAAACCCAGTCAGAGACTGGGCTTCAAAGAATGGAGCCAAGGAGACTCGAACTCCTGAC
>CAJXPL010000053.1 GCA_913057985.1 uncultured Synechococcus sp.
CAACACTCACCCCTGGTCTGCCCAGAACCGGTTGAGCGTGCTGATGATGTCCTGAAAATGCACTGGGCCGGGGCGTCCTGGGTTCCGATTCTGCCCAGTGGCCGGTCAGCCCTCCAAAGCCAGGCAACGGTGGAGGTGCGCGATGGCGTGATGGCGATGCGGATTGTTGCCGCTGAGACCGATCATTCCGAGCCAGAAACTGCCATCCCCCTGAAAGACCAGGACGGGCTTTGCACCGCCCTTGCCATGGCAATCCAGCAAGGACATGCAGAGCTTTTCAGCCACCTCCGGGCCTTTGGGGCGCTGGCGCAGGCGACGCAACAGTGGATCCACCTGCGAGAAGGAGACGAAACAGGCACGGTCGGAGTCAGTGATCAGGATCAATCCATCAAGCCACTGCACTTCCTGAAGCAGCTCTTCAATGCGGGGCAACAGCTTCGGCAGCGGAAACGCCAAACCGGAACCTCCCCTTAACGTTCTCTTCAGCTTTCCTACGTCAGCGGCGGGGTGTGTCGCAAGCGACGCAGGCGAAGATTCATGCTCTAAGGGTCAAAACGCCCATCTGTCCGGCCACGAGCGAGCGGTGGTTCGCTTCAGAAAATCCCGCCTCCCGTGCCAGGCGCTCCTGATCAGGCCCCGCTGGAAAGCGATCCAGACTCTTTTCCAGATAGGCGTACTCCTCCCGCAACCCCACAGAGGCCGCAGCAGGCACCACCAGCCGCCGCAGGTAAAAGCGCTGAAAGGCAGCCGCCGCACCGCTTTGCGGAAGACGATTGAAATCCAGCACCCCGGCACGTCCGCCGGGCTTGAGCAGCCGTCGCAGCTCCTTCAGCCCCTGCAGGGGGTCCGCCAGATTGCGCAATCCATAAGCCATCACCGCGCCATCAGCGCAGGCACTTGGTAAACCCGTGTTCAGGGCATCCCCCTGCTGAAAGGTCACCGGCAACCAGGGCTGCTGGCGCTGGCGCTGGCGGGCGCGCTCCAGGGGAGCAGCGGCGGCATCCAGACCAGTCACAGCACCAGCGGGGCGAACACAGCGCCCCAGTTCCAAGGCCAGGTCCCCCGTTCCGCAGCACAGATCCAGCCAATGCTCGCCAGCCACTGGCTTGAGGGAGCGCACCAACTGACGTTTCCACTGGCGATGCAACCCGAAACTGAGCAGATCGTTGAGGCGGTCGTAGCGGGGAGCGACAGCGTCAAACAGCTGTTCCACCGCCGCGGGATCACCAGGCTTCATGGACGGATCGTCAGGCCACGGGACAGCAGATCTTGCTTGATCTGTTCCACGGTGAGAACACCGTCGTGCAGCAACGAGGCCAACAGTGCTGCGGAGGCATGGCCTCCCTCAGGGCCCACGTCCAACGCCTCAGCGATGTGATCCAGGCAGCCCGCGCCACCGGAGGCGATCACCGGAATGGGGACCGCATCGGCCACGGCCCGGGTCAAAGCGAGGTCGTAACCAGCCTGGGTGCCATCACCATCCATTGAGGTGAGCAGGATCTCCCCAGCCCCGTGATCAGCCACCCGCTGGGCCCACTCCACAACATCGAGGCCCGTGTTCTCGCGGCCTCCCTTCACGTACACATCCCAGCCACCGGCATCGCGCCGCCGGGCATCAATGGCCACGACGATGCACTGGCAGCCGAACTGATCAGCTCCCTCTCGCACCAGCTCAGGCCGCCGCACCGCCGAGGAGTTAAGGCTCACCTTGTCGGCACCGGCCCGCAACAACTCAGTGATCCCCTCAACGGTGCTGATGCCACCGCCAACCGTGAAAGGGATCGTGACCGATTCAGCGGTGCGACGCACCATGTCGATCAAGGTGCCCCGCCCCTCATGGCTGGCTGCGATGTCGAGGAAAACGAGTTCATCCGCCCCTGCACGGCTGTAACGGCAAGCCAGCTCCACTGGATCGCCGGCATCGCGCAGGCCAACGAAATTGACACCTTTCACCACCCGTCCCCGGGCGACATCCAGGCAAGGAATCAGACGCAGAGCAACCATCGATTCGGCGCAAAAGCGACTGTTAAGGTTGCGCCACTCTCCAAGCCTCGCAGGCCATGTCCCAGGCTGACGCCATTTCGATCGGCTCCAAGGTTCGCGTGACCCGCGTGCGTGATCGCATTCCCCAGGCCATGGTTGACCTTCTCAAGAAGGACGCCAACGGCACGGTGAAGGATTTCCGCACCGTCGACGGCAAAGGAATCGGTGTGGTTGTTGAGCTCAGCGATGGCTCCACCAGCTGGTTCTTCGAAGACGAAATCGCCGCCGCCTGAGGACTGTCTCTGTGAGTGACGCGCGTCAGCTGCTTGGGATGAAGGGTGCCTCAGGCACCACCAACATCTGGAAGCTGCGGCTGCAGCTGATGAAACCGGTCACCTGGATCCCCTTGATCTGGGGCGTGGTCTGTGGTGCTGCAGCCAGCGGCAACTACCAGTGGCGTGTGGATCACGTGCTCGCCGCTTTCGCCTGCATGTTGATGAGCGGTCCCTTGTTGGCGGGCTTCACCCAGACCATCAACGACTATTACGACCGCGACATCGACGCGATCAACGAACCGTATCGGCCGATCCCGTCGGGAGCGATTCCACTGGGCCAGGTGAAGCTGCAGATCTGGGTGCTGCTGCTCGCCGGTTTGGGCGTGTCCTACGGACTCGACCTCTGGGCCGGCCACACCACGCCTGTGGTGTTTCTGCTGGCGTTGGGAGGCTCGTTTGTGAGCTACATCTATTCAGCACCTCCGCTGAAGCTGAAGCAGAACGGTTGGCTGGGGAACTACGCCCTCGGCGCCAGCTACATCGCCCTGCCCTGGTGGGCCGGACAGGCCCTGTTCGGGCAGCTGACCTGGGGCACAGCACTGCTCACCCTGGCCTACAGCCTTGCGGGTCTCGGCATTGCTGTTGTCAACGACTTCAAAAGCGTTGAGGGCGACCGTGAACTCGGGCTTCAGTCTTTGCCGGTGGTGTTCGGCATCAAACGCGCCAGTTGGATCAGCGCCGCGATGATCGATGTTTTTCAGCTGGCGATGGTTGCCGTCCTGATCGGGATCGGCCAGCATTTTGCAGCGGTTCTGCTGGTTCTCTTGATCGTTCCCCAGATCACCTTCCAGGACATCTGGCTGCTGAGAGACCCCGTGGCCTTTGACGTGAAATATCAAGCCAGTGCCCAGCCCTTCCTGGTGCTCGGCATGTTGGTGACCGCTCTGGCCGTGGGCCATAGCCCCTTGACCCAGGTGATGTGAACCGTTCCCGCCTGCACTGGGCACTAATCGCTGGCACAGCAGCTGCAGTGGGCGTGGGCGCTGCTCTGAGCATGCGAGCCCTGACGGAACTGGTGGATGCCACGCTGCCGGATGCCCGGGGGATTGCCAGTTTCAATCGGCCGGGAACGATCACCCTGCTCTCCACCAATGGCAAGGTGATCCAGAAGCTTGGTCCAGCAACGCGAGAGAAGGTGAAGCCCGGTGCAATGCCGCCAACGGTGGCAGAAGCCTTTATCGCCGCAGAAGATCGGCGCTTTTATCAGCATGACGGTGTTGATGGCTGGGGCATTGCTCGGGCCGTCGTCACCAATCTCCGCCAGGGCTCTGTGCGGGAAGGGGCGAGCACCATCACTCAGCAGCTGGCTCGAACCGTCTTCCTGAGCCAAGACCGCACCATCACCCGCAAGCTCAAGGAAGCGGCTCTGGCCATGAAGCTGGAGCGCCAACTGAGCAAGCAACAAATTCTCGAGCAGTACCTCAATTACGTCTATCTGGGGTCCGGCGCCTATGGCGTTGCTGATGCCGCCTGGATTTATTTCTCCAAAACCCCCGATCAGCTCACGGTTCCGGAAGCGGCCATGATCGCTGGTCTGCCCCCGGCGCCATCGATTTATTCGCCCCTGGTGAATCCAGATCTGGCCAGGGAACAGCGTTCGATCGTTCTCGATCGAATGGCGCAAGCCGGATTCATTTCCAGGAGCGAAGCCGAACGTGGTCGCAACAGCCCTCTGGGGCTCAAGCCAGCAACACCCAAGTACTTCAACAGTTCAGCGCCTTACTTCACCACTTGGATTGCCCAGGAACTTCCCAAATTCCTAACGCCTGAACAGCTGGAAGTGGGCGGGGTCAAAGTTCGCACCAGCCTGAATCTCGACTGGCAAAAGAAAGCTCAGCAGGTGATTCGCGCCAATGCACCCTTCGACACCGAAGGCGCGATGGTTTCGATCGATCCCGGCAACGGACTGGTGCGGGTGATGGTGGGCGGCAAGGATTTCTCCAAGAGCCAGTTCAACCGCACCATCCTGGCGCTGCGCTCTCCAGGCTCCACCTTCAAGCTGTTTCCCTTCGCCGCGGCCATTGATCGGGGCATGAAGCCCGAAACCAAAGTATTTGATGCCCAGCGGTGCTGGAACGGCTACTGCCCCAAAAACTTCGGCAACAAGTATTACGGCAACATCTCCCTGGCCGATGCCCTGAAGAACTCACTCAACACGGTGGCGGTTCAACTGCAGGACATCGTTGGATTTGATGCCGTCATTGAGATTGCCAACAACTTCAACATCGGCACCGAGCGCCCTTTGGGCAAGTACTACCCGATGGCCATTGGGGCCTATGAGCAAACCATTCTCGACATGACTGCGGCCTACGCAGGCATGGCCAATCGCGGCGTGTTCTTCACACCCAGCCCGTTTGAAGAAATCCGCGGACCGAAGAATGAGCTGCTTTGGAGTCGGCGCCTGAGCGACAACCGAGGCAAGCGGGCGATTGATAGTGATGTGGCAGACACCATGAACTGGATGCTGCAGCTGGTGGTGAACGGCGGCACCGGCATCGCCGCCAAACTCGATGATCGACAGGTAGCAGGCAAAACGGGAACGTCAGAGAACACCCGTGATCTCTGGTTCATCGGCTCAATTCCTCAGCTCACAACTGGCGTCTGGTTCGGATACGACGACGATCGCGCCACCAAGAGCACCAGCGGCGAGGCGGCATGGGCTTGGAAGCAGTTCATGCTCCAGATCAAGGACGAGATCCCCGTCCGCAACTTCCCCGACAAACCCAAGCTGAAACGCAAAGTGCGCTTGGCTGTCGACCCGAAAACGATCGCCAAGCCACCGAAAACCAAACCAAAGCAGAAGAAGGAGAAAGGCAACGGTGAGCCTGATGGAACGCAACCGACAGTTGAGACCGACCTGCCGGCTCTCACGCCCGTGGCACCTCCGCCTCGGCCAACGCCCTATCTCTGGAGGGACAGTTCCCCTGGGAGAAACGTTGATCGCCAACGTCGCCGCTGGACCCGGGATTAATCCCGTGCTCTAAACCCGCCGAAGCAGGGCTGAATAGAACCCATCCCCCCCGCTGACCTGATCGGGCCAGAGCTGGCTTTCCTGCTCCAGGCGCAGCATGGGGTGGCGCTTGAGCAGGGCCTGAACCTGCGCCTGATTTTCATCGGGATGAATGGTGCAGGTGGCGTATACCAATGCTCCGGCGGGAGCCAGCAGCGGTACAAGGCCATCCAGGAGGGCCTGTTGTTGGGGCAGGAGGCCACGGATGGATTCGGGCGTCACCCGCCAACGGGCATCGGGGTGACGGGCCAGGGTTCCAAGGCCCGAACAGGGGGCATCGATCAGAATCCGCTGAAAGGATTCACGCCATTGGGGACGCTCTTCCAACAGGTTGGCGGCATCTGCGGCCAGGGCATGGATGGAGGCGAGGCCCAGCCGCGCTGCATTGGCCGCAACGCGCTTGAGCCGTCCAGGCGAACGGTCCACAGCCCAGATCTCCGCCTGATCCCCCACCAACTCCGCCACATGGGTGGCTTTCCCCCCCGGGGCAGCACAGGCATCCAGGATGCGATCCCCCGGCTG
>CAJXPL010000054.1 GCA_913057985.1 uncultured Synechococcus sp.
TGTCTGCCAAGTCGTCAGAGGCATGTGGGCAGCACAGCACCTCACAGAAGACATCCGTGAACTGAGCGCCACCAAGACAAAGTATTCAGATGATTGGGTTTAGGACTCTGAACGACAACCCGCTTCCCCCCATACAAGGGCAATGGCATACGCCAAAAAGATGAGATTGAACAAATCGAAAGAGCACTGGCAGCTCTGACGACCACCGAGGAAAGGCCCTGAACGAATCGACAGAACTTTGATCTTCGTGATGAAGAGATTCCTGGTGCCGTAACGCGCCGGAGTTTTTTCTTGCCCCTACCAGCAATGAAACCGGCTTCGTTGGTGGCTCAGATGATCTCTTTACGGCCGGCCTTGATCTTGGCTTTGGCAGATACAAGACCAAAAATCAGCAGGATCAGAAGCCCCGCATTCACGCCAACGAAAAACATTGTGTCCATGACTTCAAGATGGCTTTGCTCGTCATAAGGAAAGCGAAAAAACAAACCATCGGTCAAAAGACTCATTCAGCTCCGAAGAAAGAAGAAATCTTCGGCTGATCTTGGGAGATCTGGCGAGACCAACTACAACTGCCAATCGCCATCGCCATCAGTGCAGTCCTTCCCTTGCAACTCTTGCAAACGCGCCAAGAGCTCTGGATCACCAACAATCTGTCGGCGGCATCCGTCTTCACCCATGTAGGTCAGATGCCCATCGGCATCGATGACCAGCGCGGTCATGGGGGTGACTGGAGACGTCTCGTCGATGGCGATGCGCTCCTTCTTCAGATCCACCCAGTCTGCGTCCTCTCAGCGCACAAACCCAAATCCATGAACAAACCAGACAGGGGTGGCCGCCGCCAGGGCAGCGTTCCTCTATGAAGGGTGCGATGGACTGACACCTTTCCAAACGCGTGACTGAACAACAAGGCAAAGACAGGACCTACTGGATTGATGAGATCGCCTTCCTGGAGGCACGTTTGAACGGCAGTCAGGGTGACATCGACAGCGAAGACCGAGCTGCCTGCGAGGAAGCCCTAAAAGCAGCGAAAGCGAACTTGGCTGCCTCTCGGTGAACCCGGGGCTGACGGAGGCCAGAGCCACAACTAGGGTTTGAAGGTGAGAGGGAGACCTCTTCGGGCGTGGTTGCTTGATTTGGTGGGTGGTGTCACGACCTACTGCCTCTCTCACACCTCTTGATCAAGGCTGAACCAGGCCCCTCTCCTTGGCATAACTCTTGTAGTGATTGGGAAATTCATCGGCAAGCCGAGCAAGTACATCACTTGAAGAGCCCATTTGCTCGTTCACTTCATCAAAAACCGATGCAAAACAGCTCTCACACCTGATTTCAAGACAAAGCTCATCCCAGCTCGTGCCTTGTTTGTTGAAACTGGCCACAAGCTCTTTAAAGGTCACGAGAAACAGAGTTTTCTGCTGCGGACAAGCTTAGAGGCAACGACAACAACCAATTTGATGCCGAATGAAATCAGGATTGGCATAGCCTGATAGCACATGGCTTTGATGAACCAACATTCAAGCGATGAAACGATTGCTGCAGCTGCTTCGGCGATGGACTGGCCAACGGGAGAAACCCCCATTGCATACACCCGAAGAGTTGGAGTGCTTTAAAACAGATGCGATCGACAATCGCTGCAAGCACTACTGATGCAGGGGGCAACTGAACTGGCACTACTGGCCCTGGCATTTGTCGGGATTCAGCTCTGGTGGCTCAGCAAGGTCTTTTTGAATCGACCCCGGCAGCCAAGGCCACTGGGCAACCCCATGAGGGCGAATTCGCTTCAAAACGAGCGAACTGCCCTGCAAATGATCTTTGATCAATCCTGAGAACCGCCAAACCTTGGGATCGAACTAGGGACAAACACCGATGCCTGATGCGATCTGAACAATCAGAGTGGTGCATCAGCAACAACAGCCATGGCACTGATTTGTTGTGCGCACTGTGGTCACATGCACTCGAGCCTGAGAGGGGACTGCCCCCAGTGCCATCAACAGAGGCGCCTATGGTCTCCCCAGGCGTTGTCAGAACGGATCAAACCAACGCCGATCGACACCAAGGAGTGACCACCATGGCCTTTGAAGCCCCCCCAGCAGAGGGACGTCAGTGCATCAGCTGCGGTGACATCAAACCTCTGAATTTCTTTGGCTTGGATCAACAGGAGTGCCGGAACTGTGAATCAAGTCGACGCCAACAGGGCATCAAACAAAACGCCGATGATTCCGTCGAGGAGGCTTAAATCAAACCGAGCCTCAATGAGCATATGCACCAATGTTCAATTGATATCCATGGGCTATCACATGGGTAGCGTTGCAAAGAGGTGTCATGGGCAAGGTTCTTTCAGCAGCAAAGTGGTCATTCGAACTACTTGGCCAACGCATCACTGCACTTCGTCTTAAAAAGAGCTTTTCAGAATCAAGGATTTACAGCGAGTGGGCTTATGACGAATCACAGATGAAAGAGGACGATTTTGGCAAGCGTGAGCAGAAATCTCATCTCGAATACGATTGCTGAAGCCACAAGCTGATTCATCAGAACCAAAAACAGCGACGTAACAGGCATCCAACCAAAGCCTTGAATGGCGAACTAACCAGCCTGAGAGAAAGGTTGGCAATTTGCGTCCAAGTCTCCTAGAACGCTGTTCAGCATGGTTGTTGTAATGGCCTTGATTCCCCGCTGGCAGTTCATGACTGACAGCAGCAAAGCCATGGTGAAGCGATCTGCGATCACACTTGTGGTCGTCCTGATTGGATTAACACTGCTGCGCGCAATCTTTCCCTGGATCCTGCTTGGCCTTGCCCTTTATGGTGCCTGGTGCCTGTTGAACCGGAAATAACCGATGAGCGATGACTCAACCCAAGCCAGACGCACGCTGTATCTCTGGGCCCTTGGCCTCAACGTTGTCGCTTGGGGCGGATACCTCGTTCTAACCAAAGTGATGGGTATCGATTTTGAATCGATTCGGCAAGCCAGATTGGCTGGTTGAGGTCCCATCCCCCAAGATCGATCTCACTGGTTCGACCACTGCGTTATTCCGAGATGCCCGCGTGACCGGATAAGAATCCTGATTCCCCTGGCACAAATCCACGCTATCGCGTCATAACCTCCTCTTAATGAGAAGGCTGCTTCGTGAATCGCCCCCTAACGCACGACTTCGAGGCTGATTCGTCCCCAAGGAAGAGGCGATCCACGAGCTTGACCAGACAGAAAACGGTGCAGCGGATCTGCGGCCAGGCCCTTGTGTGGTTTGGAATCGCTGTTCTCGGAGTCTCTCTTTATAAATTCATCAGCTCTTTTTGGCTTGATGCTTCGCCTTGGCCTGAGTTGCAACTTGGTACAGCTGGCTTGATCTTGGTCGCGGCAGGATGAATTTTTCTCAACTCAGCATTCATAACAACACTGCTGTCAGAAAATAGTCCTTCAGCACACGCAACACTGAGGTGGATGGCTTTTATTGGACAGCTCTGGTCCCTGACATCGTTAACTCCGGGCGGGAGGAACAGGGTTAGGTTTCAAAGTAGACCTCTTGGGGAGTTTTGCCTCCAAGAGAGCTGTGTGGCCTTACATGGCAGTACCTCCAAAGGAAGCGGGCCAGGTTGACTTCAGCCTCCCATCCATCGTTGTAGGCATGCAGGTACACCTCCTCATAGTTGAGGGTTCGCCACAATCTCTCCACCAGGATGTTGTCGTAGCAGCGCTTTCTACCTGACCAGCTGATCCTGATTGTCTCTTCCCGCAGCCTGGCCACGAAGTCAGAAGAGGTGAACTGGCATCCCTGATCAGAGTGGAAGATCTCCGGCTTTCGGCCACCGCTGAGGGCCATTTCCAATGCTTGCAGACAGAATTCCGTGTCAAGTCTGTTGGACAGCTTCCAGCTGAGAACGTTTCTGGAGAACAGATCCACGATCGCCACCAGTAGAGGAAGCCTTTCTGCAGCGGGATGGTGGTGATATCGGTCGCCCAGATCTGGTCCGCTGCCCTGACTTGCTTGAGGTCCACCAGGCAGGAAAATCGCTCGGATGGCTCGCCTGGCACGGTCGTGCGGGGTTGTTGGTCAATCGCCTGTCAAACCTTGGCGCCGCATGAGGTTTCGCACCCGATCGCGGCTGATCGGGATGCCTTCTTTGGCCAGGTACTCGACCATCCGGCGGCTGCCACTGCACGGATCGTCCAGATAGAGGGCATCGATCCTGGCCATGATCCGCAGCGTCGATTCCCGCACCGGTGTCGGCCGGTAGTCATGCGTCGAACGGGGTAGGCCCAGCAGTGCACATTGGCGGCTGATGCTGAGCTCAGGGTGGTCTGGATCAACCAGCTTTCGCAGTTCACGGGCATCAGAGCAGCTGAGATTTTTTTTGAGCCACTCCAGTTCCATCTGGAGCTTGCCGATCTGCTGGAACAGCTCAGCTTCTTTGGCCTGGCCCTCCTCCTTGTCCTTGCTCTTCTTGCCTCGCGTCAACAGCTCACTGGCACCATCCAGCAGCTGCTTCTTCCACTGGCTTACCTGGATGGGGTGGATCGCGTGATCCGCAGCGATCTCCTGGATCGTCTTGCGGCCACTGATCGCCTCCATAGCGACTCAAGCCTTGAATTCAGGACTGTGAGTGCGGCGCTTGCTCATGAGTGGGAGCCCCATTTCAGGGGCGGCACCCCGCCTCAGAGGTTAACGATGGGACCTGTCCAGAAAAACCAGACCAGCTCAGACGAGCCTTTTTCATGCTCGCCCTTGCATCATTCATCATCGGCTGCGTTGTTTTACTGAAACTTTCTGTTCAGGACATTTATCGCTACAAACGCCTGCTTGGTGAAAGAGGAATTCTCGAGTATTCACAAGCCCTGATTCTTTTTACATCCGCTTGGATCGGGTGGCTCATCTCCAAAGATTTCCGCCAGCGCTTGTCCATGCGCCTGCATTCAGTGGTTTACGCGATCATTGCTTTTGTGATGCTTATGGTTGGCCTGGAAGAGATTGCCTGGGGGCAAATCCTGTTCGCCTGGAAAACACCTGAGAACATCGCTGCAGTCAACGCCCAAAACCAGACAAAGCTCCACAACCTTGAATTCTTCCAGAATTACCTCGACCTCAACCTTTTCCTGGTTTCGGTCGTGCTTGTGGTGTTGGTGCTGTGGCGGCCTTCAATTCGAAGGATGTGACGTGGCCCCTGGAAATTGGTCCAGGGTGAATGAGAGTCCTCATCCGGCCAGACTGGGCCGGGGACTTCACCATGAAACGCATCCGCCACACAGCCGAGCAGATCATCCGCAAGCTCAAAACGGCCGAGCAGCTGATCGCCCAGGGCAAGACCGTCTCCGACGTCTGCCGCGCCATTGAGGTCACCCAGCCGACCTACCACCGCTGGAAACAGCAGTACGGGGGTATGCAGGCCGAGGAGGCCAAACGGCTGACCCAGCTGGAGAAGGAGAACGCCAGCCTCTAGCCGAAGGCTTCTCCGAAGGAGTAGAAGCTTCTGGCAGAAGCCGAGTTAGAGAAGGCGATGCTCTAGCCGCAGGCCCGGCGCAGCAGTAGGAGTTAGCCGAGGGAAACTTCTGAGCCCGGAACG
>CAJXPL010000055.1 GCA_913057985.1 uncultured Synechococcus sp.
TTCTTGCCACAGCGGAGGGGAGGCTACGGCTGCCTTCCTTCCCTTCAACCGATCAACGCTCATGGCCTCGCAGGCAGATCAAACTCGGCAAATAAGGCCTTGCTGTCCTCCTCGCGTCCAGTGATGGAGAGGTGCTCAACCCTGTCCAGAAAAGCTTGGAGGAAGGTGTCGCTGAAGAAAAGCCCTTCTGGGGGTTTGATGATGCTGTCGGTGGTGTGGTCCATTGGTCGTTGTTGCGCATGGCTCAAGGGTTCCTTCACATCGACTCCCAGGTCACCCGCTCACCATCCGCCCACAGAATCACCCGCGCACGACGAATTCCACCAGCGCGAGACTTCAGCATGATCTTGAGCTTTCCCGCAGGATACGGAGCGGCCGAAAAATCCAAATGCCCCGAGCGACCCTCCAAGGCTCTGCTGGCCAGGATGAAGCTACCGAGCTGATTCTTCATCACGATCTGATCCTCGCAACCAGCCTCAAAGGGTGAATCAAACTCCCAGCTGATCGCTTTCAGGTAGGCGAATTTGTGTTGGCAGGTTGAGAACGGATCACCATCTCGGCAGGCGACATCGGCGAGCAAAGGTCTGGAATTGTTGGCCACGTTGTTGCAGCAGTCGGGCAGAAGTTGGCCCTGTTCGATTTCAGTTTTCCGAAGCCACTGTTGACGCCGACTTTCAGGGAGCTCGATCCCATTTTCGGCACGCTATTGCAAACAACCAGGGTGATCCTTGATGTCAAACAGCGACCTTTTTCTGCAGGAATTTGGAGGGAAATCGCCCGAAAAAAATTCAGCTAGCAGTGCAAACTCTGTGAGCCCTGATGAACGTGCACGTCTGTTTGCTGATGCGTTCAAGGCAGAGCCCAAAGCTGCGCCCAAGCCCCACTTGGGGCAGAACTGGAGGATCAACAACACCAAGGCTCGTGGGCTGTCCTTCACCGAGCAATACGCCCTGGGTGAGCTGGCTGACGTGCCCTACCGCGATCTTCCTGACTGGGTTCGGGATGGTGGCTACGCCGAACCATCGGCCGATGAAAAGCGACACCAGAAGGAGCAGTTCGCGGAAACGGGCCTCAATCAGACCGAGCGCAATCATGTGTTCAACGCCTTTGGCGCCCAGATCGGAGCCCTGGCTGAGATGTCCGTGAGGGAAACCCTGCGAGACTCTGCTGCCCTCGATTACGAGCTGGCATCAACCATCAAGCGCTGGGGCCAAGAACAGGTGATCGAAGCCCTCAAGGAGTCATTCCCCAAGGCTGCTGAGTACTTCGCCGCCAAGCTGCAGGTCCAAGCTGCCGAAGCCAAGGCTGCTGCTGCCAAGAACGCCGAGCTGGCCAAGGAGCAGACGGTTGCCGATGAACTCCGCGCAGCTCAAGAAGCTATTGCCGCTCAAAACGCCAAGGCCGCCAGTGACCTCGAGCAGATCCCCGTTGATGTGCTCCAGCAGGAGCTGACCCGCCGTGCTGCACCCCAAACGCGTGAGGGAGCTGATCAAGAGTGAGCCCTTTCAAGACATACGCCACCAATCGCGAGCTTGGGCTGAACGCCAACGGTGTTGCCGAGCAGTACCGCAACAAGTGGTCAATCCCTGCCAGTGCTTCTGGAAGCCCGCATCACGTTGTCAACGACGGGGGCAGTGTGAGGTCTGCCAAAGACCAGACGGGCTGGCGAATCCGCTGTGATCAGGTTGGGACCGACGGTGGCTACGAATTCGAGGTGGGGTCCAATACCCACACCGTGATGGCTGGTGAGGCTGAGGCCTTCAACATCACCGTCGACGTGCCGCTACATCTGCGGGTTGAGCAGATCGGGATGGTGTCTGGCTGGGGTGCAATCGTTGCGACGAGGCTGCGCTGATGGCTGCCAAGAAGAAGAGCTACGGCCTGCAGAAGCGCTCACGGGAAAAGTTCAAGCTCGACCCGACCAAGCCCCTGGAACAGCACGAGCACGAGTCCGATCGGATGTTCGGCTACTTCCAGTCCTACGCAGCAAACCCTGGCTTGAAGCTCAAGGAGCTGCATCCGCTAATGGGTGTTGTGCCCGCCTCGATCTGTCGCTATCGAAAGCTGTACCGCTGGGACGAACGGCTCAAGCTGGCCAACATCGCGAAGCTCGAGGAGCAGGCGAAGGGTGGGCCGCTAACGCTCACAGATCGGGAGATCACCTCGAAGTTGCCGCCACCACCACCGCCAATCATGCGCGGGTTGCACGTCTTCGCTCAGCGGTTTGGGCCGTTGATTGCCCCTGGTTTCGAGATCGACGCCATCGTCGACGTGATGCTGCAGGAGCTGGAGAGCTGGGTCGAGGGGAAGTTCGGCGGACGACTGCTGATGAACCCACCACCCAGATCATCGAAAACGGTTTGCGCAATCCTGGCGCTCGCCTACTCGCTGATGCGTTTTCCGCTGAAGGGCCACATCCTGCTGTCGGCAAATGCAAGGCTGGCCAGCGAGAGCAACGCAATGATCAGGACGGTCGTCGAGGCTGCGCTACCTGAGGGCTACGACCTTTCCACCGACTCGAAGTCGAAGCTGGGCTTCAAGATCGGCTGCCAGGGAGCTCACCTGAACGTCGCCCTTTCGCGTGGTGCATCGCTGTTGGGCTGGACGGCTCACCTGTTGCTGTGTGACGACCTCCTGGGTCAGATCCATGAAGCGGAAAAGCCAGAGCTGATGTAGACGACGATGCGGACATTGACGGAGGATGCGCTCACCAGGCTCACCAAGGACCCTTACGGAAAGGGTGGTGGGCTTTGCATTACGGCTCAACGGCTGGGACCCGAGGACCCCACAGGGCAGTTGATCAGCAAGGAGAAGGTGGCTGAGGCCGAGGGTTTGCAGACCACGCCATGGACGGTGGTGGCTTGCCCGTTCTTGTCGCCAACCGAAGAGCGCAAGGCTGAAATCGTTGGCCAGTACCCCAACAGCTGGAGGGTCCGACAACCGCAGTACGGCGAGCCAGGGACACCTGTCAGCCATCGGTTCCCACCTGAGTTCGCGGCCAGCCTGCAGGCCCAGATGCCACCCCAGGATTTCGCTGCGATGTACTGCCTCGATGTCACCCAGGACGCGGGCTACTGCGCGTGGAAGACGTCCTTCATCATGGAGATCGATCCTGAAGAGGTGACCATCAAGGGCACGATGATCGCCATCGACATGTCGCTCAACGGTGGTGACGATTCAGCGCTGGTTGCTGTCGAGATGCAGGACCAGGCGGCAGTGATCGTTGGGCTGCACTTCCTCAAGGGTGACGTTGATGAAGCCTTGCCGCAGATTGTGGAGTTCGCCGAGCGTTACAACGCCCACACGATTGGTGTGGAGAAGGCCGCCTACGGCTTCCGCATCCTGAAGTCGCTGGACAACCGCATCGGTGACCGCAGCTTCAATGTTGTTGGCCTGTCCCACGAGGGCAGATCGAAGAAGGCCCGCCAGTCTCAGATTTTGGGATTGGGAGCCAACGGCAAGATCCATGCGGTGAAGGGGCTCGATCTGCTGCCAGTGCTGCACGCCCAGATGCGGAACATCGCCCTGGACAAAAAGCGAGCTCCCGATGACCTCGCTGATGCCGCAACCTACGGAATCCGATTCGTTGCTGAACGGGGGATTCGCAGCGGGTTCAGTCCTGGGGACGTGCGCTGGTCAGGTGGTGGTGGAGACGTTCCTGGTAGCGCCCCTGTGGTTTGGGGCAGGGGAAGCCATGCGCTGATGAAGCCGACAGTCGGCAATGACGGGGTAACGCAGTACATAATCCCTGGGTTTGGCTGACGGAGTTTTTCACAATTGCAAAAGTCAACCAATGCGCCTAAACGAATAAAACCCTATTCAACAGGACTTAGCAGATATAACAGCCTAACGATATAAATCAGCTGTACCTGCAGACAAATAGGCTGTGCCCTGAAAACAATGAATAAATTTCGCCCATAGTGCCCGTTCATAGCTAATATAGGTTTTTCGCGTCTAAAAGTGAAAGCAAGAATCCTAAAGGCTTTTAAGATAGTACTGCCATCAGCAATAGCCCTTGTTGCAGCTATTTTTTCCTTTCAGGCAAGCGACAACATTGTAGCCCTAAAATGCGAAATTCGCACATATTAAGAGAGGAAAGATTTGTCAGACATGATTATCGAAGGAATTAAGGACTTTTCACCAAAGAGCGAAAGATTCATCGTGGAAAATTAAGATATCTAGCTATTTACAGGATGGCAAAAGATGACGACGACAAACTTCTGCTCAGCAAGATGGCCACAGAGAGTGAGTCATGCTATCTATGCGAGACAATTGCGAAACTACTCAAAGACGATTATGGCGATGAATGCGATCATCCGAACAGCGCCTCAAAATAATGCAAAGAGTACGACAAGATAACCACTCTTTTAGGGCAAATACCACCAGAAGAATTGACTGAAACCAAAGCCAATGATGCGTCATCTCAACTCAAGGACGATATAAGAAAAGGTCAAATAGGTACGCCAACATCCAACCTCGACAAATTAAGCATTTCATAATCTTCCGCAGAGGTAAAAACCATCACAGATGGTTCAGAATTTGTTAATGGGTGGATTTACCTTGGAAAGACAAATGACAATAACAGCGACGTATTTACTGGAACAGTTACGACTGACATCAGCGACATGCCCCAGCTCAAGCGCTTATTGAATTCGGGAAAAGAGGCAAAAACCAAAACATCGGTAACATTCAGGTCGAAAAAGGGAACCAAAAACTCAGACGTATATGGTTGCTTGAAGCCCAAAGTAAGTTTCACAGTTTCAGTACAAGATCACTTTGAACTAGAGGAGGGCGGAAAAGGTTACTGGGGGAAAATCAAAGTCAAGAAAGCAAATATCACGAAGTAATCGGTCAGAGGAACACAACTGAATAGGAACAGGAGTAGGAGCAGACAAGCCGCTCCACGACAGCTCAACATTGATGGTGCTGGGTTCCTGGCAGCTATGACGACGGTTCAGCCGACGGCGTCGGAAGCCTACGGAGTACTGCCTTCAATGCCCATGGCAAAAAGATCTCAGGGGATTTTCCCCAACACTGCTTCCACCGACGACGATGCTGGCCTTCTGACTACCAGCTTCCAGCCCATCGTTGGGCTTGGCTCTGCCACAACTGCTCAGCTCAACATCGTGGCCACGCTGAGTGCAGACACCGACCAGGTGATCGTGCAGGTCCAGAAGGGTGGCTTCACCAAGAACCTCACCTACGGGTGGGATGACTTCAAGGGCGACAAGCCTGGAACCTTCGTTCCTGGCACCTACCGCCTTGCGGCATACACCCGAGGCCATGGCATCACCGCCGCTCGCGTAGGTCTCTCCTCTACGGCTTCCGACATTCGCGCCGACTTCTCCGCCGTCTGCTGATCAAGGCACGTTGAAGCCAATCTCGACGGTTTCGGCTTTCAGGGCAATGAGCGTTAAGGCTGATTGCCTTGTGCGTGTCCGCTGACGAAAGTAAGTCCATCGAGATCGGAGGAGCCAATGACGGCCG
>CAJXPL010000056.1 GCA_913057985.1 uncultured Synechococcus sp.
CAGGTGCCGATCCTCTATGGGTGTGTGGAGCCCGAGCCGCTCCTGCTCAGCGCCTGTCTCAATGCCGGTGTTGCCGGCCTGGTTTTTTCAGGTACCGGTGCCGGCCAGTTGTCGGCGGCTGAGCGTTCGGCGCTTGAGGCTTGGCCAGGGAAGCGGCCGTTGATGCTGAGGGCCAACCGCTGTGGGACCGGCCCCGTGCACAGCTATTCCGATGACGAACGGCTCGGGCTGCTGACGGCAGGGAGGCTCAATCCCCAGAAAGCCAGGGTGATGTTGCTGTTGGCTGTGCTGGCAGGTTGGGATAGAAATCAGCTGAAGGCGCTGATCACTGCATCACCGTGATCACGGTAGTGTCGTCGAGCTTGCCCGGCAGGGTTTGCGACCGGCCCACCCGGCGCACGGCGGTCCCACCCATGGCATCGAGGAAGGGCTGCACACCCTCTTGATCACAGCCTTCCGGCGCGTCGCCGGTGACGTACTGCACTGGGATGACGCGTTTGGGGTTCAACTGATTCACAACTGCTGCGGATTCTTCGGCGTCGTAGATCTTGCTGCCACCGCCAACGCCGATGATCAGCACATCGGGGTTGGCGAGCAGCACCCGGTCGGCAGCCGTGAGCTCTCCAGCGGTGGCACCGAGATGGGCAAAGCTGAGCCCCCCCTGCTGCCAGCGCCACAGGGTGGCGTTGCCAAAGCGGCGTCCGCCCACGCGGTCGTGGGGATTGGCAAAGCCCTCGAGGCTCAGCCCGCCGATGCGATACGACCCGGGCTGGGCGAGAAAGCGGCCGCCGGCCACGTCGCGGGCTCCTTCATCGGAGAGTTCGGAATTGGCCAGAACAACGCCGGCCGTTAGCCGGGGTTCAGGAAGCCCTGCAGCGCAACCCACGGCCTTGTAGGGGTTGAGCAGCACCGACTGGCCGCCCCCCTGGATCAGCAATGCCCGTTGCCCGTAGCTGCTGATCGACACCCCAGCGCCCGCCAAGGCCGACGACGTGAGGCTGAGTGCCAGGCCTGCAGCGGCGGTCACAGCGGAACGCAGGACGGACATGGGCGGGGTTGAACGTCTTTCGGACGCTAACAGCGTTATCCCTCAGCTTCCCGCAGGAAATTGGCCAGCAGTTGGTGGCCTTGATCGGTGAGCACGCTTTCGGGGTGGAACTGCACCCCCTGTAGGTGCTGATGCTCCCGGTGCCGCAGGCCCATGATGGTGCCGTCCTCGAGCCAGGCGGTCACCTCGAGGCAGTCCGGCAGGGTGTCGCGTTCGGCGATCAGGGAGTGGTAGCGGGTGGCCGTCAGCGGTTGGGGTAGTCCAGAGAACACGCCCTCGCCCTTGTGCAGCACGGGGGAGGTTTTCCCGTGCATCTGCTGCTGGGCGCGCACCACCCGGCCGCCGTACACCTGGGCGATGGCCTGATGGCCCAGGCACACCCCCAGGGTGGGCACCGTTGCGGAAAGCTCTTTGAGGATGTCGAGGCAGACGCCCGATTGATCCGGGTCGCCAGGGCCTGGAGAGAGCAGGATCGCGTCGGGCTTCAGGGCACGGATTTGCTCGAGGCTGATGGCGTCGTTGCGATGCACCTGCAGATCGGCTGCCACCGGATGCTGAGCCGCGAGCTCACCGAAGTACTGCACCAGGTTGAAGGTGAAGCTGTCGTAGTTGTCGATGACCAGCAGCATCTGCGAATCGGGAGTCAGAGCCCCAGGCGGAGCAGGAGCGGCGGGAGCAGGAGAAACAGAGCGATCAGCAAGGAGCTGATGGCGGCCGTCAGCACTGCGGCAGCAGCACAGTCTTTGGCGATGCGGGCCAAGGGGTGATAGCGCCGGCCAATGGCCAGATCCACCACCGCTTCCATGGCTGTGTTCAGCAGCTCTAACACCAGAACGGCAGCCACCGTAAGCACCAGCACGGCCAGGCGGATCAGATCCAGTTGCAGCCAAGTGGCCAGCCCAAACACCACCAGCCCCGTCACCACGTGGATGCGGAAGTTGCGCTGGGTGAGGAAGGCGTAGCCGAGGCCCTGGGCGGCATAGCGAAAGCTCGCCGGCAGATCGCCGGCGATGCGCCAGCTGCCCCGTCGTCGCATTGCGTTGGGCACCATGGCCACCTCCTCCGAAGCTGCGTCTGCGGATGGTGTCCGGGGCGATTCGGTGGTCATCGGAACGGAACTCTTACTCCGCAGGTCATGTGCCCGCTTCTCGAAGACTACCCGGGTTGTCCAGACCACCCATCCCCAAGTAGCCTTTCCTGCAGGGCGAGCATTGCGGCAAGGCTGTTGTCATCGGGATGGTCCCAGCCCAGCAGGTGCAGCAGGCCATGGCTCACCAGCCAGCGCAGTTCCCGCTCGAGGCTGTGGCCCTGCTCCTGGGCCTGACGCCGGGCTGTCTCCAGGGAAACCACGATGTCTCCCAGTTCGATGCTGGGGCCCTCCATCCAGTCGCCGGGGTCGTCGAGGGCGGCAAACGACAACACATCCGTTGGGCCTGTTTTCTGGCGCCAGGCGCTGTTCAACTCGGCAATGCTGGCGTCATCGGTGAAGCGCAGTCCCAGGCTTAGCTCCTGCGCTGAGCGCACCAGGCTCGGGCAGTCCAGGCTCGAATCCCCGCATAGGCAGCTCAGCCAATGGTCCAACTGCTGGAGCCAGACCGTCTCATCGAGCAGGTCGGACCTGTCGGAGGCTTGCAGTGTCACCCCCTCCCGATCCAGTGCGAGGTCGAGCTCCATGCCTAACCCGGCAGGGTCGGACGCCCCAGCCAAGCCACGAGGGTGATGAAGCCGAGGAAGCCCATGGCGGTGAGGCCGAAGTGAAACAGGCTCTTGCTGCCCTTGCGCACCATGTTGCGCATGGCCTGTTTGACGAAACTCGGCGGTGGGGTGCTCTCGCTGGCCATGGGATCAGGAATCGGCGTCGGCGCCGGGGCTGTCGACACCCTGGCGCAAAGAGGCGTCGATGAACGGGTCGAGGGCCCCATCCATCACCGCTTGCACATCGTTGGTTTCCTCGTTGGTGCGCAGGTCTTTCACCATCTGGTACGGGTGAAACACGTAGTTGCGGATCTGGTTGCCCCAGGCCGCTTCAACGATGTCGCCGCGGATGTCGGCGATTTCAGCCGCCCGTTGTTCCTGGGCGATCACCAGCAGCTTGGCCTTGAGCAGGGCCATCGCTTTTTCCTTGTTCTGGAGCTGGGAGCGTTCCTGGGTGCAACGCACGGCCAGGCCGGTGGGGATGTGCAGGATGCGCACGGCGGTTTCCACCTTGTTCACGTTCTGACCGCCGGCTCCACCGGAACGTGAGGTGGTGACTTCGAGGTCCTTTTCAGGGATGTCGATGTCGACCTCCTCCTCCAGTTTCGGCATCACCTCGATACCGGCAAAGCTGGTCTGGCGCTTGTCGTTGGCGTTGAACGGTGAGATGCGCACCAGGCGGTGGGTGCCCTTTTCGTTGCGCAGGTAGCCGTAGGCGTAGCGGCCTTCGATCTCGATTGTGCAGCTCTTGATCCCGGCTTCTTCCCCTTCGGAGAGTTCGTCCACGGTCACCTTCATGCCGCGGTCTTCCGCCCAGCGGGTGTACATGCGCAGCAGCATCTGGGCCCAGTCCTGGGCATCCGTTCCGCCGGCACCTGCATTGATGCTGAGGACGGCCCCCTCCTTGTCGTATTCGCCGCTGAGCAGACGCTCCAGCTCCCAACGGTCCAGCCCCTGACGCAGTTGGTTCAGACCGTTCTGAGCTTCCTGCAGCAGGTCCTCGTCGGGCTCCAGCTCGTAAAGCTCAAGGGTGGCCTGGGCGTCGTCGACGGCACTGCGCCATCCGGCCAGCTGAGACAGCTGGGCCTTCACCTCATCCAGACGCCGCATCTGCTTCTGGGCGTTCTGCTGGTCATCCCAGAAATCAGGCTGGGCCGCGAGTTGTTCGAGATCCTGTTGCCTTGCGTTCAGTGCAGGAACGTCAAAGACAGTCCTGGGCATTGCCCAGGCGGTCAGTGAGCTCGGAGAGGTCGCGTTTGAAGTCGGTGAGATCCAGCAAGGACTCGGTCCTGATCAGCCTCTGACGCTATCAGCGCAGTTGCTGCATAGGATCCGACCACCGGCATCACCAACGCAATGGCCAAGGTTGAGATCTACACCTGGCGCACCTGCCCGTTCTGCGTCCGCGCCAAAGGGCTCCTGGATCGCAAGGGAGTGAGCTACACCGAGCACAGCGTGGATGGGGATGAGCCCGCGCGGGACGCCATGGCGGCCCGGGGTGATGGTCGCCGCAGTGTTCCGCAGGTGTACATCGATGACCGCCACATCGGCGGTTGCGATGACCTCCACGCCCTGGATCGTGCCGGTGAGCTCGATGCGCTGCTGAAGGCCTGATCAATGCGCCAGCTGTTCGTTCTGGATCCGCTGGGGCAGATCAATCCAGCCAAGGATTCCTCCGCTGCACTGATGCAGGCCGCCCATCGCGCCGGCGATGAGGTGTGGGCCTGCACGCCCTCCGATCTGATTGCGCGGGGCGATGAGCCCCTTGCGATTGCCCTGCCGGTGACCCCGGAGCCCTGGATCACGGTTGGGGTGGCGGAGCGTCAGGCCCTGGCTGGATTTGACGTGATCTGGATGCGCAAGGACCCGCCGGTGGATGAGGCGTATCTCTATGCCACCCATCTGCTGGAGGTGGCGGAGCGGGCTGGGGTGCGGGTGCTCAATCGCCCCAGTGCGCTGCGCAGCTGGAACGAAAAGCTGGGGGCCTTGCGCTTCAGCCGTTGGATGACCCCCACGCTGGTGGCGGGGCGGGTGTCTGAACTGCTGTTGTTTGCCGAAGAGCAGCAGGAGATCGTGCTCAAACCCCTGGGGGGCCGTGCAGGCCTGGGGGTGATTCGGGTCAACGGCCAGTCGCCGGGCGTGAAGGCCCTGCTGGAGCTGGTGACGGAGCAGGAACGCCTGCCAGTGATGGCCCAGGCCTTTCTGCCGTCCGTAAGCGAAGGGGACAAGCGCATCCTGCTGGTGGATGGCGATCCCTTGGGGGCGATCAACCGGCGCCCTTCAGCGGGAGAATTCCGCAGCAATCTGGCCGTGGGCGGCCAGGCGGAAGCCACGGAACTCACCGAGCGGGAACGTCAGATCTGCGCTGCTCTGGCCCCGGCGCTGCGGGCGGAGGGATTGTTCTTCGTCGGCATCGACGTGATCGGCGGCATGCTCAGCGAAATCAACGTCACCAGCCCCACGGGGGTGCGGGAAGTGGAGCGGTTGATGAACCAGCCTCTGGCGGATCAGACGATCGAGCGGTTGCGCGCGCTGGTCTGAAGTTCCAGCTGGTCCGCCAGCACGGCCAGCTTCAGCCCCACCTCCTGCAGCTCGCGCTCGGCAACGGACCCCCGCACCAGGCCGGCGCCGGCGGTGAGGTCCAGCTC
>CAJXPL010000057.1 GCA_913057985.1 uncultured Synechococcus sp.
GGAGACTCGAACTCCTGACCCCCTGCATGCCATAGAGGTGTTTTTGAGACCGAAACCCACTGCTAGCACTGGGCTCACGCCTAATTAATACAAACTATGTGCGCAGAAAGGTGCGCAGATTTGTCCTACTTGAAGGCACCAATCAGGCCGAGACCACAGTAAAAATTGATCAACGTCGATCTGATCCTTGCTGATCTGCGACCCGAACAACTCTGCGGCAGTAAGAGATGAACTCCTCAGGGGGCATATCCCCCTTGGCGTCATTGGTCTGCCAGCTGACGATTTCAAAGTCAGGGACCGGCTCCGCTGTGACGTGATCAACGGTCGGCAGCATCGCCATCTCCCGCTTGTAAGCAGCACCACTCTCTTAACTTCGCTCGTTGCTGTAGGTGCCCAGCAGCTCTGGATCCAGCTTGGAGCCGTCGTAGGGATCAAAACCATTGCAGCGATGAAATGCCTCATCGATGGCTTCTATTGCCTGCTTGACGGTGTATTGGCCACCACGCCTCTTATCGCGCTTAGTGACTGCAACAGCCTTCCTCTGAATCAGTTCGCTGTAGTCCCTAT
This sequence comes from uncultured Synechococcus sp., assembly GCA_913057985.1. Classification (GTDB taxonomy): domain Bacteria; phylum Cyanobacteriota; class Cyanobacteriia; order PCC-6307; family Cyanobiaceae; genus Parasynechococcus. Next base: position 568 of record CAJXPL010000057.1, read on the forward strand.
CGCTAAGCCCAACCCAGACAGGAGCACTCCAACTCACGCCAACACCAGTCATCCACTACCTCCTTGGTAGCCATGGCCAATGTCCTCGATCACGTCCCCCAGACCCCCCTCCTCGAAGGTATTCAAGACTGGCCGCGGAGCTGCAGCCGGGAGGAATGGTTCCGCATCACCAGAGCCATCGTTGCCGGTGTCATCGCCGATATGGCTGAGGACCTCAACGACTCAGAGCTGTCGATGGTCGAGGAGCACTTCATTGCTGCAGGGCTCTTATGACTACCCAAGCCGAGAACAAGCTCCGCGTCCGCAAGGCAGCCGGATGGATCCTGCAGGGGCACTCCGTCAGCCACGTTGTGGCCAGATTGGCCGAATCGGAGGGGGTCAGCAGGCGTACAGCCCGGCGGATCGCAGGCAAGGCAATGGATCTCGTCCACCGGGACTTGGAGGCAACGAACGTAGAAAACCCGCAAATGGCCACGGTTTTGATCCACAACCTGCAGGAATGCATGGCCCGCGGGATGGAATCGAACAACATCGGTGCCGCTGTTGCCGCTGCTCGTGAGCTGAGCGCGATGTTGGGCATCGGGGTGCACAACCGGCGTGTACCGCACCACCAATACCGGCGCTAAGGGAGTGGCCTTTTCATAGGTTCTGGAGCTACGACTGAAAACAGGGTTGCAGGCATCACCTCTTGGTCAAGAAGCTCCCCTGCACAGTGTGCGGCAAGACAATCGAACTCTCTGAGGTTGCAGCGAAATACGCGGCTGGTTCAGCTGTTCACCCAGATTGCGTTCCCAAGCTCAAGGTCACTGGTAATGGCTGGTCTTTCAAAGCGATTACTCGCTTGCTGGATCGTGTCCTGAACTAAGCCGCCCTCAGAGAATTGAGCGCCATAGTCGGCATCGGTGTGCACAACGCGCGTCTCACCCGTGATACCGGCGCTGATGAGGCAATCGCATAAAAAAAGAGGTAGGCCCCTCAGCCCACCCCAAACAGACGCATTAGAAGCAACTCTGCTTCCAAAACAACAATATCAATTGATAGGCATAACTACTTAGCAAGAATCATTCTCGCTTGAGTCATAGTTCGGCTGACGCGTGCAGCTCTGCAAACGCGTAGGGAGATGGAAGTGCATGCAGCGGTTTCCCTCGACCCGCTTCTCCCTTTCATGCCACCACCGTGACGCCAACCCCGGCTTCGGTCACGGACGCCCAGTGTTCGCATTGCCGGGTCAGATGCTCTCCGTGCTGGAGCAGGCCCCGGCGGAGTGTGCAGCCCAGCAGCGTGTGGCAGTGGCCATCAACTCCCCAGGAAAAGTGCTGGCACGTCATGCAAACCCGTGCTCCCCTGAAGGGGACGAGATCCCGCTCGTCTACCCAGGCCCATTCCTCCATCGTTCATCTGCAAGTACAGATGTACTGACCGGGGTCTGTTGGGAGGTGCAAGGCCGATGTGCCAGTCCCACTCGGATCTCACTGGCAGGTTGAGTCTCACGATTGCTGGACTCGATCTGGACGCGACGAAGGTTGTCTCGTCGCATCCCATTCCCGTCTCAGTCGCCGGGACCCCAGGCCCCGCGGGGCCTAAGTCTCATCAGATCAGCTGGACTGTCCTGCGTCACTGTCTTTAAGACCGCTACGCAGCACTGCCACCCATCAGTTCCGACACGTTGGGCATTGGGTCTGGCTTGCCATCGGCGATGGCGCGAGCGCGCAGGTAGAACCAGCTCTCGGTGTCTCCTTTGGCCTCCATGCTTTCGGCGATGGCCTTCCAGTTGTTGATTTCGGCTTGATCCATGAGGAGCAAATAAAAAATCTCCGGAACCCCTCAGAACCGGAGACCGTCAAACTGTCTGTGTGCAGCTCTGCATGTAGACCCGGAGACCCTAAAAATCCCGTGATGGCCTTGTCGGTTCGGATGACCGGCGATCGCTGGAGACAGATCCGCGAACTTCCCGCCTTTCATCGCAGACCTGAGGCTGGGATTGCCACGCCGGTCACACAATCGGTCGCTCTGGCTCAAAAGGCAATGAGCAGGACAGCTGATTGCCTGATGCTCCAACGCTGCCGAAAGTGTGTTCATCGAGATCGGAGGAGCCAATGACGGCCGACACTCCACCTGAGCAAACCGTAGAAGTCGCCTGACTTTTAGGTCCCTGCTCCAACGGTTTCCACCCAACCGTGGGCTACTCGTCTGTGAAGACACTCCAGTACGTCAGAACAGTCGATTCTCCTCTGCACCGTTCGTAGGTGCCCCGTAGGAGGCCAGCCCAACACCTGGACGTAATGGCCCCAGGAACCTGAAAGCCCGACACTTCGCCCGACGCCAGCAATGGCATACGGCATGGCCCCTGTTCTGCCACTACAGGGGTGTCGGAAGCGAGTCATAAGAGAGGTCACCCCATCCTTGTCGTAGGTGGGCTGGCCTCTCAACCCCTGATTACATCACGGGTTTAAAGATGCACAAGCGAGCGAGCTAGGCCGTCTCTTCCACCTGGGAGGGGCGGCCTCCCTCTTTGTGCCAACACAGAATTGGACTTTCCCCACACCCTCACCCACTGATCGGTAACAACAGCGCCAATCGTTAATGACTAGCTAAAAACGGATTACTAGTTAGTTACCCATGAATACTTCTCAGATGCTGATCGCATTTCTTGCGTTAGGTGCTTCTGTGAGTTCCATCGTCGCTTGGCGTTTTGCAGCGTCAAAGCTATGGAGAGATGAGCCATGATTCTTGTCTCCACCTCAGTGCTGATGCTGCTTCTCAAGCCATTACAGGTCTTTTCCGCTGTGCAGCGTGTTTTTGGCTTCGGACCACGTAAAGGCAAAAGTAATGAGTCTGCATAGCCTAAGCCTTAACGATTTTTGAGTTCACTTCTCTTGAAGTAACTTTTCTGCGCTTTTATGACGCTTGATTGGCTTCTTGCTTACCGCTTTTCATTTTTGTCAGTTGTTCGGTTGTGGTTCGGTTATCTCACTCACGTACTGCTTCTAAGACTGGCGAACATAGTTGAGTCATTTCAATCAATCCAATGACCACCGAAATTCGTAACTGGGCTGTTGTTGCTGCCTCGATGGAAGCTCAAGGTGCAACTAATAGTCAAATGTATATCCGTGCCAAAGCACTTGCAGAAGGTAAGTCTGACCCTATGCCTACTAGTTTTCCGGCGGCTCCTTTCAGTATTTCGGCTGTTTGAAACCAAAGCGACTCTTGGCCTGACTAACCATCAGGCCTTTCCCTCCAATATTTCTCATGACAAATCACCATCTATCGGTTGAGCAGAGATTCCATCTCGAAGCTGCATTTCGCGAGATCGACGCCTGCCAAGACTTGGAGAAGCTTCGCGAGATAACTAAACAGATCATCACCGCACAGGAAAATGAGAAGGCCTTTGCTCGCGAGGCGATGTCTCAGCTACGGAAAGAAATGGAGTTCGCGGCCTCAAAAAAATTCGGTTTTAACTGGGGTTAAACCTGAATTATTTTTAGATTGGTTGGACCGCATAAGCCTTGAGAGAGGTCTTCAGTGGTGGACTCTTTAGCGGGTCCTTTTGGGCTAACCCAACGTGGGTCATCCGAAGGCGCGTTGTTTGCCTAGGCAGCGCAATTTTTTGATTGAACACCTTGTTTGCTGATGGCAATCGTCAACATGCGCCAAGCCAGTGCACAGCTCGGCTTTAGGACAACGACAACGCTCAGGAGGCTGCTGCAAGCAGGCGAACTAAGTGCGTATGTGCGCTCAGAACCCGATCTAAGGGCGACATATCTAGATGTGGCTCCGAAGGGTCGGCCAACGCTGCGGCAGCACGTTCAAGCCCATACGGAGTGCCGTGGGAACTCGCCGCTATGGGGTGCGGATTACGAGAGCTGGCCGAAGCCGAATGGGAATTGGACTGATGTCGCCAACGGCTATTTGGACCTGCCGCAATGGGGCCCGCCACCGTGGACGGAGCTGCAGTGGGTGACGCTGCGCAACGTTATTGAGCTGGCTGAGGAGACCTAGCCCCTGCGGTTGCTTGAGAGATTTCTGAAGTAGCAGTAGCGGTTCGTGGGAAGTCGAATGTGATTAACCAGCTTCTCATCGGTAGTCAGTGATACCGATGGAATAGAGGCACATGAAAGAAATCCTTGATCCCAAAGGTCTCCGGAAAATGGTGTGCGAAAGCACGGGGGATTCCCTATCAAGGAGACCTGCGGCACTTCCTCTTACGGCTGAGTGAGGTGAAGCAGCAGTACGGGAGAGCGACCCGTAGCTGGCAGACAATCCAGTCCTCATCCCACGGCATCTGGGACGGGGGCTGGCTTTCTGCGCTTAATCCCGTCTTCCAATAAAGGAAAAGTTTCAGTGCATTGCACCGAAGTGCGTAACGCCTCACCAAGCTTTTGGAACGGCAACCGCATCGCTCGGGGAGAACGCTGTTCTCCTCGCGGTTCCGTCGCCCCACATCATTGCTTCGGTTGAGGCTGTTGGAAGTCAGCCCAACCGATAGAAGGGGTTGTTTTTTTAATCACTGACTGGTCGTCGTTTTATGCGGCAGGGATGCCAGAAATTTGATTAGACCATTTGTATGTCAAATAAGGATCGCAGCTTTCACGAGGCGCCAGAAAAGGCTGGTGGTGAGGGATGGCTGTATTCCGAGCAGCAGCAGAAGCTCTGTCACTTCAAGCCCGACACGGCCACGGTCCACGCGCAGTGGGTCGCCATCAGGACATACAGCTACGTCCCGCCCCGCCCGCCTGAGCCGATGACTCGTCGG
>CAJXPL010000058.1 GCA_913057985.1 uncultured Synechococcus sp.
CCCCTCCAAACTTCTGGGTATTCTCGCCAGCGGTCGCCCTCTTGTGGCCAGTTCACCGGAGGGCAGTGAATTGGCCCTGCTGGCCGGTCACGCCGGGCGCTGTGTGCCACCCGGCGATGCCGGAGCCTTTGCGGATGCCTTGCGGGAGTTGATTGAAAGCGCCGAGTTGCGGGCCCAATGCGGCCGTTTGGCCCGTCAGCTTGCCGAAGAGCACTTCGGCCAGGATTCCGTGCTCCAGCGCTTTGAACAGCAGCTTTTCGCTCTGCACGGTTGAATGGCCTTGCCTCATCAAAGCTCCCAACCCTTGAAGCGCTCACACTGGGGCGGTTTACTACGCCTTCATGGCCAGGACATTGCCCGCCTGCAGCGTCTGCTCGATCCCCTCGTGCTCACGCTGCTGTTCCTTGGGCTTGAATCAGGCGGTCGTTGGGTGGGCAGTGATGGCTTGTTGCCTTTCTGGGTTCTGGTGCCTCTGACGGCGCTGCTGATTTTTTCCCGTGCCGGGCTCTATTCCAGCTATCGCCACCGCAGTCTGCGAGTGCTGTTCCGCCGGATCACCACCTCCTGGTTGTTCGTGTTGAGTCTTCTGCTAATAGCAGCTTTCCTCAGCAAAAGTTCGGCATCGTTTTCTCGTCTCGATAGCAGCCTCTGGGCCTTCAGTGGTTGGTTGTGGTTGTTGTCCAATCACGTGTTGCTGCGCAAGTGGTTGCGATGGCATCGAAGTCAGGGAGGCAACCTCCGCACAATTGTTTATTGGGGTCTCCCTGATGCGGCCGAGGCTTTCGCTGAGCAGATCGCCAGCAACACATGGATGGGATATCAGATCATTGCTTGGTTTTCACCGGTACCAATGCGGCCGGATCAACACTCGCAGAATTTGCCCAGCTGTTCCGGTGGCTTGCGAGAGCTGCGTGATTGGTTGAAAATTCGCGATGTTGACCGCCTGGTGTTCAGTCACGTCACCCGTGATGGCCTGGGGATGGATCAGATGATTCAATTATTTGGAGATTGTTCCATCCCTATTGTCTATGCACCGCACTGGGCGCATCCCACGATGCGCTTCACGGTCGACAGCATCGGCACACAGCCCTGTATTGATCTCTGGGGAAATAAGCGAAGTCTGCTTGATCGCCAACTAAAACGTAGTTTTGATCTCGTTCTCACTGGCATCGGCGTGGTGTTGATTGCACCGTTGCTGCTGGTGATTGCGATTGCCGTGAAGCTTTCAAGTCCAGGCCCTGTCTTTTACATGCAGGATCGTTATGGCCTGGATGGAAAGCGGTTTAAATGTTTCAAGTTTCGCAGCATGCGTGTGCTCGATTCTGCTGATCAAGCAGTCGTGAAGCAGGCCACGGCTGATGATCCGCGCATCACGCCTGTAGGAGGTTTCCTGCGCCGTTGGAGCCTGGACGAGCTGCCGCAGCTGTTCAATGTGCTCCGTGGTGACATGAGCCTGGTGGGGCCTCGCCCCCATGCGGTGCAGCACAACGAGCTCTACCGCAAGGTGATCCCCGGTTACATGCAGCGCCATGCCTGCAAGCCTGGGATCACGGGTCTTGCCCAGGTGTCTGGTTGGCGCGGTGAAACGCGTGTGTTGTCAGACATGGAAAATCGCATTTATGCCGATCTCACCTATCAACGTGAATGGAGTCTGAAGCTTGACATCAAGATCCTGATCAAAACCTTCCTGCGGCTTCGCTCCGGAAATGCCTATTGAGTGGCAGACCTGTCCGCCGGATCCTTTGCTGTGGATCCAATGGCGTGAGCCTCTGCTCCAGCTGCTGTTCACCCCCTGGCTGTTGCTGCCCTTGCTGGCGATCGGTTTTGGCCTTGTGCTGTGCTTGTTGCCATGGTCACTGCCGTGGCCATGGCGTGCGCTGCTGTTTGCGACTGTTGTCTTGCTCAGCAGTGGGATCTATTCCCCAGTTGCCACCGATCTGATGAGCCGCTGGCTGACTGCTCAGCAGCCAGATGCCGTCGTTACGGCTTCTCACCGTTCTATACCCTTGGCTGTGTTGCTGGGGCGTGGTCCCCAGATCGCCCAGGCCACCACCGCTGAAGCTGCGCGTCAACTGCACAGCAATGCCGTGGCGGCTGTGTATGTGTCGGGTGATCAGCCCAGCACGGCCCAGCGCTTGCTGAGGCTCGGGGTGCCGCCAGAGCGGGTCTCCGGTGATTCCTGCGCCCGTACCACCTGGGAGAACGCCACGCTGACCACTCAATGGCTTCAGCGGAACCATCCCGAAGCACCGGTGCTGTTGATCACTGATCCCTGGCAACTTCCCCGTGCTGCCCATGCCTTGGGCCGTCAGGGGCTCACCGTGTGGCCCCTCGCAGTGGAGCCTCGTCTCAGTGCCCGTGAACGCAACCGGCTGGTGTTGCGCGAAACCGCAGGTACCTTGCTTTATCGCTTGCAAGGTCGGATGTAGGCAGGGACGGCCCTGAATACCTCCTACTCATCTGCGTGCTCGCCTTCCGCAGCTGCATTAAATCAAGCCTGTCTACACACATCGCCGCCGTGGCTCTCAACATCCCAATCCGGAGGCAGATCGCCTGGCCGCACAGGTGGCCTGCCTCGCTAGAGAAATCAAAACGGATGCTGTGATCCTGGCCCTCAAGGAACGCCTCCAGCGTTCGCTGATCTATCGTCTCGATCAAATTGCCTTGCGCTGTGCGGCTCGACCGAGCATGGATCGCCGCAGCGCTGATGAGATCTGTGGCTACGACGCCAGCGGCCTTCCCTCCTGATGGGGATCGATCCCTCAGCCGTTCTGGCCATCCTCCAGAACGAACCGGAGCGCCCTGCCTTCAATGCAGCTGTCGCCAGTGCCGATCACTGCGCCTTGTCGGCCGCATCCCTTGTGGAACTCTCGATCGTGATCGAGGCTCGGTATGGCTCTGATGGCCAAGGAGATCTGGATCTGTTGCTCAGCACGGCACAGATCAGCATCGTGAGCCTGGATCCCGAACAGGCCGAAATCGCACGCGCAGCCTTCGCGCGGTACGGCAAGTGTCGTCATCGCGCCAGCCTCAATCTCGGCGATTGCTTCTCCTATGCCCCAGCTCAGTGGCTCGAGCAACCCCTGCTGTTCAAAGGTGATGATTTCTGCCACACCGATCTCCAGCCAGCCTGCCTGTGACATGAGGTGTCGTTCAGCTCTCACAGCAGCAACCGCACCTACTGCGCTCCGCCTGCCGGAGACGACTTATTCCTAAAAGCCGGTACTTAGGCCGGATCCGGTCACGACCAAACTAATTCACTACTTGAGTGTTTCTTAACTGATATTTGCCTGGCGAACCCCTTCATTGTTTTATAGGAACTGTTCTGTGAAGATCCTCATCTACGGGCTCAACTTCAAGCCAGAGCCCGTGGGAATTGGCAAATACACAGGTGAATGGGCGCGTTGGCTCACTTCGCGCGGTCATCAAGTTCGTGTGATCACGGCACCTCCCTACTTCCCGCAATGGCGGGTGCAGCCCAGCCATCGCAATGCCTATGCCACTGAACAGCACGATGGCCTGTTCGTGCAGCGCTGCCCCCTCTGGGTGCCGCGCCGGCCCAGTGGCCTCACCAGACTCCTGCATCTCGCCAGCTTTGCCCTCTCCAGCCTTGTGCCCCTGCTCGCGCAGCGGGCTTGGCGGCCGGATGTGGTGATCACCGTGGCCCCGGCGTTTTTTTGCGCACCCGGAGCCCTGTTGTTGCGCCGCGTGGTGGGCCGGCCATGCATCAGCTGGTTGCATATCCAGGATTTTGAACTGGATGCTGCCTTCGAGCTTGGCTTGCTCAAGGGGCGTTGGTTGCGTGCACTCGCCGAGGGCTGGGAGCGGCGCACCCTGCAGGCCTTCTCGGTGGTGAGCAGCATCAGCACCGCCATGGTGCAAAAA
>CAJXPL010000059.1 GCA_913057985.1 uncultured Synechococcus sp.
CCGGTAGCGACCTCACACCTCATTGGCTACTGACCAACCTGCTGAGACAGAACACTTAAGGCCCTGTTCTCCGCCAAACCGACATCATCAGGATCCGAAGGATGCCTAGTTCAACCAAAGCGATTTAAAGGCTCTTGGGTATGAATCGCGCATGCTCATCGAGGTCTCGCGGATGAAGGTGATGCACGCCTTGGATCCGTCGAACACTTTCGCTTTGATCATCATCTGCATGGCTTGCTGAAGCGTTTTTCCTTGTCCCAGGCTGGTGTCGATGATCTTCACCGCTTCGGCCGGTTCACAAGGTCCCAGCTCAAGAGCGCCTGCTGAAGACGGGAGCACGCTCAGAGCAATCGCTAGCAGCAGCAATCCGTTCAGGGCACGCATCTGGTCGAGATCTTGTGTTGCTGCACGGAGCCTATGGCGTGGATCTGAGTCTTGCCTGACAAAGTTGTTGGTTTGATTTCACTGGCCTGGGTCATCAGACCTGAATCAGTCTCTTCAGTTCACTGAGATGAGTCAGATCCGTGAACAAAGTTGTGCAGATGTGGCTTGCCTCTTCTGTATGAACATGCTCGTTGGCCATGTGAGCTCTGCAGACAGGGCTGTCTTGCCATAGGAGAAGGCATAAAAAACCTCCGTTAAACGGAGGAATAAGCCAAGTAATCCCCATCACCCGACTTTTCAATAAGTGTAGTGCTTCTCGTCAAGTTTGTGCAGCTGATCCACCAGATGTGGTGGATTGAATTTCACCAAACACCGTTTGGCGGCAGCTTATCCACAGGAAGGTGGAAAACTTTGGCAGTCTGTGTTGTCGCCATTTCTTCAAAAGGCCTGCAATCACTGGTTCGTTCGGGTAAGCTGTGGATATCCCCATCACCCGGCCGCCCATATGAGGCGGCTTTTTTGTGCCTGGGCTGCCAGTGTGGTCCCGTATTCCACAAGCCCTATGACGGTGAACCGGGAGCAGGCCAGGGATGCGCTGGCGACACTTCTCGAGGTTTTCGCGGGGCCGAACTACTCGGGCGCATTGCGTGATGGTGATCTCACCACCCGCCTTGAGCGATGCACGGGCTGGGTGAAGGCTGAAGCCTCTGAGGCGGCATCTCTGATCGAATCATGCGTCCCCCATGGCAAGCCGATGCTTGCTCAGGCTCAGCAACGCCTGGCTGTTCTGGAATCGTTGAAGACGTTGCAGGCTGTTGCTGTCAACCATTTCGGCCCCCTCGACGATCCCAGCTAAGGCGCGTCAGTCGCGACGCAGCCAAGGCGAAGCATTGCTGAACCAGTCGCCGAGATCATCTTCTGGATGTTCAGGGTCGTCTGGATGACGTCGCCCCAGGTCGAGATCGGCCATCAAGCCGTCGAGGCCTTGTTGTGTGCCTTCCCGTTGAAAGCGTTGCGCTCTGCTCACCCACGTGCTCACGCTGCGATCGCGTTCGGCAAATTTTTGAAGGTAGACGCGTTCCTGGAGTGACACGAACTCACCCTGCGCCAGGCGGCTGCAGATGTTTTGCAGTTTCAAGCGTGTCGACGTGGTCAGCATGATCGGTTCACCTTTTTCAGGTGATAGGCAGTTCCGACCCTGCCGTCAGTGGCCGAAGGCACCATTTGTTGCGCGGGTGCATGGGCTGGTTTTCATATCCTGACGGGATGGATCATGAGGAAACCCAGAGCCTGACGCCGATTGCATCGGACTCGCCTTGGCTAGAGCACTGTGGCACCTTGTTGCGTCCGCAGAGTGATCCTGCATTGTTCGGTTCAGCGGATGCAGATCTGTATTTCGCTGCAGACGGTCAACCGCGCTTTTACGTGATGCGGATCCGCCGCCGGCCTCCTGTGCTCAAGTCGATGACGCGGCACCATCGCGTGAGTCAGTGTTTGGGATCTGCCGATGCCCAGCCCTGGTGGCTGGCCATGGCCCCTTCCACGGATTCCGGCTGTCCGCCCCCCGCATCCTCGATCGCTCTGATCAAGTTTCAGGCCGGTGAAGCCTTCAAGCTGCATCCGGGAACGTGGCATGCAGGCCCTTTTGTTCAGGAGCCATCAGCGCTCTTTTTCAACCTTGAATTGAGAACGACCAACGAAGACGACCACAATTCGCTCGCATTGGCGCAGCTTTTGCGGTTGAACTTGATTTAATTGCCCCTGGCTGTAACGGGATGAACAGCGCAACTCGGCTTGGGTGCTCTATGTTTGTTTTGTAGCAAATGCTACAAACGTTCACTTCGCTACACAGCGAAGCGCAGTTCGACTCAGGGCATGGAACGGGGCCTGAGCTTTCTACGAGGAACACCATGAATGCTCTTCAGCTTCTAAAGGAGCGTGAGCTGCGCGTGCAGCTCCGCAACAGCTCCAAAAAGGCCGTGGCTCGCGGATCTGAATCCGGCGACTACACCTCTGCACATCTCTCTCCCGTCAAGCTGGCGAAAGAGAAGGTTGCTCCAACTCAGTTGAAATACCGAGGAGTGACCTATGAGGCCATGCGTGCCAATTGGCTCTGACGCCTGTTTCACTCAAGAGATGAAGCCCCACCGAAGTGGGGCTTTTTGTTTGGATGGACTGATCGTGCGTGCAAGTCGACAGTGGCCTTTGATGTTGCGACCACCGGGTCAATGTCGTATCTGGATGTAAGGGATCAACTGCCATCGATTGACCCAGAAAATCTTTCGCCGCAGGACGTTTTGACCATTCTCCTGTATCTGTTCCAGCAGCAGCCCGGGTTCGTTGACCGTGGCCATGAGGTCAACAATAAAGAGACAGCTTGGGTGAATGGCTTTCTCTTTCGTCTTCAAAATGACGCCACAGCTGAGCGTCTTTCCATTGAGGAAGTTGGTTCCAGTGTCGACAAAATCTCGGCTTTGCGCTGATTACAACAGCTGATCAAGCGATCCCAACGAGTTTCTGTTGATCCTGCACAGAACGCGCGTGCCCCTCGAGCCTTTGTTCAGTTCGAGTCAGGCGCATGTTTGCGGTTCAAGAGCTAACAGTTGAGGGCTGGTCCAATCGTGCCGAACACGCTTCCAAATACAATGCCTTCTGGCATGCCCGTGCCCGTAGTGATGCTGATGGACACACGTATCGCCTGATCAGCGAGGAAAAGCACGTTGTCTGCCTGCTCACAAGTCGTGGGTCTGAGTGCTGGGAGCTCGACTGATCTGCTGCTCTGCTCGCCCTGTTCAGGCATGATCGGTTGATGACCGACGACACGCAGCAAACCCATCCGCTTTACGCCATCGATCGCGACCAGATCGATGCTGTGTTGGGTCATGAAGGCGAACCAGGCCCGCAGCAGTTGACAACGATTGCTGCATTATTTTCGCGATATGCGGATTTTCCTGGCGCTGAAGATATTCGTGATGATCTGCAGAAATGTCTCACGCTATGGGGACTTTCGCGCGACGAGTTGAATCTCAAGACGCGTCAAATCTGGGAGAGTGGCTGGCGGCCTGGGCAGGATCCTGGGGCTGAAGGTGTTGGTTCCGGGGCCGATGTGGAGGATGCAGATGCTTGATGCTTGCCTGCATGGCTCTTCCCTTAACTGTTTAAACGTGAGCCCGAGATGAGATCCGGCTGGTGCTGTTTCATGGGTGATCAGCCAAAGAGGAAGGCCGCCCTTCCCGGTGGAAAGACGGCCTAACTCGCTCGTTTGTGCATCGTTCAACCCATCACTTCAGCTAGGGAAAGAAAGGGTCGAAGCGTCTGGCTCGAGGCGCCCTGGGGCCATGGACTCGAGTGTTGGGTCGTTTTCTCCGAGGGCACCTGAGACGGTGCAAGTGGAGCG
>CAJXPL010000060.1 GCA_913057985.1 uncultured Synechococcus sp.
CGTAATCAGAAACGCCGTTGATGTTCAGCTCGGTGGCTTGGGCGGCTGGGCTGTTGACCACAGCCAAAGGGGCGATCAGACCAAGGGCAGCGGGCGCTACCAGCAGTTGCTGGACAAACGTCATGACTGGGAAGAGATAAAAAAACCCCAGAGGTGATCCCTGGGGTTAGAAGCTGTGAAACGGCGTGCTCGTGATCAGTCGATCAGGGCCACCCAGGCAAAGGCCATGCCGATACCCATCCAGATGCCGGCGCCAAGCCGTTGCCCCTGAGAGCCGAGGCGCTCAACCAGAGACTTGGACCAGCTGCTCACCACCAGCAGCAGCGCGCCTTGGCCAATCAGCAGGCCCAGGAAATAGGTGAACAGCGGGGTGGGTTCCGCACCAACGATGGTGCTGCCCAGCAGAAAACCATGCAGGGCCACCAGCGGCAGCAACCAACGCGTGGAGGCCATGGTGAGGGCCATCAAACCCTCCACCACCAGGCTGAGGGAGACCATGGCCTCCGCCCAGGGAGTCACGGCATCCGGCAGGGGGATGAATTGCGACAGAACACTGCCGCCCAGGCCAGCAGCCAGCAGAGGAATCACCCATGCGCGGGGACGTTGCAGGCCGATGAAGGCGATGGCCAGCAGAAACAGGAGATGGTCAGGACCCAGCAGCGGGTGACCAATGCCACTCAACAATCCCTGCAGAGCCGAAAGGTCTGTGCTGTCTCCCATGCCGAAGGGGTGATGGGCATGGGCAGGACTGAACAGGGAAAGAGCGACCAATCCCGCTGTGGAGATCACACCAGCCCGCAGCATGGGGCTGGCTTTCGTCAATGCATTCATACGATCCGCGTCGTTTGGAATCCTGGCGGGCGTTCTGACTGACGTGGGCGGAGAGCCGACGTTTCACAGCTGCGGGACAGCGGCAGATTTTCACTGCTCTTTCCCCGTTTCCTTCAGCGGCTGATCCCCGCTGAAACCAGAGCACTCACACTACAGATCGCTGCAGCAAGTGCTACAAGCCGAAAGAAAACCCCCTGAAAGCTGCGCAATCAGGGGGGTTGTTGAAGCTCCGTTAACCCGAAGGACGCAAGAGCTATCGATCAGGATCAGCCGTTGGCCGATTGGGATTCGACGTAGGCGGCAAGATCAGCAATGTCGGCATCGCTCAGTTTTGGACCGAAAGCAGGCATGCCGTTCTTGCCATTGGTCACCTGATAAGCGATGGCCTCTTCATGGCCGTCGTTGTAGTTGGCGAGGTAGGCCTTGAGATCGTCCTGTTGGAGCGTGCGCTGACCATTCACGAAGTTGCCGCCTCCGATGTAGCTGGCCGCGCAATTGGACGAAAACACCTGCTCACCGTGGGCCACATCTGCAGCGGAAACCATGGAAGGCGCAAACAACGCGATCAAAGCGGCCAGCGCGAGAGAAAGGAGGTGACGTATGGATAAGTGTTTTGACTCAGGAAGCTTGCCTCTGAAGCCCCAGCAATCGATTCAAAGAAGATGATTCTTCAATTGTCTTTAGAAGATGAAAAAGACAATCTCTGCAGAATGGGCACAACGCGCCAAGGGGCATCACTAACAGTGAGATCACTCCTGATTGCCCTGATGGCAGTGGTTGTGGTGTTCCTTTATGGGACCCCGGCTTCAGCCTGTGTGGAAGGTTTGGCTTGGGGAATGCCGCTGGAGCAGGTGCATGCCCATCTGGGGCCAGTTCAATCGACCGGAGATCGGGCTCAGGAGCGATTCGAAGCCCACGACGTGCTGTTGGACCGGTTGCCGGTCTCCCGGGTCACCTTTGAATTGAGCCAGACCCAGGGCCTGCAATCGCTGGCCTACGAGTTCGCCATCGACGACATGACAGAGGTGCTGGCCGGATTGCGGGCCCGTCACGGCTCACCGCTCAGCACGAGCTTTGAAGAGGCAGACAGCAGCGATCAGATCTGGGTCTGGAACACCGGGGAAGACCTGATCACGGCCGTCAAACGCAAGGCCAACGACAAGCAGAAATTCCTGCTCTCCTATCGCCCCAGTCGCCTGCATCCGCAGACGCTGTAGCGGGTCGGCTTACTCGGCTAGGTCGGCTGCATGGAAGTTCCAGGAGTCACCGTCTTCCAGCCAAAGCTCCCAAGCCAGGCGGCGGCCGCTGCGTTTCAGTCGCAGCTGGCCGCCAAAACCCGCCGGAGAGGGCTGATAGAGCTCGGTGATGTCGTCAACAGGAGCTCCATCCCGGGTGAACACCTGCTCCACCTGCTCACCAAGCCGGGCCGTCAGGTCGCTGCGCAGCTCATCAACCGTCACGCCGGCTGGCTCGAGAAATCGAGCACCAGATCGCCAACGTCATCCCGGCTGATCTGAAATCCGAAGCCATCAACGGTGCCGGTCCACAGGCCCGCATCGAGATCCGCCTCGATCCCCTGCAACTGCTCCACCTTGTGATCGAAGAGCAGACCGAAGCAATGGGCGGCGACCTGCGCAGCCTGGGACGCATCCATGTCATCGAGTTCGTGGGCTTCCACCGGACACCCATCGAGCAGTTCAGCATCGATGACGTTGCCGGACCCGACGTCCTCCACAAGAGCTTGCAAGCCAGCCAGATCGTTCATTGCCGTCGCCGTTGAAGCAACACACGCATCACCATCATCCCTGGGCCAGAGCGGTGGTGAGGGCCGTGTCCACGCTCAAGGTGCGCGATCCCAGATGCACCGGCTGCGCGATCACCGCCTGAGCCAACTCCAGTTCAAATGGCACAAAACCGCCCTCCGGCCCCACCATCACCACGGCAGCCCCCGCTGGGGTGTCGCGCAAGGGAAGGGAGGCCCCCATCTGGGCCATCCAGCAGGGTCGTCCGGCACAGAGATCCTTGAGCTGGTCTTCAACAAAGGGGCGAAAGCGCCTGTGCTGATGCACCCGGGGCGCCACCGTGTCACTGGCGCGCTCCATCCCAGCAAGCAGGGCATCGTGAACCTTCTCGGGTGCGAGCAAAGGCGACTGCCAATAGCTCTTTTCAACCCGGGCGCAGTTGATCAGGTGAAGGTTGGCCACCCCGTATTCGGCCACGGTTCGGAACAAACGTCGCAACACCTTGGGCCTCGGCAAGGCCAGAACAATGTCGAACCGATGGCGGGGGGGCGGTGGCTGGTTGAGCTCCACCTCCAGCACCACGGCCTCTGCATCCAGGGCACAGATGCAGCCCTGGCCCAGATCGCCATTCAACTCACCAACCCGGATGCTGTCGCCAACCGCACCCCGCAGCACAGAACGGATGTGATCCGCGCGGCGATCCACAAGACGAACCCTCCGTTCATCCAGCCAATCCAAACGGTTGAGAACAACGATGTTCATGGCTGGATCTCAGGGATCAACAGCACGCCGTCACCAACAGATCCGTCAGTCCAGCACAACCATCCCAGCGGCCCAAGATCCTCAGCAGTGTTCGAACACCCCGGGGATCAACTCACGCTCGCGCCGCGCCTGAAACTCAGCGTCGGCAGCACGTAGCGCCGCAGGATCATCCTGGAACCAGCAGCCATAGAGAAGATTCAGGATCCGATCAACATCGAGATCACGATCAGCCACGTCCTGCCAGAGGCGTTGGCTTAATTCAGCATCAGCCAGCTGAAATTGAGCCTGGGCCAGGCGTCGGGCTGCGTCGAAATGGGCCTGTTGCAACTGCCGCGACGGTGAGTCGTACTGAAGCAACCGTCCCTGGATCGTTTGAAGCAAACCCATGCCATCAGCCTTGCTGCATTCAGATTGAATCCGCAGATGCCGAT
>CAJXPL010000061.1 GCA_913057985.1 uncultured Synechococcus sp.
TCGGGATTTACACTTCGCAAAGGGACGCGGCCTTTGAGTTCCATAACATCCGCACCAGATCCAATACCATCAGAGACAGTATCTTTTCCAGGACCCAACTACTTTCCCAGATCTCCCGAAACTTGAGGTTCAGCTCATCGCGCACCATCCACAACGTGATGTATTTCTGCAGGTCGTCCCGGATGTAATCAGCTCTAGGGAAATTAGAGTATTGAAGAACAATGTTGCATCGTCTTCAGATGTTGAGGCCCTGGCTGGCCGTCATGCCACTACACGGCGTCGTTCTGTCCCCGGTCGATGGCGTAGAGCGGATGCGTCTGTTGTGTGTGGTCGGTGATGCACCGATCACGCCTGAATAGTGCGGCCAGAGCGGCAGATCAGTCGAGTTCCCAGCACTCAGAGCCACGACTGCTGAGCAGGCATACAACATCCTCCTCTTCGCTGATCAGGCGATACGTATGCCCATCAGCGTCACTGCGGGCACGTGCATGCCAGAACGCATTGTCTTTGGAAGCATGCATGGCACGATTGGACCAGCCTTCAACTGTGAGCTCTTGAACTGCAAACATCAATTTGGCTCGAACTGAATAAAGACTCGAGGACAATGGAGGTCCTGAGCAAGATCAACAGAAACTTATTGGGATCGCTTGATCAGCTGCTGTAATAAACGCAAAACAGAGATTTTGTCGACGCTTGAACCAATCTCCATGATGGAGAGCCGTTCAGCGGCAGTATCATTGTGAAGTCGAAAAAGAAAGCCATTCATCCCAGGCTGTCTTTTTGTTTTTAACCACACGGCCACGGTTAACGAAACTCGGCTGCTGCTGAAAAAGATGCAGAAGAACGGTCAAAGCGTCCTGAGGGGGAGAGATTGTCAGTGGCAATTGAAGTCGGTTGATCTGTTGCATCCAGATAAGACAGTGATCAGGTGGTCTCAACATCAAAGAGCACTGTCGATTTGCACACAAAACCGCACTATCCAAACAAAAAACCTCACCGAAGTAGGGCACTATTCCTTGAGTGATTCAGGAATCAAATCCAAATAGCACTCATCGCCTAGTAGGTCACCCCTCGGTATTGGAACTGAGTTGGGGCAACCTTCTCTTTGGCCAGTTTGACGGGTGAGAGATGAGCAGAGATGTAGTGCTGGATTTAGATTCGCGAGCCACGTCTTTTTTGGAGTTGTTGCGGTGCTGCAAGATCAGCTCGCGCTCTTTCATGAGCCGAAGAGCATCCCTGGTATTTTCCGCAGAAAGCTTAGGCCCCGTTCCATGCTCTGAGTCAAACTGCCATTTTTGGTGTTAGGCAAACTCGGTAGTCCTTTTCATTCTGTTATAGCTCGGGACAATTAGGGCCTCCTGAGAAAGTCAGTCCGGGTTCAGCCTCAACAAAAAGGCACTTGCCTGAGCCAGTGGCCCGATCATCAGGCAGCAGCTATCTGATGCTTCAGCTGCACACTTCGACTCTCTTAACTGCCGTCATTGACCAGGAGAAGGCATAGCAAGGCCGAAAAAGGATAAAAAGAAGCTCCAGCAGATTCTCAAGTTTCATCGCCAGAACATTGAGTGCAGCGCGAATCTGTAATTGATAGCGAGTTTCTCTTGGATCAGACCCAACCCAAACCAACGTTTGCTCTGACAGATCCTGCCATCGGCGGCGTTACGTTGCGTTGCCGCTGATCATCCAGGAACAGGTGTTTTTCTTTAGCCAATAACTCTCGATCACTCTTGGGCGTCCGAGCCTTGAACGCCTCAACCGAATGCCATGGCGTCAGCAAAAGCCCCATTGGCACGATTTCGATGGGCCGGCGGTCGATCAGGTGTTGAGAAATCAAACGCAGCCGGCCCTTCTGCGTCAAACAGGCATTGGTGTGTTGACGCATGAGTCGTGAGGTCTCGGTTGGGCGGGTGACACCTCAACAGTTTGCGACCTCACACCTCATTGGCTACTGATCTACATGCTGAGACACAACAACTTGGATCGGAGCAGAGATCAAGGTGGCATCGATGATGATGCCTTGTTTCATTGCTATACCCCGTTGCTTGAGGTGAGCATTGACGTCACAAAGATCTGCTTGCTCAACTCGTGCTGCCCAACTACGTTGTAAAAAGCCAGGATTGTTGTCTCATCAGAGATCCAGCCACCAATCAGATCGATGACGGCAAAGCGACGCATAGTAGGCAAATCAATCAGAATGTCTTCAACTGCTGAATCGCTGAGATTGTATTAGTAGCCCCTTAGGTGAAAGCACAGCACAAGGATCAGGAGCTATCGCGTGCGGAATGGGCTTCCCCTGGTTTGGTGGACACCGATCAGGGATCCGAGTGAGTGAGTGTACGAACAGCAATGAACTGCTGCTCGTCATCAATCGGGCTGAGGTAGCTCAGCGTTGAGTGGCGACGTTCGCGGTTGTCGTAGCCATCGATCCAGAAAGCCAGATCACGCTGTAGTCGCTTGGGTGCGATGCGGATCTTGGCGTCATCGTCGAGGCCCAGTTCGTGCTTGAGGGTGGAGAACAGGCTCTCCACCACCGCGTTATCCCAACAGCAGCCCTTGGCAGACATGCTGCAGGTGATGCCATGGGCCTCCAGAAGCTCGCGGTAAGCGGTGGCTCTGTACTGGCTGCCTTGATCGGTGTGGATCAGCAGCTGGTCAGGTTCCACCTGGCGCTGACCCAGGGCCCGGTTGAGGGCCTCCAGCACCAGCGACGCCTCCATGGAGGTGCCCAGGCTCCAGCCGACGACACGGCGACTGAACAGATCCATCCAGACAGCCAGATAACGCCAGCCTGAGGTGGTGCGGATGTAGGTGATGTCGCCGGCCCAGCAGCGGTTGGGCGCTGGTGGGGTGAAGTCCTGCTCAAGCAGGTTCTCAGCCACACCCGTTGCACCGCTCGCTTTGCTGCAGGGCCGGAAGGCCCGGCGGGTCTTGGCCCGCAGGCCGGCACGCTGCATCAAGCGGGCGACACGATGTCGCCCGATGGACCGGCCAGTCGCACGCAGTTCCTGGTGGATCCTCGGCGAGCCGTAGAAGCCACGGTGCTCCTGGAATACCGCCTGGATTTCAGCGGTGATCGCGGCATTCTCTGCCTGCCGCTGTCCCAGCGGCGCCTGCTGCCTGCGCTTCCAGGCGTCGTAACCGCTGCGGGTCACAGCCAACCGGCGACACAGCCAGGCAATGGGGTGCTGATCAGCCAGTTGATCGATCAAGCGAAACCTCTCGGCGGCAGCTGCTCTTTTGCAAAGTGCACTGCCGCCAGCCTGAAAAAATCCTTTTCCCTCCTGAGCTCGCGGTTTTCACGGCGGAGCTGCACCAGTTCAGCGCGTTCCTCGCTGGTCAATGGGCCCTGGCCGGAACCACTGAGCTCACCGCGAACGATGCGGGCCTGACGGACCCACTTGGCCAGGCTGCTCACTGGAATGCCGAGGCGCTGGGACACAGCAGTGCAGGTCAGACCCTCAGCCAGGCAAAGGGCAACAGCTTCCTCCTTTTGCTGCGGTGTGAACCGCCGGCGTGCACAGTTTGTTTGGGTTGGTCATCAATCAACAGTCTGGTGGTCATGGCGTTTCTCCTGTCGACCTGTCCAGCAAACCGGGGGAAGCCCACCGCATTGATGGGGAGTGTGGTGGCTGGAGCTGGT